>NZ_AKIV01000001.1 GCF_000282655.1 Polaromonas sp. CF318
TCGGCAGCAGCCAGTCCTCGGGCTCCAGTTCGCCGAACACCTGCGCCAGGCCGGGCGACTGCAGCAGCAGGCCCGCAAAAAAACCGGCCCAGCCGTGCCGCTCGCCGAATTTGTAGCCGGCGACCAGCGTGGACCAGGGGTAGCCATAGGCGACGCCGGCAAAGGCGCGGTCCAGCGGCGGCGGCTCGACGGCGCAGGCGCCGCACAAGGGCGGGCCGGTTCGCAGGCCCATGGAAAGGTCGGCCGGCAAGGCCAGGGCGCAGCGGTTGCAGCGCGCCTCTGGCTGCGCGAAGCGGGCCACGCAGGGCTCGCACACCTGGCGCGCGGGCCAGCTGCGGCAGACCGCGCACTGGCTGGCGATCCCCGTGTTGAAGCCGCGAGCAAAGCCGCTCCAGCGGGGCAGGAATGCGGAAGGAACAAGCAGGCGTGTGAACACCGTGCCAATATACTCGCCTACCTTTTGAACGAGACGCCTTGCCTTCTTCCATGACCCCCACCGAGCGCCCGCCCACGCTGGACCCGATCGCCGTCAGCCGCTGGGATCGCAGTGCGCCCCTGGCCTCGCCCTGGCTGCATGAGGAGGTGGCGCGCCGCATGATGGACCGCCTGCAGTGGATCAAGTTGCAACCCCAAAGCTGGGTGCATTGGGGCGCGCTGCGCGGCGGGCTGCAGGCCCATGCGCAGCTGGCCAAGACCTACCCCGGCGCCACGGCCTTTGTGCTGGAAAACAATCCGCGGCGCACGCGTGAGGCGATGAAGGGCATCGTGCAGCCGTGGTGGACGCCGCGGCGATGGACGG
This sequence comes from Polaromonas sp. CF318, assembly GCF_000282655.1. Lineage (GTDB taxonomy): Bacteria > Pseudomonadota > Gammaproteobacteria > Burkholderiales > Burkholderiaceae_C > Polaromonas. The sequence continues at coordinate 800 of NZ_AKIV01000001.1, forward strand.
CCGCCCCGGTGCGTTTTGAAGCGCCGCCGCCCGGCAGCGCCGACATGCTGTGGGCCAATATGGCGCTGCATGAATCGGCCGACCCGCAGGCCTTGCTGGCGCAGTGGCGCGAGGCGCTCAAGGTCAACGGCTTCCTGATGTTTTCATGCCTGGGCCCGGACACCGCGAAGGAGCTGCGCGAGGTCTACGCGCAACTGGGCTGGCCTCCCGCGGGCCACGAGCTGACCGACATGCACGACTGGGGCGACATGCTGGTGCAGACCGGTTTTGCCGAGCCGGTGATGGACATGGAGCGCATCACGCTGACCTATGCGACGCCCGCGCGCCTGCTGCAGGACCTGGCCGAGCTGGGCCGCAACTTCCACCCCGCGCGGTTTCCCGCCCTGCGCGGGCGCGTCTGGAAGATGCGGCTTGAAGAGGCGCTGGCGCGCCGTCTTGCCAAAGATGCGGATGGGCGTTTGTCCCTGACCTTCGAGGTCATCTACGGCCACGCGCTGAAGGCGCCGCCCAAAGTAAAGGTCAGCGCGCTCAGCGCGGTGTCGGTGGCCGACATGCGCAGCATGCTGCAGGGCGGGCGGCCGGGCGCTTGAGCGCCGGCCTTCGGGGCCGGGGCTGTTGCGCAGGCGCCCATCCGGCCCGCCGCGACCACTGGTTTGGGGGCTTTTTCAGGGGAGCGGCAGGGCAAACCGGCTACAATTCAGTACAGATTTTGGGGATGTTCCCAAGCCTCGCGCGGCCCGTGCCCGGCATGGACCGCTGTTTTTTTGGGGGGTTGCCGCATGCTGCAGCCAACGCCAGCGTTTCGTTTTGCCACCTCACCCGCTCAGGGTACCCACAGCCACGGTGCTGTGCTGTGGCTTCTCAAGCGTCACTGTTCACTCACCCCGGCCCAGCTCGGGTGGCTTTACGTGTCGCTGTGCGGCGTTTCGCTGGGGATTGCGGCATTCTTCTGGGCCCAGGGCGCCACCATGGTGATGCCTTTTGCCTGGGCTGAATTGCTGGCGGTGGGCGCGGCCTTTGTGGTGTATGCCCGCCATGCGGGGGACGGTGAAAAAATCGTCCTTGAAGGCGGGCAGCTGGTGGTGGAACTTGAAACGGCGGGGCGCACCGAGCGCGCGGAATTCAACCGCGAATGGGTGCGTATCGAGCCCAAGGATGGGGATGGTTCGCTGATTGAAGTGTCAGGGCAGGGGCGGTCGGTGCAAGTGGGGCGGCATGTGCGGCCCGAACTGCGTCCCGCGCTGGCCCGCGAGATACGGATGGCGTTGCGGGGCGGTTGAAGAGGCGCTGAAAGTCTCGCGTCAGTTGAGGTGCGGCGGGGGGACCCGCC
>NZ_AKIV01000002.1 GCF_000282655.1 Polaromonas sp. CF318
GGCTCGCCGCTGCACCGCCGCGTGCAGCTGCAGGACGGCACCGAGGAGGTGATCTCCAAAGTCATCAAGGGCGCGGCCACCGCGGTCAGCGGCGTGCAGGGCCAGCTCGAGGTGGCGGCGGTGGAAGCCGCGGCCGATGCCATCGCCCGCGCCAGCCGCATCGACTGCTACAGCGTGGGCGTGACCTCCAGCTTCATGGCCTCCGACATGCAGGCCCGGCTGTTCCGGCTGGGCCTGGTTTCCAACGCCTACCTGGACATCCACCTGCAGCTGGTGTCCGCCGCCACCATCAGCCCCCAGGGCGTGGTGTTCGCGATTTCCCACGTGGGCGGCATGCCTTCGCTGCTCGAAGCGGTGGAAGTCGCCCAATCGCAGGGCGCCACCGTGATCGCGCTGACGCAGCAGGGCACCGAGCTTGCCAAGCGCGCCGACATCGTGCTGGGCATCCATGTTCCCGACGACCCCGTCATGCATGTGGGCACCGAGGCCTACCTGGTCCACCTCACGGTGATTGAAATCCTCACGGTGCTGGTGGCCCAGCGCCTGGGCGACCGGGCCGTCAAGCGCCTGGGCGGCGTGCGCGACGTGCTCAGCACGCGCGGCGTCGACATGCGCCACTACCCCAAACTCGACTGGGACACCGTTACCGCGGCCCAAGAAGGAAAGACCAAAGAATGACGCGTGCGACGCTGCTGGAAAACGGCCTGGTGATTGATGGAAGCGGCGCGGCCGGCCGGCCGGGTGATGTGCTGCTGCTGGGTGACCGCATCGCGGCCGTGGGCGAAGGCCTGTGGGGCACGCTGCCCGAGGGCCTGGCGCAGGCCGACGTGAAACGCGTCGATTGCACCGGCCTGGCGATCACGCCGGGTTTTGTCGACGTGCATACGCACGACGACGCCATCGTGCTCAACCACCCCGAGATGCTGCCCAAGGTCTCGCAAGGCATCACCACGGTGGTGACCGGCAACTGCGGCATCTCGCTGGCACCCTTTGTGGTGCAAAAGCCCGAGCCGCCGCTCAACCTGCTGGGCACCGACTCCTTCCGCTTTGACTCGGTCGACGCCTACGAACGCGCAGTGGCCGCGGCGCAGCCTGCCGTCAACGTCGCGGTGCTGATTGGCCACACGACCCTGCGTTTTGCCTGCATGGACGACCTCACGCGCGCGGCCACGGCTGAAGAAGTCGCCGCCATGTGCGCGCTGCTGGAAAAGTGCATGGAAGGCGGCGCGGCCGGCATGTCCTCGGGCCTGTTCTACGAGCCCGCCTTCGCCGCACCCGCGGAGGAAGTCGTGGCCCTGGCCCGCGTGGTCTCGCGCTTCGGCGGCGTCTACAGCACGCACCTGCGCGACGAGATGGCCAAAATCGTCGAGGCCCTGCACGAGGCCGGCGACACGGCCTTCAGCGCCGGCGTGCCGCTCATCGTCTCGCACCACAAATGCGCCGGCCCCGCCAACTGGGGCCGCACAAAAACAACCCTGCCGCTGATCGAATCGCTGGCCGCGCGCCAGCCCGTGGCCATGGACGTCTACCCCTATGTGGCCGGCTCCACCGTGCTGCGCGAAGACCTGGTCGACGGTGTCATCGACGTCCTCGTGAGCTGGTCCACCCCGCACCCCGAGATGACGGGCCGAACCCTGGCCTCCGTCGCCGCCGAGTGGGGCGTGGACCAGAAAGCCGCCTGCCGCCGCTTGCAGCCGGGCGGCGCCTGCTACTTCCAGATGCACGAGGACGACGTCAAGCGCGTCATCGCGCACCCGCTGACCATGATCGGCTCCGACGGCCTGCCGCACGACCAGCACCCCCACCCGCGGCTCTGGGGTGCTTTCCCGCGCGTGCTGGCGCGCTACTGGCGCGAGCAGAAGCTGTTCTCGCTGGAAACCGCCATCTACAAGATGACGGGCCTGTCGGCCCGCAACTTCCGCCTGCACCAGCGCGGCCAGTTGCAGCCCGGCTGGCATGCCGACGTGGTGGTGCTGGACCCGGCCCGCGTGCGCGACGTGGCGACCTATGAAGACCCGATCGCTTTGTCGGAAGGTATCGAAAAAGTGTTCGTCAACGGCGAGCTGGCTTATGTGGCCGGGACGGCCGATGCGGCGAACGCCAAGGTGCAGGCACGTGCCGGGCGCTTGCTGAAACGGCATGCGGCCTGAGCGTATAAAAAGGGGATGCGTCTCCCACCGTTCGGGCTGAGGTATCGAAGCCCTTTTGACGCAGATTGAAAACCCGCAGAGGAGATGGACGGGAGGGGCTCAGTCCAAAGAATCCACCGTATCCGGATCCGGCACATCCCCAATCGCCTCGCGCGTCAGCGCGGCCTGGCTTTTGAGCCAGTCGCAAAAAGCCACGACCTCGGGCCTGGACACATTGCGCGGGCCCACGATCAGCCAGTAGCTCATGGGCGACTCCATGCGCGTCTGCGGCAGGGGTTCTACCAGGTCGCCCGAGGCCAGGCTTTCGGCGATCAGCGGCAGCCGCGCCAGCACCACGCCCTGGCCCGTCAGCGTGGCCTGCACCATCTGGTAGGCGTAATTGAAGTACAGCCAGCGCTTGGCCTCCAGCTTGGGGCTGGCGTGCTCGTCCAGCCAGCGCCGCCAGGTCAGCCATTCGAGGTGGGTCTGGTGGGCGTCGCCCGCCTCGATCAGCGTGAACTGCGCGAGGTCGTCGGGTTTTTTCAGGCGCGGCCCGCTTTTGAGCAGCCAGGGGCTGATCACCGGCGTGATCTGCTCGCCGAAAAGCCGTATCGCGCCCGGCGGCATGTGGCTGGCCGGGGCGTAGCGCAGGGCTAAATCCAGGTCTGAAATGTCCAGGTCCACCGCGACGTCCGATGCATCAATCCGGATGTCGATGTCGGGGTTGTCGCGCTGGAAGCCCTCGAGCCGCGGGATCAGCCACATCGACGCGAAGGAGGCAAAAGTGGTCAGTGAGACGCTTTTGCGCCCGGCGCTCTGGCGTATCTGCCGCACCGCGTTGTCGATGCGCTCCAGCGAGGGCGTGACGGCCCGCAGCAGGATGCCGCCGGCGGTGGTCAGCTCCACGGCCCGGGTGTGGCGGTGGAAAAGGCTCACGCCCACGTCCTCTTCCAGGCCCTGGATCTGGCGGCTCACGGCCGACTGGGTCAGGGCCAGTTCCTCCGAGGCGGCGCGGAAATTGAGGTGGCGCGCCACGGCCTCGAAAGCCCGGAGCTGGCCGGCGGAAATCGGCCGGGAACGCAAGTGTGTTTGTGAATGGAGCATGACAGTTCGAGGGTATTAGGGCAATTTCGGCCTGATTGATTGATGCGATTATGGAATGAATAGCTTACCGCGATTTCATTGGACCGCGCAAGCCGGCGGCGAGATGATTCAACCCTCATCACTCACTTTGTGCCTTTTTTGGAGAACATCATGGAACACTCAGCTTCTCACGCAGGCGACCGCTTTTTGCAACAGGCTACCGATGCCACCACCGGCCAGGTTGACGGGTTGGCGGGCTTCTGGAAGCTGGGTGCGGGACGGGCCCTGACCTTGCACGCCGCCCAGGCCGGTGTGTTGCGAATTGCGCATGGCCGGGTCTGGGCCACCTTCGACTCCGCCAGCCAGGACGCCGAGGTGCGCGCCGGCGACCATTTCCTGAGCCGGGGCGAAAGCCTGACGCTCAAGGCCGGTGAGTCGCTCGTGATCGAGTCCTTCAGCGCGGGCCATGCCGCATCGGCCTACTTCAGCTGGGAGCCCGTTGTGGCCTGCGCCGCCGTCAGGCAGCCCGCCGCCGAGCCGGCCGGCTGGCGTGCCGGCGTGCTGCAGCCGCTGAGCGACCTGCGCGCCGCCTTCGGCCTGGCCGCCGGCGCCCTGGGACGCCTGGCCCGCGGCCTGGTGCTGGGCGCGGCAGCGGCGGTTGAAGCCCTGCTGACCCCGCTGGCCATGGTTTTTTTGACCGCCCGCGCCCGCCCCATGGCGGCCGGCCACGACTTTGACGCCTACAAAAACGACCAGCGCCGGCACCCGCACAACTACAACGTGCTGGCCATGTCCAACCTGGTTTGAACCGTGAACAGGTTTTAAGAGTTCTAGTCAGTGGCTCCTTCCGGAAGGGAGCTTTGAACCCGCGGCCGCAAGGCTGCGGGTTTTTTTATGCGCGGCGTTTTTTGGCCGGCGCCGCCTTGGCTTGGGTTTTGGCCTTGGCGGGGGCTTTTGCTTTCGGTTTCGGTTTTTTGGCTGGTTTGGCCGCGCGTGCCCTGAGCGCGCACTCCAGCGCCAGGCGCGCCCAGGGCAGCATCAGGCCGGCTGACTCCATGGCCTCTTCGGGCGCGCTGTAGTAGCCCAGGCTGTGCGGGGAGCGCACACCGTTGCGGGTCATCTCGTAGGTGAAGCGGCCGCAGCCCTGGGCCTCGAACAGGCCGCGCGTGGCCTCATCGGCCTTGAGCCACAAGGTCTCGCCGCCGCCCAGGTCCGCCACCAGCGCGAAGGTCAGGCCGCCGGTGCTGATGCCGAAACCGCCGAACATGCGTTTGGCCGTGCAGGGCCCCAAGCCCGACAACAGTTCGCAGCAATACATCGCAAAATCATCTTTGGGTGAGGCCATGGCGCAACGATAACAAAGCGCGGTCGCTTCCATCAACCGCGGTTTGGCGTTCGCTGTCGCCCAAGGGCGCGCGAAGCGGCCGCGCGCCGCGATAATTTGCGGCATGACCGCCGTATCCCAGACCCGCTCCCATCCAGTCTTTGACACACCCCCTGGCGGGCTGCCCGTGCGTGTGGTGGTGATGGGGGTGGCGGGCTGCGGCAAGTCGGCGGTCGGGCGCCTGGTGGCCCGGCAGCTCTCACTGCCGCTGATCGAGGGTGACGACTTCCACCCGCCCGGCAACATCGCCAAGATGCAGCAGGGCATTGCCCTGACCGACGAAGACCGTGCCGATTGGCTGCGCCAGCTGGGCGCCGAACTGGCGCGCCACCCCGAAGGTGTGGTGCTGACCTGCTCGGCCCTGAAAACCAGCTACCGCGACAGCCTGCGCGCCGCCGCCGCGGGCTTGCGCTTTGTGCACCTGGCCATCAGCCAGGCGGAGTCGCTGCGGCGCGTATCCGTGCGCCCCGGCCACTTCTACCCGCCCAGCCTGGTGGCCAGCCAGTTCGAGGCCTTGCAGGATCCCTCGGCCGAGCCCGGCGTGCTGACCCTGGCCGGCGATGCGCCGCTGGAATCACTGGCGCAGAGCGCGGCGGACTGGCTGTCCGGCGCCCGTCCTTGACGCACCTGGATCAGGGCGTGCGCGCCTTCATGGTGTCCACCACCAGGTCGTGCAGGGCCTGCGCGGCCGCCGACAGGCTGCCTTCCTGCCGCCGCACCAGGTAGATCTTGCGCGTCAGGCCGCTGGCGGCCAGGGGGCGGGTCACCAGGGTTTTGCGCTCAAAGTGGAACAAGGTCAGCGCGGGCACCACGCTGATGCCCAGCCCGGCCTCGACCATGCCCGCGGCCGTGGCCAGCTGGTCGACTTCCAGCACGGTGTTGGCCTGCTGCGGGTGCAGGGCCGCCTCCAGCGCCTGGCGCACGCTGCTGTTGCGCGACATGTGGATAAAGGGGTAGGGTGCCAGTTTCTTGAGCGTTGGCGCGGCCTCCGCCGCCAGCGGGTGGTCCTTGCGGCACACCAGGTAAAAGCGGTCGGTGCAGACCAGCCGCGTGCTCAGGCCCGCGTGGCTCACGCCGGTGGAGGCCAGCGCGAAATCGGCCTTGCCGCTCCTCACCAGGTCCACGCAGGCATCCGACAGCAGGTCGCTGAGGTTGATCTCTATGCCGGGCCAGGCTTTCCTGAATTCGGCGAACACCGCCGGCAGCCAGCCCGCCGCCAGCGAGGGCAGGGCCGCGATGTGCACCCGGCCCTTGCGGCGCTCCACATGGTCGTTCAGGTCGACCAGGGCCGCGCCGAAATCCTCGACCAGCCGGCGCGCCGAGGCCGCGAAGAGGCGGCCCTCGGCCGTCAGTTCCACGCTGCGCGTGTCGCGGTCGAACAGCCGCGTGTTGAGCTCGCCCTCCAGCGTGCGTATCAGCGCGCTGAAGGCCGGCTGCGAAAGATGGCAGGTGGCCGCGGCCTGCGTGAAGCTGCGCTGGTCGGCCAGGGCCAGGAAGGCGCGCAGTTGCCGGAGCGAAAGATTGGGCTGGGCCATTTATCTGTAGCTCAAATTAATTGATCAATATTTTCGATTTTACAAATAAGTGTCCAAGGCCTAGATTCAGGGCTTGCACGGCACACCCATGACTCCATCCCATCCTTCCCCCTTGTTGATAGGCTGCGCCGCCGGTTTTTCCGGCGACCGCGTCGACGCGGCCGGTCCGGTGGTGGATACCCTGATCGCGCGCGGCGGGCCGGCCTTCCTGATTTTTGAGACCTTGGCCGAACGCACGCTGGCACTCGCGCAGCTGCGCCGCCGCGCCGACTCCGGTGCCGGCTTCGAGCCGCTGCTGGACGACATGCTGCGGCCCGTGCTGGCGCGCTGCCTGGCGCACAAGATCCGCATCGTGAGCAATTTCGGCGCGGCCAACCCGCTGGCGGCCGCGCGCCACATCCAGGCCATGGCCGCCGGCATGGGCTTGTCGGCGCCGCGCATCGCCGTGGTGGCGGGCGATGACCTCTCGGGCGAAAAGCATGGACCGCTGCTGCGCGCGCAGCTGGGTGCGGCCATGGACGGCATACGCAAGGTGAGCGCCAACGCCTACATAGGCGCCGAAGCCATCGCCGCCGCGCTGGACGCCGGCGCGCAGATCGTGGTGGCTGGGCGTGTGGCCGACCCGTCATTGACGGTGGGGCCGGCGATGTCGCATTTCGGCTGGCGCGCCGACGACTGGGACCGGCTGGCACGCGCCACCATGGCAGGCCATTTGCTGGAATGCGGCGCCCAGGTCTGTGGTGGCTATTTCGCCGACCCGGGCTACAAGGAGGTGCCGGACCTGCACGCCGTGGGCTACCCCATCGCCGAAATCGACAGCGAGGGCCATTGCGTCATCGGCAAGGCGGCGCACACCGGCGGTGTGGTCAGCCTGGCCGGGGTCAAGGAGCAGCTGCTGTATGAAGTGCACGACCCGGCCGCCTACCTGACGCCCGACGTGGTGGCCGACATCAGCGCCGCGCAACTCAGCCAGGCCGGGCCCGACCGCGTAGCCCTGAGCGGCGTGCGCGGCCATGCGCGTCCGGCCAGCCTCAAGGTCAATGTCTGCCATGAAGGCGGCTGGCTGGCCGAGGGTGAGATCTCTTACGCCGGCCCGCGTGCCGAAGCGCGCGCCTGCCTGGCCGCCGAGGTGCTGCGCCGGCGCCTGCCGGAGCTTGCGCTGCGCGTGGACCTGATAGGCGCGCTCAGCATCATGGGCGACGACACGGGCCGTTTGCTGGCGGACACCCCCGCGGGTGATGCGCGCGACGTGCGCCTGCGTGTCGCCGCCACCCATGCCGAGCGCGCGCAGGCCGAGCGCCTGCCGCGCGAAGTCACCGCGCTGTACTGCTGCGGCCCGGCCGGCGGCGGCGGCGTGCGCACTTCGCTGACGCCCAGGCTCAATACCTTGTCCTGCCTGGTGCCGCGCGAGGCGGTGCCGCTGCGCTTTGAGATGCTGGAGGGCGTGCAGTGAGTACCCGTCGTATCACGGTGCCGCTGTACCGCGCAGCCCACGGCCGCACCGGCGACAAGGGCAACCGCTCCAACATCAGCGTGATTGCCTGGCATCCCGATCTTTACCCCGTGCTGCTGGCGCAAGTGACGGAGGCCGTGGTGGCCCGGCACTTTGCCCACAGGCGGCCGGCCCGCGTGCAGCGTTTTGAGCTGCCGGGGCTGGCGGCGCTCAATTTTGTGCTCGACGAGGTACTCGACGGCGGCGTCAACGACGCGCTGAACCTGGACACCCACGGCAAGGCCCTGTCCTTCTGGCTGCTGGATTTGCCGATAAAGATTCCCGCCGCGCTGGCGCCCTTGCTCGCGGGGCCTGCGCCGCCACCCTGACGCTCTCAGTGACCGAGACTGTTTTTACATTAAAAAGGAGACAACATGACCCCCTCAACACCCCACTTCACAAGCCCGCGGATACGCCCCCTGGTGCTCGCCGCCGCCGCGCTCTGCGCGCTGGCGCCCGGGCTGGCGCGGGCCCAGGGCTTTCCCGACAAGCCCATCACCTTTATCGTGCCCTTTGCCGCCGGCAGCGCCACCGACCAGCTGGCGCGCGCCATAGGCCAGGCCGTGACCAACGACAGCAAGGTCAGCGTGGTGGTGGACAACAAGCCCGGCGCCAACAGTTTTATAGGCGCGCAGGCGGCGGCCAAGGCCAGGCCCGACGGCTACACCGTCTTCATCACCACCAACACCACCCAGTCGGCCAATGAGCACCTGTTCAAAAAGCTGCCCTACGACCCGGTCAAGGACTTCGTGCCGCTCACGGCCCTGGGGCGCGGCGGCCAGATCATGGTCGTCAACCCGGCGCTGCCGGTCAGCAGCGTGGCCGACTTCATCAAGCTGGCCAAATCCAGGCCGGGCAAGCTGTCCTTCGGCAGCGGCAGCTCTTCCAGCCGCGTCGCGGGCGAGCAGTTCAAGCAGATGACGGGCACCTACATCCTGAACATTCCCTACAAGAGCAACCCGCCGGCCGTGACCGACCTGCTGGGCGGGCAGATCGACATGATGATCACCGACATGGCCACCGGCCTGCCGCAGGTCAAGGCCGGCAAGCTCAAGGCGCTGGGCGTGTCCACGCGGCAGCGCTCGCCGCTGGCGCCGGATGTGCCCACCATCGCCGAGGCCGGCGTGAAGGGCTATGAGATGACTTACTGGTTTGCCGCCTACGCGCCCGCCGGCACGCCGGCCGACGTGGTGGCCAAGCTCGCCGACATGCTCGCGCGCGCCGCGCGCAGCTCCTCGGCCGCGCCTTTCTACCAGTCCAGCGGCACCGAGATCTTCACCAGCAATCCCGAAGAGCTGCGCAAGTTCCAGGCGGACGAGACCCTCAAGTGGGGAAAAATCATCAAGGCGGCGGGCATAGAGCCCGAATAAGGGCGGGGAGCGGCGGGGTTTCAAGATTCAACTATTCGTAATGCATTACGTTTAAGTAAAATTCCGGGCAACGGCCTGCCGGCGATCTTTTTCCGCCGCGCCCCACTCAGGAACCCCATGTCCAAAGCCTTCGCCTCCCAGTCCGACCTCACGGACAAGACCATCACCTTCGAGCAGCTCAGCGCGCATTGCTGGGCCTATACCGCCGAGGGCGACCCCAATTCCGGCGTCATCATCGGCGACAAGTTCATCATGGTCAGCGACGCCACGGCCACACCCGCGATGGCGCAAGACCTGATCAAGCGCATACGCAGCGTCAGCGACAAGCCCATCAAGTACGTGCTGCTCACGCACTACCACGCGGTGCGCGTGCTGGGCGCCAGCGCCTATGCCGCCGAGGGCGCGACCGAAATCATCGCCAGCCAGGGCACGTACGAACTGATCGTCGAGCGCGGCGCGCAGGACATGCAAAGCGAGATGGAACGCTTCCCGCGCCTCTTTCGCAACGCCGAAAGCGTGCCCGGCCTGACCTGGCCGACTCTGGTGATAGACGGCGGCAATCCTGTGAAGGGCGAGAAGCCCGGCAAGCTGGTGCTGGACCTGGGCGGCGTGAAGGTGCAGATCTGGCATCCCGGCCCCGGCCACACGCGCGGCGACACGATTGCCTGGATCGAAGAGGAAAAAGTGCTGTTCTCGGGCGACCTGGTTGAATACGAAGCCGGCGTCTACACCGGCGACGCCCAGCTCGAGGAATGGCCCGCCACGCTGGAAGCCCTGCGCGCGCTCAAGGCCGAGGCCATCGTGCCGGGCCGCGGCGAGGCCATGAAGGGCGCGGCCAACGTCAACAAGGCGCTGGACTACACCAAACGCTGGGTCGAAACGCTGTACCAGGCCGGCAAGGAGGCCGCGGCCGCCGGCATGGACCTCAAGGCCGCGATGGCCCACACGCGCAAAAGCATGGACCCGGTTTTCGGCCATGTGTTCATCTACGAGCACTGCCTGCCCTTTGACGTGAGCCGCGCGTTCGACGAGGCCAGCGGCATCAAGAACCCGCGCATCTGGACGGCTCAGCGCGACCAGGAGATGTGGGCCGCGCTGCAGGGCTAGGGCCGCAGCCGGCCGGGCTCAGGAGTCCAGATCCAGCCCCGAAAGCAAGCCGGCAAAGGCATCCAGCGCGGCCTGGCCGTCCAGGCTTTCCATGCGCTCCAGCACATCGTCATCCTCGACCAGGCAGTAGCCCAGGCTGAAACGCTTGAAGCGCCGGGCGGCCAGCTCGCCGTGGTGCAGTACCTGCAGGTTGATGTGGCGGCTGTCCTGGCGTATGCGCTCCAGCAGCGCCAGCACCTGCTTCTGCCCGCCCTCCAGTTGCTGGCAAAACCGCATGCCGTCAAAAACCAGCAGCCCGGTGATGGCCCGCTCGGCGTTGGCCAGGCGCGCCTTGGCGGCAATGTCCCCGACGACGCTCAGCGGCGCATCCGGTGCCAGCGTGCTGACGTAAAGAATTTCATAGAGTGGGGTGCTGGTGGGTGTCATCGCGGCCCAATGTAGCGGCGCACCTTGTGGCGCACAATGTCAAAAGACATATTCATATGCGCCTAAGATGAGGCTTCTATGAATATCCCCACGCCAACTTCAGCGATCTGCCCGCCGCAGTGCAATGCCTGCGGTTTGCGCAAGACCGGGGCTTTCATGCCGGTGAACGCGGAAGAGCTGAAGTTCATCGAAACCTTCCGCACCGGCACCACGACGGTCAAGGCCGGCGCCACCATTCTTTATGAGCAAAAGCCCAACGGCAAACTCTTCACGCTGTACTCGGGCTGGGCCTTTCGCTACAAAACCCTGAGCGACGGCCGCCGGCAAATCCTCAATTTTTTGCTGCCCGGTGATTTCATCGGCCTGCAGCAGAAGTTCGCCGACGGTCCCATGCACGGCATCGAAGCCGTGACCGACACCAGCCTCTGCGTGTTCCCGCGCGAACACCTGTGGGAGCTGTTCCGCAAATTTCCCAACCTGGGTTATGACATCACCTGGCTGGCCGCGCGCGAAGAGGGCATGGTGGACGATCACCTGCTGACCGCCGGGCGGCGCAACGCCACCGAGCGTGTGGCCATGCTGCTGATGCATTTGTTCCGCCGGCTGGAGCGTGTGGGCATGGCCGAGGGCGGCCTGGTCGAATTCCCCATCAACCAGCAGCACATCGCCGACGCGCTGGGCCTGTCGCTGGTGCACACCAACAAGACCTTGCGGCGCCTGCGCCATTTGGGGCTGCACGAAATCCAGGACGGCAGGCTGCGCCTGCTCAATACCCGGGCGCTGGAGCGTATTGCGGATTACTACGACACGCCGCCGCCGCAGGTTCCTCTGCTCTGATTCAGCCCTGTAGGCGGTCGCTGACGGCCTGGCGGCATGTTGGACTACAAACGCCCCCGGCGCCGGGTTTTATGGTGTTTCTCCTGCCCGCGATACGCCATTTCGATGGCCCCTTCTTTCATGCGAAGGAAACCGCGGCGACGCGTCACCCAGGAGCCTCCCATGAACCACGCACAAGCACCGGGCGCACGGCTGCAGCAGCAGCCGCAGCGCTTCATGGACCGCCAGCAACAGCAAAGCAGCGGCTCACGCGAGTTCCAGCCGCACCGCCCGCAGCCCTTCGATGTACCGGCCAGCCAGATGGGCGGGGGCGAGCGCCAATACCAGGACGCCATCCACCGAAACGGCATCAAGTCCTAGCCAGCGCGGATGCCGGCTCAAGACTTCTGCGCGTTCAGTGTCCTGAAATCCTGCTCGTAGCGGTGCAGCGTCTCCACCGCCTTGTGGCGCTGCGCCGGCGTGGTGCTGTTGTGCAGCTCCGCGAGCGTGACACAGGCGTCCTGCGTCAGTTTTTCCATGTAGTCGCGGTAAGCCGCATCGGGTGAGTTCAGCGTGCGCTCGAACAGCCCGCGCACCGCGGCCTGGGTTTTTTCGGGTGTGGCCTGGCCCGCCACCAGCGGGTGCAGTGTGTGGAGCGCGTCCTGCTGGCGCCGGATTTTTTCCGCGTAGCTGCGCGGCGCCTCGAAGTGCGAGGCGTCTATGCGCCGCTCGATCACGGCCAGCTGTTTTTTATCGAGCCGGCCGTAAAGCATTTCGGCGCGCTTGACCGCCTCCTTGTAGCGCTTGTCGCGCTGGGCCTTGGGCGAGGCCTCCAGAAAGTCTTCCCGGTATTCCTCATTGCCCTTGGCGAAGCGGCGTTCCAGGTTTTTTAATTGGCCGGCCTGCAGCGAGCCCACCAAGGTCGCCATGGGCGGCTCCGCCTGGCGCGACAGCAGCACCAGCTTGCCGCGCACGTCGGTGTAGATTGCGCAGGCCGCCGCGGCGTCCATGTCCGAGGGCATTTGTTTCTGCAGTTTTTGCAGCGCCTCGATGTAGCCGGGCAGCTGCGTCTGCCGGTGCCAGGCCTGCAGTTTGTCCAGGTCGGCCTTGACCTGCAGGCTTTGCGCGTCGGTGAAGTCGAAATGGCGGTCCAGCTGCCAGTAGACCAGCTCGGGCGCCTGGTTGTAGGCGATTTTCATGAGGCTGCAGCTTTGCAGCAGCCCGGCCAGCGCCAGGACGGCCAGCCCGCCGATAATCCTTGTGCAGCGCCCCGCGCCCGCCCCGGCGGCCCGGGAGTGCGTCTCCACTCCAAGATCCAGAGGAAATTTCATGGCAGCAACCCCAATCGATGTCGTCATCATGGCCGCGGGCAAAGGCACGCGGATGAAGAGCAGTTTGCCTAAAGTGTTACACCGTTTGGGCGGGAAAGCTTTGCTCGCGCATGTCATCGAATGCGCCGCCTCCGTGTCGGCGCGCCAGGCGGTCGTCATCACCGGCCACGGCGCGGCCGAGGTCGAGGCCGCCTGCGGCCGTTTCGGCCAGTCCGCCGGCGCCCCCGTGTCGCTGCAGTTCGCGCGCCAGGAGCCGCAGCTGGGCACCGGCCACGCGGTGCAGCAGGCCCTGCCCCTGCTGGCCGACGACGGCGTCACGCTGGTGCTCTCGGGCGACGTGCCGCTGACCGAGGCCGCCACCTTGCAGGCCCTGATCGCCCAGTGCGACGGCCAGCGCCTGGCGCTGCTCACGCTCAGCATGGCCGACCCCACGGGCTACGGCCGCATCGTGCGCGCCGGCCCCGAAGCCTCGGCACAGGTGCGCGCCATCGTCGAGCACAAGGACGCGAGCGCCGCCCAGCGCGAGATCCGCGAAATCTACAGCGGCATCATGGCCGTGCCCACGCGCCTCTTGCGCGCCTGGCTGGCGCGGCTGGACAACAAGAACGCCCAGGGCGAGTACTACCTGACCGACATCGTGAAGTTCGCCGTGGCCGACGGCGTGGCCGTCGTGGCCCACCAGATCACCGACGCCGCCCAGGTGGCCGGCGTCAACAGCCCGGTGCAATTGGCCGAACTGGAACGCGTCCACCAGGGCCGCCTGGCCGTTGCCCTGATGGAGCAGGGCGTGCGCCTGGCCGACCCGGCGCGCCTGGACGTGCGCGGCACGCTCAGCTGCGGCCGGGACGTCGAGATCGACGTGAGCTGCGTTTTTGAAGGCACGGTCAGCCTGGGCGATGGCGTGCGCATAGGCGCCAACTGTGTGATCGCCAACTGCAGCATCGCCGCCGGCGCGGTGATCCATCCCTTCACCCACATCGACGGCGAAAAGCTCGGCGTGCAGGTCGGCGAGGGCGCGCTCATAGGCCCCTTCGCGCGCCTGCGCCCCGGCGCGCAGCTGGGCGCCGAAGTCCACATCGGCAATTTTGTGGAAGTGAAGAACTCCACCCTGGCCAAGGGCGCCAAGGCCAACCACCTGGCCTACCTCGGCGACGCCACCGTGGGCGAGCGCGTCAACTACGGCGCCGGCAGCATCACCGCCAATTACGACGGCGCCAACAAGCACCGCACGGTGATCGAAGCCGACGTGCACATCGGCAGCAACTGCGTGCTGGTGGCGCCTGTCACCATAGGCGCGGGCGGCACCGTGGGTGGCGGCTCCACCATTACCAAGAGCACGCCGGCCGGGGCGCTTAGCGTGGCGCGCGGCAAGCAGGTCAGCCTGCCCAACTGGAAGCGCCCGGCCAAGGCGCCGCGCCAGTCCTGAGGCGGGGCCCCTCCGGGTATTCCCGGGTGTCTGGGATGGCGGTTACATGACGTAACATCGACGGGCTTGTACCCGCGATGGGTGCCGCTTATTCAACACATAACACAGAGGGGTTTCCATGTTCCAGGATTTCAGGCGCGCAGCCGCGTGCGTGGGTATTGCCGTGTCCGCCATTCTTGCCGGTTGCGCCGGCCCGGCGCCCAATTACGCGCCCTCCATCGACAACGTCGAGACCTTGAAGAAAATCGAAGGCGCGCCCGCCGTGAAAACCGGCACCATCGCCGTGACGGCCGGTATGCCCGGCGGCGCTTCGCTGTCCCTGCGCGCCAACACCATGACTTCTCCGGTCGGCAAGAACTACGGCGACTACATCGCCGAGGCCTTGCGCCAGGAACTGGCGCTGGCCAAGCTGTACAACCCGCAATCGGGCGTTGAAATCAGCGGCACCCTGATCAAGAACAACATCGACGCGGGCGGCATCAGCACCAACGCCGGGCAGATCGAGGCGCGTTTCGTCGTGAAGGCCAACGGCCAGGTCCGTTTTGACAAGGTCAAGCGCATAGAGCGCAAATGGGAAAGCTCTTTTGCCGGCGCCGTGGCCATTCCGCTGGCCGCCAGCAACTATCCCCTGATGGTGCAGTCGCTGGTCGCCGCCCTGGTGACCGATCCGGACTTCGTCAAAGCCATTCGCAACTAAGCCGGAGCCATCACCATGAACCGATTTGCTGGCTATCTTGTCTCGGCCCTGGCCTGCGTTGTGCTGTTTGGCTGCGCGCACCCCATCACCATGAACCCCGACCTCGCGGCGGTCACCGTGCCCGCCGGCGCCAAGCCCATCGCCAAGAAGGTGGGCTACCACATCCCCGACGCCCTGCGCGCGGTGGAGGTGACCACCCCCGGCGGCGGCGGCGACAAGGTGCGCTACTTCCCCTACCGCGACATCGAGCCCGGTTTCTACAAGGCGCTGTCCGAGGCATTCACCGGTGTGAGCAAGGTGCAAAACCCCAAGGACTCCGCGGCGCTGCAGGCCGGCGGCATTTCGCTGCTGATCACGCCTGAAGTCACCACCAACTCCTCTTCCGACGGCGCCTTCACCTGGCCGCCCACGCAGTTCAGCGTCAAGCTGGTCTGCACCATCGTCGACGCCGGCGGCAAACCCGTCGAGACGATACGCGTCAGCGGCGAAGGCGGCGCCACCTTCTCGGAGTTCAAGAGCAACTTCTCGCTGGCCGCCGTGAGGGCTTCCAATGACGCGCTTGCCAAGCTGGTCAAGGCGCTGGTGGAATCGCCCGAGTTGCGCAAGTAAGCATTTCAGGCCGGCCTGCGCCGGCCTGAAACCTGGACGTTTATTTGACCCGATTCACCAAAAACACCCCAAAAATCGCCAACCCTCCACCCGCCAAAAGACTCGCACTCAAAGGCTCGCCCAGGATCAGCCACCCCAGCAATACGCCGAAAACCGGCACCAGGTTGTTGAACACCACGGTGCGCGCAGCGCCCAGTTGCCGCAGGCCTTCGTAGTACCAGACAAAGGCCACGGCCGTGCCCAGCACGCCCAGGAAGGCCAGGCCGGCCCAGACCTCGGGGGTGAAGGAGGCGGCATGCACATGGGGCATGTCGCGCAGCGCGAGCAAGCCTAAAAACAGCGTGCCCCAGATCGCGGCCCACAGTGTGGCCAGCACCGGCGACAGGCCTTGCAGCAGCTTGCGGCCGACCAGGGTGTAGACGGCCCAGGCGCAGACCGCGCCGAACATCGCGAGTTCGCCCTTGCCCAGGGACTGCACGAGTTGCGACAGGTCGCCGCGCGTCACCACCACCCAGACGCCCAGCAGGGCCAGCGCCACGCCCAGCCAGCGCGTGGCCGAGAGCCGGTCGCCCAGCAGCGCGGCGGCGATCAGCAGGGTGACCACCGGGTTCAGGGCGATGATCAGCGAGGTGCGGCCGGCCGGCAGCACCGACAGCGCGGTGAAGAACAGCAGGTTGTAGGCAAAGATGCCGGTCGCGCCCAGCGCCATGGTGCCCAGCAACTGGCGCCGCGTGATGCGCGTGATGGCGCGCAGGCCTTCGGTGAAATGCAGCGCCGCCAGCAAGGCCAGGGTGGCGAACACAAAGCGGATAAAACCCGCGGTGGCCGGCGGCAGGTGGGCCGAGATCACGCGCCCGGCGATAAACGTGCCGCCCCACAGGACAGGCACACAGGTCAGGCGCAGGTACAGGCTCCAGAGCTTGCGGCTGGCGGGCGCGGGCGTGTGCGAAACCGGCGCGGCAGCGGCGGCGGAGGCCAGGGTGGCGGGTGGGGAGGCAGTGGTCATGAGGGGGCTTGGATCTTGGGGTCTGGGTTGAGGGAAAACCGTCAATAAGGTAGATTTGATGCATGAGATTAATTGTTAAATCACTCACTATCAAATGAGTATTTACTCATGAAGGCGTGTTCACCATGACCCTGGCCCAGCTCGAAGTGCTGATCACCCTGGACGAATGCCGCAGCTTTTCGCGCGCGGCCATGCGCCTGGGCACCACCCAGTCGGCCGTCAGCCACGCGCTGCGCGCGCTGGAGACCGAATTCGGCGTCAAGCTCGCGCTGCGCGATGCCTCCGGCGTGTCCATGACCGACGCCGGCGAACGCCTGCTGCTGCGCGCCCGCGAAATGACGGCCCTGGCCGCCACCATGGCGCAGGAGCTGGGCGACGCGAAAGAACTCAAGACCGGCACGCTGCGCATAGGCTCTTTCGGCCCGACCTCCACCGTCAACCTGCTGCCGCCGCTGCTGGCCGCCTTCAAGCAGGCCCACCCCGGCGCGCAGGTGCGCATCGAGGAGGAAAGCGACGAGGTCATCGACGAGTGGCTGCTGCAAAAGCGCGTGGAGCTCGGTTTTGTCGTGGTGCCCGACGAGCGTTTTGAAGTGCTGCCGCTGGTGCAGGACGAGTTCGTCGCCATCCTGCCCGCCGGCCATGCGCTGGCCGCGCACCCCGCCGTGCCCGTCAGCGCGCTCAACGGGCTGGACTTCGTGCTGACCGAAGCCGGCTGCGGCCCGGTCATCGTGCCCATCCTGCAGAAAAACATCACCCTGCCCAAGGTGCTCTACCACTTCACCCAGATCATCTCCATCCTGCAGTTTGTGCAGCGCGGCCTGGCTGTCTCGGTCGCCGCGCGCCTGGCGCTGCCCGATGCGCCCGAAGGGGTTGTCTACCGGCCGCTGCTGCCGGCGCAGCCGCGCACCGTGGGCCTGGCCTGCCTGGACGTGGCCAAGCTCTCGCCGCTGGCGCGGGCTTTCTGGGAGACCGCGCGCGAACGGGCACGTGTACAGGCCGGGCCCAAGCCAGCCCCTGCCGGCAAAGTCCGGGTCGTTCGCGACCTGCCTGTGGGCGTTTAAGGCGCGACCCTCATCTCTCCCGGCCGCCGCCAACCCATCAAGTACTATCAGCTCCATCCATAAAAAGGGGAGGGGCTGGCCATGATCATCTGGAGCATTGTGTGGGGCGCCATCCTGGGGTGGTTCTGGCCGGGTTATGGCGATGCCGGCGTTTTCGTGGGCGCCTTCCTCGGCTTTTTTGCCGGCCTGTCGCTGCGCTGGGCCGTGCGGGCCGAAGTGCAGGCCGCCTGGAAAAAAGCGCCACAGCCGGCAGCGCCCCCGAATATTAAAGAAGCCCATGCGTCGGCGGTCTCAGCGCCACCGCCCGTTCCCGTTCCACCACCACCGGCCAGCGCCGCCGACAACGAAGCGGCACAGGCGCCGGACCTGGCCCCCAACGGCCTGCCGCGCGCGCAGCCCACCGCCGCTCCCGCCGCTCCCACCGCCGCTGCGCGGCCCGCTTACAAGCCGGCCGAACCCAACGCCGTGGAGCTGGCCCTGCTCGCCGCCAAAAACTGGTTCCTGGGCGGCAACACCATCGTGCGGGTCGGCCTGGTCATCCTGTTCATAGGCCTGTCATTCCTGGCGCGTTATGCCGCGTCGGCCGGGCTGTTCCCGGTGGAGCTGCGTCTGGCGGCCATAGGCGCGGCGGCCATCGCGCTGCTGGCCGTGGGCTTTCGCAAGCGCCACGACAAGCCCGGCTTCGCCCTCGCGTTGCAGGGCGCCGGCGTGGCGGTGATGTACCTCACCGTCTTCGCGGCCTTTCGCCTCTACGGCCTGCTCGAGCCGCTGCCGGCCTTCGCGCTGATGATCATCGTCTGCGGCCTGAGTTGCGCGCTGGCGCTGCTGCAGGATTCGCGCGCGCTCGCGGTGGCCGCGTTCGCCGGCGGCTTTGCCGCGCCGCTGCTGCTGTCGACCGGGCAGGGCAGCCACGTGGGCCTCTTCAGCTACTACACGGTGCTCAACCTGGCGATCCTGTTCATCGCCTACAAGCGCTCCTGGCGCATCCTCAACGTGGTTGGTTTTGTCGCCACCTTCGGCGTGGCCACGGCCTGGGGTGTGCTCAAGTACGCACCCGCGCACTACGCCAGCGCGCAGCCCTTTCTCATAGGCTTTGTGCTGATCTACCTGTTCACCGCCATCCTGTATGCGCGCAACACGCCGACCCGGCTGGGTAACGCGGTCGACACCATGCTGGTGTTCGGCACGCCGCTGGCGGGCTTCGGCCTGCAGGCCGGGCTGGTGCGCGGCATGGAGCTGGGCACGGCCTTCTCCGCGCTGGGCTTTGCCGCGCTTTACCTGCTGGCGGCCATGCTGCTGGCGCGGCGCGCGCTGGCCGGCTACCGCCTGCTGATTGAATGCTTCATCGCCGTGGGCGTGGGCTTTGCCACGCTGGCCGTGCCGCTGGCGCTCGATGCGAAATGGACCTCGGCCGTCTGGGCACTCGAGGGCGCGGGCGCCTTCTGGGTCGGCATGCGCCAGGCGCGCTGGATGGCGCGTGCCTTCGGCCTGCTGCTGCAGGGCGTCGCGGCCATGGCTTTCCTCGGCGGGCTCGACGGTGCGGCCGGCGGCCTGGGCCACCATGTGTATGCCATTCCTTTCGGCAACCCGGCCTTTATAGGCGCCATGCTGATCGCCTTGCCCGCGCTGCAGCTGGCCTGGTGGCTGCGCAAGCCCTTGCCGCACAGCGAATCGTCCTGGGCCAAGGGCTATGCGGGCGTGGAGGCGCAACTCTGCGTGCCCGTCTACCTCTACGGCTTTTTCTTCTGGTGCCTGGGCTGGCTGCTCGAGATTGCCCGCCGCGTGCCGGCGCTGGAGGCCGACGCCATGCCCCTGCATGTTTTCGGCGAGCGCACCACCGGCTTGCTCATGATGCTGGCCGTCGTCGCCAGCGCGGCCCTGTCCATGCTGCTGGGCCTGAAGAAACAATGGCCGGTCGCGACCTGGCCCGCGCGCATCAGTGTTGCCGTACTGGCGCTGGGCTACCTGGCGCAGACCGGCGCAGGCTACCGTGTGCTGGCCACGCCGGCCTGGGCCGTCTGGCCGGTGGTGCTGGTGCTGCACTACTGGATGCTGCGGCAGACCGACCGCCTGGCGCAGGCCCCCTTCACACCGGGCGGCGAGGGCCGCGCGTCGCCCTTTGGTTTTCTGCATGCGGCGGGCGCCTGGCTGGTCACGGTGCTGCTGGCCGACTGCCTGTGGTCGGGCATAGGCAAGGCCGAGCTCTGGCGCACCTCCTGGGCCGGCGTGGTGCTGCTGGTCAGCGCCATTGCCGTGCTCATGCTGCTGGCCACCTGGGCCGGCAAGGCCAACCGGCAGGCGCAGCGCCAGGGCTTCACATGGCCGCTGAACCCGCATGCGCAGGCCTACTACTGGCTGGCGGCCCTGCCGCTGGCCGTGCTGGTCTTCTGGGGCACGCTGGCCGCGGCCATCCACTCTTCAGGCCACACTGCGCCCCTGCCTTACATCCCGCTGCTCAACCCGACCGACCTGACCCTGGCGCTCGCGCTGGGCGCGCTGGTGTTCTGGCGCCGCGTGCTGGTGACGGCATCGCCGCCGCCGGCCGGCGCGGGCTGGGCCACGGGCCGCAATGCGCTGGTGGCGCTGGCCCTGCTGGTGTTCATCGCGGTCAACACCGTGTGGCTGCGCGTCGCCCACCACTTCTTCGGCGTGCGCTGGGATGCCGATGCGCTGTTCGAAAGCTTTGTGGTGCAGACGGGCTACGCGATCTTGTGGACGCTGCTGGCGCTGACCCTCATGGTGCTGGCGCACCGCCGCGTGCAGCGGCCGCTCTGGTTGGTGGGCGCGGGCCTGCTGGGCCTGGTGGTCGTCAAGCTGCTGCTCATTGATTTGTCCAACGCTGGCGGCGCCGAACGCATCATCGCCTTCATCGTGGTGGGTGTGCTGATGCTGGTGGTCGGCTACTTCGCGCCCTTGCCGCCCAAGGCGCAGGCCGCCGCGCTGCCCGATGCCCAAGATATGAAAGAAGAGGCCCTGCCATGAAGACATATCAATACGCCCGCCTGCTGGCGCTCGCCTTCTCGGCAGGGCTGGCCATGCCCCTGCTGGCGGCCGACCCGCCTGATGCCGGCAACGCAAAGTCTTATGCCGTCCGCATTCCCGTCACCCCGGCAGCCGACGCCCCGCTGCAGCGCCTGCTGCTGCCGGCCGAGGCGCTGGTGCGGCTGCAAAGCGCGGGTTATGCCGACCTGCGCCTCTTCAACGCCGCCGGCCAGCCCGTGCCCATGGCGCTGGCCAGCGTGCCCACGCAAACCGCCACGCAGGAGAACAGCGTCAAGCTGCCCGCCTATCCCATCCTGGGCGCGGAGTCCGCCGCCGCGGCCGGGCTTGAAGGCCTGTCGCTGCGCATCGAGGAGCGCCAGGGCAAGCGCGTGGTCCAGCTCAATACCGGTGGCGCCACCACCACCGCCGCGGCCGGGCCGCAAAAAGTGCTGGGTGTATTGCTCGATGCGCGCAAGCTCAAGGAGCCCGTGGCCGCCATGACGCTGGACGCCGACCTGCCGGTGGGCCAGCCGGTGACTTTTAATGTGCAGGCCAGCAAGGACCTCAAAAGCTGGCGTCCGCTGGCCGGCACCGTGCTCTACCGCGCCGATGCCTCGGCCTCCGCGGCCAGCCTGGGCGATAGCCGCCTGGACCTGTCCATGGCCGACCTCAAGGACCATTACCTGCGCATCAGCTGGGGCGCCGCCGCCGTCACCGTGCGCGGCGCCACGCTGCTCACTTCGCAAAGCACCGCCGTGCGCCAGCGCGTCAGCGCAAGCATGGCCGCGCCCGCGCTCGCCAATGCGCACGAGCTGGTGTTTGCGCTGCCCTTTGCCACGCCGGTGGCGGCGCTCAAAATCGCGCCGCAGGGCAGCAACGTGCTGGTGCCGATTCGCGTGCTGGGCCGCAACAACCGCGAGCAGCCCTGGGCCCTGCTGGCCACCACGGTGGTGTATCGCCTGGGCACGGCCGGCAAGGAGCAGGCCAGCGGCCCGGTGGAGATCGGTGGCGCCTCGGTGCGCGAAGTGAAGATAGAGGCCGACGCCAAGACGCCGGGCTTTGCCGCCGCGCCGGAGATCGCGCTGCAGTTCGAGCCCGCGCAAATCGTGTTCCTGGCCAGCGGCCAGGGCCCGTTCACGCTGGCGGCCGGGTTGGCCGGCCAGTCGGGTGCCGCCGGCGCTTTCCTGCCCATGGCCAGCTTGATCCCGAACTACCAGCCCTCGCAGGAAAACACGCTGCCCCTGGCGCAAGCCGATGTGGCCAAAGCCGACATCACTGGCGGCGGCCTTGGCGGCCCGCTGGTGGCCGGCTCGACGCCGGGTGACGGCATCCCTACGCGCAGCCTGGTGCTGTGGGGCATCCTGCTGCTCGGCGTGCTGGCCCTGGCCGGCATGGCGTGGGGTTTGCTCAAGCAAACCAAAAAGACGGACTGACGGCGAGGTCCAGGCTCCTAGGGCGCCAGCAGCACCCGCGGCGCAAACTTCGCGCGCCGCGTGCTGAAAAATGCCTTCACGTTGCGCACGTTCGCATCGCTGGTGAACAGCCGCTGCGCCAGCGCCAGGTAGCGCGGCATGTCGGCCACGTGCACCACCAGCATGAAGTCCGGCCCCGGCGACACGCGGTAGCACTGCTGCACCGCTTCATCGAGCACCACACGCGCCTCAAAAGCTTCCTGCTGCTCGGCACCCTGGCGCTCCAGCGTGATCTCCACCAGCGCGGTCAGCCCGTGGCCGGTGATCGCGGCCAGCTGGTCGACGTTGAGCAGCGCCAGCTCGCGCTCCACCAGCCCGGCATCGCGCAGGCGCTTGACGCGGCGCAAACAGGTGGGCGGCGAGATGTGCACCCGCTCGGCCAGGGCCTGGTTGCTCAGCGAGGCATCGGTTTGCAGGCTGTCCAGCAGCTTGAGGTCTGTTTCATCGAGTGCTATTTGTTCCATGAATAGACTTTAAATGAAATTAAATTCAGTTCATAAAGAATTGTGAAATTAAATTCCATAAATTAATAAAAATCAATCACATAACAAAATCTCAAGCACGTAGCATCCACGCATTGATCAGCTCATTGTTTTTCAGGAGACCTCCATGTGCGGCATCGTTGCTTCCGTTTCGACCCGAAATATCGTTCCCATCCTCGTGCAGGGTTTGCAGCGCCTCGAATACCGCGGTTATGACTCCTGCGGCGTTGCCGTGTATGCCGATGGCCTCAAGCGCGCGCGCAGCACCTCGCGCGTGGCCGAACTGCAGGAGCAAGTGAGCGCCGACAAGCTCGAAGGCGCCACCGGCATCGCCCACACCCGCTGGGCCACCCACGGCGCGCCCGCCGTGCACAACGCCCACCCCCACTTCAGCCACGGCAGCGGCGCCGCATCACAAACCAAACCCGGCAAGGTCGCGCTGGTGCACAACGGCATCATCGAAAACTACGAAGAGCTGCGCGTCGGCCTCAAAGCCAAGGGTTATGTTTTCGAAAGCCAGACCGACACCGAAGTCATCGTCCACCTGATGGACAGCCTCTATGACGGCGACCTGTTCGAAGCCCTCAAGGCCACCGTCGCGCAGCTGCACGGCGCCTACGCCATCGCCGCCTTCTGCAAGGACGAACCGCACCGCGTCGTCGGCGCGCGCGCCGGCTCGCCGCTGATCCTGGGCGTGGGCAAGGACAAGAGCGAGAACTTCCTCGCCAGCGACGCCATGGCCCTGGCCGGCGTCACCGACCAGATCGTCTACCTCGAAGAGGGCGACATGGTCGACATCCAGCTCGGCAAATACTGGGTCGTCGGCAAGGACGGCAAGCCCGCGCAGCGCGAGGTCAAGACCGTGCATGCCCACAGCGGCGCCGCCGAGCTCGGCCCCTACCGCCACTACATGCAGAAAGAAATCTTTGAGCAGCCGCGCGCCATCGCCGACACGCTCGAAGGCGTCGAAGGCATAGTCCCCGAACTCTTCGGCGACCAGGCTTTCCGCGTGTTCAAGGAGATCGACTCCGTCCTCATCCTGGCCTGCGGCACCAGTTATTACAGCGGCTGCGCCGCCAAGTACTGGCTCGAAGCCATTGCCGGCATCCCCACCCAGGTCGAGGTCGCCAGCGAATACCGCTACCGCAGCTCGGTGCCCAACCCCAAGACCCTGGTCGTCACCATCACCCAGAGCGGCGAAACCGCCGACACCCTGGCCGCGCTGCGCCACGCCCAAAGCCTGGGCATGACGCAGACTTTGACCATCTGCAACGTCTCCACCTCAGCCATGGTGCGCGAATGCAAGCTCGCCTACATCACGCGCGCCGGCGTCGAGATCGGCGTCGCATCGACCAAAGCCTTTACCACCCAGCTCGCAGGCCTCTTTTTGCTCACGCTGGCCCTGGCCCAAAGCAAAGGCAAGCTCAGCGACGAAGAAGAAGCCGCCCACCTCAAAGCCATGCGCCACCTGCCCGCCGCCCTGCAGGCCGTGCTGGCCCTGGAGCCCCAAGTCATCAGCTGGGCCGAAGACTTCGCGAAAATGGAAAACGCGCTTTTCCTCGGCCGCGGCCTGCACTACCCCATCGCCCTCGAAGGCGCACTCAAGCTCAAGGAAATCAGCTACATCCACGCCGAGGCCTACCCCGCCGGTGAACTCAAGCACGGCCCCCTGGCCCTGGTCACCAGCGAAATGCCCGTCGTCACCGTCGCGCCTAACGACGCATTGCTCGAAAAGCTCAAAAGCAATATGCAGGAAGTCCGCGCCCGCGGCGGCGTCCTTTATGTCCTCGCCGACGCCGACAGCCACATCGAAAGCGGCGAAGGCCTGCACGTGATCCGCATGCCCGAACACTACGGCGCACTCAGCCCGCTGCTGCACGTGGTGCCGCTGCAGTTGCTGGCGTATCACACGGCTGTGGCGCGGGGGACGGATGTTGACAAGCCTCGCAACCTTGCAAAGAGCGTGACTGTCGAATGACGGTCACGGTGCGCGCAAGCGCATGATTGCGAGGAATAAAGTCCGTCGGGTTAAATAAAAGTCCGTCGGGAAAAATTCATAATGTGAAATTTCCAGATAAGCTGGCGCGCAGAACAACACACGGCGGAAAGAACATATTCGAGAGAATTGATCTCTGTGTGTTGAATTGCGCTGAAGTCTG
>NZ_AKIV01000003.1 GCF_000282655.1 Polaromonas sp. CF318
CGGGCCGCCGCGTAAAGCCACACCATCTCGGGATGGAGCACCCTGTCCTCAAAAACCACGAGGACATCGGGACGCAGTTCCGCCAGCTGGCGATCGACTTCACGGCGGCACCGGGAAATCTCCAGAAGCGTGAAGATGCCGCGCAGCAGGCCTATGCGCTGCAGCGGGTTCTTAAGCTTGCGCTGCCGGTAGGAGCGATCGGGCTGCGCGGTAGAGAGCACTTCGGAACCGAGACCTGCAGACGGCGTATTGGCCGCGAGTTCACCCCCCAGAACCAGCGTCGGTTGGTGCCACGCATTTCGGGCGACCGCGGCCATGACGGCGCGGGCGTCTTCGAGCATGGCCTGGCGGGAGACGAGGACGACGCACTGTGCCATGTCAGCCTGCTTGCCGACGGCCCGGGCGGGTGTTGGAATGCGCCGATGTCACTTTCGCGCTTCCTCAATCTGGTGGATCAGCCGCATGCATGCCTCGCCGTCAAAAAGGCTGCGTGCCGGCATTCGCGCCATAGCCTCTGCCATGGACTTGCGGGCCTTGTCGTTCCTCAAACAGGTCTCGCACAGGGAATACAGGGACTCGCGCGTCAAGGCCGGCTCAACACCCGGCTCGTTCGCAAACAGGGTGTACCCAAAGCCATAGTACTCAAGCGCGACGGAAGGGATGCCGAGCAATTGTGCCCACGAGATCGTGCTGGAATACGCCACAAACAATTGCGCCGCCGGCAGGATTTCGCGCAGGGGTTCGGTGGCAATCGCCAGGCCGAAGCGGCCGGCCAGGGCCTGGTACGCGACCGGCTCCTGCCGGGGATGAAGGGACACCAGGACGTTTTTCCCATTCAGGCGGGCCATGGTCTCAAAAAGAAAGCCGGTTTCGCTTTGCTGGAGCTTGTCATCGGTCAAGCCGTGCTCACTGAGCGGAGGCAGGGCCACCAGCACCAGTGCTTGAGAAGGCGAGAAGCCGTACTTCTCGTCCAGCTGCCCGCGTATGCGCTGGCGATCCTGGTTGATGCGCCACAAGGTGTCGTGGCTGCACTGCCCGGCGACGACGATCTTGCCGCCGGGCACGCCCAGCTGTTGCATGGTCGCGGCAGCGGCTTCATCGGTCGCGCTGACTTTGTCGGCCGTCCCGCCGCCGTATGACCAGGGTGCCGGGAAGAGAAGGCCGCATCGGCGCAGCGCCAGGTATTCGCCGGGCCTGAAAAACAGCACCTGTCGCCCGTCCGCATCCGACCGGACGCCCTGGGGGTAACTGCGCGCGATGGACGCTTTGAGACGTTTCAACGGCCCGCTCGCAAGCTGGTAGGCGGGGGCTGAGCGCCGGAAGGCGTCGGTGGCCACGTCGGATTTGCCGAATGCCACCGACAGTGTCAGCATGCCCAGCCGGCGCGCCTCGGAGAGCACGCCCTGGTCGACCCGGATGTCGCGGTCGTCGGCGGTCAGTACCGCGGCGCCATCGGGGCCCAGCTTCAGGATGCGCCGGGCGAAGCTCCGGCCCCTGGCAATGGCCTCCGAGGTGTCCAGGAAGTCCGCGGCTAGTTGCAGGCCCGCTTGCCTCGCCAAGCGCCCCAGCCTTCGCACCAGGGCGTAAGCGACGTAAGCCGCCAGGCAGAGCATGCCGGCCTGGCGCCAGGCCTGGGAATTCGTGCCGGTCAATTCGGCGCCGGGCGGCAAAGGCTTGGGAAGCAGGTGCCACAGGCCGTTGGGCACGACCAGGACGGGCTTGTACCCCTGGGCCGACAGTTTCTCCGCAAGCAGGCAGAACTCCGCGACGATGGGCCGGCGACTGCAAAGCAGGTACACACGCGTGCCCGCGGCTCTCATGGGTGGCGCGCTTTCACGAAGGCGATCAGGCCGTCGCTCATCGCTTGCGCCGCATCGTCATGCGCGAGATGCTCCGCCTGTTCCAGTTCCGGCTCCAGCACGCCCTGCAGGCAGATTCTCGAGAAAGCCAGGCAAAGCGCCGCGACGGCATCCAGCTGCGGCTTCCAGCCGCCTGCAATGCGTTGGAGGGCATCCGCCAGCGATGTGCTGGAGGCTATGGGCAGCACGCCCTCGCCGTCCCTGTACCACGCCGCGCCAAACAGCAACACCGGGATGCCTTTGCACATGGCGTCCCAGCCGACGCTGCCGGTGACGGTGGCGACGGCTTTCGCGCCCGAAACCAGCTCCGAGGTCTCCACGTCGCGGGGCACCAGCACCACATTCGGGTATGCGGCAATGGCGTCGTAAAACTCCTGAGTGCGCTGCATCTCGCCCCATCCGAAGGGCTGCAGCTGCCAGGGGTGCTCCTTGACGTAGAGCTTCCAGTCCTTGGGCAGGTTTTTGGCCAGCATGTCCACGATCAGGGTCTGGTCGCCGAACACGCCCCCCAGGGGCACCGTGGCGCGTTCCGGCTGGTAGTGCAGCGCCAGGAAAACATAGTTCTGTTCGGGCTCAAGCGCCCGGCACAGCGCGTCGTAGCGCCGCATGAGGCCGCGCTTGAGGATCAGGCCCCGCAGGCGCGCCAGCAGGGTTTCCGTCCAGCCGGCGCGGTCGTGCGGGTAGGACGCGGACCGGAGGTAGGAATTGCGCATGGGGCCGAAACCATACTTGCGCCACAGATTCACCGCGCGCCGCAATTCGTAGACCATGGCCCGCCCCAGCGGCGGCGTTGCCGCGCGCCCCTGGAGGCCGTACCGGGCGAGCTTCTTCTTGTAGTTGGCCGGCACGTCGGCCTGGCCTTGGGTGGAGTTCACAAACCATTTTTGGAAGTCCCCCGGCAGCTCCGAGGCCTGCGCGCCGGGACGCTCCTTGAGCGCGGAACGCAAGGCGTCGGAGCCCTGCGTGAAGCTTTCGATCGGGAACACCCATCCCGGCATGCCCAGGCGTTCGAACATGACGGTGGCGATGCCCAGGTGGCGGGCCAGCGCGAACAGCACGTAGTCAAAAACGATGTGGGGTGAAATCGAAAAAACGATCAAATCCGGCTTCAGGGCCTCCAGCGCGCCCAGCCAGTAGCGAAGCAGGCCGTAATAGTGCCTGCGGCGCTGGTCGTGCGTGAAGCCCTTGCCGCTGGCGATGTCCATCCTGTCCATCATGTGCAGCGCCGTGATTTCCGCGCTTGAGAGCGCAGCCAGCAAGCCGGCGTCCAGGGCGGGCAGGGGCCAGGGGGCGGTTTGGCCCGGCATGCCAAGCGCCGCATCCGGGCCGGCAATAAACACCGCATCCGGGTTCAGGCGCAGAACCGCCGGTTGGTCGTCCGCGGGGGCCGTCCAGAGCACGGGCTGCCACGCCGCTTGCTGGCGGCAATGGTCCGCGATGGAGCGCCAGACGGCGCCGGCGCACTCGATGTAAAAAACACGCTTCAAAGGGAGCCTCGCGAAACAATCTGTGCCAGCAGCTTCTCAACACGGGCGCCGGCCTGGCCGTCAAGCTGGCCCCAATCGGCGGAGACAGTCTTCATTCTCTGTGCCAAGGTTTCGCGCCACGCGGCGTCCCCGCAGAGCTTGTGGAGCTCCGCTGAAAAGTCCTGCGCCGACTCCACGTTGATACAGCCCGGCACTTCCAGGAAATCACGGTAGCGCGTCAAAAAGCAGTCGAACAGCAACGTCGGCTTGCCGCAGGCAATGGCCCAGGAGGTGATGGACGAACCGTTGAGCGTCGTGAACGCGTCGCAGGCGGCGACCAGGTCTTCAACGCCGCCGCGCTGGCAGGCCAGTCCCTGGGTGCGGGCCACCGCGTATTCTTCATCCAGCGTTTTGGGGTGCACGCTGACGATGACGTTGACGCCGTGCCGCACAGCAGCCTGCTTTAGCGCCTGGGCCCAGGCTGCCGCAAGCTCCTCGTAACTGGCATAGGAAATCGGCCGGCCGCCCAGCCAGGCAAACATGTTGACGGGCCAGCCGCACAGCAGCAGCGGTTTGCCGACATCGAACCCGTAGGCCTGGCTGAGCCGTTCGCGCACTTCGTGGCGGGTATCGAGCTTGCGCGCCAGCAGGTCCTGGACCGGCGAGCCGATGACGTGCAGCCGCGACCGCTCCAGGCCCAGGCTTTCAAGGGTGTCGGCCGCGACCTTCGAATCCGCGGTCACTGCTTCCGAAGGCTCCGACAAAGGTGTCCAGGGTTTGCCGTGAATCAGCCCGCTGGTTTCCAGCGCGAGCGCCCGGTAGCCCGGAAGCCGCAGCACCTTGCGGCCGTCCTGCCGCAGCAGCCAGTGAGGGTACATCCTGGCCACCAAGCGGTTCAGCGCGCCCGTCGCCGCATCGTGGTCGGGCCGCGCCCCGGCATAGTCCGCGGTTTCCTGCAGGGAAAACATGGCGAAGGGCGCGATCAGGCGGGGGATGTCCAGCCTGCCGGCCGCGATCAGCAAAAAGGACAGGTCGCTGCCCACGCCATCCTGGCCCACCACCAGCAGCGAAGGTTTGCGCGATTCAAGAATGCGCGAGAGCGCCTGGTAGCGCCGGCGAAAACGGCGGCGGTCGCGCGAAAAATTCGCGAGGTCCCGGGCCAGGGTCCTGGCCACGCCCACCATGTCCGCGAAGAAGCTGGCGGCCGCGAACAGCGGGATCAATCCCACCGAAAGCAGCGAGCGCCCCGCGGAACGGTTTGGCCTGCCTTCGGGCAATTGCGCAGGTGCGCTGGCTATTGCCTCCGTGACCGCGCCGACGGGAGCGACGGGTGCCTCGGCGGGAGCGGCGGCCTCATGCAGGCGGCCGTCCGCGTCCAGCCACTGGAAGCCACGCGCGACCACTTCCGCGCTGTCCGCCGCCAGCCGGCGGTAACCGCGCTTGGCAAAGAAAAACAGCGGCGGGGCGGCCAGGGCATTTCGTCCAGCCTCCGCGATCCGCAGTAATTCGGGAAACTCTCCGTACTCCAGTACCGCGAAAAGGGCTTGCGATGGAGGCTGCTGCGCCATGAATGTCAGTGGCCGCCGTGCTTGCGCAGCACGATGATTTCCCGCTGCCAGAACAGCGGCGCGGTCAGGCGCTCGATTTTCAGCAGCATCTGGTCCGACACCATGCCCCCGCGCGGGCCCGTGAGAAAGCGGAACACCCGGAGGTAAATCTTTGCCCGCGTCAGCGCGGCATCCAGGCGAACCCGGGTGACGACCGAAGCATCCAGCTGCTTGAGCACCGCAGCGAGATCATCGCCGTCCAGAATCATTTTTTGTCCCTTGACCACCGTCAGGGTCGGTTTGCGGCCGTAGTCGAACACCATCAACCCGCCGGGGCGCACGACGCGCAGCATGTCCGGGAGTATTTTCGGTAGCCCGCCAATGCCCGAGAGGCTGCGCAGGCACATCACGTTGTCATAGGAGGCGGTTTCCACCGGGATGCCGGCCGTCAGGTCGCCGGTCTGCAAATGCGAGGCGGGATACTTCTGCCGCACGTGCTCCACAAATTCGCTGGACAGGTCCATGCCGTCGTAGCGGGTGACCCCAGGCATCCTGCCGATCAGCCGGCCAATCCCGACGGTGCAGTCAAACAAGGTGCCCTTGAGCAAGGGAGCGAGCGTCTGCACCTCGATTTCATCGCGCAGCACGTCGATGCGGTTGCCGAGTTTGCGCTCATACCTCGCGACGGCATCAGCGCCCTGATGGAGTTGGGCGTACTTTGCGCGGGAGGCTGAAATATCGTTGTCGTTCATGGGGAGACCGGTCAGGCTTTCGCGTAGGGCAATTGGTAGTGGTGTTTGTGCTGGCCGACCATCTGGCCCGCTGCCATGGCCGCCCTCATCCTGGCCGGCATGTCGATGACCTTCAGGCCCGCGGCATTGCAATTTGCAAGGACCTCCGGCGAATAGCGGGCCTCGGACCACATGGCCAGCCGCTCGGAACGGTTCAGGAGGTATTCGCAGTGGCGTTCGAGGTGCTGGTCGTCCAGCGCATAGGAGATCCAGAATCCGGTTCTCTCCACGGGCGGGAACGGCGCCTGCATGAACTCGGGCAATTTGTTCTGAAGGTAGGGCCCCAGTGGCAGGCCCGGGAAGCCCCGTATGCAGCGGCCCAGCCCGGCGTGCTGGATGCGCATGCTCCACACCCCCGCGTCGCCTATGCCGGTATTGAGGTAGCGGTCATGCAAATGGGCCTTCCAGCCGCGAAGCACGCGGTTATGGGAGTCACGCCTGACGATCAGGCCGCCCGAGCTGGACGAATGGTCCTGCAGGTACAGGCCGAACCGCACCAGGGAATAGCGGCCTTTCCAGTCCGGCGCGTCGAGATCGGAGCGGTCCGTGTTGTCCCTGTGCCATCCGCCGACGTCCTTGCCGGGGGTATAGCCATGGCCTACGACGGCGTAGCCGCCGTCTCCGTAGTACGCCAGGTTGTCGCCGCCCAAAAGTTTTTTGGCCACCTGGATAAAGCGCTCGTCGTACACCCAGTGCTGCAGATGGCGATCAGCGAGCGCGTCCACCACGGGCTCGCCGCCTTCTTCGCGGCCCTTGAGGGAGGCGAACACGTCCTCCCGCATGGCGGCGAATTCCTGGGCGGAGAACATGTTCTTGAGGATCAGGTAGCCATCTCGCCAGAACTTGTCGTTATCTACATTGAATTTCAACATCGCAGGCGGCTTTCAGGTAACGCTGGAACGGGTGGTTGGGGGGAATGTGTATTTTAAAGCGCGCGGCGTGGGGCTCAATGGACAGCCGGAGTCCAAAAGGCCGTCCAGTATCCCTCATTTGCCTCGGCGAACCTTCCCGTGCTGGCGCTGCCGTTTGAGCTCGGAGAGGGCCACTCACTCTCCTCGGCGTTCACCTGGAACTTTTGCCCTTAGGAAAGGTGAATACCCGTTCAAATGCAGCAGGAAAGAGGAACATGTCGCTCATGAAGTCCTCAGCCCCTACGCCAGGGACCTTGTAGGACCCATACAGTTTGGCCCCGGCCTGTTCTGCCAGCGCCGTGCTTGCGGCTTGTGTCGTCTGCAAGGCAAGACACATGGCGGGAACTTCGCACTCAAAAACCCTCGGGTGGTACGGCGCCAGTACGAACGCCACGGAAACGCCGCTCGAAGAAGCTTTCTTCAGGAGTTTCCGGAAATCTTCCAGGGCAGCCTCGCTTGGAGGTCCTGGAAGCAGCTTGTAGGAGAGGTGCCTCGCATCCCAGGTACGCAGCATTTTTTGCCGGTATTCCAGGGAGTACTCATGGCTTCCATCGGCCAGGGTTGCGGCCTCATTGCTATTCCTCGATTCGGCCGGCATGACCCGGTACTCTTTGACTGGAGCGCTTGGGAGGCTCCTGAGGTTCTTCAAAGCGTAAGCGGGATCGATGCGCTTGCCTTTTTCCTGCTGAACTGCGCAATCCGCCCGTTGCAGGGAGAAAAAACGCACCGCGTTGCAGTACTCATCTCCAAGTTCGTAAAAACGATCGTCCGCCCGGGGCTGGAAGGTCCAGTGGTCAATATTGATGAACAGATGCTTTGACTGATGGGTGATCGCAAGATGGGCATAGATGAGGATGTCCTCGAAGGACCCACCCGATACCCCCAGATTGACGGGTTGTTGGCATTCCGGGGCAATCAGCCTGATGGCCTTGGCCTGGATGGTCATGGCGCGGCTTGAGCCGATCACATGGCAATCTCCGCGCCCCGCCACCACGAGTGCGCGTTTGATCAATCGCTCGTCCCCGACAGCCACCAGCCCGCCCTTGGAGGCAAACAGCTGTTTCGCATAGTCGTCGGCTCTGTCGGCGGCTTTCTTGGGGATTCCCGACGTGAAACGCCCGTCGGTATCAATGGTGGAATTGATGCCTGATATGGCGAAAAGGGCAACACATAGGCCTGCGAGAAGCCCCAGTACGATCTTCATCATCACTTGGACCGCGTCAGTGCTTTTGCCGAAAGCAGCTGCCGCTCGATGCACGGCTCGCGGGGATGGATGTCATCATAAAACTCACTTTGCCGGCAGTTGGCCGCGGCGGGATCGTAGGAGCCGCGTACCTCGATTCCCAGGGAATCGGCCTTTGCCCGGATCTTTTCCTCCAGGTGCTGCATGGCCGGAACGTGTCGTATCAGCTGTGGATACATCTCCGGGTGATAGGCCGGCAAGTAAATGACGACATTTTCTTTTCCCTTCTCTTTCAGGTGGGCCATCAGGCCCCAGAACATCGTCCAGTACCTTTCGTCTATCTCTTCAAATTTGTTCAAGGCGTAGAGCGGGGGCTGGCTCCGTTTTTTGACGTACGCGGAAGTCTCTTCCGGTGTTCTCGATGCAAACTTGAGGTTGTACATGCGCGAGCCATCGGAACGAATCGTGTCGCGCAGGGGGTCCGGCGAGGTTTCCGTCTTTTCGCTGTAGTCAAAACGTCCCTGGCGTATCCGGTTCAGCAAGCCCAAAGCAGAGGTTTTGCTGTACTCAAAATTCATGAGCTGGCGCCAGCGTACGTTGCGCGAGCAGCGCAGGCCGCTGGAAAGCTTGGGCAACCCAACCAGTTCAAGGCCGTTGCGGTAGTCGTCGCAGACACTCAGCCATCGATCCTGGTCGGAATTTGCATTGAGTATCCATGGATCGGCTCCCACGATGAACTTCTTGCCGGGCCAGCCCGAGACCATCTGGCTGATGGCAACGTGATCTTCGATGCTTGCGCCCGAGACCGAGAGGTTGAGCACAGGCTTGCCCAGCATGTCGGAACTGATCTGCATCGACCGGGAGGAGCCCATGACTATCCATTCCGGCTCGGTCAGGGGTGCTTCTTCGGTTCGCATTTTCTGAAGAATGCGTTCGTCGTAGTTGGACATGCCCACGACATATTTGCCTTGTCCCAGTATTTTCGCCATGCCCCGTTCGTATTGGTGGCCCCAATCGAACAATTTGGCAGGGTCGACGTAGAGATTGACCGCCGCGGTGGCCAGCACCATGAACGCCGTTGTTCCAGCCGCGCGAATGAGAAACCGTGTGTTGAACATGCGCTATGGGGTCAAAATTGAAAGTAGAGGAATTCTGATTTTTTATCAAGCATCAGAAGACAAATCCACAGTGACAAGCCCACAAGCCATGGCGTCGCCGAGCTCAGGGCCCGCGCGGTGCCCGATGTTGCCGGAGCGGAGAGTTTGCTGACTATTTCGTTGCTGTTTGGAAGGCCCCAGGCGATCACCAGCCCTGCTGCGATTCCGACGGTGTTGCTGAAATTGGAGACCAGCGTTGAGCCACTCCCAAGCCCAAACATTGCGGAAAGGACCGTCCAGGCTGAAGTCAAGTCCTGCGCCCTGAAGAAAACCCATGCAATGGCGACAAGAAGAAAGACAAATAGGCGCTGTAGAGCCGCCATCAGTTGACCGTCAAGGAGATGGAGCGCATGGCGGAACCGGGCTGCCAGCAGGTGATTTGTTATCAAATAAGCACCATGCAATGCTCCCCACACAAGGAAGGTCCAATTTGCGCCGTGCCACAGGCCGCCCAGTAGCATGGTGATGCCCAGATTCAGGTATCGCCGGAACTCTCCGTGCCGGTTGCCGCCGAGAGGGATATATAGATAGTCGCGAAGAAACTCTGACAGCGTGATGTGCCATCGCCTCCAGAAATCGATGATCGAACGGGACTTGTAGGGGGAGTTGAAATTGATCGGGAGTTCGATGCCAAAACATCTGGATGCGCCCACCGCCATGTCTGAGTACGCGGAGAAGTCGAAATAGAGCTGGAGCGTGTATGCCAACGTTCCGCACCAAGCGTCGGCAGCCGACATTGAAGATGCGGATGCCGCCAGGTCAAAAACCGGAGTTGCATAAAGGCTGAAATTGTCCGCAAGGAAAATTTTCTTGGCGAGTCCGATCACGAACAGCGTCAATCCGCTAGAGAACGTCGCGCTGTTGACGCGCAGGGTCAGGCCAGAGTCAAACTGCGACATGACTTGCTTGTGATGGATTAGCGGCCCTGCGATCAGGTGGGGAAAGTAAGTTACAAACAGCGCGTAGCGGACAAAACTTTTTTCGTTGGCCAACCTGCGATAGGTGTCTGTGAGAAAAGCTATTTGCGTGAAAGTGAAAAATGAGATCCCAAGGGGTAAGGCAACGGATGCGGTTGGCCAGTGCAGACCGGTCCTTTCCAACTCATGGACAAAGAAATTCCAATATTTGTAATAGCCCAGCAGTGTGAGATTGGCGGTAATGCCCATTACGAGCAGGAGCAGGCGAAGCCTGTCTGATTTGCTGCGACTTATAAAAAAACCAGTGAAAAAGTTGGCGGTAAAAGACGCCACAACGAGCACCAGATATCGCTTGTCCCACCATCCATAGAACGCAAGCGAGGCAATGGTCAGCCAGACCAAGGCGAACTGCAGGTTGCGATTCAGGCTTGCCCGGAAAACAAGAAACACCAACGGAAAGAAGATTAGGATGAATCCGTAGCTATTGAAGAGCATGGGTCTTGGCCCGATGGATAGAGCAAATCAAGCTTGCTCTATGGATGGAAAAAGCTAAGGGATTTAGCCCGTGATGGGATGCGCTGGACGTTCAGGTCCTGGTCCGGGTGGCGTTGCATGGGTGGATGCCGCGATCAAGCCGGCGTGAAGCAAAAAACCTTCGCAGCCCCCCTATGCCCGGCGGTGGAGGCATACAGCCTCTCGCCGTCGGTGCACAGCCGGTAAACCCACCAGCCCCCGTCACCTGATCCCGGCTGGCCCAGTTCGGGCGGCCCGACCGGGCGCCAGCCATGGCTGTCGTCCAGCATCCAGACCTGCGCGGGGCGGCGCGTGCCGTGCCCTGTGGCCACCACCAGCCGGCCCTTGTAAACAATCGCGTCGTTCATGATGAGCGATTCGGCCATCAGGGCGGGTGTTGCGCCCACCGCCAGCGGCCCCCAGCGCTCGCCGTCGAACAGCCACACGCTGGAGGCGCCCTTGGGCGTGTCTTCGGGCCGCGACACGGTGGCCACCAGGCATTCGCCGAAGACGGCCAGGCTGAGCACAAAAGGCAGGCCTTCGCGCGCCCAGCTGCCGCGGATCCCGGCGCCCCCCACTTTTTCCCAGGACGTTCCGTCATAGCGCCAGACCGCGCTGGCGGGGCCGGTGAGCCTGCCGGTGCCGGTGCCGGCATAGAGCATGCCCTTGAAGGCAATCAGGCAGTAAATGGTGCGCACCCCCGCGCCCCAGCCGCCTTCGGGGTCCGGCAGGTAAGTCCATTGATCGTCCGCGCCCAACTGGGCGACGCGCGGATGCCCCCATTGGCCCATCACGACCTGCCCCTTCCATGACGCAAAGCTATAGGGCCCGCACTTTTCGCCCAGGGCCAGGCCGTGGCTGATGTGCGTCCACTGGCTGTCGGACAGGCGCCAGACGCCGGTTTTTTCGGCGGCCAGCAGCGTGTTGTCATCCACGCTGAAAAGATGGTCGACGAAGGAGTCGTCCGCCCGCCAGGACCCGGCCAGGTCGCCGCCCACCTGGGCGCAGGCCTCATCGGAGAGGCGCCACACCTGGCCGCCGGGGCCGTCGGCCTTGGGGCCGGTCAGGCTTGCATGCAAAGCCCCGCGGTGCATGGCCAGGCCGCGCACCTTGTAAAAGGCATCCACCGGCCAGCCACGGCCGCCGCCGTCGCCGGCGAGCACGGTCCAGGCGCCGTTGGCAAACGGCGACGCGCCGGAGGCCGATGGCAATGCGGGTGTCTGGCCTGCCATCTGCATCTGGTAGCCGAGCTCGCGCTCCAGGCTCATGGTTTCCACCGCACGGGCGGCGGCGCGCAGCTGCCTGAATTCGGCGCGCAGGCGGGGTAGCCAGCGGCGCAACAGGGCGGCGGCCAGCAGGAGGCCGCAGACGGCGGCGAGGATGGGCAGGAGCCATAGCAAGGTCATGGGTGTACCGCCTCGGTCGGGGCTATTGGGTTGATCAGAAAGGATGCAAGCTGCGCCACCCCGGGTGTCGCTGCATCGAAAGCATACGCCGCGGCCGGTCGCTCGCCGTCGCCGCTGGCGCGCATGGCGTCGCGAATGCCCGCCAGCATGGCGGGAAGCGCGGCCGCGTCGCGCACGGCGTAAACGCTGTCGTTCAATGTGCCCGCGGGCGGGGCTTCCTGGGCCGGGAACTGGGTATAGCGATCCGCGCTTCCCCACAGCAGCACGTGTTTGCCCATCTGCAGAGCCTGTTCAACCGTGGTGGAGAAGTGGGCGACCAGCAGGTCGCTGTCCGCGAGTTGCTCAAGAAATTCCTGTTCGACGCCGCAGACCACCACATTGCGGCGATGGCCCAGCCGGGAGAGGACGACTTGCGAGTCGACTTCGCGCTTGGGCCTCACGCGTATCGTCAGCTCGACACCGTCCAGCTGCTCCACCGCATCGGCCAATGCCGACAAGCCGTCCATGTACTCGTCGGCGGTTTCGGCGATCCAGGGAAAGAAGTCCGACCAGTTCTGGTAATTCCCCGCGTGCAGGATGCGCAGGGGCTCGCCGGGCTGGCGGCGCTTTGGGGCGGTGGGGTAGGCCAGCCGCACATCGTATTTGCGCGCCATGCCGTGGAATTCCCGTTTGCCGGTGACGGGCGACCAGAGCGCCGCCACATCCACAAGGCGGTTGCAGGTCCGCTGGCTGAAAAGGACATCGAGCACCGCCGCGGCCGTCGGTGATTCGGAAGGCGGGTTGGAATTGTGGTTAAAGATGACCCGGGCCGCGCCGGCGTTCCCCGCTGCTTCCATCAGGGAGGCGGAGATCCATGAATTGGCCTCGTAGCTGGTGGCGCTGGGCGCAGCCAGCATGCGCATCAGTTCGCCGCCTCGGGCCGTGATGGCCAGCATGACCGGGATCACCTGGGCGAAATACGGCTGGTAGAGCTTCCACGCCGAGCGGACTTTTTCGTCGCCCAGGGCTTGGCCGATAGCTTCGAGTGTTGCCAGCACCTGCCGCACGCGCGGCGCATCGGGATGCAGCGGCGGGATCGCGAAAGTGCGTGCCGGGCCGCGATTTTGATGCTCCCTGAACAGGTCGGCGTAGTCGTTCCATGCGCCCTTGGTGGGCTGGAACACCGCTATTGTTGCGCCCTCGTTCTTGAGCGCCTGGCGCAGGCCGTTCTTGAGCTTGGGGGAGGGGGCGGCCACCCATTTCCCGCCGAGGCCGGAGGCGACGCGGACCGAGGTGCTGCTCAACCAGGCGTAGAGCCAGGGCCACGGCGGGCGGGCGCCGGCGATAAAGTGGGCCTGGCCGTAGCTCCAGATTCTCGGCAGCATGGCGTGATGAAGGGCGGCCCAGTCGTCGGCCTCGACCCAGGCGCCGGAGCGGTTGCGGACCCGCCAGGGCCCTGGGGGCAGGGTTTCATGCAACCGGTGGACGAGGCTGGCATGGCCCCAGAGTGACTGCCTCGCCATCAAGGCCACCGACGGCGGCAGTCCGGCTGAGGCGGCGGCGCCGTCAAAATCGCGCAGTGCGGCGCCGGCCGCGGCAACACATTTTTCGTGCCCCTGGCGGGAAAAGGCCGGGATGGTACCTTGGACCGCGATACCCGCTTCACGAGCGGCGAAGAGCGCCGAGGGGGAGAGCGCCACTGCCGCGGCTCCCGCGGGCAAGGGCGGCGCCAGCAGCACGTCCTCGCGGTCGAAAAAAACGACGGTGACGGCCTTGTCCACGGGGTGCTGCAAGGCCGTGTCAGGCAAAGAGTTTCTTGACCTGGTTGAGAAATCCGCCTTTTTTCAGGAACAACTCAGTGGGCAGGGACAACGGTTTGTCGGTGATCTGCTTGCCGGCGATTGCCGGCGTCCAGAACAGCACGTCGCGGCCGGTGTTGGAGTACTCGCGCTGCTCGACGCCGTGGAAGGAATGGTCGCACTTCATGAAGAACAGCATGGAGTTGGGAACGTACTCGGCCGTGTACGCGACCTCGAAGTCGGCGTATTCAAAGCGCTCGGAGTCCCAGTCGGTGAAGGCTGGGTTGCGGGCCCGGTAGAAGCTGGTGCCGAAGGGCTTCTGGGCTTCATCCTTGGGCAGGTAAAAAGCGCCCACAATGGTTTTGCTGCCCGAGTCGGTGTGCGGCGAGATGGCGAAGTTGGAATAGTCGCGCACCAAGAGGCTTCGGGGTTCGATGCGAACCGTGGAGGGGCTGGTCGCCGCTTTCTTCAGCTGCTCTTTCCGGTAAGAGGCGTTGACGTCCAGGAAGGGTTGGAATTTGGCGGCGATTTTGTCCAGGAATTCCTGGGAGTGAATCCAGGCTTCGAATTCCTCCCAGATCGCGCGGCCGCCCTCGGGGAATTTATCCAGGGTTTTCCGGGAAAGATCCAGGCCCAGGCGCGATTCATAGGGCGCGGGGAAGCGGTCGTAGCTTTCGTTGACCGGCAGCCCGGCAATGAGTTTTTCGTAGTACTGCGCCGGCAGCACGTCACACATATAAAAGTAAGGGAAGGGGTCGGTGACGATCGCCACTTTTTCGAGATTGGCGTAGAGATGGTCTTTGATTTCGTTGTTCATGACAGCACTCACTGGGTCAATATGTCAATGGGTCAATGGGAATAGGTAGAGGGGATTTTGGGGCCGGCGGCAAGTCGCCCTATTCCTGGCCGGCCTCGGGTTGCGATTCAAAGCGGTTGCTGACGACACGGGCCGGCGAACCGACCGCCACCGAACCGGGCGGCAGGGACTTGTGCACCACCGTGCCCGCGCCCAGCACGCAGCCTTTTCCGATTGTGACGCCGTCCAGGATGCGGCAGCCGGCCCCCATCCAGACGTCATCCTCGATCTTGATCCCGCTCTTCGTCAAGCCCTGCTCCCGGATGGCGACCGTCGTGTCCTCAAACCGGTGGTTGGCGGGAATGATGACGGTATGCCCGGCGATGCGGACATCGTTGCCGATCTCGCAGCCGCCGTGGCCGTGCACCAGCGAATAGGCCTGCACCGTGCAGTTCTGCCCGATGGTGACGAAGCCGCCCTTTTTGCCGGTGTGGACCATGGCGCCGGGCCCGATGTAGGAACTGTCGCCGATGCGGATTTTTCCGGTCTTGTGGCAATGGATGATCGCGTGGGCGTCAATGATGACGTTGCGGCCGAACTCCACGTTTTCAGGAAAGCCGGTGAAGATGGCGGTGGGGTGAATGCGCACGCTGTCGTCGCAGCGGGGCACGCGCATCGGCCAGAACAGCCATTGCATGCGCCGCAGCCAGAATCCGAGGCGGGAATTTCGGGGTATCAGCAATTGGAACTCCAGTCCTGGTCCACGTGAAATGACCCGATCTGGTAGGTCTTGTGGGCGAAATAGTCACCCGCCATGACGGTGAAGGCCAGTGCCTGGTTGACCTTGTCTTCGAGGTAGCCATTGGCCCAGAGCGAGACGTCGGCCGTGTATTCACCGGACATCAAGGCCAGCTTGGGAATGGTGCAGCGGGCTTCTCCGGTGGTGCCGTCAAAGGCCAGTTCCTGGCCGGGGGATTCGTTGGTCAGCAGGGCCACAATGCGGTCCATGTTGTCGCGGATCGAGAAGCGCGCCACGAGTTTTTCCTGTACCGGTTCTTTGGACGCGATGGAAAAAACGATGCTGGCGGGGCGCCCCGTGGAGGGAGGGCGGCCGGCATCATCGCCAATCGTCAAATCCGTGATGCGCAAATTGCCCTTGCCGCTTCGGTCTTTTCTGCTGCCGATGCCCGAAACGGTGGCCTGCGTGGTGGAGGCCAGGTAGGAGGAGACCACTTCCGACGCGGGCCCGTCCAGCTTCATCTGGCCCGACTCCAGCCAGATGGCGCGCGTGCAAAGCGACTGGATGGCTTCCATCTGGTGGCTGACGAACAGCACGGTGCGCCCCTCGGAGGCGACCGTGTTCATCCTTCCCAGGCATTTGCGCTGGAATTCGGCGTCGCCCACGGCGAGGACTTCGTCGATGACGAGGATTTCCGGGTCCAGGTGCGCAGCCACCGCAAAGCCGAGCCTGACGCGCATGCCGCTGGAATACCTTTTGACGGGGGTGTCCAGAAATTCCTCAACGCCCGAAAACGCGACGATCTCGTCGAACTTGCGGCCGACCTCGCGGTGCGTCATGCCCAGCAGCACGCCGTTCATGTAGATGTTTTCACGGCCTGTCAGTTCGGGGTGGAAACCGGTACCCACTTCCAGCAGGGAGCCGATACGGCCGCGGACCCTGATTTCACCTTCGTCGGGTGTGGTGATGCGGCTCAGCAGCTTGAGCAGCGTGCTTTTGCCGGCGCCGTTGCGGCCGACAATTCCAAGCACCTCCCCCTCCTTGAGTTCAAAGGAGATATGGCGCAGTGCCCAGAAGCCCTTATCGTCTTCCTGCGCATCCGCCGCGCGCTTGCGCGAGAAAAGGCCGGCGACGCTGTCGCGCAGGGTCTGGTAGGGCGCCATGCCGCCCAGCCTGTATTGTTTGCCAACGTCGTCAAGTCGCAGTATCGAAGCAGTCATCTGAATCTCAAAGCCGATCAACAAAGTCTTTTTCGAAGCGGGCGAAATACACCAGCCCGCCAATGGCCAGAACCACGATCGAAAGGGATGACACGATCAGGCTGGGCATGTCGGGGGGCTTGACGCCCAGCAAGGACCACCTGAAGCCGTCTATCACGCTCACCATGGGGTTGAGCATGAAAAGCCACTTCCAGTTTTCAGGGATCATGGAGGTCGGGTAGATCACAGGGGTCACGAACATCCAGATCTGCGTCAGGAAGGGCATGGCCTGCTGCACGTCGCGGTATTTCGCGTTGATGGCGCTCAGCCACAGCGCCACCGCCATGGCCGAGGCCAGCGCCAGCAGGATGAAAACCGGCGCCAGCACGACTTCCCAGCCGGGGTAGACGCCGTACCAGAGCATCAGCGCGATCAGGATCCCGAAGGAAATGGCGAAGTCGACCAGGCCGGAGAGAATGGACGACAGGGGAGCGATGAGCCGGGGGAAATAGATTTTCCCCATCATGCCGCCCATGGTCACCATGCTGGTGCTTCCCTGCGTCAGGGCTTTCGAAAACAGCTGCCAGGGCAGCAGCGCCGTCATGACGAACACCGGGTAGGGCAGGTTGTCGGAGGGCAAACCGCCCAGCTTGCCGAAGATGACGGTGAACACCACCATGGTCAGCAGGGGTTGCAGGATGGCCCACAGCACGCCTATGGCGGTCTGCTTGTAGCGGATCTTGATGTCGCGCGTGACCAGTATCCAGATGAGTTCGCGAAACCCCCAGAGCTCCCCGATATCCGGGAATCCCCAGCCTTTGCGGCTGGTGATGAGAACGGTCGTGTGATCTTTGTGCATGTGCAGGGTTGTGGCTGTCGTGTAGCGGGTTTACCGGGAAACTGCGGCGGCGGCCTGGCCTTGCAGGTTGCGCACATACCACGCGGTGGCTTTTTGCAGGCCGGCCTCGATGCGGTAGGCCGGGGAATATCCCAGCAGCCTTGCGGCTTTGCTGATGTCCGCCAACGAGTGCCTGACATCGCCTGAACGAAAGTCCCGATAAACCGGGGCGGCGTTGCGTACCGCGGGGAATTCCGGCGACAAATAGGTCACCAGGTATCGGTACAGCTGGTTGAGCGTGGTCTGGTCGCCCACCGCGACGTTGTAGACCTCATTGCTGGCGTCGGGGTTGTCAGCCGTGGCCGCCAGCAGGTTGGCTTGCACCGCGTTCTCGATGAAGCAGAAATCGCGGCTGGTTTCGCCGTCGCCGTTGATCAGCACCGGTTCGCCGGCCATCAGGGACGCGGTCCATTTCGGGATCACGGCCGCGTAAGCGCCGTTGGGGTTTTGCCGTTGCCCGAACACGTTGAAATAACGCAGGCCTATGGTCTTGAAGCCGTAGGTTTTGGCGAACACGTCGGCGTAAAGTTCGTTGACGTACTTGGTGACGGCGTAGGGCGACAGCGGCTTTCCGATGTTGGCCTCTACCTTGGGCAGTGCCGGGTGGTCGCCATAAGTCGAACTGCTGGCGGCATAGACAAAGCGCTTGACCTTGGCATCCCGGCCTGCGACCAGCATGTTCAGGAAGCCGCTGATGTTGGTCGCGTTGGTGGCGATCGGGTTGTCGATGCTGCGGGGGACGCTGCCCAAGGCCGCCTGGTGCAGCACGTAATCCACCCCGCTGCAGGCTGCCTGGCAATCTTCAAGCCTGCAGATGTCGCCTTTGATGAATTTGAATCGGGACCACTGCTCCGCCGTCACGCTGTTTTGTACGGCGTCCATGTTGTGCTGATAACCGGTGGCGAAGTTGTCCAGGCCGACAACACGCTGGTCCAGCTTGAGAAGGTGCTCCAGCAGATTGCTGCCGATAAAGCCGGCGACGCCCGTCACCAGCCAGGTGGCGGGGTGGGCGGCGAGATGAGCCTGCAGTTGTTGGTACTTGCTGCTTGACATGTTCAGAGCCGCAGGTCCGAGGCCTGCGCGGGGAGCAGGTATTTCAGGTCATACAGGACATGGGTTTGGGCTCCCAGTTTGCGTATCGCGGCTTCGCCCATTTCCTTGAACTGGTGATGCGCGACGGCCAGGATGATGGCGTCATAGGCGCCTGCTTTCGGTTGCGTCACGAGCGATATGCCGTATTCCCGCCGGGCTTCGTCCGCGTCGGCCCATGGGTCGAAGATATCGACCACACAGTTGTAGTCCTTGAGTTCGGCCACCATGTCGATGACCCGGGTGTTGCGCAGGTCGGGGCAGTTTTC
This sequence comes from Polaromonas sp. CF318, assembly GCF_000282655.1. Taxonomy (GTDB): domain Bacteria; phylum Pseudomonadota; class Gammaproteobacteria; order Burkholderiales; family Burkholderiaceae_C; genus Polaromonas. The sequence continues at coordinate 18,519 of NZ_AKIV01000003.1, forward strand.
CTTGAAGGTCAGTCCCATGACCAGCACTTTCGCACCGTCCACGTGGATGCGCCGCTTGGTCATCGCCTTGACGAGCTGGGCCACCACATAGGCTCCCATGCCGTCGTTGAGCCGCCTGCCCGCAAGGATGATTTCGGGGTGGTAGCCGATGGACTGGGCCTTGTGGGTCAGGTAATACGGATCCACGCCTATGCAGTGACCCCCCACCAGGCCGGGACGAAACGGCAGGAAATTCCATTTGCTGCCGGCCGCCTGCAGCACCGCTTCGGTGTCTATGCCCATGCGGTTGAAGATGATGGCCAGTTCGTTGATCAGGGCAATGTTGAGGTCGCGCTGCGTGTTCTCGATGACTTTTGCGGCCTCGGCGACCTTGATGCTGGCCGCCCGGTGCGTGCCGGCCGTGATGATCTCGTTGTACAGGCGGTCGACCAGATCGGCGGTCTCCGGGGTTGACCCCGACGTGACTTTTTTGATGTTGGTCAGGCGATGCTGCTTGTCGCCTGGGTTGATCCGCTCGGGCGAGTAGCCGGCGAAAAAATCGCGGTTAAAGACCAGGCCGGAAAATTTCTCGAGCACCGGCACGCAGTCTTCTTCGGTGGCGCCCGGATAGACGGTGGATTCGTAGATGACGATATCGCCGGCTTTGAGCACCTTTCCAATCAGCTCGCTGGCCCGCACCAGCGGCGTGAGGTCCGGCCGCTTGTGTTCGTCAATCGGCGTGGGCACCGTGACGATAAAGCAGTTTGCCGCGGCAAGGTCCGTGGCGTTCGCCGTGAACGTGAGGTGGCTGGCGGCCCGAAGCTCCTGGGGTTCGGTCTCCAGCGTGTGGTCATGGCCCGATTTCAGTTCCGCGATCCGGGCTTCGTTGATGTCAAAGCCGATGACGGTCCTTTTTTTTCCGAATTCCACCGCCAGCGGAAGGCCTACATAGCCGAGGCCGATGATCGCGATCCGGATGTCGGGTAGTGTGTTCGGGTGAGTCAGCGACATATCAAAAGACTTGTTTCGGATTTCGAAAGGGGCGTTGCCGCCCCTCCGGTTCGCGTTGTTCGTTGTTAATAGCTAATAGCTCTATCTCGGCTTTGCCATGCCGGCCGTCGGGGTTTTTGACGCCTGGGCAGCCAGTTTAGCTTTTGCCGTTGCTTCGCTGGAAATGGGTCGAATGGCCCGTCGGCCTCCTGAATAGGGTGCCTCGCGGCACCCGCATACCGGGTTTTGCGGGGCGGGTGGCGTTCCCGGAAGGGCGGCCGCCAAGTTTAAGCTGCATTTGGCTTCGATCCGGCATTTCACCTACAAAAGCGGAAAACCCGTCAGTTTGCCGGGGAAAGCGGCCTGCCGCCGCAAAGCGCCCGGCTCCGCGGTGCCAGGACGGAATTTCGGGGTGCCCGGATGCGGCACAATTTGGCAGAACCAAATACTCGCGACAATCGTCAACCTGGGCTTTGCCGCAGCCGTCGACATGCGATGCGACGTGGGCGAAGCGAATTGACCGAGCCAGAGACCCACCCTAGAGACGCCATGCAACCCAGAACCCGCAATTTAGTGCTTTGGCTGATCGGATCGGCACTCCTTTTTCCGCTATTTCTCCAGTTGTCCGGCGGCATTTACAACAGCCCCCGCTATGTCATCGATTCCGGCGGCGTGCTCAGCACCTTGCCGTTGCCGATTTCCATAGGCGCATGTGTTTTCGGCATGCTCGCGCTTGCGCAGAACCGCCGCCAGGCCGTGCCGGCGGCGGTTTTTATCGCAGTGTTCGCCGTGGCCATGTTGTTGTCGATGGTGTTCGCGGGTGAAGGTCTGGACATCGAAAAGCGCAAAGCCCTGCTTGGGGCGCAGTTCCTGCTGCCCACCATGGGCCTGGTGTTGGGCCAGTTGGTACGCGATGAAGAGGATGTGATTCCCCGGGCCTTTATGTGGGTGTTGCTGCTGCTGGTCCCTGTGCAACTGGTCGTCGGCTGGTGGCAGAACACCCTGACACTGACGCACTATTTCTATGCCTTCAGCATTTACCAGCACTTTCAGTTCGTGCCCGTCATCTTCATTGCCGCCTTCTGCGTGGTCGTGGTGCACCTGTGGGAGCGCCACAAGACCTTGCTGCGCTGCCTGACCGTTGTCATGGGGGTGTATGCCGTCGCCAGCGCGTCTTTTCTGACCATAGGCCTTTACAGCGCTTTTGTGCTGCTGTTTTTCTCGCGGAAAATGTGGGAGCTCAGAACTGCCCGCCTGACCAGTTTTGTGGTGTTCGGGGCGGGCATCGTGGCGGCGGTCCTGGCCGTCGGCCTGTATTACAGCCTCGCCAAAACCAACACCAGTGTTGCCGACGACAACGGGCAGTACGTGGGCAAGTTCGACAAGCTGATGGAGGGCAAGATGCCGGTGAATGTCCGGGACCGTTTTGGCGACTGGGCCCTGTTTCGCAATGGAATCACCGAAAACGCCCGCACGCTGGTGTTCGGGCACGTGGAGCCGCTGCCGCGCGCGGTCAAGACCAGCGCCCACAACTGGTACCTCGATTTCACGTACAGCTTCGGCCTTGTTTCGCTGCTGCCGATGCTCGGGCTGATCGCCTTTACCGCGCACCTGGTCTGGCGGCGCCGCAAATCCATCCCGAGCCAGACCTGGTGGCTTGCGGCGGTGGTGGCCTTTCTGGTGCTGATCGACAGCAATTTCAAGGTTACGCTGAGGCAGCCTTACCCGGGAATTTTTGCCTATTTCCTGTGGGGCTTGCTGCTGTCGCGCCTGCGTCCCGCGCCGGCTGCCGGGCTGGGTGCCTAGCAACGCCACGGTATGCGCGCACTTCCGGCAAGCCTTCGCGGCGGGGTTCTGGCAAGCACGGCCGGCGTGTTCGGCTCGGCCTTCCTGTGGCTGCTCAGTTTCAAGGCGGTGGCCTTCTGGATGGGGCCGGAGGGCGTGGGGCTGTTTTCGCAACTGCGGCAGATGGCGCAGGCGGCCACGGTGGGCGCCACCTTCGGCGGTACAAATTCCGTGGTGCAGGGGCTCGCCGAGCGCCAGAACGAAGCCGAGCGCAGGCAGTTCAGCGCAACGGCTGCGCGCCTGATCGGCCTCTCGGGCCTGGCGGTGGTCGGGGTCATCGCCGCGGCGGCGCCCTGGCTGAGCGGATTTTTCCTGGCTTCGAGGGCGCCGGAGCTGGTGGCGACCGTGCGCTGGCTTGCGTTCGCGGTCCTGCTCAACGTGGGCGGGACCTATGCCCTCGCCGTGCTCAACGGCTATCGTTCCTACCCCTACCTGGCGCTGGCGCAAGTCGCCGGGCCGGCCGCGCTGGTCGTGCTGCTGGCGGCCGCCGGCTGGTGGCACCTGCCGCCGGACCCGCTGCTGCTGGCCGCCGCTTTTGTGCTGTGCTTTGGCGTGACCTGTCTTGTCGGGGCCTTCGGCATCTCGCGTTTGCCGCCGCTCGCGGCAGCCTTGCGCCTGGGAACCCTGCCCAAGGCACAAAGCCGGGCCTTTGTCCGCTTTGCCGTCTCCAATCTCGTGGCCGCGCTGTCGACCACCGTGGCGCTGCTGCTGATCCGCTCCTGGGTGATCGAGGCCAAGGGACTGCATTTCGCCGGGCTGTTCGACGCGGGCTGGACCCTGACCTTCAACTACACGACCTTGTTCCTGACGGCCTGCAGCGCGATTTACCTGCCCCGGCTCACGGCCGCGGTGCGCCCTGAAGACCGCCGGGCCTGCATGCTGAGGACGGCCTACCTGGTGCTGGGCGCCGGCATTCTTGCCTGCCACGCCATGGTGTTGTTGAAGGAGCCGCTGATCAAGCTGCTCTACAGCGCGGCATTCCAGGCCTCCGGCGAGGTGTTGACGGTGCTGGTCATCGCCGTGATGTTCCGCGGCGTGTCCTGGGTTTACGGCACGCTGATCCTGGCGACCCGGCATTCGCGGGTTCTGGTTGTCTCCGATGTGGCCCTGAACCTGCTGCTGCTGGCCTCGACGCGCTACGCGCTCGACAGCTTTGGCTCGCTCGCGGCCTTGAGCTGGGCTTTCGTCGTGCCGAATTTTCTTTACCTGGTATTCGTGGTGGAATATGCGTGCCGCCACAACCGGCTGATGCGCCGCCGCGATATCTGGCCCTTTTTGCTGGGCGGCACCCTGCCGCTGTTTTACCTGGCCCTGCCGGGGCCGCAAGAGGCCCATTCCGGGCCGGCGATGTGGTTGAGCATGGCGCTGGGCCTGGGTGCGGCCGGCGCGGCGCTTCTCGCCTACAAGAAAGTGGTTCCGTGAAAAATCTGCGACTGGATATAGAGCGTTATTACGGCATGCGGGGCCATGTGGGCGCCGTGTCCACCGGTATGCTGCTGCGCGGCTGCCTCAATCCGCGCATGGTGCCGGTCGTCCTGATTCGCCTGGCGGAGTTTTTCCACGAGCGCCGCCTCGGCCTGTTCGCGAAATTGTTTTCGACGCTGAACGTCATGGTGTTCGGCATCGAAGTGTCTCCGCAGGTGCAGATAGGCGGCGGCTTGTTCCTGCCGCATACTGTGGGGACCGTCATAGGCGCGGAACGCATCGGCGAAAACTGCACCATCATGCAGGGCGTGACCCTGGGGACCAGCGAGCCCGACATGGGCTTTACGGTGGAGAGACGGCCCGTCGTCGGCAACGATGTGCTCATTGGCGCGGGCGCCAAGATCATCGGCCGCATCGTGGTGGGCGACCACGCCAGGATAGGGGCCAACGCCGTGGTGCTGCGCGACGTGCCGGCCCACGCGCTGGCCGTGGGCGTTCCCGCCACCGTCGTGGACCGCCAGCCTGAAAGAAACGAAAAAATCTGACATGAACCCGATACTCATCAGCGCTTCGCTGGTCCTTTTCAAGCCGGACCTGGCGACCGTTGAGCTCACTTTACGCGCCTTGCAGGAAGCCGGAAAGCTCGCCGGGCAGCACTACCCGCTTCAACTGGGCTTGACCCTGGTCGACAATTCGGACGATGCGGAACACGGCCGCATCGCGAACTGGCTGGAGGGCGTCCGGGCGGCGGTCCCGGACTGGACGCTGCAATTGCAGCGTTCGCCGGGCAACATCGGGTACGGCCGCGGCAACAACATCGTCATTGCGGGCGTCCGCTCCGACTACCACCTGGTCGTCAACCCCGACCTCTTTGTGGACGCTACGGCCCTGCTTGAAGCCCTGCGTTTCATGGAGGAACACGCGGACGTCGGGCTGTTGACCCCGGCGGTTTTCGGTGAAGACGGCGAGCGCCACTACCTGTGCAAGCGTAATCCGACCCTGCTCGTCATGTTCCTGCGCAGCTTTTCGCCGATATGGCTGCAAAAGAAGCTGGAGTTCCTGATACGGGAATTCGAGATGCGGGATTGCGACTATGAAAAACCCATCCACCCTGTCGAGTACCCGACCGGTTGCTTCATGTTTTTCCGCACCGCGCCGCTGCAGGAAATCGGCGGCTTTGACCCCGATTTCTTTCTCCACTATGAGGATGCCGATATCGGCCGGCGCATGCTGCGGGTCGCCCGCACGGTGTATGTGCCCACCGTCCGCGTTGTCCACCAGTGGGCCCGGGACACCCATCGCTCCCTGGGGGCCAAGCTCGGCACCGCCAGGTCGGGCTGGCTTTACTGGCGCAAATGGGGCGGGATTTTCAGGAGCAAGCCCTCTGCCGAGCTCAAGCAGCCCGCCACCGTCGCCAGGCCGCCGGAATCGGCTCCGGCGGGGCAACGGGTTCTGGTGACGGGTGCCAACGGCTTCATCGGCCAAGCCTTGTGCGCTGCCTTGTCGGCGCAGGGTTGCAGTGTGCGCGGGGTGGTTCGGAAAAAAAACGCGGACAGCCAGGTTGCTGCAACGGATCACTGGGTCATGGGCGAAGTGGATGAGCACACCGACTGGGCACCCGCGCTTTCCGGGATGGACTGCATTGTTCATCTCGCCGCCCGCGTGCACCAGATGCGCGACACGGCCGCCAGCCCCCTGGTCGAGTTTCGCCGGGTAAATGTGGCGCTCACCCTCAACCTGGCGCGCCAGGCCGCCAAGGCCGGCGTGCGGCGCTTTGTTTTCGTGAGCTCGGTCAAGGTCAACGGAGAGACCACGGTGGTCGGCCAGCCGTTCACGGCCGATGACTCGCCCAAACCCATCGATGCTTATGGCATCTCCAAGTTTGAAGCGGAGCAGGCCTTGACCCTGCTGGCCGCGGAAACCGGGCTGGAGGTCGTGATCGTGCGCCCCGTGCTGGTGTACGGCCCCGGCGTCAAGGCCAACTTCCATGAAATGATGCGCTGGGTGTTGAAGGGGGTGCCTTTGCCGCTGGGCGCGCTGGACAACCAGCGCAGCCTGGTCGCCATCGACAATGTGGTCGACCTGCTTTCCGTCTGCCTGCACCATCCGCGAGCAGCCAACCAGGTCTTTCTGGTCAGTGACGGAGAGGACTTGACTGTCTCGGACCTGCTGCGCCGTACCGCGGCTGCTCTGGGCAGGCCCGCAAGGCTGGTGCCCGTACCCATGTTCCTCCTGAGAATGGGCGGACGGCTGCTCGGCAAGGAGCCGGTCGTTCAGCGTCTTTGCGACACGCTGCAGGTCGACATCGGCAAAACGCGGCGCCTGCTGGGCTGGAACCCGCCTCTTTCCGTGGACGCGGCCCTCAGGAAAACCGCCCAGCAATTGCGGGATGAGATAAGCCATGCGTGAGGGCCTGGAGACCGTTTTTGTCACAGGCGCCACCAGCACCATAGGTTCCCTGCTGATGCCCATGCTGCGTGAGCGCGGTGTTCCAGCCGTCTCTCTCGGCAGAAAGCGCCCCTCAGGCCCCGCCGGCGACGCCTGGCATTTTCTCGACCTTGCCGACAAGGCCGCGGACGTCCCGCCCGTTGAAGCCGACGCCCTGATTCACACCGCAAGCCTCTGGCTGCTGCCGGGCTGGCTCGAAAAATTCCACGCGCGCGGCGTGCGGCGCGTCATTGCCTTCAGTTCGACCAGCCGCTTCACCAAGCTGGCCTCGGCCAGCCCCTATGAGCTGGAGGTGGTCAACAAGCTCATCGCGGCGGAGGAGCACCTGGCGGCCGAGTGTGAGCGGCTGGGCATGGCCTGGACGATTTTCCGCCCCACGCTGATTTACGGCGGCGCCGGCGGGGACCGCAATGTGGCCGACATCGCGCGGCTGGTACGCCGCTTCGGCTTTTTCCCGCGCTTCGGCCAGGCCCTGGGCCGCCGCCAGCCGGTGCATGCGCGCGACCTGGCCCTGGCCTGCATGCAAAGCCTGGATGCGCCCGCCAGTTTCAACAAGGCCTACAACCTCAGCGGCGGCGAAACCCTGGCCTATGTCGACATGGTGCGGCGCATTTTTGAGACCCTGGGCCGCAAGCCGGTGTTCATCCCCGTCCCGATCTGGGCTTTCCGTCTCGCCGTGCGCCTGGCCCGCCTGCATCCACGCTTTTCGCACCTGACAGCCGACATGGCCTTGCGCATGCAGGCCGACCTGGTGTTCGACCACCAGGACGCCACGCGCGACTTCGGCTACCGCCCGGGCCGGTTCGATCCGGCCTACCTGACCACGCTGCACTGACCCGGCGGCCCGGTACCGAGGAAGCGCCGGCTATGTTGCACAATGGCGCCATCCTCCCTTTTTAGATCTTTGGCCATGAGCGACACCCCCATGACTGACCCTGACCTCTCCCACGTCGGCCCGCGCGACAAGGCCGAAATCCTGGCCCAGGCGCTGCCCTACATCCGCAAGTTCCACGGCAAGACCCTGGTCATCAAATACGGCGGCAACGCCATGACGGATCCGGCCCTGCAGGCCGACTTCGCCGAGGACGTGGTGCTGCTCAAGCTGGTGGGCATGAACCCGGTGGTGGTGCACGGCGGCGGCCCGCAGATCGAGACCGCGCTCAACCGCCTGGGCAAGAAGGGCCACTTCATCCAGGGCATGCGCGTCACCGACGAGGAAACCATGGAAGTCGTCGAATGGGTGCTGGCCGGCCAGGTGCAGCAGGACATCGTCGGCCTGATCAACCAGGCCGGCGGCAAGGCCGTGGGCCTGACCGGGCGGGACGGCGGCCTGATCCGTGCGCAAAAGCTCAAGATGCTGGACAAGGACGACGCCTCCAAGGAGCACGACATCGGCTTTGTCGGCGACATCGTCAGCATTGACCCCAGCGTGGTCAAGGCCCTGCAGGACGACGCCTTCATCCCGGTGATCAGCCCCATCGGCTTCGGCGAGGAAAACGAGAGCTACAACATCAACGCCGATGTGGTCGCCGGCAAGCTGGCCACGGTGCTGAAAGCCGAGAAGCTGGTGCTGCTGACCAATACGCCCGGCGTGCTCAACAAGGCCGGCGAGCTGCTCACCGACCTGAGCGCCCGCGAGATCGACGAGCTGTTCGCCGACGGCACGATTTCGGGTGGCATGCTGCCCAAGATCGAGGGCGCGCTGGACGCGGCCAAGAGCGGCGTGAATTCGGTGCACATCATCGACGGCCGGGTGCCGCATGCCATGCTGCTGGAAATCCTGACCGACCAGGCCTATGGCACCATGATTCGAAGTCATTGATGCCCCCCGAAGCGCCTTCGGCGCCTCCCCCCGAGGGGGCGCCACCTGCGGCCCGGCGAAGCCGGTTCCGCGCTGGCACTGGTAGAAGACCCCATGTATTGCTGAGGGCCTCGAAATGCGTTTACTTTTAGTGGAAGACGACGTGATGGTGGCCAGCGGCATCAAGCTGGGGCTTAGCGACGCCGGTTATGCGGTCGACTGGGTCGGCAGCGCCGAGCGGGCCGAGGAAGTCCTGCAGGGCGAAACCTTTGACGCCGCCATCATCGACATCGGCCTGCCGCGCATCGACGGGCTGGAGCTGACCCGGCGCCTGCGCCGCGGCGGGCTGGCCATGCCGGTGCTGATCCTGACCGCGCGCGATGCCCTGCAAGACCGCGTCCAGGGCCTGGACCTGGGCGCCGACGACTACATGGTCAAACCCTTTGAACTGCCCGAACTGCTGGCGCGCCTGCGCGCGCTGCTGCGCCGCTCTCAGGCCGCCACCAGCGCCACCCTGAGCTTCGGCGCGCTGGAGCTGGACACCGCCAACCGCGAGGCGCGCGCCAACGGCCAGCTGATAGAGCTCGGCCCGCGCGAATGGACGGTGATGGAATACCTCTTGATCAACGCCCCCAAGCCCGCCAGCAAGGACAAGCTCCTGCAGGCCATGACCGGCTGGGACAAGGAGATCACGCCCAACGCCATCGAGGTCTATATCTCGCGCCTGCGCGGCAAGCTGGAGCCGCACGGCATTGCCGTGCGCTCCATTCGCGGTTTTGGCTACCGCCTGGAATTGACGGTAGCCGCGCCCGGCTTGCCCGGCGCGGGCGCCGAGTAAGCGCCGCGCGCATGGATATCCCCGGCCGTTCCTGGGCCGATCGCCTCAAGGCCCGCCTGGCCGCCCTGGCCGCGCGAACCGGTAACAGCCGCCTGGTGCCGCCGGCCATGAAGTCCGGCCTGCAGCGCCGACTGCTCATGCTGCTGCTGGTACCGCTGGGGATTTTTGCGCTGGTCAGCGTTTACTTCGACTACCAGACCGCCGGCAACGTCGCGCTGCAGAAAGACCAGCAACTGGCGCGGCTGATCCCGCTGCTGGCCGATTCCGTGGTGGGGCCCGGCATCACGCCCGGCGGGCGTGAGCCCTTGCTATTGCTGGCGCCCCCCGTGGACGACTTCCTCAAGGGCCGTATAGGTTCCGCCGGGTTCCGGATTTCCGATGCCCAGGGCGAATTCATGGCGGGGGAAGAATGGATCCCCGAACTCCTGCCGGCCACGCATGAGACCGAGTTCCACAGCATCGAACACAAAGGCGTGACCTACCGCATCGCGGCCCAGCGTGCCAACACGGCCGCGGGCGAGCTGATCGTGCAGCTGGCCGACGGCTCGGACCCGCGCCAGCAGTGGGTGCGCTCCGTGCTGCTCAAGGTCATACTGCCCAACCTCATCCTGGTGATGGCCGCGGGTTTTGCGCTCAACTGGGCCGTCACGCGCGCGCTCAAGCCGCTGATCGAACTCAAGGATGCGGTGGAGCGCCGCAGCCCGCGCGACCTGAGCGCCATAGACCCGCAGACCACGCCCGCCGAGGTCCAGCCGCTGGTCAGCGCGCTGAACCGGCTGTTCGGCCTGGTGAACGACCAGGCCGAGGGCCAGCGCCGCTTTGTGGCCGACGCCGCGCACCAGCTGCGCACGCCGCTGGCCGGGCTGCAGGCGCAGGTCGAGGCCTGGGCCCAGGCGGCGCGGGTGGCGCAGGCCGCGGGTTCGGACGGCGCCGTCACGCTGTCGGCCGAGAAGATCACCAAGCTGCGCAACGCGACCCGGCGCACCTCGCAGCTGGCCAACCAGCTGCTGGCGCTGTCGCGCGCCGACGCCACGGCCGCCGCCGCCCAGCCCATGCAGCGGGTGGACCTCAAGGACCTGTGTGAGTCCATACTGCCGCTGCACCTGGACGCCGCCGCCCGCAAGGGCATAGACCTGGGGCTGGAGGCCGAGCCCGCCCAGACCACGGGCTACGAGTGGCTGCTGCGCGAACTGCTGGGCAACCTGGTCGACAACGCCGTCAAGTACACGCCGGCCGGCGGCACCGTCACCCTGCGCTGCGGCCTCAGCGCCGGCCCGCCGCCGCAGGAAGCCGGCGGCGACCCCGAGCATCCGCGCTGGGGCGTGTTCCTGGAAGTTGAGGATGACGGCCCCGGCATTGCGCCCGATGAGCGCGCCAAGGCCTTGCAGCGCTTTTACCGGGTCCAGGGCACGGAGGGCGAGGGCAACGGCCTGGGCCTGGCCATCGCCAGCGAAATTGCCCGCGTCCACCATTCGCAGCTGGAACTGGGTGACGGCGGCACCGAGGCCTCGGGACCGCGCGGATTGCGGGTGCGCCTGAGTTTGTAGTCCGCCCGCCACAGTGAGCGCTCGCTGTTACGAAACAGAACGTTGTAGCTACGCCTCACGCGTTAAAACCGGGGCAGCTCAAGGCCTGAACCGTCACTTCCCTGTGCGAGAATGAATTGCAACGATATCCGGTTTTTTGAAACATTCTCCACTCGATCGCCTATGTCCGACCTCGCGCCTGAATCCGAACTGAGCCCCCAGGGCACGCCAGCCTCCGCCGAGCCTGCGGTGCGCAAGCGCCCCAAACCGGGGGAGCGCCGGGTCCAGATCCTGCAGGCGCTGGCGACCATGCTGGAGCAGCCGGGCGCCGAACGCATCACCACCTCGGCCCTGGCGGCCAGGCTGGAGGTCAGCGAAGCGGCGCTTTATCGCCATTTCGCCAGCAAGGCCCAGATGTTCGAGGGCCTGATCGAATTCATAGAGCAAAGCGTCTTCACCCTGATCAACCAGATCGGCGAACGCGAGCCCGACCACTCGGTCCGCACCCGCAAGCTGGTGGTCATGGTGCTGCAGTTCGCCGAGAAAAACCCCGGCATGACCCGCGTCATGGTCGGCGATGCCCTGGTGTTTGAAAACGAGCGCCTGCAGGAGCGCATGAACCAGTTCTTCGACAAACTGGAATCCAGCCTCAAGCAAAGCCTGCGCGACGCCGCGGCCGCCAGCGGCGCCGCCACCCCCACGGTAGACGCCCAGGTTCGCGCCTCGGTCATCGTGGCTTTCATGGTCGGCCGCCTGCAGCGCTTTGCCCGCTCCGGCTTCAAGCGCCTGCCCTCCGAGCACCTCGAAGCCAGCCTCGCGACGATCCTGGCCTAAGCGCACGACCCTTATCTAGTGGGGGCCAGGGTCCGGCTTCGCCGGACCATAGGCGCCCGTCCCCTGGAAGGGGAAAAGGCGCGACACGAAGTGCGCGTCCGATAGGGGTGATTCTTCTTCCAGTGGGGGCCGGGATCCGGCTTTGCCGGTCCCAAGGCGCCTGTCCCCTGCAAGGGGAGGGGGCGCTACACGAAGTGAGCGCCAGCAGGGGTGAGCCTATTTACCAGTTCCAGAGCGTCCCGTCATGCTGCAGCCGGTTCACCGGCAGGTAGGCGCGCTGGTAGGGGTATTTGGCGGCCAGCTTCTCGTCGATTTCCACGCCGTGGCCCGGCGTTTCGCCGCAGTGCATAAAGCCCTTTTCAAAGCGGTAGTTGTGCGGGAAGACCTCGTCGGTCTGCTCGGTGTGGCGCATGTATTCCTGCACGCCGAAATTGGGCACCCAGGTGTCGAAGTGCAGCGCCGCGCCCATGCACACCGGTGACAGGTCGGTCGCACCGTGGCAGCCGGTGCGCACCTGGTGCATGGAGGCGAAGTCGGCAATCCGCCGCAAGTGGGTGATGCCGCCGGCATGCACGACGGTCGCGCGTATGTAGTCGATCAGCTGGTTCTGGATCAAGTCCTTGCAGTCCCAGATGGTGTTGAAAATCTCGCCCACGGCCAGCGGCGTGGTCGTGTGCTGGCGGATCAGGCGGAAAGCCTCCTGGTTTTCGGCCGGCGTCGCGTCCTCCAGCCAGAACAGGTGGTAGGGCTCCAGCGACTTGCCCAGCCGGCCCGCCTCGATGGGCGTCAGGCGGTGGTGGGCGTCGTGCAGCAGATGGATGTCCGGTCCCACGGCCTGGCGCACCGCGTCGAACAGCTTGGGCGTGTGCAGCAGGTATTTTTCGCTGCTCCAGTCGTGCTCGCCCGGCAGGTTGCCGTCGGCCGGCTCATAAAACATGCTGCCCTTGCCCACGCCGTAGACCTTTTCCAGGCCCGGCACGCCGCTTTGCGCGCGTATCGCCTGGTAGCCCATTTCCTTGTAGCGCAGCACCTCGTCCACCGTGTGCGCGATGTCGCTGCCGTTGGCGTGGCCGTAGACCATCACGCCGGTGCGGCTGCGTCCGCCCAGCAGCTGGTACAGCGGCAGGCCGGCGGCCTTGGCCTTGATGTCCCAGAGGGCGGTGTCGACCGCGGCGATCGCGCTCATGGTCACCGGGCCGCGGCGCCAGTAGGCGCCCTTGTACAGGTATTGCCAGATGTCCTCGATCTGGTGCGGGTCGCGGCCTATCAGGCAGGGAATGACGTGCTCGGTCAGGTAGCTCACGACGGACAGCTCGCGCCCGTTGAGCGTGGCGTCGCCGATGCCGGTCAGGCCTTCGTCGGTTTCAATCTTGAGGGTGACGAAGTTGCGGCCGGGGCTGCAGACGATGACGCGGGCGTTGGTGATTTTCATGAAAGGTCGGGGGTAATAAAAGAATGAAAGTCGGGCGGGCTGCGGTGTTCAGCCGTTCCATCCCAGGTGGCCGAGGAAATCGCGCGTGCGCGCCACCGTGGGGTTCTCGAAGATCTGCGCGGGAGGGCCTTCTTCCAGGATGGCGCCGTTTTCAAACACCACCACCCAGTTCGCCACGCGCTGCGCAAAACTCATTTCGTGCGTGACGACGATCATGGTCATGCCTTCCTGGGCGAGCTTCTTCATCACGTTGAGCACCTCGCCCACGGTTTCCGGGTCCAGCGCCGAGGTCGGCTCGTCGAACAGCATCACCTCCGGCTCCATGGCCAGCGCGCGGGCGATCGCCACGCGCTGCTGCTGGCCGCCCGAGAGGTTGGCCGGGAAGTTGCCGGCCTTGGATTCCAGTCCGACTTTCTCGAGCAGCACCATGGCGCGCTTGCGCGCGTCGGCCTCGCTCATGCCCAGCACGGTGATGGGGCCCATGGCCACGTTGTCCAGCGCCGTCTTGTGCGGGAACAGCTCAAAGCTCTGGAACACCATGCCCATGCGCTGGCGCACCTTGCGCACCTCGGTTTCGCGCGTGGGCAGCGGGATGCCATCCAGCAGCACGCGCCCGCCGTTGAGGGTCTCCAGCGCGTTGGTGCAGCGCAGCAGCGTCGACTTGCCCGAGCCCGAGGGCCCGATCAGGCACATCACCTCGCCCTTGTTGACCTGCAGCGACACGCCGTTGAGCGCCACAAAATCGCCGTACAGCTTGCGCACGTTTTCGTAGACCAGCACGGGCGGCTGCTCGGCTCCCTTGCGTGGGGCGGCGGCGGTGCCGGGGTTCTGTTGGGTAGCTGATGTCATTCCTTGACTCCGTATTTTTTGTGGATCCAGTCCACGAGTTTTGCCTGGGGGTAGCCCATCAGCCAGTAAATCGCGGCCATGGCGGTCAGCATTTCCAGCACCCGGAAGGTCTGGGCGCGTATCTGCATCGAGGTGTAGGCCAGCTCGCTGACCGCGATCACCGACACCAGCGAGGTGTCCTTGAACAGCGAAATCCAGGTGCTGGCCAGCACCGGCAGGATGCGCCGCGCCGCTTGCGGGATCACGACCTTGAACATGGCCTGGCGGCGCGACATGCCCATGGCGAGAGCCGCTTCCATCTGCCCTTTGCGTATGGAGTTGATGCCGGCGCGGAAGGTCTCGGCGTTGTAGGCCGAGACGTTGAGCACCAGCGCCACCAGCGCCGTCGTGAGCGCCGAGAACTGCACGTCGAAGGCGATGGGCATCACGTAGAAGGCCCAGTAGATCACCAGGATCAGCGGCAGGTTGCGGAAAAATTCCACAAAGGCCAGCGAGGCCGAGCTCAGCAGCTTGTTGGACGACAGGCGCATCAGCGCCAGCAGGATGCCGCCCGGTACGGCCAGCAGCATGGTCAGCACCGTCAGGCCCACGGTCATGAGCGCGCCGTCCCACAGCGCGCCGCGATGCGTCCAGATGACGTTCCAGTCGAAATTCATGAGCGCCCCAGGTGTGCGAGTTTTTGGTACATGCGGTCGACGATACGGGTGACCGGGAACAGCACCAGGAAATACAGCACCATCACGGTGGTGAACACCTCCACCGGCCGGTAGCTCTGGCCGGCCACGGTTTCGGCGCGGTGCATCAGCTCGGGCACGGCGATCACGGTGGCGATGGCCGTGTCCTTGATCGCCATGGTCAGCACCGAGCCGAAGGCCGGCAGCATGCGTATGGTGGCCTGCGGCAGGATGATCTTGCGCAGGATCTGCGCGCGCGACATGCCCAGCGCCAGCCCGGCGCGCGTCTGCCCGGGCCGTATCGATTCAATGCCGGCGCGGATGATCTCGGAGGCATAGGCCGCGATGTGCAGCGTCAGCCCCACCAGCGCGGCCCAGAAAGGCGGAAAGGTCACGCCGGCCAGCAGCGGGAAGGCGAAATAAATCCACACCAGCACCACCAGGATGGGGATGGCGCGCATGGTGTCCACGTAAAACACCAGCACGCGGCTGAGCCAGCGCGGGCCATACAGGCGCAGCAGCGCGATCACCAGCCCCGACAGGATGCTGGTGATCGCGCTGACCACGCTGAGCAGGACGGTGACGCCGAGGCCGCCGGCGAAGAAACGCCAGTTCTCGATGATCGGTGAAAAATCCACGTCCATGAAAGGTCCGTCCGGGTTGGGTGAGGAAGGGCAGCCCGCCTTGCCAGGCGGCGGGCCGTAAGGCTTGCAAGGGGGCGAGTTACTTCAGGTTCTGCGTCATGCGCACTTCTTCGGCCTGCAGCTGTGGCTCCATGCGTTTTTCGACTTCACGCAGCCAGTCCAGGTAGACCTGCTCGTTCTTGTTCACGCCCATGCCGGTCTTGATCTCGAAGATCTTGCTGTCCTGGCAGTTGTTTTCTTTCGGGAACACCGCCAGGCCCTTGACCTTTTTGTTGATGTTGGGCCAGAGCATGCGGTTCAGCGGCGCCACGTCCGAGCGGCCGGCCAGCACCTCTTCGATCGGCGCGACCGAGCCCGAATTGGCCACGCCGCGCAGCTTGGCCTTGGAGAACTGCTCGCGCACCAGGGGCTCCTCACCGGCGCCCGAGAAATAGGCCATGGTGATCTCGGGCTTGTTGAAGTCCTCCAGCGTCTTGGCATTGGTGAACTTGGGGTTGTCGGCGCGGCCGAACATGCACACGCCGGTGCTGGAGAAGGTCACGAAGTCGATGATCTTGGCGCGCTCGGCATTCTGGTTCAGCGGGCCGATCATGATGTCCATCTGGTTGGCGATCAGCGCCGGCACCTTGGTTTCATGGCTGACCGGGACGGGAACGATCTTCACGCCCAGCAGCTTGGCGAACTCCTTGCCCAGCAGCCAGGAGGGGCCGGACCAGGGCTCGCCCTCGCCGGTGGTGTTCTGCGCCAGCCAGGGCGGGTTGTTGACCACACCCACGCGCAGCACGCCGGCCTTGCGGATGGCGTCAATGCGCGGGCTGGCGCCGGGTGCGGGCGGCGTCTGGGCAAAAGCGGCGGCCGATACGCCGGCGGCGACGGCTACCAGCGCGAGGTGCCGGCACAGGCGAAGGGAGGAGGTGAAGCGGTTCATGGTGTTGTCTCTTTTCTCTTGGAGGAATGAAGAAAGGGCGCCGGCCTCGGCGCCTTCAGCGGTCTCTTGCGGCGCTTACTTGAGGTTCTCGATCACGCGCTTTTCTTCGGCCGCGAGTTTGGGTTCCAGTGCTTTTCCCACCGCGCGCAGCCAGTCGAGGTAGACCTGCTGGTTCTTGTCGACGGCCAGGCCCACGGGCGAGGCTTTTTCCTTGCTGCCCTGGCAGTTGTTTTCTTGCGGGTAGACCGTCAGGCCCTTGACCTTC
This sequence comes from Polaromonas sp. CF318, assembly GCF_000282655.1. Taxonomy (GTDB): domain Bacteria; phylum Pseudomonadota; class Gammaproteobacteria; order Burkholderiales; family Burkholderiaceae_C; genus Polaromonas. The sequence continues at coordinate 34,997 of NZ_AKIV01000003.1, forward strand.
TGGTTCAGGCCGACCCAGGGCACACGGTTGATGGGCGCCGCGTCGGCGCGCTTGGCCATGATTTCCTCGACCGGCGCGGTGGCGCCCGAGCTGGCCACGGCGCGGAACTTGGCTTTGGGGAAACGTTCCTTGACCCAGTTCTCTTCGGCGCCGCCCGTGAAGTAGGCAATCGTGATGTCGGGGCTGTTGAGGTCGTCCACTGATTTCACCTTGGCCAGTTTGTCGTTGCCCGAACGGCCGAACATGCAGACGCTGGTGGTCGAATAGATCACAAAGTCCACCACCTTGAGCCGCTCCGGTGTTTCGCCCAGCGGGCTGATGGTCATGTCGACCTGGTTGGCAGCCAGTACCGGCACCTTGGTTTCATGCGACACCGCCACCGGCACCAGCTTGACGTTCAAGAGGCGCGCGTATTCAGTCGCCAGCGTCCAGGCCGGGCCGCTCCAGGCCTGGCCTCCGCCGGTGGTGTTCTCCAGCAGCCAGGGCGAATTTTGCAGAACGGCCACGCGCAGCTCGCCGGATTTTCTGATCGCGTCTATGCGCGGGCTGGCGCCGGGCGCCGGCGGCGCCTGTGCGAAGGTCTGGCTCACGCCGACTGCCATGAGCAGGCCGGCGAGAAGGACCGGCAACTGCCGGCGGGCGAATGAGGTATGTTTCAAGTTTGTCTCCTGGTGGTGATACGCCGTTTCCCGGCGCGGGTTATTGAGTTGTCCGTCGAACGTTCAGGGCGTGGCTGGGTTCGTCACCAGCAGGGGCCGCGGGACTGGCTTTGCCAGACCGCAGGCGCAGCGGCCCCCTCGGGGGGTAGCGCATTACGCGAAGCGAAAAGCGTGGGGGCCATATTTATCTCCAGGCCTGCGCGAACTCACTGATGACTCGCTCGAGGTGGGCGCGCATGGCGGCCCGCGCGGCGATAGGGTCGCGCGCCAGCAAGGCCTTGAAGATGCGCTGGTGGTCGGCGTGCGAGGCCAGGCGCAGCTCGGGCGTATGGAAGTGGTGTTCTATCTTGGTCCAGACCGGGCCCTTGGCCTGGGCCCACATGGCGCTCACCATCTGCAGCAGCACGCTGTTGCCGGTGGACTCGGCGATGCGCAGGTGAAAGAGTTGGTCGGCCGCCTCGTTTTCTTCCTTGTTGTCGATGTGCTCGCGCATGTCGCTGAGGGCTGTGAAGATGCGGTCCAGGTCGCCGTCCTTGCGGGTTTCCGCCGCGACCGAGGCGATTTCCGATTCGATCAGGCAGCGCGCGCGCAGCAATTCAAAAGGGCCGGGGCCGGTTTCCGACACGAAGGGTGAGGCGGCCGCGTTGCCGCGCACCTGCGTCACATAAATGCCCGAGCCGCCACGCACTTCGACCACGCCCTGAAGTTCCAGCGCGATCATGGCTTCGCGCACCGAGGTGCGGCTCACGTCAAAACGTTCGGCCAGCGCGCGCTCCGACGGAAGCCGCTCGCCGAGCTTGAACTCACCCTGGGCAATCAAGGCCAGCAGCTGCGTGGCCAGGCGCTGGTAGGAGCGGTCGGACAGCGCCCGGGGCGCCGTGGATGCGTCGTCGGGAGAAACCGGTTGGATGAGCTGGAGTGCCATGATGGATCCCAAAGTGGTTGGACCAATTATCGGATTTGACCCCAATAAAGGCCAATAGTGGTTTACCACTATGGATAAGTGGTCAGTCCAATCGTCCAATAAAGTCCTTTCATTGGCTGACTCCACGCATGCGCGCACTCTCCCAAACCGTTCTGGATGACCGGGCGGTTCCGGCCTCCCTGCACCTCCCCGATTACCCGCGAAGCGCCCTGGCGCCCGGCGTGCTGCACCTGGGCCTGGGCGCTTTCCACCGCGCCCACCAGGCCGTGGTGTTTGACGCCTTGCTGCAGGCCGGCGATGCCCGCTGGGGCGTGCTGGGCGTGGCCATGCGCAGCACCGAACTGGCCGACGCGCTGGTTCGCCAGGACGAGCTTTACACCCTGCAGGTCGCCAGCGCCGAAGGGCGGCGCTGGCAAGTGGTCGGCTCCGTGCTGGACACCTGCGTGGCGGCGCGTGAGCCGGATCGCGTCACCGCCGCCATCGCCGCGCCCGCCACCCGCTGGGTCACGCTGACCGTGACCGAAAAAGCCTACGGCCCCGCGCTCGCGGCGCAACTGGTGGCCGGCCTGGCCGCGCGCCATGCGGCCGGCCTGGGCGGCCTGACCATCGCCTCCTGCGACAACCTGAGCGGCAACGGCGGCAAGCTGCGCCAGCTGTGCCTGGACAGCGCCGCGGCCCAGGACACCGTGCTGGCGCAGTGGATAGAAACCGCCTGCGCCTTTCCCGACAGCATGGTGGACCGCATCGTCCCCGCCGCCACCGCGCAACACCGCGAAGATGCCGCCCGCATGACCGGCCTGGACGACGGCTGCGCCCTGGGCACCGAGGCCTTCTGGGAATGGGTGATAGAGCGCCACTTTGTGGACCCAGCCGATGGGGCGGCG
>NZ_AKIV01000004.1 GCF_000282655.1 Polaromonas sp. CF318
AGACTCAGCCCAAAAAGGAGAAAACCAAGAACTTATCCACATCGTGAGCACCTTCTGCTCACAAAGAGTGTGGGTCAATATTCAATGGAAAACTCGGGTCAGACTTCAGCGCAATTCAACAGACACCTGAAATGACACGTTTGAACCAGTTGTTGGCTGCGGCACTGATCGCAATGTCTTTGGGCGCCATGGCTCATGAAGGTGAAGACCACAACAAGAAGGCTGGCCCCGTCAGGAAGGAGCAAAAGGAGTGGGGTATTGCGGGAGATGCAACGGGTGCCCTGCGTACTGTTGAATTGGCCATGTCCGATAACATGCGCTTCACTCCGGACAAGTTGGAGGTGAAGCAGGGCGACACCGTCAAGTTTGTCGTCAAAAACAGCGGGAAGCTCATGCATGAGATCGTCATAGGCACGAAAGAAGTGCTCGACGAGCACGCAGCCCTGATGGTGAAGTTTCCCAATATGGAACACGAAGAGCCGTACATGGCCCACGTAGGGCCTGACAAGATCGGCGAACTGGTCTGGACTTTCAACCGTGCGGGTGAATTCGATTTCGCATGCCTGATCGCGGGCCATTACCAAGGCGGTATGGTCGGAAAAATCAAGGTAGTGGCCAACGGGAAGAAGTCGTGACCTTCCGATACGGTGGAACTGGCGGCGGATCCTCGGGTCGGATCCACGGGTCATAACTTCACGTCGGGGCAAACGGGAAAACTGAGTCAACTCCTGACAGGAGCAGTAGCCTTTTGAATATACATTTGGAAAAGATCCATTTCGGTTGAACTTAAATCAGTCGCTAGAATCCATACACGATGTCGCGTTTTTGCACCTTCCTGCTCTGGCTCATGATGCTGGCTTTGCCCATGCAGGGCTTTGCTGCGGCATCGATGCAGTACTGCGGCAAGGGCGCGGACCATACGGTTGTTCAGGCGCCAGCCGATCCTGAAGCCCACCATCACCATGCGCAAGCTTCCAGTGATGGCCACGACCACGCGATGCATGCCGAGGCGGCGCAAGTCGCCGGTGCGGAGCAAGCTTCAGACCTGCAAAACCAGCTGCCCGATGCTGCCCACAAATGCGGTGTGTGTGCTTCTTGCTGCAACCTTGTCGGCATGACTTCCGCCACTCAGGCGGTGACCATTCATGCCGTTCCCAGCGCCGTTGACATCGAGCATTCGGCCCCGATCCGCAGCGTTCCCTCGGGCCTGCCCGAGAAGCCGCCTCGCGCCTGACGCACCCGGCTGACTGCGGACCTTCGGGCTCCGCAGTACGGGTGCTTTTCATCGTTCGCCATCAAAGTTAAATCTCCCTCTTGGGGGATGTCTTTGTTGTCGCCGTTCCATGAAACCGCGAGGAATCCCATGTTCAAACCCCTGCTGGCCTACGGGCTGGTGTTGATATCCGCATTGCCTGGCCCGTCGGCCGCGCAAAGTCCTGCCCCGGCTGCTCCAACGTCCGCGGCCCAGGCAAGCCCGCCTCCGGCCTTCCGATCGGCCATGGAAGGGTACAAGCCCTATACCGAAGAAGTCACGGTCGATTGGAAGGAGGCCAACGACACCACCGCCCGAATCGGCGGCTGGCGCGCGTACGCCAAGGAAGCCAGGCAGCCGCAGGCGCCCCAGGCAGCGCCGCCGGGCGACGCACGCACCGCGCCGGCCAAACCCTGACCGAGGAGCACCATGAACACCTTTTTTAGATTCAGTGCCCTTGCTGCGGCGACCTTCGTCCTGGCCGGCTGCGCGTCTGTCAACTTTGACCAGACGCTTGAAGACGCCAATGGCAACGCCGCCACCCATACCTTCACCCAAGGTAAGCTTGAGCTCAGCCGCACCGACCAGCAGCGCCAGGCGCGCAGCAAGCTCACAAGCGAATTGCTGGCCAAACCGCTGAGCATGGACGATGCCGTCCAGCTCGCGCTGGCCAACAGCCCCGCGGTACAGACCTTGCTCGCCCAGAGCTGGTCCGACATGGCCACCGCGAGCCAAAACGGCCGGATCAGCAATCCGCTGTTCACCTTTGAGCGCACCCGCATGGGCTCTGAGCTCGAACTCAACCGCATGCTGTCGTTTGGTTTGCTGGACTTGCTGACCTTGCCGCAGCGCATGGCCATCTCCCGCGGGCAGGTCGCACAAGCCAGGGTTCAACTCGGTGCCAGCGTGGTGGAACAGGTGACGCAGGTGCGCCAGGCCTGGGTGCGGGCCGTTGGCGCACAGCAAAGCTTGCAGTATGCGGAACAGGTCAACACCACCGCGCAAGCCGGCGCCGAACTTGCAAGGCGCATGCAACAGGTGGGCAACTTCAACAAGCTGCAGCGGGCACGCCAGCAGAGCTTTTACGCCGACTCGGCGGCCCAGCTGGCTTCTGCGCAGCACACCGCGACGGCTGCCAGGGAGGAGTTGATCCGGCAGTTGGGGCTGACCGACGCCCAGGCCGATCAGTTGAAGCTGCCGGAACGCCTGCCGGACCTGCCCAAGGAACCCCGCCCGCCCGCTTCGGTGAGCGCCAATGCGACCGAGCAGCGCATTGATGTCCAGATGGCACGCCATCAACTCGACGTGGCGGGGCGCTCCCAGGGCTTGAATCTGCTCACCAGCCTGGTCGACGTGGAACTCGGGATTCGGCGCGATACGGTCATCGACGATGCGGCTGGCACCCGCACGCCGCGCAGGGGGTATGAGCTGGGCATCCGCCTGCCGATTTTCGACTGGGGATCGGCCCAGCGCGACACCATGAATGCGCAGTCCCTGGCGGCCGCGAACCGCTACGAAAGCACTGTGCGAGGTGCTTCGTCCCAGCTGCGCGAGAGTTATTCGGCCTACCGAACGGCGTATGACCTCGCCAGGCACTACCGCGATGAGGTCGTTCCCTTGCGCAAGTCCATGGCGGAGGAAAACGTGCTTCGTTACAACGGCATGTTGATCGGCGTGTTTGAGCTGCTGGCGGATACGCGTGAACAGATCTCCAGCGTGACGGCGGCCATCAACGCTTACCAGCAGTTCTGGCTGGCCGACGCGGCGCTTGCGGCATCGATGACCGGCAAGCCGACCTCCATGGCCGGCGTGTCCACGTCAGGCCCCGCCAGTGGCGGCGCCGAAGGCGGCCATTGAGCCTGCCACAACCCATTACGGAATCCCTATGACAAACAGAAGAAATTTCCTGACCGGCGCCGGTGCGCTGACAACCGCAGTGGCTGCCGCTGCGGTCAGCAGGGTCGCGATGGCGGCGTTGCCGGAGCCCGTGCTCCAGACCAGGCCGGACACCATGGCGCCCTTGGTCCCCAACACCGGGCGTCCTTACAACCCGGTGGTCACCCTCAATGGCTGGACGCTTCCCTGGCGCATGAACAATGGCGTCAAAGAGTTTCACCTGGTCGCGGAACCTGTGGTGCGAGAGATGGCCCCGGGGTTCAAGGCGCACCTCTGGGGATACAACGGCCAATCGCCCGGCCCCACCATCGAGGTGGTGGAAGGCGACCGGGTACGCATCTTTGTCACCAACAAGCTGCCGGAGCACACCAGCGTTCATTGGCACGGACAGCGCATCCCCAACGGCATGGACGGAGTCTCCGGCCTGAACCAGCCGGCCATCCCGGTCGGCAAGACTTTTGTCTATGAGTTTGTCGCGCGGCGCCCAGGCACTTTCATGTACCACCCGCATGCCGATGAGATGACCCAGATGGCCATGGGGATGATGGGCTTCTGGATTACCCATCCCAAGGCCAGGCATCCGCTGATTGACGAGGTGAATCGCGACTTTGTGTTCCTGCTCAATGCCTATGACATTGATCCCGGCGCCTACACGCCCAAGATCATGACCATGCTGGACTTCAACCTCTGGAGCTGGAACAGCCGGGTCTTCCCGGGCATTGATCCCCTGGTGGTCCGCAAAAACGACAAGGTGCGCATCCGCATTGGCAACCTGACCATGACCAACCACCCGATTCACCTGCATGGGCACGAGTTCCTGGTCACGGGCACCGACGGCGGGCCGACCCCCAAGTCAACCCGCTGGTACGAGGTGACGACCGATGTCGCCGTTGGTCAGATGCGCCAGATTGAATTCCTGGCCGACGAGGAGGGCGACTGGGCCTTCCACTGCCACAAGAGCCATCACACCATGAATGCCATGGGCCACGATGTGCCCACCATGATCGGCGTGGACCACCGCGAGGTCGCTCGCAAGATCACCAACGTCATCCCGGATTACATGGTGATGGGCGAGCGCGGCATGGCCGATATGGCCGAGATGGAAATGCCTTTGCCCGACAACACGGCGCCCATGATGACCGGCACCGGTCCGTTCGGTTCGGTCGAGATGGGTGGCATGTTCTCGGTGGTCAAGGTCCGCAAGGACCAGAAGGCCGGCGATTACAAGGATCCGGGCTGGTACAAGCACCCGCCCGGTGAGGTCGCCTATGAGTGGACAGGCTCATTGCCCAACCCTGCGCGTTTTGCCGCGGAAGGCGGCAAATCGATGCCGGTTCAGAACATGCCCGCCAAAGAAGTTGAAGTCCAGGTGCGCAAGCCCATGGGCAACATGAAGCATTGAGTTCCTTTTCCCTTTCCCTTTCCCTCAACCCTTTCATCAATAGGATTTTTCATGAAGAAACTGACCTCCATCATGGTGGGTGCGCTGATTGCCACCGCGAGTACCCTGGCTCTGGCACACGGCGACGAAGCTCACCCCCAAAAAGCAGGCCCCGTCAAAAAAGAGCAGAAGGCATGGGGCATCGCCGGCGATGCCAAAACCGTTACCCGGACGGTGACTTTCACCATGACTGACAACATGCGCTTCAGCCCTGACAAGCTGGAAGTCAAGCAAGGCGAGACGATCAGGTTTGTCCTCAAGAACGGCGGGCAGACCATGCACGAGATGGTGATCGGCACCAAGACGGACCTCGATGAGCATGCCGCGCTGATGATGAAGTTCCCGAACATGGAGCATGAGGAGCCGTACATGGCTCACGTCGGCCCGGGCAAGACCGGCGAGATCATCTGGACCTTCAACAAGCCAGGCTCTTTTGACTATGCCTGCCTGATCGCCGGCCACTACCAGGCCGGGATGATGGGCAAGGTCACGGTGGTGGCATCCAAGTAATCCTGACGCTGACGGAGGTCGCCATGCAAAAACGCTCGTTTCTCAAAGCTCTCCCGGTATTAGTCGCCGGCGCGCAGCCCGTTTTCAGTGGCGGCACGTCCGCCAAAACCCGTCCCTTTGTCGAAGTCTGGAAAGACGCCGAGTGCGGCTGCTGCAAAGACTGGGTAAAACACCTGGAAGACAACGGCTTTGACGTGCGGGTCAACGATAGCGGCAATACGGCGGCAAGAGCACGGCTTGGCATACCCGCCAGGCTGGGCTCATGCCACACCGGACAGGTCGGCGGCTATGCCGTTGAAGGGCATGTACCTGCGCGTGACATTCAACGCCTGCTGGCCGAGCGCCCGAAAGCGATCGGCTTGGCGGTGCCCGGCATGCCTGTGGGCTCGCCGGGAATGGACGGGCCCATCTACGGAAAGCGAAAAGACGCTTACGACGTGCTGCTGGTCAAGGCCGATGGCAGCACCAGCATTTTTAAGTCTTATCCCTCGAAATCTTCCACCTCTTCCTGAAAGGAAATGAATCATGAAGTCCCTCAAATCCATTCTGATCCTCGCGGCCCTGTTTGCCGGTGCAGTGCACGCCCAATCAACTGCGAAGCCCGGGAGCGATGCAATGCCGATGGGCGATGCGAAAAAAGAGGCCGCGAAGCCTTCTGCCGAGATGGCCGATGGCGAGATCCGCAAAGTGGATAAAGAAACCAAAAAAATCACCATCAAGCACGGCGAGATCAAAAACCTGGACATGCCAGGCATGACCATGGTGTTCCAGGTCAAGGATCCCGCGATGCTGGATACGGTCAAAGCGGGTGACAAGATCCGCTTCAAGGCTGAATCCGCTGGCGGCGCTATCGTGGTCACGGAAATCCAGCCGGCCAAGTAAGCTGGCCTGAAGCGCCGTGGGCCAGTGATGGTCCCGCGGCGAGCTTTAGAGCGTTGGTACTGCCACCCCGACAACAGCAGAACCATGTCTCACGACTGGGCGGTCTCCCATCGCTTCCCGGCGTCGCAGGTGGAGCCTACGCGCCGTAGGCCGCCATGAAGACCCGTACGGCCTCGCGCAGAAGAGCCCTGTTTTCCCGGGAATCCGGCATCTCGAGTTTTAGCAGTCCGCGGATGTGCCCGGAGCCCAGGAACATCGACAGGAACAGGTCCGCTGCCTGAAGCGGGTTCCGCACCTTCAGCGTGCCCGCCGCGTGGGCACTGCGCAGGTAGGCAGCCAGCTCGCCGTTCGCACGTTCCGGGCCTTCCTTGTAGAAGGCACGGCAGGCTTGCGGCTGCGCCCCCGCGACGCCGTAGACAGAGCGCAACGCGCCCAGTGCGTCGTCCCCGCGCGCCAGTGCGAGAAACCGGGCGCCGATCGCCAGCAGCGCCTTCTCCGGCTGGTCCGGGTCCGGCGCCCCGGCGCCTGGGACGCCAGCCACCACCGTCGCCGTCCTGTCGCGCACGAACGCCTGGAACAGCCCCTCCTTGGAGCCGAAGTTGTTGTACACGGTCATCTTGGACACACCGGCGTCCGCGGCGATGGCATCCACGCTGGCACGCTCCAGGCCATGCTCGTTGAAGTGCCTTTGCGCCGCTTCCAGGATGCGCCGGACGCGCTCGGGGTCGCGTGGCCGTCCGCGTTGGGGCTTGGAAGCGGGAATTGGGGACGAGGTCATGGGTATATATAGTGGACTTGACAGTTTATTATATGGGCTCTACATTACTGTACTTGCTAGTCCAATAATCAATCAACCCACACTGAGCCCATCACCATGAATGACGTCATCATCATCGGCGGCAGCTTTGCCGGCCTCGCCGCCGCCCTGCAACTCGGCCGTGCCCGCCGCAAGGTCACTGTTCTCGATACCGGCCTGCCGCGCAATCGCTTTGCCGGCCACTCGCACGGCCTGCTCGGCCACGATCACAAGCCACCGCTGGACATCCTGGCCGAAGCGCGGCAGCAGCTGGCGCGTTATCCCACGGTCAAGCTGGTCAATGCCCGGGCCGACAGCGTTTCCGGCGCGATCGACGATTTCTCCGTCCTCACTGCCGATGGCGAAAGCCTCGCGGCGCGCCGCCTGATCCTGAGCTATGGCGTCGCCGACCAGATGCCCGATGTTCCGGGTTTTGCCGAAAGCTGGGGTACGTCCATCGTGCCCTGCCCCTATTGCGACGGCTTTGAAGTCGCCGGCCGGCATTGGGGCCTCGTCTGGTCCGGCCCGCAATCGCACAATCAGGCCAGGCTGTTCCTCGATTGGACCGAAAAATTGACTGTCTTCGCCGATGGTCACGACATTCCGCCTGATATCCGGGCCGATCTGGCGCGCCGCAACATACCTGTCGTCGATGGCCGGATCGTCGAGATCGCCCATCACAAGGGCCATATCACCACCGTCAATCTCGGTACCCGCCGCAATATCGCGGTCGACGTCCTGTTCGCCCATCCGCGCAACAAGCCGTCCTCAAGCCTGCATGGATCACTGGGCCTCGCCACGGTCGATACACCCACCGGCATCGTCCTCAAGGTCGACGAACGCCGCCAAACCAGCATTCCCGGCATCTACGCCGCCGGCGACCTCACCACGCCCTTCTTGCCATCGGTTACCCAGGCATCATCGCAGGGCGCGATGGCGGGTATCTTCGCCCAGCAATCGATGGTGGTTTGAGAAGACACACATGGAGTTCGAACACGTCACCTTCGACCTGCCACACGGCACCTTTCACGCGTTGCAGGGGGGTGATCCCGATGGCCAACCGACCATCGTCTTGCACGGCTTCCCGGACCATCCCCCGACCGCGAAGCCCTTCCTTGCCGAACTCGGCCGCCGCGGACGTCACGTCGTCGCACCCTGGCTTCGCGGTTACGCGCCGTCCCCGACTGCGGGGCCATTCGACTTCGCAGCCCTCACCAGCGACGTGCTCGCGCTGATCGACCGCTGGTCTCCGGGGCAGCCCGTGGAGTTGATTGGCCACGACTGGGGCGGCGCGATCACATACGATGTCTGCGTCACCGCCCCGGAGCGGATCAAACGCGCAGTCACGATGGCATTCCCCCACCCTCTGACATTTCTGAGCCAGCCGCGCCTCTCTCAGCTACGCCGGAGCTGGTACATGGGGCTCTTCCAACTGCCGGGAAGCGGCTGGATCGTCAGCGCCCGAGATCTCGCCCTCATAGACCACCTATGGCGTCAGTGGTCGCCCGGCCTCTCGCTCGATCCAGTTGTCCAGGCGGAGCTCCATGAGACCCTGCGGGCGAGCATGCCTGCCCCCTTGCGCTACTACCGGGGGCTGCTTCGGCCCGGCATGCTTGGGGCGATGCGCCGCCTGTCTCAGCCGATCACAACGCCCCTGCTGCAGCTCCACGGTTCCGACGATGGCTGCATCTTCCCCCAGCAGGTCAACGACAGACATCGGTTTGCCGGCCCACACGCGCTGGAGGTCGTCCCCGAAGTCGGTCACTTCCTGCACATCGATGCCCCCGAGGCGATCGCGGAACGGATCGCGGCATGGGCCGAGCAGCGCCATTTCCCCCTGCCTCGATAAAAGGGTAGCTGGTTAAGAACGAATCAGAACAAGGAGATAGCATGACAGAGCAAAATGCCTATCGGGTCGCCGACTGGAATGGCCAAAGCGGAGAGCGCTGGGTCGCCAACCAGGCCCGGCTCGACGCCATGGTGGCGGTGTTCGGCCAGGCCGCGATCGAAGCCGTCGCGCCCGCGACGGGCGAGCGCGTGCTGGACGTCGGCTGCGGCGCAGGCGCGTCGAGTCTGGCTCTGGCCGCCCGCGTCGGCGCGGGGGGCCAAGTGCTGGGAGTGGACATATCCGAAGCGCTGATCGGCCGAGCGCGCGCGCTTGCGCCACGGGATGCGCCGGCCCTGTTCCGGGTGGCCGACGCCAGCAGCGCCGAGCTGCCCGAGGGCGCGTTCGACATCCTGTTTTCGCGTTTCGGGGTGATGTTCTTCGACGATCCGGCAGGGGCGTTCGCCCACTTGCGACGCGCGCTCCGGCCGGGCGGGCGGGTCGCTTTCGTCTGCTGGCGCGGCGTGGCCGAGAACGATTGGGTGCGCCTGCCGATTGGCGCGCTCAAGAGCATCGTCCCGCTGGCCGCGCTGCCCGATCCCGAAGCGCCCGGCCCATTTTCGTTCGGCGACCGGGGACGAGTGGCGCGCATCCTGACGGCAGCCGGCTTCACCGATATCGCTATCGCGCCCTTCGATGCTTCCGTCCCGTTCGGCGAGGGCGGGACGCGGGACGCTGCGATCGACGACGCGGTGAAGATGGCGCTCGAGGTCGGCCCGCTGTCGCGCGCGCTCGCTGATCAGCCCGACGACATCCGCGCCCGCGCCTCGGCCGCGGTTCGTGCCGTCTTCGCGGGCCTCCCCGGCGAGCGTTCGGTGATGATCGCCGGCGCAGCGTGGATCGTCATGGCGCGCAATCCGATCAGACCTGCCTCCTTGCAAAACTGATCCTCCTCACTCCACATCCTCTACACAAGGGAACTGCCATGTCGAATTCCAAAGTTGTCCTCGTCACCGGCGTGTCGTCAGGCATCGGATGCGCCGCCGCCACAAAGTTTGCCGAACAAGGCTGCCGGGTCTTCGGCACCGTGCGCAACCCGGCAAAGGCCCAAGCCATACCTGGCGTCACGCTCATTGAGATGGACATCCGCGACGATGTTTCCGTTGATCGAGGCATTCAGGCCATCATCGCGCAGGCCAAGCGCATCGATGTCCTGGTCAACAATGCGGGTGTGACCCTGCTGGGCGCGACTGAAGAAACCTCGATTTCCGAAGCCCAGACGCTGTTCGAACCCAACCTTTTCGGCCTCTTGCGCGTGATCAAGGCCGTGCTGCCGCACATGCGCCAGCAGCGTTCCGGTCGCATCGTCAATGTCAGCTCGGTGGTGGGCTTTCTATGTTCGCCGTACATGGCCTTGTATGCGGCCTCCAAATACGCTGTTGAAGGGCTGTCCGAGTCACTGGATCATGAAGTACGCCAATTCGGCATCCGCGTGTCGCTGGTCGAGCCCTCCTTCACCAAAACCAACCTTGATCTCAACGCGCCCCAGACCGCTGCCAGAATCCCGGACTACAGCAAAGAGCTTGCCATCGTCACCAAAGCCTTCCAGAACAACGTGCAAAAGGCGCCCACGCCTGAAGGCGTTGTGGCGACGATGGTCAGCGCTGCACTCGGTCCGTGGAAGATGCGCCACACGCCCAAGGGCGAAGCGTCCCTTCTGGCCAAGTTGCGCCGCTTCATGCCCGCTGGCCCGGTCGAAAAGGGCCTGCGCAAGACGTTCGGACTGGGCTGAAATCACAGCTGTGTTCACGGCCGGGTGCGAGACCTCATGGAGTGATATGAGCATGCTTGAACTGAAGGTTCCTCCCCCCATCGTGGCGCTTGTCCTGGGGCTTCTTATGTGGCTGACGCCAGCCCTCGCGGGCCTTGTGCAGATTCCCTATCCGGCCCGCGTGCTCTGCGCCGTCGTTCTGGCGTGCATCGGCCAAGGCATCAGCATCGCCGGAATGCTTGCGTTTCGGCGCGCCAAGACCACCGTGAACCCGGTCAAGGCAAGCCTGGCGTCCTCGTTGGTCATCCGAGGCGTGTACCGCTATACGCGCAACCCCATGTATGTCGGGCTCTTGCTGACCCTGTTGGCGTGGGCAGTGTTTCTGGCGAATCCGCTCGCTGTCCTGTGGGTTGTCGTGTACGTGCTCTACATCATCCGGTTCCAGATCATCCCGGAAGAACGTGTGTTGGCGTCTCTGTTTGGGGAAGAGTACGAGGCTTACAAAGCGAGGGTACGCAGATGGGTATGAGCCGAGCAGCGCCGAGGCGGTGAGATAGGTGCCGTCGAAAACAGGGTGAGGGGGAGGGCACGGCCTCCTGCAACGGCTTTCAATTGAGAACCATGGACGCCCATGGCGGTGGGTCATGACCAGCGTGGACCTCGTGCGCGCTCGGAATGCCCTGTGGCCCGCGTTTTGACGCGTGCCGCGGTGAGGTGCAGGAATGGGGCAACAGTGGATGGGTCAAGGCGGTGGAGCACCTTGTGGATGGCCTCCTGAATGCGCCCGCCGTCCTGTCAGACCTGCTGCACCCCATCGCGCATCACCGGTCCGAATGCGTCTCAAAAACAAGCGACCTGAGCCACTGGTTCGCCGGGTCTTTGTGGTACTTGGCGTGCCAAAAAAGATTGATGGCGATTTGCGGCAACTTTACCGGGTGGTTGACGTACCTGAGGTTGAATGGCTTCACCATTTTTTCTGCCAGACGCTCGGGCACTGTGGCCACCATGTCGGTGGATTGAAGAATATGGCCAATCGCGACGAAATGGGGAACCGTGAGGCGTATTCGTCTTTTCTGGGAGCCGCTGTCCAGAATTTCGTCGACTTTCCCGTGCCCGGTTCCTGCGGACGCAATCACGACGTGATCGCTCGCAAAAAAATCAGATGAAGAGACCTTCCGCTTGTCCAGTGGATGGTTTTTGCGGAATACGCAAACGTATTGCTGGGAGAACAGGCGCTGCTGGAAGAAGCCGGCCTTCAGCTGGGGCAACAGCCCTATCGCCAGGTCGACGTGGCCCGCCTCCATGGCGTCTTTCAGGTTGACGCTGGTATTGCGCACTGTGCTGATGGAAACCCCGGGCGCCACTTTCTGGATCTTTTCCATCAGGAGAGGCAGGAAGTAGATCTCGCCGATGTCGGTCATGCCGACGGTAAAGCGCCGTTTGCTGCTGGCGGGGTCGAATGAATTCTTGACGTTGATCGCGCCGTGGATCATGCCTAGCGCATAGCCTATCGATTCGGCCAACTGGTCCGCAAAGGGCGTGGGCTGCATGCCGCTCGATGTGCGCAGGAAAAGTTCGTCGCCAAACAGCTTGCGCAGGCGCGCCAGGGCGTTGCTGACGGCGGGCTGCCCCAGGCCCAGGTTCTCCGCCACCTTGGAGACTTTTCTTTCGGTCAGCAACTGGTTAAAGATCACCAGCAGGTTCAGGTCGATGTCCTTGAGTTCCATCTGCGACTCCTAACTGTTATTGATATCAGTGATACAGAACATTGACACCATTGTATTGACTGATTTTGGTGGGCCTCTGATCATTGCCCCATCGCCGCTGATGTTCACCCGAAAACATGCGGCAAGGCAACTTCTCCACGAGACACACCAGACCGACCGCGATGGAAATCTTTGTCCGCCCTCTCCAGCGCACGCTGAGCGTTACCGCAGGGGTGAACCTGCTGGACGCCCTGCGCGCCAACGACGTGCCGGTGTCCTACAGCTGCCTGGCCGGGCGTTGCGGCACCTGCCGCTGCAAGCTCGTCGACGGGCAGGTGCTGGACTCGGGTGGGGCGGCGCAGCGGCCGGTGGCAGCCGGCGACCAGTACGTATTGGCCTGCCAGACCTTTCTGACGGAATCCTGCATTGTTGAGATCCCCGAGCCCGACGAGGTCGTCGTCCATACGGCAAAAATCGTCAAGGCCACCGTCGTTGCGGTGGAGGACCAGACCCATGACATCAAACGCCTGCGGCTGAAACCGGCCAAGCCCATCGAGTTTTCACCTGGGCAGTACGCCCAGCTTCAATTCACACCTGAGCACATCCGGCCTTATTCGATGGCGGGCCTGTGCGCCGACGGCGAGCTGGAGTTCCATGTGCGCCTGGTCGCCGAGGGCCGCGTCACCGGCTACGTCGCCAACACACTGAAGGTCGGCGACGCGGTACGCGTCAGCGGTCCGCTGGGTTCGGCCTACCTGCGCCGCAAGCATGCGGGGCCTATGCTGTGCGTGGCCGGCGGCACGGGCCTGGCACCCATTCTGTCCATCATCCGCGGCGTCATTGCCGAAGGCATGCGCAACAGCATCCACCTGTATTTCGGCGTGCGTTCCGAACGCGACGTCTACGGCCGGGAATGGCTGGCGGAGCTTCAGCACCAGCATCCGCAACTGAAGGTACATGTCGTGCTCGCGTCCGGCCAGGCGCCCGGGTGCCGCACCGGCCTGGTCACCGAAGCCATCGCCCAGGACTGGTCCGGCCTCGACGGCTTCCGTGCCTACCTCTGTGGTGCGCCGCCCATGGTGGAGGCCACCAGCCTGCTGGTGCGGCAGATGGGCGTGCTGCCCGAACAAATTTATGCCGATGCGTTTTATGCCAGCGGCACCTGATCAATCAGACCGACCAGACCGACCAGACCGATCAACAGGAACTTCCATGAACAGCAGAAACAGCAAGCTTGAATCCCAGCTGGACCGCAAAGCCTATTACGACCGCATCGGTGCCGACAACATGACGCCCTTGTGGGAAGTTCTGGGAGCGCTGGTGCCGCACTCGCCGAAGTCGCCGGCG
Organism: Polaromonas sp. CF318; assembly: GCF_000282655.1. GTDB lineage: Bacteria > Pseudomonadota > Gammaproteobacteria > Burkholderiales > Burkholderiaceae_C > Polaromonas. The sequence goes on from NZ_AKIV01000004.1 coordinate 13,427, forward strand.
GTCTCGCATCTGTGGAAGTACGCCGATGTGCGCGAACGGGTCATGGAAGCGGGCAGGCTGATCAGCGCCGCTGAGGCTGAACGCCGCGTGCTGATTCTGGAAAACCCCGCGCTGCGCGGCCAATCCTGCATCACACAGTCGCTGTATGCCGGCCTGCAGCTCATCATGCCGGGCGAAGTGGCGCCGGCCCACCGCCACACCCAGTCCGCGCTTCGGCTGGTGCTGGACGGTGAGGGTGCCTACACGGCGGTCGATGGCGAACGCACAACGATGCGCCGCGGTGACTTCATCATCACACCGGCCTGGACCTGGCACGACCACGGCAACCCGGGTGATCAGCCGGTGGTATGGCTCGACGGACTAGACATTCCCATCGTGCGTTTCCTTGATGCGGGATTTGCCGAGAAAAGCGACAGCAACTACCAGGCCGTCGTCCGGCCGGAAGGCGATGCGCTGGCGCGCTACGGTGCCAATATGGTGCCGGTCGATTTTTACCAGCAGCCCGCCGAGCCGACCAAGGTGTTTGTCTATCCCTGGGAACGCACGCTGGCATCGTTGAAGGCCGTTGCCGCGGGCAGCGAGCCTGATGCGCACTTCGGCCACAAGCAGCGTTACGTCAACCCGGCCACCGGCCGCTCACCCATGCCGACGATGGCGGCGTTCTCCCAGCTGGTTCCGGCAGGTTTTGAGACACGGCCCTACCGCTGCACCGATGGCACGGTTTACGTGTGCCTCAGCGGCCACGCCGAGGCAAGCATTGAAGGCAGGACCGTCCGCCTCGATGAAAACGACGTGCTGGTGGTGCCGTCCTGGCACAGCCACCAATTTCGCGCCGGTCCGGATACCGTGCTCTTCAGCTATTCAGACCGCCCGGTGCAGCAGGCCCTGGGCCTCTGGCGCGAGCACCGCGCCTGAAGATTTCCAGCCTTTCAATCTTTCAACCTTGCTACAGGACATAGGCCCGTGAACTACGCCATCGAACCCGCCGCCCTTCCCACGCTTGCCGTCGCCGGCATCACTGAACGATTTCCCGTCAACCGCATTTTTTGCGTGGGCCGCAACTACGCCGCGCATGCGCGCGAGATGGGCAAGGACCCGGAGCGCGATCCGCCGTTCTTTTTCATGAAACCGGCCAACGCGGCCGTCGATGCGTCGACGCCGGTCAGCATTCCTTATCCGCCGAAGACCCACAACTTCCACCACGAAATTGAACTCGTCGTCGCCATCGGCAAGGGCGGCCGCGACATCGCCGTGGCTGATGCGCTGGACCATGTCTACGGCTACGGCGTGGGCCTGGATATGACACGCCGCGACCTGCAACTCGATGCGCGCGACAAGGGCCGCCCGTGGGAATTCGGCAAATCCTTCTCGCTGTCGGCACCCGTCGGCGCGCTGTCCCGTGTGGCCGACGGCGGCCATGTCGCGCAAGGCGCCATCAGCGTCACCGTCAACGGCAGCGCCCGCCAGGCGTCAGACGTCGCCAAGCTGATCTGGTCGGTTCCGGAATGCATCGCCTACCTGTCCGAATACGAAACGCTGGAGCCCGGCGACATCATCATGACCGGCACCCCCGAAGGCGTGAACGCCGTGCTTGCGGGCGACGTGATGCAAGGCGATATCGCGGGCCTGGCGGGCATCACGGTCACGGTGACGGCCTGAAGCGCAGGCGCTGAATAAACGAAGCAAAAGGAGACAGCGATGACTGCATCGACCGCCGCAACCGCCACAACCGGCGTTCCCACCGGCACCTTTCCCATCAAGATCCATTGGGAATCCGAAGGCACAAGCCGGATTCCCTTCATGGCGTACACCGACCCGGACCAGCACAAGAAGGAGCTAGAGCGCTTTTTCTACAACAAACACTGGAACTACGTCGGCCTTGACGCCGAGATCCCCAACGCGGGCGACTTCAAGCGCACGGTGATTGGAGAGCGTTCGGTGATCATGGTGCGCGATGCGGATGGCGGCATCAGTGTGGTCGAGAACGTGTGCGCCCACCGCGGCATGCAGTTTTGCCGAGAACGCCATGGCAACAAGAAAGAGTTTGTCTGCCCGTACCACCAGTGGAGCTACACGCTGAAGGGCGACTTGCAGGGCGTGCCGTTTCGCCGCGGTGTCAAGCAGGACGGCAAGGTCAACGGCGGTATGCCGGCGGACTTCAAGACCACCGACCATGGCCTCAACAAACTCAAGGTTGCTACGCGCGGCGGTGTGGTGTTTGCCAGCTTCGACCACGAAATTGAGTCGCTCGAAGACTTTCTCGGGCCGGTCATCCTCGGCTATTTCGACCGCCTCTTCAACGGCCGCAAGCTGAAGATACTGGGCTACAACCGCCAGCGTATTCCGGGCAACTGGAAGCTGATGCAGGAGAACATCAAGGACCCTTACCACCCCGGCCTGCTGCACACCTGGTTTGTCACCTTCGGCCTCTGGCGCGCGGACAACAAGTCCGAACTCAAGATGGATGCGCGCCACCGCCACGCCGCCATGATTTCCACGCGGGGCCAGTCGGGCAAGGCCGACCAGGTCACCCAGGTGTCCAGCTTCAAAGAGAGCATGGAACTCCATGATCCGCGCTTTCTTGACATCGTGCCCGAGCCCTGGTGGAACGGCCCGACCGCAGTGATGATGACGCTGTTTCCCAGCGTCATCCTGCAGCAGCAGGTCAACAGCGTCTCGACGCGGCACATCCAGCCCGACGGCCACGGCTCCTTCGATTTCGTGTGGACGCACTTTGGCTTTGAAGACGACACGCAAGAGATGACGCAGCGCCGGCTGCGCCAGGCCAACCTGTTCGGCCCGGCCGGCTTTGTGTCGGCCGACGACGGCGAGGTGATTGAGTTCTCGCAGCAGGGTTTCGAGCAGAAGCCTTACCACCGCACCCTGGCCGAACTCGGCGGGCGCACGGTCGAGGACACCGACCACATGGTCACCGAGACATTGATACGCGGCATGTACCAATACTGGCGCGAAGTGATGGAGGCCGATGTATGACCACCACCACCGTCAACTTCGAAGACTATCTGCAGATCGCGCAGCTGCACGCCGATTACGCCCAGGCGGTCGATTCGGGCGACTGGGACCTGTGGCCGGAGTTCTTCACCGAGGACTGCCTTTACAAGCTGATTCCGCGGGAAAACCATGAACGCGGTTTCCCGCTGGCAACCCTGCTGTTTGAAAGCAAGGGCATGCTGAAGGACCGTGTCTATGGCATTCGCGAGACGCTGTTCCACGACCCCTACTACCAGCGCCACGTCGTCGGCGCGCCGCTGATCCGCGCGGCCGGCAAGGACCGCTTCGAGGTCGAGGCCAACTACGCGGTCTTTCGCACCAAGTTGTCTCAGGAGTCGACGGTCTTCAACGTCGGCCGCTACATCGACGTGATCGTGCGAACGCCGCAAGGCCTGAAGTTCGCATCACGCCTTTGCGTGTACGACAGCGAAATGATCCCCAACTCCATCATCTACCCGATTTAAACCATGAGCAATTCAAACTCAAACTGGATGGAAGCCACCGAAGAAGCCGGTGTGCCTGAAGACGACGTGATCGGCCTGCAGGTCGGCGGCCGCGACATCGCCCTCTACAAGGTTGAGGGCAGCATCTTCGCCACCGACAACATCTGCACCCACGGCCATGCCCGTCTGTGCGACGGATTTCTTGACGGCTATGAAATTGAATGTCCGCTGCACCAGGGCAAGTTTGACGTGCGCAACGGTCGCGGCACCTGCGCGCCTATCACCCAGGACGTTCGCAGCTACCCCGTGCGCATCGAGGGCGGCCGTGTCTTCGTACAAATTTCTGACTGAATCCGCAGCCCTTCACCCTTTTATTACCCCCTACAGAGGAGACAACCCACCATGAACACAACACCCAAGACGCCTTTCCGCCGCAGCGCGCTGATCGCCGCAGCCGGGCTCGCACTGGCCGGCGCCAGCCAGTTCTCCGCCGCCGCCACCATCGGCTTCATGGCCCCCTTGTCCGGCCCGCAGGCCATCGTCGGCCAGGACCAGCTCGACGGCTTCATGCTGGCGGTCGAGCAATTGGGCGGAAAACTCGGCGGCCAGGCCGCCACGGTGCTGAAGGAAGACGATCAGCTCAAGCCTGAAATCGGCAGCCAGATCGTGCGCAAGTTCATCGACAAGGACAAGGTCGATGCCATCGTGGGCCTGAGCTTCTCCAATGTGCTGATGGCCAGCCTGCCGCGCATCGCCGAATCGGGCACCGTGGCCATCGCCACCAATGCCGGCCCGTCGCCGCTGGCCGGGGCGGGTTGCAAGGCCAATGTGTTTTCCGCCGCGTGGCAGAACGACGGCGCCGCCGAGGCCATGGGCAAGCTGGCCCAGGACAAGGGCCTGAAAAAGGTCTACCTGATGGCCCCCAACTACCAGGCCGGCAAAGACATGCTGGCCGGCTTCAAGCGCTACTTCAAGGGCCAGGTCGTGGACGAGGTTTACACGCAGGTGAACCAGCCTGACTATTCCGCCGAACTGGCACAGCTGCAGGCTGCCGCACCCGATGCGGTGTTTGTGTTCTACCCGGGCGGCATGGGCGTCAACTTCATCAAGCAGATGAGCCAGGCCGGCCTGATGGCCAAAGTGCCGCTGTACTCCGTCTTCACCGTCGATGGCACAACCCTGCCGGGCCTGCGCGATGCGGCCGTCGGCAGCGTCAGCGGCGCGATGTGGGACGCGGCGCTTGACACGCCCGAGAACAGGAAATTCGTCGCCGACTTCGAACGCAAGTACAAACGCACGCCCAGCGCGTACGCGGCGACAGCCTACGACGCGGCCAATATCCTGAATATCGCCCTGGGCAAGGCCAAGGCCGGCGACGCCAAGGCACTCGCCGCAGCGGTCAAGGCGGCCGGCAGCGAGTTCAAGTCGGTGCGCGGCCCATTCGCGTTCAACAACAACAACCTGCCGGTGCAGAACTACTATGCGTTCGAAGCCGTCAAGAGCGGCGGCAATGTCGTCGGAAAGCTCATCGCCACTCCCTTGCCCAAGCAGGTCGATGCCTACCACGCGCAATGCGCGCTCAAGTGACATGAACGGCACGATTGTTTTCGCGCAGCTGCTCAACGGCCTGCAGTACGGCGTCCTGCTGTTTTTGCTGGCGGCAGGCCTGACGCTGGTCTTCGGCATCATGAGCTTCGTCAACCTGGCGCACGGCTCGCTCTACATGATGGGCGCGTACTTCGCGGCCTCTGCCTTCCAGTACACCGGCTCCTTCGGGCTGGCCTTGCTGGCGGCCATGCTGGGCTCGCTGCTGCTGGGCCTGGCGCTGGAGTTCGTCGCAGTCGCGCGCCTCTACCGGCGCGACCACCTCGACCACGTGCTGGCCACCTTCGGCCTGGTCTTGTTCTTCAATGAGCTGGTGCGCATCATCTGGGGCCCGCAGCCGGTATTTCTGCAAGTGCCGGAGTTCCTGAGCGGCGCCATCCCTATCGCCGGTTTCAGCTATCCGGCCTACCGCTTCGCCATCATCGTCGTCGGGCTGGTGGTGGCGGTGGGTTCCTGGTTGCTGATCAACAAGACCCGCGTGGGGATGCTGATCCGGGCCGGCGCGGTGAACCCCGCGATGGTCGCCGCGCTCGGCGTCAACATCCGCCTGCTCAACGCCATGCTGTTCGCGGTCGGCGCCATGCTCGCAGGCCTTGCCGGCGCGATGGCCGGGCCTATCCTGTCGGTGCAGTCCGGCATGGGCGAGTCGGTGCTCATCACGACATTGGTCGTCATCGTGATCGGTGGCATCGGCTCGGTCACCGGCGCCTTTTATGCGGCGCTTATCGTCGGCATCGTCGACACCCTGGGCCGCGCATTTTTACCCTTCATGCTGCGGCAGGTCACCGAGCGCTCGCTCGCCGACGCGGCCGGCCCGGCGCTGGCCTCGATGCTGGTCTACCTGCTGATGGCGGTGGTTCTGGCCTGGCGCCCGCAAGGCCTCTTTCCGGCCAACAGGTGAACACCATGACGCCACTTCTCTCACGCCCCAGCGCCTGGGTTCCCCTGCTGGTCCTGCTGTTGCTGGCAACCGTTCCCTTCGTCGCGCATGCCACCGGCCAGCCGTTTTATGTCGCCTTCTTCGCGCGCATCATCATCTACGCCATTGCCGCCTGTGCGCTGAACATGGCGCTGGGCTACGGCGGGCTTGTGAGCTTCGGCCATTCGCTCTTTCTCGGGCTGGGGGCTTATGCCGTCGGCCTGGCCTCTTTTCATGGCATCGGCAACGGCTGGATGCACCTGGCGCTGTGCCTGGGCGCGTGCGGCCTCGTCGCACTGGTCACGGGCGCCATCAGCCTGCGCACCACCGGCATCGCCTTCATCATGATCACGCTGGCTTTCGCCCAGATGGGCTACTTCCTGTTTGTCAGCTTGAAGAACTACGGCGGCGATGACGGCATGTCCATCGCCCAGCCCAGCCGTTTCGGCCCGCTGGACCTGTCGTCCGCGACCAACGTCTACGCCGTGGCCTTCGTCGTGCTGGTCCTGTCGATCTGGTGGCTGGCCAGGCTGCGCGCCGCGCCTTTCGGCATGGTGATCCGCGGGGCGAAACAGAACACACGCCGCGTCAACGCCGCCGGCATCCCGGTGCTGCGCTACCAGTTGCTGGCCTACGTGATGTCGGGCATGTTGTGCGGTGTGGCCGGCCTGCTGCTGGCCAACCTCAATGCCTTCGCCTCGCCCAGCACGCTGGCCTGGTCGGTCTCGGGCGAACTGATCGTTATCGTGGTGATGGGGGGCCTGGGTACGGTGTTTGGTCCCTTGATGGGCGCGCTGGTTTTTCTTGGCCTGGAAGAAATCCTGAAGGGCTATACCGAGCACTGGATGGTCATCTTCGGCCCCTTCATCGTCGTCGTCACGCTCTTGGGAAACCGCGGCATCATCGGCTTGCTGCAGCGCTTTGATTCCCGCGAAAAGCTCGCTCCAAAAGCCACTGCATCGGTCGCTGCGGCGACGGGTGCCGCGCGAGGAGCCCTGTAATGGCCAGCGTACTTCGCACTGAATCCCTCACCAAACGCTACGGCGCGTTGCTGGTCACCGACGCGGTGTCGCTCGACATCGGCGAGGGCGAACTGCACGCCATCATCGGCCCCAACGGCGCCGGCAAGACCACGCTCATCAACCAGCTGTCAGGCGAGCTCGCACCGAACAGTGGCCGCGTCTGGTTCAACGGCGCGGATGTGTCCGTCTTGCCTATCCATGAACGCGCCAGGCGCGGCCTGTTGCGCTCCTACCAGATCACCTCGATCTTCGAGGACTTCAGCGTGCTGGAGAACGCGACGTTCGCGGCGCTTGGCTCACGCCAGCATGCCTTCAGGTTCTGGACGCCGATGCTGGCGAACAGGAAAGCACGCAAGTTCGCCGAAGAAGCGCTGGCAGCCACCGGCCTCACGCATCGCCTCCATGTTGCGGCGGCCGACCTGGGGTATGGAGAGCGCAGGCAGCTGGAGCTGGCCATGAGCCTGGCCGCGGGGCCGAAGTTCCTGCTACTGGACGAGCCCATGGCCGGCATGAGCACGCAGGAATCCGCCGCCGTCATCTCGCTGCTGAAAAGTTTGAAACGGCTCTACACCATCCTGCTGGTCGAACACGACATGGATGCGGTGTTCGCGCTGGCCGACCGCATCAGCGTGCTGGTCTACGGCAAGATTTTGTTCACCGGTACGCCCGAGGAAATCCGCAACCACCCGGAAGTGCGGGCGGTATACCTCGGTGAAGAAGCCGAAGCATGAAGCGGGCAAGGAAAAAGTCATGACGCCATTTTTATCCGTCCAAGGCCTGCAGGCTTCCTACGGCCACGCACAGGCGCTGTTTGACATCTCGTTCGATGTCGGCCCGGGTGAGGTGGTCACCCTGCTGGGGCGCAACGGCATGGGCCGCTCCACCACCGTCAAATGTTTGTTCGGCATGCTGCCGGTCGCCTCCGGCAGCGTGTCGGTGGCCGGTGCCCGCGTTGACCATCTGCCCTCGCACCGCATCGCGCGCCAGGGCCTGGCGCTGGTGCCCGAAGGCCGGCAAGTGTTTCCCAATCTGACGGTCGAGGAAAACCTGGTGGCGACCGCTCGCGACGACAAAAAGAGCCGTGGAAAGTCCTGGGAGCTGGGTCGTGTCTACGCCTTTTTCCCGCGGCTGAAAGAGCGCCGCGGCAATTTGGGATCGCAGCTGTCGGGAGGCGAGCAGCAGATGCTGGCCATCGGCCGTGCGCTGATGACCAACCCCCGGCTGCTGGTGCTCGACGAAGCAACAGAGGGCCTGGCCCCCGTGATTCGAAACGAGATCTGGCGTGCCCTTGCTGATCTGAAGAAGGAGGGCCTGTCGCAGATCGTCATCGATAAAAACGTGAAAGCGCTGATGGGCCTGGCCGACCGGCACTTTGTGATTGAAAAAGGCCGCGTGGTCTGGCAAGGCAGCTCGGATGAACTGCGCGGCCGTCCTGAAATTGTTCACCAGTACCTGGGCGTCTGAACGGGCCTGTGAAGGCCCTTGCCGCAAGTTCGGCGCTCAAACTTATCGGTTGAGGGCTGCGTTCGGCCAGCGTAGTACGACATCTCGGGGTTTAACCCATTTGAATTACATTTTTTTGATGATGTACTAAATAAGTAATTTAAGGAGACTTTCATGGCCCTCAACTTCACGTGCCTCAAGACCACCATGGCAGCGTTTGTGATCCTGGCCTTGCCGGTTTCCGGTCATGCCATCGACGTGGTTTTCGGCCAGGTCGCGTCACAGACCAATCCGACCTCGGCCGCGAATGCCAAAGGCATGGCAACAGGTATCCAGGCCTATTTCGACAAAGTCAACGCGGGCAACACCCTGCAGGGCAACAAGCTCAAGCTGGTCACGCTTGACGACGGCCTGCAAGGCCCCAAAATGATTGAACTGACCCAGCAACTCATCGGCGACCCGGCGGTGGTGGGGCTGTTGGGATTTCTCAACAGCGCTGGACTCGCCGAGATCGCCAAGCAGGACTTGCCGGGCAAGAACGGCATCGCGCTGATTGCGCCGCTGCAGGGCGACAAAAATGTGGTTTCCGCCGCCAATGTGTTTCCCCTGCGCAGCGGCTATGCGGATGAAGTCGCCAGTTTGCTCAAGGAGGCCAAGACTTGGGGCAAGGACTCGCTGGCCATCGTCAATATGAGCGTCGCCTTCGGCCCGCCCCTGGCGCAGTTGACGACCCAGCTCAGCGGTCCACAGGGCGTCAAAATCGTGACACAGCAGGTACTTGACGCCGCGCCCGACAAGCTGGAGGCGAGCGTTCGCGCAGCCGTCGCCGCCATCACGGAGACCCGCCCCAAGGGCATTATTTTGCTGGCCGCGGGAAAGCCTGCGTTTGAATTCGTCAAGGCTGTCCGGGACGCCCCTGGGGGAGCGGTGCAGATTTACGGCCTGTCGGTGCTGCTGCACGACGGCTTGGTCAATGCCGCCGGCAAGGACAAGGCACGCGGCATCGTGTTGAGCCAGGCGGTGCCTTTCCCCTTCGTTCCTTCCAAGCCGGTCATCACCGAATACCAAAGCGACATGAAGAAATACGCGCCGGGCGAGGCCCTGTCTTTCTCGGGCCTCGAAGGCTACATGGGCGCCAAGATCGCCGTGGAAGCTGTCCGGCGCGCGGGCAAGACGCCGACCCGCGCCGGCGTGCTGCAAGCCTTGTCCAATCTGGGCGAATACAACCTTGGAGGTGTCTATGTCAACTACACAGCCAACCAGCGGGTCGGCTGGGGTGGTGTGGATCTCTCCATCATCAATTCCAGCGGCAACCTTCAAAAGTAGGTTCGCACATTACGATCACCGATTCGACGCCGCTCAGGCTTGGCGACGACCAGGCGCTCTTGTTTCATCACGCGCCTTGCTGGGCGGATGCCCGATCACACGCTTGAACGCCCGGCTGAACGAAGCCTCGGAGTCAAAACCCAGCCGGTCGGCGGCGGTGGTGACGCGCATGCCGTCCTGGGCGATCCAGTTGCGGGCCTGGAACATGCGGATGCGCGCCACGTAGCGGGCCGGGCTTTCGCCCACGGTTTCCTTGAAGGCCTGGGCAAACCGTGAGCGCGATGCGCCCATGATGCTGGCCAGCGCCGGCACGCTCCAGTCCTGCTCGGGCGAGGCGTGGATGGCGGCCAGTACCTTGCCCACGCCGGGCGTTCGCAGGGCCGCGATCCAGCCCGTCGAGTTGCTGCAGGCGCATTCCACCCAGGCGCGGATGATGCTCGCGGCGAGCACGTCGGCCATGCGGGCCAGGATGCCGCAGGCGCCTATGCGGTTGAGCGAAGCTTCACGCTCCATCGCCTCCAGCAGCATGGGCACGCCGGGGTCGCGCTGGGCCAGCTCGCCGGCGCGTATCACCTCCGGCATCATGGCCAGCAAGGGGTGCAGCGGGTCGAGGTTGAAGGTCATGCTGCCGCAGAACATGGCGTGGGACGGTGTTTGCGCCGAGGCGGTTGCGTCGCGCAGCAAATAGATGTCGTCCGCGAGCCGCTGGCGGTCAAAGCTCGCGAGGTCCAGCGGCGGTACCTCGGGTGAGCTGGCCAGGGTGTGGGCCGTGCCGCGCGGCAGCAGCACGGCGTCACCGGCCTTCAGCGCCATCCAGCCGGATTGCGGCGTGTGAATCCAGCAATCCCCGCTGACGACGAAGTGAAAGCGCGCGGCGGCTTGCGCGTCAAAGGAAATCGCCCACGGCGCGTGCACCAGGCAGCGGCCGTATTCAACACCTTCCAGGCGCAGGCCCAGCAGCACCTGGGTGAGGGGGTCGGGCCCCGCGGCGGGCAGGCCCCCATCTTCGTGGGGCGGCTGAACGACGGGCGTGAGAGGTCTGGAGGAATCGTCAAGCATTTCGGTGCTTTCGCCATGGAAAGCTGTCGATGCTAGGCCTAAGCTGGCAACCCTGTCCTCAACAAGGCTTCAAGGCTTCACCTCTTATGTCATCCACTTCCTGCTCCGCCTGCCTGGATCCGCTGGCCGGCCTTCCCTCTGCCAACCATCCACCCGCCGAGGCCGCCGCGCGCTGGGCGGCGGTCGCATCCCTCTCCCTGGGCGTGTTCGGCCTGGTTACGGCGGAGTTCCTGCCGGCCAGCCTGCTGACCGCCATGGCGGCCGATCTTCACGTCACGGCCGGTGCTGCGGGCCAGGCCGTCACGGCCACGGCGCTCGTGGGTGCGGTGGCCGCGCCAACCATCCCCTTGCTGACGGCGCGCTTTGACCGCAAGCGGGTGCTGCTGGCGCTCACCGCGCTGCTTCTCGTGTCCAACCTGCTGGCCGCGACGGCCGGCTCGCTCTCGGTGCTGCTGTTCGCGCGCGTGGTGCTGGGCGTCGCGCTCGGTGGCTTCTGGTCCATGGCGGCGGCACTGGCCATGCGCCTGGCGCCTGAGCGGCTTTTCCCGCGCGCAATGTCGCTGGTGCTCACCGGCGTCTCCATTGCCACCGTCTGCGCGGCGCCGGTCGGCGCCTGGATGGGCAGCCTCTGGGGATGGCGCAGCGCCTTTGTGGCGGCGGGTGTTGTCGGCATGCTGGCTTTTGTGGTGCAGCTGGTCGCCTTGCCGGCCCTGCCGCCGCGCGACCAGGCCAGCTTGAAGGGCCTGCGCGAGCTGCTTGCGCGCGGGCCGGTGCGCATCGCGCTGCTGGCGGTGCTGCTGGTCATATCGGGCCACTTCGCGGGCTTCACCTACATCCGGCCCGTGCTCGAAGACGTGACGAAACTGCCCGTGGCGGCGATTTCCGCTGTGCTGCTGGGCTACGGCATAGGCGGCTTCTTCGGCAACTTCGCGGGCGGCTGGCTGGCGGGGCACGGTGAGCGTTATGCGATCGTCGCCGGCAGCGCCATGATCGCCCTGCTGGCGGCTGCGCTGCTGGTCGGCGGCAGCTCCACCATGGTCACCGCCGTGGCGGTGACCTTATGGGGCTTCGCCTTCGGCGCATTTCCGGTCGGCTTCCAGACCTGGATAGTCCGCGCCGCACCCGACCAGGCCGAGGCCGCGGGCGGCCTGCTGGTGGCCGCGTTCCAGGTCGCCATTGCCACGGGCGCCATCGCGGGAGGCCTCATCGTCGACCGGACCGGCGCGCTGGGCGCCCCCGCATTTGCCATGGTGGCCGTGGCCCTGGGCGGCCTGCTGGCCTGGCGTCGCGGCCCCGCTCCGGCCATGGCCCGGGCATGAGGGCCATCATGACAAGTCGCGAGCCACAGCCCTCCACCAACCGGCGCATCGCCCTGGCGGCGCACCCGCGTGGCCTGCCTGTGGCGTCCGACTTCCATCTCGTCACCGGGCCCGTGCCGCGACCGGGCGAAGGCCAGGTGCTGTTGCGAACGCAGTTCCTGTCGCTGGACCCGTATATGCGCAACCTGATGGACGAAGTGGGGCCCGGCTACGCGCCACCCGTTGCGCTGGGCGGCACCCTGCCGGGCGGCACCGTCAGCCGCGTCATGGAGTCCAGGCACACCGCCTATCGCGCCGGTGATCTGGTGCTCGCCAACAGCGGCTGGCAGGATTACGCCGTGAGCGACGGGAGCGAGCTGCAGGCCCTCGGCGACATGGCCAGACCCTCCCTGGCGCTAGGCGCGCTCGGCATGCCGGGCTTCACGGCGCACGTCGGCCTGCTGGATATCGGCCGGCCCAAGGCCGGTGAAACCGTGGTGGTCGCCGCGGCGACCGGCGCGGTGGGCGCCATGGTCGGCCAGATCGCCAGACTCAAGGGCGCCCGCGTCGTGGGCATTGCCGGCGGTACTGACAAGTGCCGACAGGCCGTCGACGAGCTGGGCTTTGATGCCTGCGTCGACAGACATGGGCCCTTGTTTGCGGCGCAGTTGGCCGCCGCGTGCCCGGCGGGCATAGACGTCTATTTTGAGAACGTCGGCGGCGAGGTGCTGTCGGCCGTCCTTCCGCTGCTCAATATCGGCGCCCGCATGCCTGTCTGCGGTTTTGTCGCGCATTACAACGACACAGCAGGCTCATCCGGCGCCAACCCACTGCCGCAGTTTCTGGCCGCCATCCTGCAAAAGCGCGTGCACGTTCAGGGTTTCATCATTCTTGACCACTATGGCCCGCGCTTTGACGCGTTCCGCCGTGACATGGAGCAATGGATCGACAACGGGCAGATCCAGGCGCGGGAGAGCGTTGTGGACGGCCTTGAGCACGCGCCCGCGGCGTTGTCAGACCTGCTGCAGGGCCGGCACTCCGGCAAAGTGGTCGTGCGCCTCGAGGGGTAGCAGCAGGGCGGCAGGTTCGCGCTGCCCTGCGTGGCGCGGTCCTGCCGATGTGTCCGGTCAGCCTGCCAGCGCGAGGCTCGCCACCTGGACAAACCAGCTGATGCCCAGCGGCAGAACCTCGTCATTGAAGTCGTAGCTCGGATGGTGCAGGGCCGGCGTGCTGTCTTCGCGCCGCGAGCCCGCGCCCTGGCCCAGCCAGAGATAGGCGCCGGGCCTGGCCTTGAGCATGAAGGCGAAATCCTCGGAGGTGAACGCCGCCGAGGGCGCCATCGCAGCCTTCAGCCCCGCGGCTTCGGCGGCGCGCAAGGCCAGCGCCGCTTCCTGCGGCGTGTTCACGGTGGCGGGGTAGTAGCGCACATACTCCACCTCGATCGCGGTGCCGGTGGCCTGGGCCACGCCTTGCGCGATCTGCCGTATGGCCGCTTCTATGGTGTCCTGCACGTCCGCATCAAAACTGCGCACCGTGCCCGTGAGTTCGACGGCCGAGGGCAGCACGTTGTGCGACTGGCCGCCGCTGATGCGCGTGACCGAGAGCACGGCGTTTTCGGTAGGGGGAATGCGGCGCGAAGTGATGGTGTGCAGCTGCGAGACCAGCTCGCTCGCGGCGAGTACCGCGTCGGGCGTGCGGTGCGGCTGGGCCGCGTGGCCGCCGCGGCCGCGGACCACGATGTCGAAGCGGTCCGCCGCCGCCATGATGGCGCCCGGCCGCGTCTGGGCCGTGCCGGCGGGCAGCTCCGGCCAGTTGTGCAGGGCGTAGACCGTATCACAGGGGAAGCGCTGGAAGAGCCCTTCCTGGACCATCACGCGTGCGCCGCCCCGGCCTTCCTCGGCGGGCTGGAAGATGAAGTTGACGGTCCCGTTGAAGCGGCGCGTGCGCGCCAGCTGGCGTGCCGCGCCCAGCAGCATGGCGGTGTGCCCGTCATGCCCGCAGCCGTGGTGGACGCCGGGGAAGCGGCTGACATAAGGCCTCTCGCCTTGCTCAAGAATGGGCAGCGCGTCCATGTCGGCGCGCAAGCCCACGCTGCGCCCCGCGGTGCCGGCGCGCAGCACGCCGACAACACCCGTGCCGCCTATGCCTTCATGCACCTCCAGCCCGAGGTCGCGCAGGGCCGAGGCGACGATGCCGGCTGTCCGGTGTTCCTTGAATGCGAGCTCCGGATGCGCGTGCAGGTCGCGCCGCAGCGCGACCAGATCGGGCACCAGGTCGGCGATCTCCCCGGTCATTGGAAGGCCTGGCGTGCCCGCGGCTGGCTGGCGGCCGTGAGGTACTGCCCGGGCGTCATGCCGAACTCGGTCTTGAAATGCCGCGAGAGATGGCTTTGGTCGTAAAAGCCCGCCTCGCTGGCCGCGCTGGCGACCGGCATCCCCTGCCGCATCAGGGCTTGCGCGCGCGCCAGGCGGAGCCGGCAGATGTAGCGGTGCGGGGACACACCCACCTGCTGGCGGAACACGGTGGCGAAGCGCCATATGCTGAGCCCGGCGAGACCGGCCAGCTCCGACAGCGCCAGCGCCTGGTTGAGGTTCTCGTGGATGTGCCGCAGCACACGCTGGATCGCTGCGGCCGAGCGGGCGGGTGCCGGAGTGCGGGAAGGAGGGTTCATGCTTGTCAAGCGTAGGCCAGCCCCGCCGGAGATGGCACCGGAAACAGGCGCCGGCGCAGCAGCAAATGTCGAATCAGGTCGGGCTGCAGCAAAAGCTGCGGCCCGCGGCCGGCTCCGCGCGCTCAGGCGTGCGGCTGCATCAGCTGTTCGATGGGGTAGTAGTTCTTGACGAAGGGCGTCTTGATCACGATGTAGCTGAAGTATTTTTCGATGCCGATGTTGGCTTCCAGCAAGCCCTCGATGATTTCCTGGTAGTGGTTCACGCCGCGCGTGACGAACTTCAGCAGGTAGTCGTAGCCGCCGCTGACCAGGTGGCACTCCACGATTTCGTCGATCGGGCGTATGCTCATCTCGAACTTGACGAAGTCCTCGCGCTTGTGGTCCTGCAGCGTAACCTCGGTGAACACCAGCAGCGTGTCGCCCAGTTTCTCGAGCCGGATCTGCGCGCCGTAGCCGGCGATGTAGCCGGCCTGCTCCAGCCGCTTGACGCGGACCAGGCAGGGGCTGGGAGACAGGCCGACGGCGTCGGCGATCTCAACGTTCGAGGCGCGCCCGTTTTTTTGCAGGTGGCACAGGATGCGCAGGTCGAGGCGGTCGAGCTTGGGGTTGCCGGTGGAGGTGTTCATCGTTAACCCCTTTTAAGCAAGTTCCACGCCCAAGTCAATCAGGTCAAGCCAGTGCGCGCCGCACCTCGGGCTGCTCGAGCACGGTGTCCAGCGTGCGGTTCAGCCGCTCGAACATCTGCTCGAATTCCGAGGGCGTGAAGCACAAGGCCGGCGCAAAACCGAGGATGCTGTCGCCGAAAGCGCGGAAGATGAGGCCGTTCTCGTAAGCCGCCTTGGCGATGCGGTCAGGCAGCTGCAGCGCGGGGTCGAAGCTGGCCTTGGTGTATTTGTCGCTCACCAGTTCGAGTGCGCCCAGCAGCCCGCGCGAGCGCGCGTCGCCCACCAGCGGATGGCGCAGCATGGACCGCAAGCCGGCCTCGAAGTGGGGCGCGACGCGCTGGCCGTTGGCGAGGATGCCGCCCTCTTCATAAAGCCGTATGACTTCCAATGCCACCGCGGCGCTCACCGGGTGCGCGGAATAGGTGGCGCCATGGCCCACCAGGGCGCCGGCCGGCGTGCCGTCGGCAATGCCCGCGTACACGCGCCCGGACATGAGCAGCGCGCCCATGGGCGCATAGCCGGAGGTCAGTCCCTTGGCGACCGTCATCAGGTCCGGCGACACGCCCTCGGCTTCGCAGGCGAACATCGGGCCGGTGCGGCCGAAGCCGGTGATCACCTCGTCGGCCACGAACAGGATGTCCAGTTCGCGGCAGGCCTGGTGCATGGCCTTGAGCCAGCCCTCGGGCGGCACGATCACGCCGCCCGAGCCCTGGATGGGTTCACAGAAGAAGGCCGCGACGTTTTCCGCGCCCAGCGCGTTCACCTTCTCGCGCAGCGCGGCCACCGAAGCCGCGATCAGCGCCTGTGGGTCTGCGCCCACCGGGCTGCGATAGGGGTAAGGCGAGGGGATGTAGTGTTGCTCGGGGCGCGGCAGGTCGAACCCGCGGTGGAAGGCGGGCAATGCCGTCAGGCCCGCGCCGGTGGAGGAGGAGCCATGGTAGCCGCGTTCCAGCGCGATGAAGTGTTTCTTGCGCGGCCGGCCGGTGGCGTTGTAGTACTGCACGATGAGGCGCACCGCCGCATCAATGGCCTCGGAGCCGCCCAGCGTGAGGTACACATGCTCCAGTCCGGGCGGTGCGATCTCCACCAGCTTGGCGGCCAGGCGTATGGCCGGCTCGCTCGCGTAGCCGAAATAAGCCGTCGCGTAGGGCAGCTCGCGCATCTGGCGCGCGGCGGCTTCCACGACGCTTTCGTGGCCGTAGCCGATATTGACGCACCACAGGCCCGCGAAGGCATCGAGCAGTTCGCGGCCGTCGGCGTCGCGCAGCCAGGCGCCCTTGCCGGAGCGCAGCACCGTGGCGCCGCGTTGCTCGTGGCCGCGCCAGTTGGCCACGGGGTGGATCAGGTGCGCCCGGTCGAGCGCCACCAGCGAAGAATCGAGGGAAAGGGTTTTGGTGGACATCATGGGGACAAGCTTAGGCGCGAGTGCGCAGCGGGTGCTGCGGCTTGTCCCCTTGCGCGCGCACGACCATGCTGTTGTTGGCAGGCCTACGGTAGAAGATTCTGCGGGCCCGGACCCGTGAACGGGCCCTAGTACCCGCGCAAACGGTCCACCACGCCTTCAAGCGGCAGGCCGAACGCGTATCGCCGCAGGTTGTCCAGCAAGGCTTCGCCCGCGGTTTCCGCCTGGGTCGCGCTGGCGATGTGGGGCGTGAGCCAGATGCGCGGATGCGTCCAGAACGGGTGGTCCTGCGCCGGGGGCTCCGGCTCGCAGACATCCAGGACCGCGGCCGAAAGCCGCCCGTTTTCCAGCGCGGCCAGCAGGTCCGCTTCCACCAGGTGGCCGCCGCGCGAGGCATTGACCAGGCAAGCGCCTTGCGGCAGCGCGTCGAACACGCGCCGGCCCAGGATGCCGCGTGTTTCGGGTGTGAGCGGCAGCAGGCACACCAGGATGTCGGTGCGGGCCAGGAACTCGTCCAGTTCCGCCTCGCCGCTGTAGCAGCGCACGCCCGGCTCATTGCGGCGCGAGCGGTTCCAGCCCGCGCAGTCAAAGCCGAGCAGCCGCAACTGCGCCAGGGCCGCGCGCCCCAGCATGCCCATGCCCATCACGCCCACGCGCCGCGTGGAGGCCGGCCGCACGGGCTGCTCCTTCCATTGGCCGCTGCGTTGCTGCCGCAGGTACAGCGGCATCTCCCGGTGCAGCGACAGCACCGCCCAGCTGATGTACTCGCACATGCAGGCCGTCAGGCCCGGCTCCACCATACGCACGACGGTCAACCCGGGCGGCAAGGCCGAGAAATCGAACTGGTCCACGCCGGCCCCGACCGAGAACAGGATCTCCAGTTTGGGAAGGGTTTCGGCGATGCGCGGCGGAGGCTCCCAGGCCGCGAGAAAGCGCACCTGCGCCGGATCCCCGATTTCGGGCCAGGTCAAAAACGGCAGCTGCGGCATCCTGCGCGCGAACTGTTCGGCCCACACGGCTCCGCGCTGCGCGGGCCCTTTGTAAAGGAAAGTCATCTCTTCTCCAGGAAGCCGCAACGGCTCGCGATACGTTATAGCCAGTGTTTAATACAAGTGCACGCGCGGAACCGGCTTTGCCGGGCCGCAGAGTGCGCCCCCTTGAGGGGGGAGCAGGCTACACGAAGTGAGCCTGAACGGGGGGAGCCATCCACTACCCCATCGCCTGGTTGACCAGCGCCCAGCCGCCAACGGCCGGCCCCCGCTCCAGCGGCCCGCCGCGCACCATGGTCGTGACCGAGCTCACGCGGGGCAGGCCCTGCGCTTCCAGCCATTCAGGCAAGCCGCTGGCGGCGTCGACGTCGATGCGCAGGAATTTGCCGGCGTAGCGGCTGCACCAGTGGCCTATCAATGCCTGTGCGCTTGCGAAGTCGGGTGCCACAACGGGACCGATGGCGTGGCCGCGGCCGAAGCGCCGCACAATGGAAAACCCCAGGGCCTCTCCGCCGCGCGCCAGCACCACCGTCTCGCCTTCGGCCAGCAGCTGGCGCAGCATCGCGTCGCGCGGCATGCCGGCGGCCCGCGCATCGAGCGCGACCAGTGCTTTCGCGTCATTGCGCCCCAGCGGGCGCAGCCTGTCGCCCTGCGGCAGCGCCACCAACTGGGCCGGGGCCGCCAGGTTCTGGTGTTGCCGGACCTCGCCCGTGATGGCAAAGCCCATGCGCTCGTACAAGCCGCGGCCTTCAGGCGTGGCGTGCAGCAGCACGGTGCGCTCCTCCATCCCCGCCATCACCGCATGCATGAGATGCTGGCCCACGCGCTGCCCCTGCATGCGGGGGGTCACCAGCACCAGGCCCAGCGTTGCGCATTGCTTGCCCCACGGCCAGCACAAGGCCGTGCCGACCAGTTCGCCGTCGCGCAGCGCGGCCACACCCTGGCCGTGCGCCAGGCCGAACTGCCAGTCTTCCACCCGGTGCGGCCACTGGAATTCGCGCGACAGCGCCTGCGCGGCCTCCAGGTCATCCGCCTTCAGGCGCCGCAGCGACACGCCGTCGGGCAGGGCGCGGCCCACGGCCGCGAGCGCGGCCTGTGGATCAAATACGTGGTCGGACATGGGGCTTTCCTTCAAAACATCCATTCGTCAATACATCGATACATCGATCACGGTTTGGGGGTGATGATGCTCGGCGGGATGCTTTGAGGCTTGTACGATCTTGGCGTCGGGCACGGACCCTCGAAGAACGGCACAAAGCGCCTGGAGTCCGCGGTACTCCGAAGGAATGCTGCGTTCGCGCCGCGCAGAACCGCAACAACTGCGGCGGATGCTGCCTAGGATTGCTCCTATTGAACCACCGTGTACAACAGAAAGCTTACCGATGTCCGCCGTCTACCGCCCACACGTCGTGCCTGCCGGCCGTTTTCCCTGCGCCACGGGCGTGCGCTGAGGGACTCCCGGTCGCCTGAACCCATTCTTCATCCACCATCAACGAGGCAAACCATGACCTTCCGACCCAAGTACATCGCTTTCGACTGCTACGGCACGTTGACCTACTTTCGCATGCACGAGGTGGCGTACGCCATTGTGGGAGACCAGCTGCCGCCCGAGCGCATGCAGCAGTTCATCAAGGACTTCAGCGCCTACCGGCTCGACGAGGTGATGGGCGACTGGAAGCCTTATGACCAGGTGCTGAAGTCCGCCTGGCAGCGCGTATGCAAGCGCCACGGCGTGCCCTACCGCGACGAGGACGGCCAGAAGTTCTACGACGCCGTGCCCACCTGGGGCCCGCACACCGACGTGCCTTTTTCGCTCACGCGCGTGGGCCAGAAGATCCCGCTGGTCATCCTGTCCAACGCCATGAACGAGCAGATCCATTCGAACGTTCGCAAGCTCGAGGCGCCCTTCCACAAGGTCTACACCGCCCAGGACGCCGGCGCCTACAAGCCGCGCCTGCAGGCCTTCGAGTACATGCTCGACCAGCTGGGCTGTTCGCCCGACGACATCCTGCATGTGTCCTCCAGCCCGCGCTACGACCTGATGTCGGCCCACGACATGGGCATCAGGAACAAGGTGTTCGTCAACCGCGGCCACGAGCCAAAACCCAACGAGTTTTACAGCCACGTGGAGATTCGCGACATCAACGGCCTGCCGGCGCTGGTCGGTCTGTGATGGCAAAAGGAACCGTATCCATGAGCAACCTGGCTTTCTTCAAACTCGACGACCTGGGTCCCGGCCGTGAGAGCGGCCCCTTGCCCGAGCGCCTGCTCGACGGCGATCCGCGCTTCACGAACTGGGACGTGGAACAGACGGCCGATGGCAAGCTGCGCACCGGCGTGTGGGAAATCACCCCCGGCACCATCCGATCGATCAAGGGCGGTGTCTGGGAGTACTGCCACATCCTCTCCGGCGTCTCGGAGTTGATTGAGGACGGCAAGGAGCCCATTCGCATCCAGGCCGGCGACAGCTTCGTCATGAAGCCGGACTACGTCGGCAAGTGGCGCTGCATAGAGACCACGCGCAAGATCTGGATCATCTACGGCAACGCATGAGCGCATTGACCACCATGACCCCCACGAACACCATGCCCAACAAGCTTCTCGTCACCTTCAAGCTCGACCAGCTCGGCGAGCCGCGTGAATACCGGCCGGCCCCCGATCGTGTCATCGAAGGCGACATCGTGTGCCGCAGCTGGGACGTGGACAGCGCCAAGGACGGCAAGGTCCGCGCCGGCGTGTTCGAGTCGACCCCGGGGGTCAACCGCTCCATCAAGGGCGGCACCTGGGAGTTCTGCCTGATCCTGTCCGGGGTGGCCGAGATCACCGAGGACGGCCAGCCCCCGGTGACTTACAGGGCGGGCGATTGCTTCATCATGAAGCCCGGCTACACCGGCACCTGGCGCACGCTTGAAACCGTGCGCAAGGTCTGGGTCACGGCCTGAGTGCCCAATTGCCCAATCGCTCGCACCATGGAACAGGACACCTCTTGAAAACCGCCGCGATCCAGCCCGGCCGCCAGGTGAACGATGAGGTGAGCCTCGTCCCCTTTGCCAAGGCTCACCTTGCAGGCGCCCTGAAGCTGTCGCAGGAGATGGGCTGGCCCTACCGCATCGAAGACTGGGATGTCGCGCTCCAGCTGGGCCAGGGCTTTGTGCTGCAAGACGGCGCCGGCGAGGTGATAGGCACCGCGGCCTGGTGGCCCTACGGCGAGACCCATGCCTCCGCCGGCATGATCATCGTCGCGAAGGCCGCACAAGGCCGCGGCCATGGCGCCCGGCTGATGGATGCCTTGCTGGCGGCGGCGTATCCGCGCACCGTGATCCTGAATTCGACGGTGGAAGGCCTGGCGCTTTATGAGCGTCGCGGGTTTGTGCCCATCGGTGTCATCCATCAGCACCAAGGCATTCCCGCTGAGCGCCATGAGGCGCCGCCGCCCGGCCTTGTCAGGGCGATGGAAGCATCGGATTTCGAGGCGGTTGCGCGGCTCGACCGGCAAGCGACGGGCTGGGCGAGGCCGGCGATGCTGCAGCGGCTTGCCGAGCTCGGCGACGGTGATGTGCTTTTGCGCGACGGCGTGCCCCGCGGCTACGCGATCTGCCGCCAGTTCGGCCGCGGCCATGTCATCGGCCCTGTGGTCGCCGAAAACGCGGCCGACGCGCGCGCCCTGATCGGGGCCGCGCTAGCGCGTCTGGGCACCGTGTTCGCGCGCATCGATACCCCCGCTTCCCCGCAGCTCGGCGAGTGGCTGGAGCGCATCGGTTTGCGGCGTGTCGATACCGCCACTACCATGGCCCTGGGGCCGCAGCGTCCATCCACCGGCCCGGCGCGCATGTTCGCGCTCGCCAGCCAGTCGTTCAACTAGACAAGCAACAAAGGCGATATGAAGCTCACATCCTATTGGCTGGACACATCGGAACCCTTCAAGAGCGCCGCCCCGGGGCCGGTGCAAGGCAGCTGCGACGTGGCGGTGATCGGCGGCGGCCTGACCGGTTCATCGGCGGCCCTGGCGCTTGCCAAAAAGGGCGCCCGCGTCGTGCTCCTGGAAGCGGACACGATAGGCAACGCCGCATCCGGCCGCAACGGCGGCATGTGCAACAACGGCTTCGCCCAGGACTACGGCATGATGTCGGCCAAACTCGGCACGGACGTCGCCAACCGCCTCTACCGGGCTTTCGACGCCGGGGTCGACCTGGTTGAGCGCCTGGTGGCCGAAGAGAACATCGACTGCAGCTTCGCGCGCGTCGGAAAGATCAAGCTGGCGGCCAAACCCGAGCACTACGACAAGCTGCTGCGCAGCCAGGAATTGCTGGCCGCCACGGTCGATCCCGATACGCACATGGTGAGCCGGGCCGACCTGGCCGGCGAGGTGGGGTCGGACCGCTACTACGGCGGGCTGGTCTACCGCAAGGGCGCCGGCATGCATGTGGGCCGCTTCGTGCGCGGCCTGGCGGAAGCGGCGGCGCGGCGCGGCGTTGAGTTTCACGAGCACACGCCGATGACGGGCCTCAAGCCCGCGCCCGGCGGCGGCCATATTGTCGAAACGCCCACGGGACGGCTTCATGCCAAACAGGTTTTCCTGGCGAGCGGAACCTCGCAGACCGGGCCGCTGGGCTGGATACGGCGCAGGATCGTGCCAGTAGGCGCATTTATCATCGTCACCGAGCCCCTGCCGGCCGCGACGCTCGACAAACTCCTGCCGCGACGCAGGATGTCGGTCGACACGAAAAACCTGGTCAACTACTTCCGCACCACGCCCGACAACCGGCTGCTCTTCGGCGGGCGCGCCCGCTTCGCTGTCTCCAATCCCGCTTCCGACGAAAAAAGCGGCGCCATCCTGCGCGCCGCGCTGCACGAGGTGTTTCCCGAACTCCGAAGCGCGCGCATCGACTATTGCTGGGGCGGCATGGTCGACATGACGCGCGACCGGCTGCCGCGCGCCGGCGAGCGCAAGGGCATTTATTACTCCATGGGCTACAGCGGCCACGGCACCCAGATGTCGACTTTGATGGGAAGCATCATGGCCGAGGTCATGGACGGCCGCACCGACCTCAATCCCTGGAAAGACTTCACCTGGCCGGCCATCCCGGGCCACTTCGGCCCTCCCTGGTTCCTGCCGCTGGTGGGGGCCTACTACCGGCTCAAGGACAAAGTGTCCTGAATCCTCTCCGGCCCCTCCTGCGCCACGGCTCGGGCGGCGAGCTGGCCCGGCTGGTGCTGGCCCAGCTGTTCCTCAATGCCTGCGTGACCGGTACGCGGATGGCCGCGCCGCTGCAGGCGCTGCGCCTGGGCCATGGCGAGACCGCGGTGGGATTGCTGATCGGCGCGGCGGGCGTCTTCTGGGCTGCGGGGTTGGTGGCGGCTGCGGGTGTGAGGCTGGCGGCCGGGCTCAGGCCGCCACGTTGATGACAGCAGCTTTCAAACCCGGTCCGGCTGCGCCGCGACGAGCATCAGCGGATACCTGCGCTGGTCGCTGGAATTGGCTAGAAATCCGCCACCTTGCCCCAAGCCGACGCGTTGAACCGCGCAGGGTCGAAAGGCTTGGGATCGAAGATCGGTTGGGCCCCCGACACGATGTCGGCGATCAGGTGGCCCGCGCCGGGGCCGATGCCGAAACCGTGGCCCGAGAAACCCGCGGCCAGGATGAGGCCGGGAACCTGCGGCAGTTCCCCGATACCGGGCACGCCGTCGGGCGTGCTGTCGATGTAGCCCGCCCAGGTATTCGCGATGCGGGCTTCGCGCAGCGCAGGCAGCAGGTCGAGGGCACGGCGATGGATTTCGCGCACGCCCGCGGGATCGGGCTTGGGGTCGAGGATGCGCGCACGCTCCATGGGGGTGGGCGCGTCCAGCTTCCATCGCGCGCGGGTTTCATGGCCCCAGCGTATGCCTTCCAGGCCGCCGGGAAACACGTTGCGCCAGCGCTTGGCGAACATGGGGATGAACTGCGGCGCAAAGCGCAGCAGCTGCGGCGTGGGGTCGGCGCGCCCCCGGCCGCTGATGGCCAGCACGTAGTGGCCGTCGGGGCGCCGGGTGATGGCGACGCGCGGGCTGATTAACGCCGCCGGCAGCTGCTGCGCCACCGGCGACAGGCGCACGATGGACTGGCGTATCGTGGCGAGCGGAAACTGCACGTCGAGCTGGTTGCAAAACGACGATGCCCACGCACCGCCCGCCATCACCGCGGTGCGGGTTTTGATGGTCCCGGCCTCGGTCACGACGCCGCTGAGCCGGCCGCCCTCCATCTCGATGCCGCGTGCGGCGCAGTTCTGGTGGACGGTGCCGCCGAGTTTCATGAGTGCGGCTGGCACC
>NZ_AKIV01000005.1 GCF_000282655.1 Polaromonas sp. CF318
GCCGAGTTTCATGAGTGCGGCTGCCACCGCCGGTGCTGCCTTGGCCGGGTCGGCCGTGCCGTCGCTGGGTGAGAAGACGCCGCCCTTCCACGTGCGGCCGGTCGCCAGGCCCCGCTCCGAAGCCTCCTGGCCGCTCAGCATATGGGTGGTCACGCCGGCGGTGATCGCGAATTCGCGCCACTTGGCCCAGCCCGCAATCTGGGCTTCGTCATCGCTGAGATAGAGCAGGCCGCAGCGCTTGAAGCCCGTGTCTTCGCCGCTGTCGGCGGCAAACTGGTCCCAGAGTTCCAGGCTGCGGGTGGCCATGGGCAGTTCGCGCGCGTCGCGGTTCTGCTGGCGGCACCAACCCCAGTTGCGGCTCGATTGCTCGGCGCCGATGCGGCCTTTTTCGACCAGGGCGACGGACATGCCGCGCCGGGCCAGGTAGTAGGCGGTAAAGACACCGATGATGCCGCCGCCGATCACGACGACGTCGGCGCTGGCCGGCGGGGTGGGCGAAGTCTCGAGGAGGCGCAGCGGTTGGGACATGGATGGATTCTGGTCGTTGTTTCGCATCTGTGCGCGTTGTGTCAGGGTTGTGGTCATGCCGGCTGCTCCTGCCCGAATCCCAGGATGGCCTTGGTCTCAAGGTATTCCTGCAGGCCTTCCAGCCCGTACTCGCGGCCGTTGCCCGAACGCTTGTAGCCGCCGAAGGGGGCGTGCGGGCTCCAGGCCGGGTTGTTGATGTGCACCTGCCCGGAGCGGATGCGCGCCGCGACGGCGCGCGCCGCGGCCAGGTCCTGGCCCTGGACGTGCGCGCCCAGGCCGTAGACCGTGTCGTTGGCGATCTCCACGGCTTCGTCCACGCTGCCGTAGGGAATGATGCAAAGCACCGGCCCGAAAATTTCCTCCTGCGCGATCCGCATCTGCGGGTCCACGCCCGAGAAGACGGTGGGGCGCACATAGAAGCCGCGCTCCAGGCCCTGCGGCCGGCCGGGGCCGCCACAGACCAGCTGGGCGCCTTCGTCGATTCCGGCGGCGATCATTTCCTGCACTCGCTGGAACTGCGCGCGGTTGGCCACGGGGCCGTGCGTGGTTCGCTCCGAGCGCGGATCGCCGACGACCAGCGCGGAGACCGCCTCGCGCGCGATCCGCTCGACCTCCGCCAGGCGCTCGCGCGGCACGAGCATGCGGGTCGGGGCGCTGCAGGACTGGCCGACGTTGCGCATGCCCGAGGCCACGCCGGCCGTCACGGCACGCGTGAAGTCCGCATCCGGCAGGATGACGTTGGGCGATTTGCCGCCGAGCTCCTGGGCGACCCGCTTGACCGTGGGCGCGGCGGCTTGCGCCACCAGGACGCCGGCGCGGGTCGAGCCGGTGATCGAGATCATGTCCACGTCGGGGTGCGCGGCCATGGCCGCACCCACCTCCGGCCCATCGCCGTTGACGAGGTTGAACACACCCGCGGGGACGCCGGCGTCGTGCACCACCTGCGCGAAGAGCAGGGCGCTCAGGGGGGACAGCTCGCTGGGCTTGAGCACGACGGTGCAGCCCGCCGCCAGTGCGGGGCCGACCTTGGCGGTGATCTGGTAGAGCGGCCAGTTCCAGGGCGTGATCAGCGCGCACACGCCGATGGCTTCGCGCAGGATGGCGGTATCTCCGCGATGGGTGAGGAAGGGATAGCTGCTCACGCTGTCGCGGGCCACCCGGATATGCGCCGCCGCGTTCGGCACCTGGGCGCTGCGCGCCGTGGCGATGGCGGCGCCCATCTCGAGCGAGATCGCCTGGGCGAACAGTTCCACCCGCTCGAGGATCAGGCTGTGCACGCGGTCAAGGATCGCGGCCCTGTTTTGCGCGGGGCTGGTGGACCAGGCCCCGAAAGCGCGCCTTGCCTCGGCCACGGCCGAGGCGACGTCCTGCGCGTTGCCCAGGGCGATCTCCGCGACGGCCTCCTCGGTCGACGGGTCGATGACGCGGGCCCGGGCTTGCCCCGAGGGCCGGACCCATTCGCCGCCTATGAAAAGGCGATCCAGGTGGCCGGCGCTTTTGAGTTGTTCGACGAGGTGCCTTGTGTCGTCTTTTTCCATGCTTGCCCTCTAAAAAGAATCGAGGTCATCGTAAGCCCTTGCCGTGGAATTGATCTGCCGTTTAAGCGCAGGCATTCGGCATGAACGGTGCGCAAGCGGCGCACAACCGCAGCATCTGCGGCGGCTGTTCAATAGCATTCATTGCATGGCGCCGGCGATCCACGCCCCGGCTTTTCACCACCCTTGCAGGAGGACGTTTCCATGAGCTTTCGTCCCAAGTCCACAGGCTTTGGCGGCCACGGCGCTTCGGCCTGTGTCCCCTTGCGCCGGAAGGCCTGCGGCACCTGCGAGGGCGGGCGGCAAGCCGCCGGGGAGGCGCCGCACACCATGCCGCCGGCCATCCGCAAAACCGCAGTTTTAACCAAGCGCCCCCGTACGATCGGGGTATATCCCCGGCCGCGCGGTGCTCCAATGCCTTTACCCCACCACGAGAAACCAGGAGAACACCATGGCAGATAAGAAGCAGCTGGACGGCCTGATCGGCCCTGAAGAGAGCACGCGCATTCTTGGTGCGTTGCAACGCGGCGCCAGCCGGCGCGATGTACTGGCCATGCTGGCGGCCGGCGGCATGCAGGCCACGCTGGCCGGCGGCATTGCCGGGATCGCCTCGAGCGCACAGGCGCAAACGCAAACGCCGCGCAAGGGCGGCCGCATCAAGGTGGCGGGCGCGGTCTCTTCCGTGAGCGACACGCTGGACCCGGCCAAGCAGGCCAACCAGGCCGACTATGCCCGCGGCTTTACCTTCTACAACGGGCTGACCTGGCTGGACAGCAGCCTCGCACCCCAGCCCTCGCTGGCCGAGGAATTCACCACCAAGGACGCGAAGACCTGGGTCTTCAAGCTGCGCAAGGGCGTCACCTTCCACGACGGCAAGCCGCTGGCGCCGGCCGACGTGGTGTTCTCGCTGATGCGGCACAAGAACCCGGCCACCGGCTCCAAGGCCAAGGTGCTGGCCGACCAGATCGAGGACGTGGCGGCCACCGGGCCCAATGAAGTCACCGTCCGCCTGGTGGCGCCCAATGCCGACCTGCCGGCCATCCTGGCCACCTACCACTTCCACATCGTCAAGGACGGCACCACTGACTTCAATGCCGGCATAGGCACCGGCCCCTACAAGGTCAAGGAGTTCAAGCCCGGCGTGCGTTCCATCGGCGTGCGCAATGAGAACTACTGGAAGCCCGGCCGTCCCTACCTGGACGAGATCGAGTACGTGGGCATCGCCGACGAGTCGGCGCGCGTGAACGCGCTGCTGGCCGGCGAGCTGGACCTGATCGGCACGGTCAATCCGCGCTCCATCGACCGCATCAACGGCAGCGGCAAGGCCGCCATCTTCGAGACCAAGGGCGTGTCGTACACCGACCTGATCATGCGGCGCGACACCGGCCCGGGCGCCAACCCGGACTTCGTGATGGCCATGAAGCTGCTGTTCAACCGCGAGCAGATGCTCAAGTCCATCCAGCTGGGCCGCGGCGTGGTGGCCAACGACCAGCCCATCGCACCGGGCAACCGCTTTTTCGCCAAGGGCCTGCCGCAGCGCCCCTACGACCCCGAGAAAGCCAAGTGGCACCTGAAGAAGGCCAACCTGGGCAGTGCCGCCATCCCGATGGTGGCTTCCCCCGCCGCGACCAGCTCGGTGGAGATGGCCCTGGTGCTGCAGCACGCGGCGCGCCAGGCCGGCCTGAACCTGGATGTGCGCAACATGCCGGCCGACGGGTTCTGGTCGCAGCACTGGATGAAGCACCCGGTGGGCTTCGGCAACGTCAACACACGCCCCACGGCCGACCTGGCCCTGACGCTGTTCTTCAAGTCCGATGCGCCGTGGAACGAAGCGGGCTGGAAGAGCGAGAAGTTCGACCAGCTGCTGGTGGGCGCGCGCGCCGAAACCGACGTGGCCAAGCGGGCGCAGATGTACGCCGACATGCAGACCCTGGTCAACCAGGACGGCGGCATCGGCATCCCGATGTTCCTCTCCAGCCTGGACGGCCACAACAAGAAGCTCAAGGGCCTGCAGACGAACCCGCTGGGCGGGATGATGGGCTACGGCTTCGCTGAACACGTCTGGCTGGAGGCATGACTCTCTCCCGAAGCGCTTTCGGCGCTTCCCCCTCGAGGGGGGCGAGGCCCGCGGCTCCAGACCGACCTGCGTCGGTCTGGACGGGACGAGCGGTGGCTACCTCTGGTAGCCACGCGGCCTGCAAGGCCCCGCTGCGGCCCGGCAAAGCCGGTTCCGCGCCGGCACTTGATACGGAAAAAATGCCATGAACCTCACTATCCTGAAACTGGTTGCCGGCCGGATCGTCTCCGGCCTGGCCTCGCTGCTGGCGGTGTCGGTGGTGGTGTTTGCCATCACCGCCGTGCTGCCCGGCGACGCGGCCGAAGAGAAGCTGGGGCAGGACGCCACACCCGAGGCGGTGGCGGCGCTGCGCAAGGAGATGGGCCTGGACCGCAGCGCGGTACTGCGCTACTTCGACTGGCTGGGCGGCATGGCCAGGGGCGATGCGGGCAAGTCGGTGGTCACCGGCATGCCGGTGGGTGACGCCGTGAACAGCCGCCTGCCCGCCTCGCTGCTGCTGGCCGCGGTGACGACGGCGTTTGCCGTGCCGCTGGCGCTGGGGCTGGGCATCCTGTGCGCCTTGCGGCGCGGCTCGGCTTTCGACCGTTTCACCAGCATGGCGACGGTGGCCGTCGTGTCGGTGCCGGAATTCCTGGTGGCCACACTGGCCGTGCTGGTGTTCGCGGTGCAGCTGAAATGGCTGCCCGCGCTGTCGTACGCGGTCGACATTTCGTCGCCCGGCGAGATGCTGCGCTCCTTCGCCTTGCCGGTGCTCAGCCTGGGCAGCGTGATCGTGGCGCAGATGCTGCGCATGACGCGCGCGGCCGTCATCGACCAGCTGGCGGCGGCCTATATCGAGATGGTGCGGCTCAAAGGCGCGAGCGCCGCGCGCACCGTGCTGTTCCACGCGCTGCCCAACGCCATCGGCCCCATCGCCAACGCGGTGGCGCTGAGCCTGTCCTACCTGCTGGGCGGCGTGATCATCATCGAGGTGATCTTCAATTACCCGGGCATCGCCAAGCTCATGGTGGACGCGGTCGCGCAGCGGGACATGCCGCTGGTGCAGGCCTGCGCCATGATCTTTTGCGCCGCCTACCTGATCCTGGTGATGCTGGCCGACGTGTGCGGCATCGTCGCCAACCCACGATTGAGGCACCAATGAACGTTGTAACCCTTGTCCCTTCGACGGCGGCCACCAAGCGCCGCGCCTGGCTTGCGGGCTGGTCGCGCGCCGGCAAGTTCGGCCTGGCCGTGCTGGCCTTCTGGGTGGCCGTGGCGATCTACGCCTGCTTCATTCCCGACAGCGCGCTCGGCGAGATGTCCGATGCCGGCGTGTTCCAGGGCATGGGCGCGCAGCACTGGCTGGGCACCGACTACCTGGGCCGCGACATGCTCACGCGCATCATCGTGGGCACGCCCTACACCATAGGCGTGGCCTTTGTCGCGACGCTGATCGCCTGCGGCGTGGGGGCGGTGCTCGGCCTGCTGGCCGCGGTGACGGGCGGCTGGGTGGATTCGGCCCTGAGCCGGCTGCTCGACACCCTGGTCTCCATCCCGAGCAAGATGTTCGCGCTGGTGGTCATCGCCGGCTTCGGCTCTTCCGTCACGTTGCTCATCGCGGTGGCGGCCATCGTCTACACGCCGGGTGCCTACCGCATCATCCGCTCGCTGGCCGTGAACATCAACGCCATGGACTACGTGCTGGTGGCGCGGGCCCGCGGCGAGGGCCACGGCTACGTCATGCGCCGCGAAATCCTGCCCAACATCACCGGCCCGCTGCTGGCCGACATGGGCCTGCGCTTCGTCTATGCCCTGCGCCTGCTGGCCAGCCTGAGCTTCCTGGGCCTGGGCGTGCAGCCGCCCATGGCCGACTGGGGCTCCCTGGTGCGCGAGAACCTGGGCGCCTTGCCGGTGGGCGGCGTCTCGGTGCTCGCTCCCGCGTTCGCCATCGCCGCGCTGACCATCGCGGTCAACCTCGTCATCGACAATTTGCCGGGCCATACCGACGCCGACCGGGAGAGGAAGTGACCCCCCGAAGCGCCTTCGGCGTGGTGCCACCGCCAGAGGCGGTGGCTCTTCGCAGCCGTCCAGACCTGCGCGGGCAGGTCTGGAGCCGCGGCTACTCAGCCCCCCGCAGGGGGCGCACCCTGCGGCCCGGCAAAGCCGGTTCCGCGAGTGCCCTCGAACGGATCTTCGGCCTTCATACATCGCGGGTATTCCGCAGCATGGATAACTGACATGGGTACTACTGTCCTCGTGAATGAGCTGCGTGTCGTGGCGCAGGCCGCCGGCGGCGGCGAAACGGAAATTGTCAAAGGCGTGTCCTTCCGCATCGAGCCCGGCGAGGTGCTGGCGCTGATCGGCGAGTCCGGCTCCGGCAAGACCACCATAGGCCTGGCGCTCATGGGCTATGCGCGGCACGGCTGCCGCATCGCCGGCGGCAGCGTGCGCATCGGCGACACCGATGTGCTGGCGCTGTCCGAATCCGAACGCCGCCAGCTGCGCGGCCGGCGCGTTTCGTACATCGCGCAGAGCGCCGCCGCCTCGTTCAACCCGTCGCGCACCATCATGGACCAGGTGGTGGAGACCGCGCGCATCCACTCGCTGATGCCGCGCGCGGAGGCCGAGAAAAAAGCCGTGACGCTGTTCCGCGAGCTGGCGCTGCCGCAGCCCGACACCATAGGCCAGCGTTACCCGCACCAGGTCTCGGGCGGGCAGCTGCAGCGCCTGATGGCCGCGATGGCGCTGATGAGCGACCCCGACCTGGTGATCTTCGACGAGCCCACCACGGCGCTGGACGTCACCACCCAGATCGAGGTGCTGCATGCCTTCCGGCGTGTGGTGCGCGAACGCAAGACCACGGCGGTCTACGTCACCCACGACCTGGCGGTGGTCGCCCAGATGGCCGGCCGCATCCTGGTGCTGCGCGACGGCGCCGAGCGTGAAATCGGCACCACGCAGCAAATCATCACCACGCCCAAGGACGACTACACGCGCAGCCTGATCGCCGCGGCCAACCCCAAGGCGCGCACGGGTGAGGCGCACGCCGAGGGCGCCACGCCGCTGCTGGAAGTGCGCAACCTGGTTGCCGGCTACGGTCCGCTGGACAAGCACGGCCGGCCCGCCTCCCCGGTGCTGGACGACGTGAGCCTGCGCCTCTACCGTGGCCAGGCGATCGGCGTGATCGGCGAGTCCGGCTCCGGCAAGACCACGCTGGCCCGCGTCGTCGCCGGCCTGATTGCGCCCGCCGGCGGCCAGGTCATGTTCGACGGCAAACCGCTGCCGCGCCTGGTGAGCCAGCGAACGCCTGAGGAGCTGCGCCGCATCCAGATCGTGTTCCAGATGGCGGACACGGCGCTCAATCCCTCGCACACCATCGCCGAGATCCTCGCGCGGCCGCTGCAGCTGTACCGCGGCCTGAAGGGCGAGGCGCTGGACAGGCGCATTGCGCAGCTGCTCGACCTCGTGCAACTGCCGCAGGCCTGCGCCCGGCGCCTGCCCGCGGGGCTGTCCGGCGGGCAGAAGCAGCGCGTCAACCTGGCGCGCGCGCTGGCCGCCGACCCCGACCTGATCCTGTGCGACGAGGTCACCTCCGCGCTGGACACGGTGGTGGGCGCCGCCATCCTGGACCTGCTGGCGCAACTGCGCAAGGAGCTCGGGGTGTCGTACATGTTCATCAGCCATGACATGAACACCGTGCGCGCGGTGTGCGACGAGATCGTGGTGCTGTATTCCGGCCAGAAGGTGGAGTCGCTGACCCGCTCGGCCTTCGCGCAGGCGCCGCGCCATCCCTACTTCCACCTGCTGGCCAATTCCGTTCCGGAGCTGCGCCAGGGGTGGCTGGAAGAAGTCGGGACGGCGCAGCGCGCGGCCCTGCCGCTGGTGCAGGCGCCCATAGACCGCGCGGGCATTTGCAGCTTCCTGGACCGATGTCCCTTGCGCGTCGCAGGTTTGTGCGACAGCAAGACGCCGCCGCGGCATGAACTCGAAGGCGGCGTCGAAGTGTTCTGCCACCGCAGCGCCGGCGAACTGCTGCAGCTGCAAAAGACCAGGGCGCCATCGCAGGAACACAC
This sequence comes from Polaromonas sp. CF318, assembly GCF_000282655.1. GTDB lineage: Bacteria > Pseudomonadota > Gammaproteobacteria > Burkholderiales > Burkholderiaceae_C > Polaromonas. The sequence continues at coordinate 8,193 of NZ_AKIV01000005.1, forward strand.
GGCCTGACCCGCAAGGCTCGATGCCGGGCGCGCCGCGTGCGTGCGCGTAGAGATCGACGGCCCGGGCGCCGTCGGGACTTGTTTCATCTGAACTTGAACTGATTGAACTGACATGGAAACACTGAACTGCATAGAGGGCCGCTGGCAGGCAGCCCGGGACGGCCGCCAATTTGAGGTGCGCAACCCGGCCGACGACAGCCTGATCGCCACCATTCCCGATGGCGGCGCCGCCGACGCGCGCCTGGCCGCCGATGCCGCCGCGCAGGCGCTGCCCGCCTGGAAGGCGCGCCCGCCGCGCGAGCGCTGCCTCATCCTCAAGAAATGGCAGGCGCTGATAGAGCGCGACGTGGAAGCGCTGGCCGCGCTGATCTCGCGCGAGCAGGGCAAACCGTTGGCCGAATCGCGCGGCGAGATCGCCTATGCCGCCGGCTATGTGGAATGGTTCGCGGAAGAGGGCGTGCGCGCCCATGGCGAAGTGATTGCCGCGCCCGTCACCTCCAAGCGCTACATCGTGCTCAGGGAGGCAATCGGTGTCGTGGCCGTGGTCACCCCGTGGAACTTTCCGGCCGCGATGATCGCGCGCAAGATCGCGCCCGCGCTGGCGGCCGGCTGCACGGTGGTCGCCAAGCCGGCCGAAGACACGCCGCTGACTTCCCTGGCACTTGTGAAGCTGGCCGAGGAGGCGGGCGTGCCGCCCGGCGTTCTGAACATCGTGGCGGCCTCGCGTGAACGCACGCCTGAAGTGGTGGGCGAGTGGCTGGCCGACGCCCGTGTGCGCAAGATCAGTTTCACCGGCAGCACGCCGGTGGGCAAGCTGCTGGCGCGCGAATCCGCGGCCACGCTCAAGAAGCTCTCGCTCGAGCTCGGCGGCAATGCGCCCTTCATCGTGTTCGAGGATGCCGACATCGACGCGGCCGTCGAGGGCCTGATGCAGGCCAAGTTCCGCAACGGCGGCCAGACCTGCGTGAGCCCCAACCGCGTCTTTGTGCACCAGGCGGTGCATGAGCGCTTCGTCGACAAGCTGGCGGCCCGCGTGGGCGCGCTGCGCGTCGGTCCCGCGACCTGGCCGCAGGCCGAGATAGGCCCCATGATCAACGCCCGCGCGGTGGAAAAGATAGAGCGCCATGTGAACGACGCGGTGGCCAGGGGCGCCAAGGCGGTCGTCGGCGGGCGCCGCGTGCGCAGCGATGTCGCCACCGGGCCCCACTATTACGCCCCCACGGTGCTGACCGGTGCGACGAAAGAGATGGCCTTGTCCTGCGAGGAGACTTTCGGTCCCGTGGTGCCCATCTTCCGCTTTGCGAGCGAAGAGGAAGTCATTCGCGAATCCAACGACACCCCTTACGGCCTGGCCGGCTATTTTTATTCGAACGACGTCAAGCGCATCTGGCGCGTGGCCTCGGCGCTGGAGACCGGCATGGTCGGCATCAACGAAGGCGCCATCGCCGCGCAGGCCGCGCCCTTCGGCGGCGTGAAGGAATCGGGCTACGGCCGCGAAGGCTCGCACTGGGGCCTGGACGAATACCTGCACACCAAATACCTCTGCCAGGGTGGGCTGGTATGAAAGTCCTGGTGCTCGGCGCCGGCGTGATCGGCACCACCACCGCCTACTACCTGGCCCGGGCGGGCCATGAGGTGACGGTGGTCGACCGCCAGGCCGGCCCCGCGCGGGAAACAAGCTTTGCCAATGCCGGCCAGGTGTCGCCGGGCTACGCGGCGCCCTGGGCCGCGCCCGGCGTGCCGCTCAAGGCGCTGCGCTGGATGTTCCAGAAGCATGCGCCGCTGGCCATAGGCCTGGACGGCAGCATGGACCAGCTGCGCTGGATGTGGCAGATGCTGCGCAATTGCAGCCCACAGCGCTATGCGGTGAACAAGGAGCGCATGGTGCGGCTGGCCGAATACAGCCGCGACTGCCTGGCGCAACTGCGCGAAGGCACCGGCCTGCGCTACGAAGGCCGCGAGGGCGGCACCCTGCAGGTGTTCCGCACCCAGGCGCAGCTCGACGCCGTCGGCAAGGACGTGGCCGTGCTGCGCGCCGCGGGCGTGCCTTATGAGCTATTGGGGCCTGAGGAGCTGGCGCGCGCGGAACCGGCTATCGCCACCGGGCCGCTGGTGGGCGGCCTGCGCCTGCCCGGTGACGAAACCGGCGACTGCCACCTGTTCACCACCGGGGTCGGCCACCTGGCCCAATCCATGGGCGTGCGTTTTTCCTTCGGCGAGTCCATCGACCGCGTCGAAGTCTGTGCCGGCCGGGTGGCCGGCGTGCTGCAGGGCGGCCGCCTGCTGAAAGCCGATGCTTATGTGATGGCGCTGGGCTCGTACTCCACGGCCATGCTGTCGGAGGCTGTGAAGATCCCCGTCTATCCGGTCAAGGGCTATTCGATCACCGTGCCGGTCGCCGATGCGGGCCGCGCGCCGGTGTCCACCGTGCTGGACGAGAGCTACAAGATCGCCATCACACGCTTTGACCGCCGCATCCGCGTGGGCGGCATGGCGGAGCTGCGCGGCTTTGACCTGAACCTGAACCCGCGGCGCCGCGAAACGCTGGAGCTGTGCCTGAACGACTTGTTCCCTGGCGCGGGCGACACCGCGGCCGGCAGCTTCTGGACCGGCCTGCGGCCCATGACCCCGGACGGCACACCGCTGGTGGGTTGCACGCCGCTGCCCAACCTGTACCTGAACACCGGCCACGGCACGCTGGGCTGGACCATGGCCTGCGGCTCCGCGCGCGTGCTGGCCGACCTGATGAGCGGCCACGCGCCCGAGATACGCGCCGACGATCTTTCGGTGCAGCGCTACGCGCAGCCGAAGCCGCGGCCATGGACCGGCCCCTGCACCGAAACCGGGCTGAGTACCTGACACCGGCACTGTAAAGAAGAACCTAAAGACGTAAAGACGTAAAGACGTAAAGCCGGGCCGTAGACTCCGCGGCTGGCCAGCCGGCTTGCCGCTCGCCCTTAGCGATGCGCTTTCAGCGCCTGATGCAGGTAGTCGTAAAACATCTTTGCCGGCGCGCGCAAGGTCGTGCCGCGCAAGGTGGCCAGGCCCAGTACACGCGACACCGCCGGTGCGACCAGCGTGACGCCGACCATCGACGGGTGCCGTTTCGGCAAGGCCAGGCGCGGTACGGCCGCAAGCCCGAGCCCCGCATCGACCATGCCGAGCAAGGTTGCAATGTGGCTCACCTCAAGGCGGTATGACGGATTGACGCCCGCCTTGGCCAGCGCGTCGTCCAGCAACTGGCGGTTCCCGCTGGTGCGCGCGACCGCGATCAGGCGCTCGGTTTCCAGGCTCTTCCACGATATCGTCTTGCGCCCGGCGAGCGCATGGCGGCGCGGCATGGCCACCACAAAGGGGTCGGTGTGTATCGGCTCGAAATCCACGCCGGGTACCTGGTTGCCCATGAAGCTGATGCCGAAATCCGACTCGCCCGACACCACGCTGGCCATCACCGCGCCCGCGGCTTCGTCGATCACCCGCACGCGGATCAGCGGGTAGCGCTCCGAGAACGAGCTCACGACCGAGGGCAGGAAATGGATGGCCGCGGAAGGCACGCAGGCCACGGTGACCCGGCCGGTGCGGCTTGCGGCGATGTCGGTGATGCCGAGCATGGCGGACTCGAGGTCGTCCAGCGCGGCGCGCGCGCGATCAAGAAACACCTGGCCGAGAGCCGTCAGTTCGACGTCACGCGTGGTGCGCTTGAAGAGCCTCGCGCCCAGGATGGTCTCGAGCTTGTCGATGCGCCGGCTCAAAGCCGGCGGCGAGAGGTGGATATGGTCGGCCGCCGCGCGAAAGCTCCCGCGCTCGGCCACCGCCACGAAGGCCTCGAGCTGCTGCAAATCGAAATTGATGCGTGCCATGCACCAATACTAGCAAAAGTTGCACTTCACGGAATGCCTGAGCGGGCCGATGATGCGCCCAGTGACAAAAACGAAGGAGACAATTTCATGCCGGTACTGCATCCCATAAAACTTTCCCTCGCGCTGGCGCTCGGCGCCGGCCTGCCGGCGCTCATGCCCGGCCAGGCATTCGCCCAGACCTGGCCGGCCAGGCCCGTCACCGTCGTCGTGCCGACCTCCGCGGGCGGCGCCAACGACGCCATGGCGCGCATCATTGCCCAGGGCCTGAGCGCCCGGATAGGCCAGCCGGTCATCGTCGAGAACAAGGCCGGTGCCAACGGCGCGATCGCCAGCGACTTCGTCGCGCGCGCGGCGCCGGACGGCTACACCATCATGTTCGGCTACATCGCCACGCACGGCATCAACCCGGCACTGCAGAAGCTGAGGTACGACCCCGTCGCTGATTTCGAGCCCATAGGCATGGTGGCCGCGTCGCCCACCGTGATGGTGGCCAACAAAGATGTTCCCGTGAAAAACGCCAGGGAAATGGTCGACTACCTGAAGGCCAAGCCCGGCACCTACAGCTACGCCACGGCCGGCAACGGCACGGCGCCGCACATCGCGGGCGAGCTGTTCAAGCTGTCGGCCGGCGTGGACGTGACCAGCGTTCCGTACAAGGGCTCGGCACCCGCCGTGCTCGACACCATCGCCGGTAGCACGCAGTACATGTTCCCCAGCCTGTTCACCGCGTACCCGCAGATCAAAGGCGGCAAGCTCAAGGCGCTGGGCATCGCCAGCGACAAGCGCTCCGCCGTGCTGCCCGACGTCCCCACGCTGGCCGAACAGGGCATCGCCAACGTCAGCATGTCGCAGTGGTACGCCATGTTCGCGCCCGCGAAGACGCCCAAGGCCGTGGTCGCCAGGCTCAATGCCGAGATGAACGCCGTGCTGGCCGACAAGGGCGTGCAAAAGCGCATCGAGGACCAGGGAGCCGAAGTGGAAACCAGCACGCCCGAGCAGCTCAAAACCCTGGTGCAAAAAGAGGTGGCACGCTGGAAAGCCGTCGTGTCGGCCGCCCGGATCAAGGCCGAGTAGTACCCGGTAATTTCTTTCCCTTGACGGACATCACCATGAATTTGCAAGACTGGATTGGCCGCAGCGAGACGGTGGAGGACATCGCCACCGCCACGCCGTACGCGGCGCTGTCGGCCACACTGGACCGCCCTGACACCGCGCGCCCCGTGCCGGGCACGCCGCTGCCCTGCCTCTGGCACTGGCTGTATTTCCTGCCCATTCATGCGCAGTCGGAGATCGGGCCGGACGGCCACGCGCGGCGCGGCGGTTTCCTGCCGCCCGTTGCGCTGCCGCGCAGGATGTGGGCCGGCAGCGATTTCGAGTTCCACGAAGCATTGTGTGTCGGCGATGCGCTGGCGCGCACCTCGACCATCGTCGACGTGAAAGAGAAAAGCGGCCGCACCGGCAGCCTGGTGTTCGTGAAGGTGCGCCACGAGATTCGCCGCAACGGCGCCGCGGGCGTGGCCCTGACCGAGCACCACAACATTGTCTACCGCGCGGCGCCCACGCCGGGCGACGTGGCCCCGCCGCCACAGGCCGCACCGGCCGAGTTCGATTGGGTGCGCCGCATCACCGCCGACGACGTGCTGCTGTTCCGCTATTCGGCCCTCACCTTCAACGGGCACCGCATCCACTACGACCGCAAGTACGTCACCGAGGTCGAGGGCTACCCGGGCCTCATCGTGCACGGCCCGCTGATCGCCACGCTGCTCATGGACTTGCTGCGCCGGCACATGCCCGACGCCACGGTACGCAAATTTGAATTCAAGGCTGTCCGGCCCACCTTCGACGTCAACCCCTTCTCCATCCACGGCCAGCCTTCGGCCGACGGCAAAAGCGTGCACCTGTGGGGGCGCGACCACGAAGGCTGGCTCACGATGGATGCCACCGCCACGCTGGCCTGAGGAGACCCCATGCAACCGCTCAAGGGCATCACCGTCGTCACCCTCGAACACGCCATCGCCGCGCCGTTTGCCACGCGGCAACTCGCCGACATGGGCGCGCGCGTCGTCAAGATCGAACGGCCCGGCGTGGGCGACTTCGCGCGCAGCTACGACAGCCGGGTGCGGGGCCTGGCGTCGCACTTCGTCTGGACCAACCGATCCAAGGAAAGCCTGACGCTGGACGTCAAGCACGAGGAGGCGCGCAAGATCCTCATGCGCCTGATCCTCGAAGAGGCCGACGTCGTGGTGCAAAACCTCGCACCGGGCGCCGCCGCGCGGCTCGGCCTGTCGTACGAAGCATTGGCCAAGCGCAAACCCGGCATCATTGTCTGCGACATCTCGGGCTATGGCGGCGACGGCCCGTACCGCGACAAAAAAGCCTATGACCTGCTGATCCAGAGCGAGGCCGGTTTCGTTTCGGTGACCGGCACGCCCGACACGCCGTCCAAGGCCGGCCCGTCGATCGCCGACATCGCAGCCGGCATGTATGCGTACACCAACATCCTGGGCGCCCTGATGCACCGCCGGCAGACGGGCGAAGGCCAGCATATCGACATTTCCATGCTCGAGTCGCTCTCGGAGTGGATGAGCTATCCGCTCTACTACGCCTTCGAAGGCGCGGCGCCGCCCCAGCGCACGGGCGCCAGCCACGCGACCATCTACCCTTACGGCCCGTTCCTGGCCGGTGACGGCAAGACCGTGATGATGGGCCTGCAGAACGAACGCGAGTGGAAGGGGTTTTGCGAGAAGGTGCTGCTGCAGCCCGCGCTAGCCAGCGACCCGCGTTTTGCCGGCAATGCACAGCGCAGCGCCGCCCGCGAAGCGCTTTCCTCGCTGATTGTTGAAGCCTTCAGCACACTGACCGCCGCGCAGGTTGTGGAGCGGCTGGAGGCCGCAGGCATCGCCAACGCGCAGGTCAACACCATGAACGAGCTGTGGGAGCATCCACAGCTCCAGGCCCGCGCCCGCTGGCGTGAAGTCGACACACCGGCGGGTGCCGTGCCCGCCCTTTTGCCGCCGGGCTCCTGGCAACACGGCGCGCCGCGGATGGACGCCGTGCCCGCGCTGGGCCAGCACACCGAAGCCATCCTGCACCACTTCGGCTACAGCGCCGACCAGCTTGCCCAGCTGCGCGCGGAAGGCGCCGTATGAGCTCATCGCAGGCCGTTCCGCTGAGCTACCTGTTCGTGCCGGGCCACCGGCCCGAGCGTTTCGCGAAGGCCCTGGCTTCGGGTGCGGACCGCGTCATCATCGACCTGGAAGACGCGGTCCCGCCCGCCGGCAAGGCCGCCGCGCGAGAAGCCGTCGCGGCGTGGATGTCCTCCGCCAGCGATGAGATTCGCGGCAAACTGTTGATCCGTATCAACGACGCGAGCACGGGCTGGTACGCGGACGACCTGCGGCTCCTGCGGCAGATACGGGCAGCCTGCGTGATGCTTCCGAAATGCGAAAGCAGGCGGCAGCTTGCCGACGTTCTCGCTCCACTCGATGCGAGCGCCACCGCGCTACCGCTGGTCGAAACAGCGCGTGGCCTGCTTGCCGCCCTGGACCTTGCCACCGCACCGGGCGTCGCACGCCTGGCCTTCGGCTCGCTCGACTACATGGCCGACCTCGACATTCCCGCCGACAGTCCGGCGTTGCAGCATGCCGCGATCCAGCTTGCCATTGCTTCACGCGCCGCGGGCTTGCCGCCGCCCGTGGCCGGCGTCACGCCCGACATCGACGCGGACCGCGTTGCCGCCGACATGGCGCAGGCCCGCAGCCTCGGCTTCGGCGCCAAGATGTGCATACACCCAGCGCAGCTTGCCGCCGTGCATGGCGCGCTGCGGCCCGGCGCCGAAGAGCAGGACTGGGCACAGCGCATCCTGGCTGCCTGGCATGCAGCCGGTGGCGGCGCCTTCCAGCTCGACGGGAAGATGGTCGACCGCCCGGTCGTCCTCAAAGCCGAACGCCTCATGGCCCTGGCCGCACGCATTCCCTGATTTTCATCAAACACGCAACCCAACGGAGAACCCGACCCCATGTCCTCAACCATCATCGACTCAAAAATCTTCGGCGACATGTTCAGCGATGCCGCCATGCGGCATGTCTGGTCGGACGAAAACCGCACCGCCAAATACCTGGACATCGAGCGTGCGCTCGCCAAGGTCCAGGGGGCCCTGGGCATCATTCCCAAGGAGGCGGCCGAAGAGATCGTGAAGAACTGTGAGCCCGGCCAGATCGACTGGGCAAAGCTCAAGGCCAAGACCGAGCAGATCGGCTACCCGATCATTGCCGTGGTCAACCAGATCAACGCCCATTGCAAGGACGGCCTGGGCGAGTATTGCCACTGGGGCGCCACCACGCAGGACATCACCGACACGGCCGCCGTGCTGCAGATCCGCGAGGGCCTCGCGCTGGTCGAGGCCGACCTCGCGGACATCTCGGCCTCGCTCGCCAAACTGGCGCGCACCCACCGCGACACGCCCATCATCGGCCGCAGCAACCTGCAGCAGGCCACGCCCATTACCTTCGGCTACAAGATGGCCAGCATTCTCGCGGGCATAGAGCGGCACCGCGAGCGCCTCACGCAACTCAAGCCGCGGGTGCTGGTCGGCGAGTTCGGCGGCGCGTCGGGCACGCTGTCTTCGCTTGAAAAAGGCGCGATGGAAACCCAGGCCGGCCTCATGAAGGAGCTCGGGCTCGGCCAGCCTTTGATTTCGTGGCACACGGTGCGCGACAACTTCGCCGAAGTGGGCGCCTTCCTCGGCATCGTCGGTGGTTCGCTCGGAAAGATCGCGATGGACGTGAAACTGCTGATGCAGACCGAAGTCGCGGAGGTGTTCGAGCCCTTCGCGCCCGGCCGCGGCTCATCGTCGACCATGCCGCAAAAGCGCAACCCGATCTCCTGCCTCTACATCCATGCCAACATCTCCGTGGTGCGCCAGCTGGCCGCCTCGCTGATGGACGCCATGGTCGCCGACCATGAGCGCTCCACGGGTCCCTGGGAAATCGAATGGGTGGCCATGCCCGAGATTTTCTGCCTGATATCGGGCGCGCTGAAACAGACGAAGTTCATCCTCGCCGGTCTCGAAGTCGATGCCGCGCAGATGCGCCGCAACATTGACATGACCCATGGCCTGGTGATGTCGGAGGCCGTCATGATGGGCCTGGGCCCCTACATAGGGCGCGAATACGCGCACGACCTGGTCTACGACATCTGCCGCGACGCGCTCAAGCAGCAACGGCCGCTGATCGAGCTGCTGGCGGAACATCCGGAGATCAACAAGCACGTGACGCGCGAACAGCTCGCCTCGTTCTGTGATCCCATGAACAACCTGGGCCAGGCGGGCGTGATGGTCGACCGGGTACTGGCGTCGATCAAGCCCTGATCGACGCCCCCGGGGGCGTCGCCGCATACGGTCCGATGAGGGTATCGCGCCGTATGCCCATGCCGATGTCAATGCTTGTGCTCAAGCACGCGCCTCGCCCAGGCGCGGCTCGGGCTGCGGTAGCCTGGGCGCTTTGTTCAGCAAGCCCAGCACCACCTGCAGCGCCATTGCAATCGCACCGACGATGAACACGACGTCGCCGAAGGTGCGTATCCAGCGCAGGTTCTGCAGCAGGGGCTGTTGCATGAATTCCTCGCTGCGCGCGTACCACAGGCCTTCGCTGACGCTGGCGTGGAACTGGATGATCCCGATGGGCAGCAGGCTCGTGAAGATCATCAGCACCAGGCCGGCGTTGAGGCCCCAGAACGCGGTCTTCATCAAGGGCGCGCTGAAAACATGGTCCGGGCGCAGGTAGCGCAGCACCAGCAGCGTGAAGCCCAGCGCCAGGAATCCGTACACCCCGAACAGCGCGGCATGGGCGTGCACCGGCGTGGTGTTCAGCCCCTGGATGTAGTAAAGCGACATCGGCGGGTTGATCATGAAGCCGAAGACACCCGCGCCCAGCATGTTCCAGAAGGCGACGGCGACGAAGCACATCATCGGCCACTTGAGGTTTTCCATCCAGGCGGCGCGCGCCTTGAGCCGCCAGTTCTCCCAGGCTTCGTGGCCCAGCACGATCAGCGGCACCACCTCGAGGGCGCTGAAACTTGCGCCGACCGCCATCACCGGCGTGGTGGTGCCGGCGAAATACATGTGGTGAAAGGTTCCGGGGATGCCGCCCAGCATGAACAGGGAGGCCGATGCCAGGCTCGCGGCCGTGGCCATGCGCAGCGAGACCAGGCCTAGCGTGGAGAAGATGAAGGCCAGCGCCGTGGTGGCGAAGACTTCGAAGAAGCCTTCCACCCAAAGATGGACCACCCACCAGCGCCAGTACTCCATGACCGACAGGTGGGTGCGCTCGCCGTAGAAAAGGCCGGCGCCGTAGAACAGGCCGATGGCGCCCACCGAGGCCGTGAGCAGCGCGAGCAGGTTCTTGTCGCCGCCCTTCTTCAGCAGCGCCGGGATGACGCCGCGCAGCATCAGCACCAGCCACAGCAGGATGCCGGTGAACTTGCCGATCTGCCACAGGCGCCCCAGGTCCACGTACTCGTAGCCCTGGTGTCCGAGCCAGAAATTCCATTCTGGCGGCATCACCTGCGCGATCGCCAGGTAGTTGCCGGTGAAGGAGCCCACAACGACGGCGACCAGCGCCCAGAACAGCACGTCCACACCGATCTTCTGGAACTTCGGGTCCTTGCCGCCGTTGATCAGCGGCGCGAGGAACAGGCCCGCGGCCAGGAAGCCGGTGGCGATCCAGAACAGGGCGGCCTGGATGTGCCAGGTGCGGGTCAGCGCATACGGAAACCAGCGCGAGACATCGAGGCCGTAGAACTGCTGCCCTTCGACGGTGTAGTGCGCGGTGAATCCGCCTATGAAGACCTGGAAGATGAACAATGCCACGACCAGGAACAGGTACTTGCCCAGGCCTCGCTGCGAGGGCGTGAGTGCAAAGGCGGTCAGGGGGTCGCGCGCGGCGGGGGCCGGCAGCGGCTCGTCGTGCTTGCGCAGGAAAGCCCAGGCCCAGACCAGGAAGCCCACGCCGGCCAGCAGCACCACGATGCTGGCGATCGACCAGACAATGTTTTCGCTGCTCGGCCGGTTGCCGATCAGCGGCTCGTGAGGCCAGTTGTTGGTGTAGGTGACTTTCTGGCCGGGGCGTTCGGTGGCGGCCGCCCAGGCGGTCCAGAAGAAAAACTGCGTCATCTGCCGGCGCCGCTCGGCATTCGGCAGCGTGTTCTCCTTCATCGCGAAGTGCTCGCGGCTTTTCTGGAGCGAGGGCGCGTCGGAGAACAGCTTGTCGTAGTAGTCGGCCGTCTGGGCGATGGCCTGGACGCGGCGCGCCGACAGCTTGAGCACCTGCGCCTGGTCGACGCGGTTGCCGCGGTACTCGGCCTTGAGCTGTTCGCGCAGCGCGGCTTGCGCCGGCCCGTCGAGCGCGGCGTAGGCCTTGCCGTGCAGTTGCTGCGCGGCCAGCTCCAGCCAGGCTGTCAGTTCGCGGTGCAGCCAGTCGGCGGTCCAGTCCGGTGCCTGGTAGGCCCCGTGGCCCCAGATGGAGCCCAGCTGCATGCCGCCTACCGACTGCCAGGCCGTCTGGCCGTCGAGGATGCCCTCGCGGTCGAACAGGACCTTGCCGTCCGGGGCGCTCACCTGTGCGGGAATCGGCGGCGCCTGGCGGTAGACCTCGGTGCCGTAGTAACCCAGCAGCGAGAAGGTGACGATCAGCACGCCGATCAGCGTGAACCAGAGTTTTTTGTATGAGCCCATGGGATTCTCCTTGGTCAACGGGGGGCGTGCTTACAACGCGCCGGCTTTGTAGACGCCGGGCACCGCCTCGCCGGTGACTTCGAGCACGCCGACCGCGCCCTTGCCGGCGCGCGACAGTGCGTGGTCCACCAGCAGGTAGCTTCCCGGGTGCTGGACCTTGATCTCGACGATGGTCGCGCCGCCGGGTGCCACCAGCGTGGTCTGCACGTCGTGCTTGAGGCCCGTGAAGGAGCCCTCGCTGTACACGGTGTCGAAGATCTCGCCGATGACGTGGAAAGACGAGATCTTGTTGGGGCCGCCGACGCCGAAGTAGATGCGCACGGTTTCACCCACCTTGGCCTGCAGCTTGTGGGTCTTGCTCAGCGCACCGACTTCGCCGTTGAAGACGTAGTAGTCGGGCAACTCGTTGGCCATCTTCTCGAGGTCGGCCTCCTGGTGCCCCTTGGCGCCGTGCGGACGGCCCGTGTACATCTCGCCCTGCATCACGTAGTACTCGCGGTCCACCTTGGGCAAGCCGCCCTCGGGCTCGACCAGGATCATTCCGTACATGCCGGCGGCGATGTGCTGCGGCACCAAAGGCGTGGCGCAGTGGTACACGTACAGGCCCGGGTTGAGCGCCTTGAAGGTGATGGCCTTCTCCTGGCCCGGGGCGACCTGCGTGTGTTCGCCGCCGCCATGGCCGCCCGTCACCGCGTGCAGGTCGATCGAATGGATCATCTTGCTGTCGCGGGCGTTGGCCAGCGTCAGCTCTACGGTGTCGCCGACGCGGGCGCGCAGCATGGGGCCGGGCACCTGGCGGTTGAAAGTCCAGTAGGTAAAACTCGTGCCGTCGTCGAGCTTGCCGGGCAGCTCGACCGTTTCCATGCGGTACTTCAGGGTCTTGGGAGCCCGGGCCCCCTCGGCGGCCGGCACCGCGGCCGGGTTGGCGGCCACGCTGACCGCGGACGGGTCGGCTGCGCGCTGCGGCACGGGGGCCGGGGTGTAGAGCGCCAGCGCGGCCTGGCTGGAGTCGCTGCCGGCCGGCGCGGCGGCCTTGGCGCTGGCGGGGCCGCTGACCTGCAGCCGGCCTTCCATGCCGATCTGCCGGTGGCCGGGGATGGAGCAGTAGTAGGTGAAGGTGCCGGAGCGCGGGACCTTGAAGCGCAGCGTGGTCTTGCCGGTGCTGCCGCTGAACTTGGACGAGGCGACATTCAGCTCGGGAATCACCAGGTCGTGCTCCGCGCCTTCCCCGCTTTCCAGCACGATCTCGATCGTGTCGCCCGCGTTGGCGCTAAGGGTCGGGTTCACCTGTCCTTTGTCGCCGATGAACACCATTTTGCCGTCGACGATGTTGGTGTGCAGCGCGTAGCGCCGGGTCCCGGCGGGTGCAGCCGCGCTGGAAGTGCCGGCGGGTGCGGCAGCGGTGTGCGCCGAGTGGGAAGCGGGCTGTGCCTGCACGGACAAAGCCGCGGCGAGGAGACAGATGGCGGCGGCGATGGCGCCGGGGGAGGGGGTCCGTTTCATAGGGCTTTTCCTTGGTCTTTTGTGCCGATTCGGCAGTCCTGACTGTGGGGGCGGCGCGCCACACAGGCTTGTCCTAGATCAACACCCCGCCGAATAGAGGGACTGGACCTGTCATACGCGGCCGTCGCCGGCGGCCTGCGCCACGGGTGCATCAGGCCGATAATCGGAACCCTTGACCATTCAGGGACTGGGGGTAAACACTATGGCCTTGCTGGGACGCGCCGCTGTCGCGATGTGGTGGAACATGGCGGCTGAGCGACGGGAAGAGTTCGAACACTGGCATTCGCACGAACACTTTCCCGAACGCATGGGCATCACGGGCTTTCTGCGCGGGTCGCGCTGGGCCAGTGCCGATGGCGCCGGTCATGGAGAAGGTTTCTTCGTCCTGTATGAGCTGGAGGACTACGAGACCCTCACCTCCAGCGGCTATATGGAGCGCCTGAACAAGCCCACGCCCTGGTCCACGAAGATGATGCCGCACCACCGCGACATGGTCCGGAGCCAGTGCCGGCTGCTTTACAGCACCGGCGGCGGCATCGCTCGCCATGCACTGACCGTGCGCTTGTCGCCGGCTGAGGGCCGGCATGCGGAACTGCTTGAACACTTCGCGGCGCTCGGGCCCGCATTCGCCAGCCAGCCCGGCGGCGTCGCCTTTCATGTGCTGCGCACCGACACGCCGCAGGCCGCCAGTACCAGGGAGCAGCAGATTCGCGGCGGCAAGGACGGCTCGGCCGACTGGATCGTGCTTGCCATGGCCTACGATGCGTCGGCGCTGGATTCGCTGCGGCGGGAGGCTTTGGGTGAAAGCCTTGAGCGCCACGGCGCCCAGGCCGGTGCACTGAGCGGCCGCTACCAGCTGGCCTATGCGGCCAGCGCAGATGACCTGAAGTGAGCGTGTCAAACCCACTGCAGCCGCGAAGATTGGTGTAGGGGAGCCGGGCGCGACAAGCGCAACAAGACATCGATCAACGCAGCGCCAGGCGCGCAAATCCGGAGAGATACCCAACGGGCTGCGTAGATCAATCACCACAGGGATGGCCTCTTGCTCCAGAATCGCATCCATGACAAGCCCCAAACTGCTCATCGAAGTCGCGGACGGCATCATGGCCCTGTCCTTGAACCGCCCCGACAAACTCAATGCCATCGACAACGAGCTGGCGCGTGCGCTGCTTGCCGCCCTTGAGCAGGCCGCGCGCGACGACGGTGTCAGGGTGCTGCTGCTGCGCGGCAAGGGCCGGGCGTTTTGCGCGGGGAGGGATGTCGGTGCGCCGCCCACGGAGGACGACCTGGTCCTGGTGCAGGCCGTGGCCAAGGCGCTGGTGTGCCTGCCCAAGCCGGTGATCGCCGCCGTCCATGGCTGGACCGTGGGCGCCGGCTTCGAGTGGATGCTGAACGCCGACATCGTGGTCGCGGCGGAAAGCGCGCGCTTCAAGCTGCCCGAGGCATCGCTTGGGGTTTTTGTGACGGGTGGATTGACGGCGACGCTGCCCGCCTATGCGGGTGTTGCGCGCGCCAAGGCGCTGATGCTGCTGGGCGAAGCGTTCTCGCCGGTGCAGGCGCAGGCCTGGGGACTGGTCTGGAAAGTGGTTCCCGACCCTGAACTCGAATCGGTTTCCCGGCAGGCAGGCGCGACGCTGGCGGCGCTTTTGCCGGACGTCGCCGCCCGCTACAAACGGGTGCTCAACGAAATCGGGCTTCGTCATTTTGACGAGGCCATTACGCTTGAGAACGATGCGCAGCGGGCGCTGGGAGGCCGCGCGCAGGCCTAGCTGTGTGGATCTGCCTGCATCACAGGCTCAAATCTCCACGGCACCCAACAGGGCACCTTAGCCTTTTCCGACCGAACTCCACTTCTGCCGGGCCACATACCCCCGCATGAAGTCGGCAACCGCCTGGGCTGCCGGCGACAGCGGGCGTTCCTTCTTGGTCAGCAGGTAAAACTTGCGGCTGAGCTTGGGGGCCAGCAGCAATCGGGTTTGCAGGCCGTAAAGATCCAGCAGCGAGGCGGCATACGGCAGGCAGGTCGTCACACCCAGGCCGGCATTCACCATGCTGAGGGCGGTGGTCATGAAGGTGACCTCGATATCGGGGTTCAGCGCCAGGCTGCCGGATGCGGCCTGCAGATCCGCGCTCAGCATCTGTGTGTACTCCCCTTGCAGGGAAATCAGCGGATGGCGGGAGATATCCGCCCAGGTCACGCGTTTGAGCTTGCCCAGCGGATGGCCCGGCGGAAACACCGCGACGAACGGTATGTCGAACAGGCTGTGCGTTGCGATTTCATAGGACGCCGCGCGTTCCGGCCCAATGGCGAAGTCGACCTCGCCGCTGTGCACCTTGGGCTGCACCGCCTCCAGCGCGCAGTCGGAAAGGCGGATCTGCACGCCCGGGTGCTGCTGGTTGAACGCGGCGATGACCTCGGGCATCAGCGTACAGGCCATCAGCTGCGGCGCCGCGACCCGGACCACGCCGCTCTTCAAGGCCTTCAGGTCATGGATGGTGTGGAAGGCTTCGTCAAGGTCCTGCAGGATGCGAACCGCCAGGGGCAGGAACTCGCCGCCGACTTCGGACACCTGGACTTTGCGCGTGCTGCGGTAAATCACCTGCACGCCCAGAACCTGCTCCAGCTCCTTGATCAGGCCGCTCAAGGCCGACTGCGTGATGTGCAGCTGGCTGGCGGCTTCGGTAAAGCTGGCGGATTTGGCAACGGCCACAAAAGCACGCAGCTGGCGCAAAGTGACATTCATCAGATAAACCAATAAGTTGATATGAAAAAGTTGATTGAATAATAAGCCAGATTGATTTCTACTCCCATCGGCCACAAAGCGCCCCGCGCACCATTCCAACGCCTACCAGGAGACAACCATGCCTTACCTCAATCTCGGGGCTCGCCTCGCCATGCTGCTGGCCGCCATCGCGGTATCCGCCGGCGCGCAAGCCCAGGCCCCGGCCCAGGGCTTCCCCGGCAAGCCCGTGAAATGGATCGTGGGTTATCCCGCCGGAGGCGGGTCGGACTTTCTGGCGCGCACCGTCGCGGCCCAGATGTCGGTGCAAATGGGCCAGCCGGTCATGATCGACAACCGTGCGGGCGCCGGCGCCATTGTGGGCGCCGAGGCGGCGGCCAGGTCGCCGGGCGACGGCTACACCCTTTTTACCGCCGACAACGGCGTGCTGGTCTACAACCCGGCGCTTTACAAGAAGCTGCCCTACGACCCGGCGCGTGATTTCGCCCCCCTGGGCCTGATGGCGCGGACGCCGCTGCTGATCGTCGCCGCGCCCAATGCCGGCATCCGCAATGCCCGGGAGCTGCTCGATGCGCTGAAGAAAAATCCCGGAAAGCTGAGTTACGGCTCGCCGGGAAACGGTAGCCCCCATCACCTGGCCATGGAACTCTTCAAGAACCGGACCGCGTCTTTTGTGGTGCACGTTCCCTACCGGGGAGCCGCGCCCGCCATGCAGGATGCCATGGGCGGCCAGATACCGCTGATGGTGGTGGATACGTCGACCGGCATGAGCGCCATCAAGGCCGGCAAGCTGGTGCCGCTGGTGGCGTTTTCCGGAAAGCGTGTTGCGCAGCTGCCCGAGGTGCCCACCATGGTCGAGCTTGGCTACAAGGATGTGGAAGCCTATGCCTGGCAGGGCCTGGTGGTTCCCGCCAGCACGCCGGGCGACATCCGCCAGAAGCTTTCGCTGGAAATGCAGGCCGCCGTCAACAACCCGGGCGTGCGCAGGAAACTCGAGGAGTCTTCCTGGGAAGCCGTGCCCGGTGACGCGGTCGTCATGTCGGCCTACACCCTCGTTGAAACAAAGAAGTGGCATGCGCTGATCCGTGAGCGCGGCATCAGCCTGGACCAGTAAGCGGCTCCCTACCTGTTCACGCAACACCCTGGAGACATCCATGACACACCCCCATTCCGCATTCAGCCTCATGCTGGGGCGTACCCTGCTGGGCGCCTTGTTCCTTCTCTCCGGCCTCGCCAAGATCGGGCGCTTCGCCGGTGTCGCCGGCTTCATGGCTTCCAAGGGCCTGCCCGCCGCCGAAATACTGCTGGTGGCCACCATCGTGCTGGAGGTGGCCGGCGGCCTGGCCCTGATCGCGGGCTGGCGTGTCCGGTACGCCGCATGGGCCTTGCTGGTTTTCACCGGCCTGGCCGCGGTGGTCTTTCATGCCTTCTGGGCGGCGGAGGCGCCGGCCTACCAGAACCAGCTGAATCACTTCCTGAAAAATGCCGCCATCATGGGTGGGCTGCTCTGCCTTGGCGCCGTGGGCGCGGGGCCGTGGAGTCTGGATGGGCGTGCGCCGGCAAAGAAATGAAGCTGCCTGCGGCTCAGCGGCTTTCTTTTAACGGGGCCGCTGCGGCAACGCGCTTTCCCGCAAAGCCATGCTGATCCTCCACACCTACTTTCGCAGCTCCGCCGCCTACCGCGTGCGCATCGCACTGGAACTCAAGGGGCTGGCTTACCAGTCCGTCCCGGTGCACCTGGTGCGCGGCGGCGGAGAGCAGCACTCGGCGGCGTTCGCCGCGCTCAACCCGGCCGAGCTGGTGCCTGTGCTGGTTGACGGCCCGGTCACCCTCACCCAGTCGATGGCCATCATGGAGTACCTCGACGAACTGCACCCGGCGCCCGCCCTGCTGCCCCCGGATGCCGCCGGCCGCGCGAGGGTGCGGGCCATTGCCCAGACCATCGCCTGCGAGATACACCCGCTGAACAACCTGCGTGTGCTGCAGCGCCTGGAAGGCACGCTGGGTGCGGATGCGCAGGCCAAAAGCGCCTGGTATGCCCACTGGGTCGCGCAAGGGTTCAAGGTGGTCGAATCCATGCTCAGCGAAGCCGCCGACGGGCGGTATTGCCACGGCGATACGCCCACGCTGGCCGATTGCTGCCTGGTGCCGCAAATCTACAACGCCGGGCGTTTCGGTGTCGCGCTGGATGCCTATCCTCATCTGTGCCGCGTCGGCGAGGCCTGCATGGGGCTGGAGGCTTTTCAACGCGCCGCGCCCGGGGCCCAGGCCGACGCTGCCTGAAAATTTCTCGCTCCTTCCCCCTGGGGGAGGAAGTTCAATACCTACAGCGCCGCAACCAGCTCAGGCACAGCCGTAAACAGGTCGGCCTCCAGGCCGTAGTCGGCCACGCTGAAGATGGGCGCCTCCGGGTCCTTGTTGATCGCCACGATGA
>NZ_AKIV01000006.1 GCF_000282655.1 Polaromonas sp. CF318
CGGCAGCCGGCCGCCATACGCCTGAACTATGGCATGCAGCGCGTGCACGGCGGCGGCAACGCGGCCCGCGCCATCGCCTGCCTGCCCGCGCTCACGGGCGCCTGGCGGCATCGCGCCGGCGGCGTGCTGCTGAGCAGCTCCGGCCTGTTCCCGGTGGACAAGGCCGCGCTGCAGCGGCCCGAGCTGCTCAAGGGCCGCCAGCCGCGCACCATCAACATGAGCACCATAGGCAACGCGCTGCTGGCGCCGACGTCAAAGCAGTTCGGCCCGAAGATCGAAGCGCTCATCGTCTACAACAGCAACCCGGTGGCGGTGGCACCCGAGTCCGGCAAGGTGGTGGAGGGTTTCGCGCGCGAAGACCTCTTCACCGTGGTGCTGGAGCATTTCCAGACCGACACCGCCGATTACGCCGACTACATCCTGCCGGCCACCACGCAATTGGAGCACTGGGACGTGCACGGTGCCTATGGCCACACCGACGCGCTGCTGAACCGCCCGGCCATCGCGCCGCTGGGCCAGGCCAAACCCAACACCCAGATCTTTCGCGAGCTGGCGGCCCACATGGGCTTCACCGATCCGTGTTTTTCCGACAGTGACGAGCAGCTGTGCCGCGCGGTGTTCGGCGACAAGGTCGATTTCCAGCAGCTGCTGGACAAGGGTTTTTCCACGCTGGACCTGCCCGACGCGCCTTTTGCCGAGGGCAACTTCCCCACGGCCTCGGGTCGCTGCGAGTTTTTCAGCGCACGGCTGGCGGCCGAAGGCGCCGACGGCCTGCCCGGCCATGTGCCCAACCATGAGGCCGCGGGCAGCTCGGCGCAATTCCCGCTGGCGATGATCTCGCCGCCCGCGCGCAACTTCCTGAACTCCACTTTTGTGAATGTCAAAAGCCTGCGCGACATCGAGGCCGAACCGGTACTGGAAATCCACGCCGACGATGCCGCCGCGCGCGGCATCACCACCGGCGCCATCGTCAAGGTGTTCAACCAGCGCGGCGAATACCGGGTCAAGGCCGAGGTTTCCGCGCGGGCCCGCCCCGGCGTGGTCAACGGCCTGGGCATCTGGTGGCGCAAGCTGGGCCTGGACGGCACCAACGTCAACGAGCTCACCAGCCAGCAGCTGACCGACATGGGCCGCGGCCCGGTGTTTTACGACTGCCTGGTGCAGGTGCAGCGCGAGGCGCAGGCCGCCTGAGCTCGCCGATGAAACGCGGCACGCTGAAACGGACCCTGGCCGTGGCGCTGGCCGCAGCCCTGGGCCTGGCGGGCTGCGCCGACCTGGGCTACTACTGGCAGTCCGTCAGCGGCCATTTGCAGATGCTCAACGCGGCCCGGCCGGTGGATGAGTGGCTGAATGACACGCAGGCCTCCGGGCAGCTCAAAGACCGGCTGGCGCTGTCGCAGCGCATACGCAGCTTCGCCGTGAGCGAACTCAAGCTGCCCGACAACCCCAGCTACCGGCGCTACGCCGACCTGCGCCGCAGCGCCGTCGTGTGGAACGTGGTGGCCGCGCCCGAGTTCTCGCTGACGCTCAAGACCTGGTGTTTCCCGGTCACGGGCTGCGTGGGCTACCGCGGCTACTTCAGCGAAGCCGAGGCGCGCGCCGAGGCCGACCGGCTGAAGGCACAAGGACTGGAAACCAGCGTCTATGGCGTGCCGGCCTATTCCACGCTGGGCTGGATGAACTGGGCCGGCGGCGACCCGCTGCTCAACACCTTTATCGGCTATCCCGAGGGCGAACTGGCGCGGCTGATTTTTCACGAGCTCGCGCACCAGGTGGTCTACGCCAAGGACGACACCATGTTCAATGAGTCCTTCGCCACCGCCGTCGAGCGCATGGGCAGCCAGCGCTGGCTGGACAGCGAGGCCGCCCACGGCAACGATAAAGCCCGCCAGGACTACCTCCAGTTCGACGGCCGGCGCCGGCAGTTCCGCGCGCTGGCGCTGGCCACGCGGCTTGAGCTGACGGCGGTCTACGGGAAAAAGCCGGCGACGGATGCTGAAAAGGCGGAGCAGGCGGCGATGAAGGCCCAGGCGCTCCAGCGCTTTCGCGAGGGTTACGCCGCACTCAAGGCCTCCTGGGGCGGCTTCGCGGGCTACGACCCCTGGGTGGCGCGCGCCAACAACGCGGCTTTCGGTGCGCAGGCCGCCTATGATGAATTGGTGCCCGGCTTCGAGGCGCTGTTCGAGCGCGAGGGCCGCGACTGGCAGCGGTTTTATGATGCCGTCAAAAGCCTGGCCAGCCTTCCCAAGGACGAACGCCGCAAGGCGCTTGAAAACCACACAACGGAAGACCTTGCGCAGGCGCGCAAAACCGGCTTCAAATAAGCAGGCACGCAGGCGAATCGTACGACATGAGCTCACCTGTCTTACGTGCACATGATCGTAAGGCGGTGA
Source organism: Polaromonas sp. CF318 (assembly GCF_000282655.1). Lineage (GTDB taxonomy): Bacteria > Pseudomonadota > Gammaproteobacteria > Burkholderiales > Burkholderiaceae_C > Polaromonas. Next base: position 2,394 of record NZ_AKIV01000006.1, read on the forward strand.
CCCTGATGCTCCGTCTGTTCGACGACTTTCCAGCCGAGCCGGCTGTACAGGGCCTCGCTGTTCGGCGTGAATAAATAGACCTTGTTGATCCCCATACCGGCAGCCGCCTGAACCACATGTCGCACGAGCGCCGACCCTATCCCCCTATTCCTGTACCCCGGCGCCACATACACACTGGACAGCCAAGGGGACAAGTGGGAGTGGGTAACCGTTCGCAACACCAGGCTGGCCGATCCCAGGAGCTGGTCTTCGCAGACTGCTACAAAGGTCACCGGCAATTCGCCTTGCTGTGCGGATGCCCTTAGCCTTTGCGTACGCTTCTCAACGGTGACCGACGGGTTAAGGTAGCCGAATTGCACCTGGTGCCAAGCGGCCAGCATCGCAAGATGCTGGGGATGGTCAGCGAGATGCGCGATACGCACGGGAGACGTTGCGGGCGTCACGCCAGTTGAACCCAGGCGGCAACGGACATGGGGGGCACGGTCACGGTGTGCTCGTCGCGGCCCTCCAGTTCGCGGATCAGCAACGCATCAACGTCGTGCAGATCTGCATCCGCGCGCCCAAGCTTACGGGCCGTCGGAGTGACCGACCTGACGGCCTCCAGAGGCAGTTCAATCGAACGCGCGCCATACTGAGGAGGCGCTGATGTCTGCACCTGCACATTGCCATACCGTGTCAGGATACTCGGGAGCCTTGCGGCCATGTGCGGGTTGATGCCCGCATCCAGCATGACGTCGCCGATGAAAACAATGGCCTCATGTGTTTGCGGCGAAGCAGGCGGCCAGATGCTGCTGTGTACGCCGCGGAAAAAATCCATTTCCAGAAACGCCATCGTCCCTCCCGGCTTGACCCATCTCGCCACGCGCGCAACGGCGGCCTCGGGACTTGCGACATACAGCAGGAAGTACCTGCCAACAACGGCGTCAAATGTCCGTGCGGGTTCAAAATCGTCCAGGTCGGCCAGCACAAAATTCACATTGCAAAACCCTGCGTCACTGGTGCGCAGTGCGGCCGCATCCAGTTGATCCGGGTCCCTGTCGACCGCGATCACTTCACCGCTGGGTCCCACAAGGCTCGCGAGGAACAACGTCATGTCTCCGCTTGCACAGCCCAGCTCCAGAACCCGGGAGCCGGGCTTGACCCCGGCCCCCGCCAACATAGTCCTGGTAAGCGGCAGTATCGCAAGCGCCTGCATTTTCAACCTGTCGCGCTCTTTTTCACTGCTGTGCAGCGGGTAGCTTTTCATTCCTCTTGGGTCCTGGTTGCTTGTTTGCCATAGTTCGAAGCACAGCAAGGTACCTGACCACGCGCCTGTATCGGCCAGACGCGCATCGGCAAGGTGGCTTCGGCCAAATCGTTGACGACATCCAGTATCCGGCGCGACACACACGCAGCACAGTGTGCGAACTACGGTACCCGGGAATTGCGACCCCGGTAAGCGATACCGTAGGCAAACTGGTTTACGAACATGAACGAGCTAAAAAAGCCCGTATTGCGCGGCCCGGTGTGCAGCTTCCGCCCTCGTTTTGCTACCCAATGCCTTCAAGGCGGCACTCACATGCATTTCAACCGTACGGGGACTCAGGGACAGTGTGCGTGCAATTTGCTTGTCGGTCTGCCCCTGCGCTACCCGTCTTAATACATCGGCCTGCCGCACCGTCAGCCGGAAAACCGGCAAAGGCGCCGCGGCGCCGTGACCGGCCGCAAGGAATTCCAGCACGGCATCGCGCACCTGGGGCCATGCCGGCTCCCCGGCCAAAGGGATGTTGTTGTGCGATTCAACGGGAACAAAACGCGAAGCCGGAATGAGTGCCGCCAGTCTCTTGCCTTCATCCATCGGATACAGGATGTCGTGGCGGGCGTGCAGGATCAGGGAAGGTGTGTCAATGCATTTCGCTCTTGCGCTGAGGTCAAGATCGTAAAACGCACGGACGCTCTGCGCGGCGATGGCGCCAGTCATGCGCTGGCTGACAATGCGATCATGCGCCTCAAGCTGCCCTGCCGAGGCGTCGGGGAAAAATTGCGCCGTGAATATGCGCCGAAAAGTTACTGCGAATTCGCTTCGCCCATCCAGGCCGGACTCGTACACTTGCAACGCTGCCAGGGCATCGTCCCGTTGCGCGGCGGTCAGTTCGCGCTGCAAGCGCCCGCGAACCGCCCCGCCATAAATCACCAGGCGTGACAGCCGGCTCGCATGACGCGCGGCATACTCGATGGCCGCGTACGCCCCGGTGCACGCCGCCATCATGGCAAAGCGGCTCAGGCCTGCCGCATTGACTACCGCTTCAATATCTTCCACCCAAGCATCCAGTGTCATGCGTTCGGGCTTGCGATCCGAAAGCCCGCAGCCCCGCATATCCAGCCTGATCACAGTATGGTGGGCGGCCAGCGCGTCCATCCAGTGTTTGCTGGCGGGCCCAGGCGACGCCAGGTCGTTGTCGGTGTACTGCAGGGTGACCCACAGCACCGGCGGTCCGCGGCCGGTCTCGGCGAAAGCGATGGTCGTTCCGTCGGCGCTTTTACAAAAATGAATGGAATGCGGATGATTCAAACGAGAAAACCGTTAAGAAGAGCAGTATGGCAAGAGCCGTTCACGCCGGGTTTTGCAGGACCCTTTGGGGGGGCGCGCAAACGGCAGCGGAGTCGCACACAAAGGAACGGATCAGCCCAAGTATCACACCACAAACAGCGGTACCGGCGACTCCGGAGGCGGCAGCTTCAGCCTGAAATACCGCATGAACCTGAAGATAAGGCTTCGCGGCGTTTTATGATGCCGTCAAAGAGCGGGCGCGGCTGCCCAAGGATGAGCGCCGCAAAGTCTTGGATAAACACAACACGGAGACCACGAATGGCTGACATCCATATCCAGCGCGACCACACCCTGGGCCTTGCGCAGGCACGCAAGGTTGCCTTCAAATGGGCCGAGCAGGCCGAAGAAAAATTCGACATGGAATGCACTTATGAAGAAGGCAAGACCGAGGACCTGGTCAGCTTCACGCGCTCGGGCGTCAACGGCACGCTGACGGTCACCAAGGACAGCTTTGAACTCCAGGCCAAACTGGGCTTTCTGCTGGGCGCCTTCAAGGATAAGATAGAAACCGAGATCGTGAAAAACCTGGACGCGCTGATCGCCAAAACGCCCGGCAACGCCAAGCCCGCCGCCAAAACAGCCCCGGCCAAAAAGAAAAGCGCCTGAGTCCTCCCGGCCCTGCAGCCCAGGCCAGCCTCTCACCGTGAACTACAACCTCGCCCGCTTCGACCTGGTGTCCGTGCGCCTGGCCGTGGCCTGCGCCCAGACCGGCAGCCTGACCGCGGCGGCGCGCGACTCGCACCTGGCGCTGGCGGCGGCCAGCCGGCGCATACGCGAACTCGAGGACGCCCTGGGCGAAGCCCTGTTCGAGCGCCATGCGCGCGGCCTGCTGCCCACGGCGGCCGGCCGCGTCTTCGTCAAGCACGGCCTGACCCTGCTGCAAACCATGGAACAGCTGGGCGGCGAACTGGCCGACCTGCGGCGCGGCATCGCGCGCCACATACGCCTGTGCGCCAGCAGCGCCGCCATCAGCCAATTCTTGCCGCCGCTGCTCGCGCGCTACGGCGAGCTGCACCCGCAGGTGCACATAGACCTCGAAGAGCAGGTGTCCGAGGCCGTGGTGGCCACGCTCCGCGAAGGCCGGGCCGACGCGGCGGTGTTTGTCGAGGGGCCGGACACCACGGGACTGGACACGCGCCTCTTTCGCGAGGACGAGCTGGTGCTGATACTGCCGGCCGGCCATGCGCTGGCGCGCAGCAAGGCGCCGCTGGCCTTTGTGGATGCGCTCGACGAGGAATGGATCAGCCTGACCGCCGGCGCCGCCATGCTGCAAAAGCAGCAGCAGGCCGCGTTGGCCGCGAACCGCCCGTTGAAATTGCGCATGCAGGTGCGCAGCTTCGACGCGGTATGCCATATGGTGGCCTCGGGCCTGGGCGTGGCCGTGCTGCCCAAGGGCGCCACCTTGCCCCTCATCAAAAGCATGAAGCTGGGCTGGCGGCCGCTGGCCGATGCCTGGGCCAGGCGCCGCCTGCTCGCGGCCACCATGGCCGGCCAGCCAGACGCGGCCATTGCGGCGCTGGTGGACTTTCTGGTGGCGCCCGTCGGGCCCGTGAGGTCGAAAGGCGCCTTGCCTTCGCAAAACGCGAAAGCCAGGGGCCCAAAGCGGTAATGGACGCGACAGGCCCCTGGCGGCACACTGCCGGCCATGGCCTCCACTGAACAACCCCTTCCCACCCCCGCCGCCACCGGCCCGCTTGCCGGCCTCAAGGTGCTGGAACTGGGCCAGCTGATCGCCGGGCCCTTCGCGGCCAAGACGCTGGCGGACTTCGGCGCCGACATCATCAAGATCGAAACACCGGGCGCGGGCGACCCGCTGCGCAAATGGCGTTTGCTGAAAGACGGCACCTCGGTGTGGTGGCAGGTGCAGTCGCGCAACAAGCGCTCGGTGGCGCTGGACCTCAAAAGCCCCGAGGCGCAGGACATCGTGCGCCGGCTGGCGATTGACGCCGACGTGCTGATCGAAAACTTCCGCCCCGGAGCGATGGAAGGCTGGGGCCTGGGCCCCGACGAACTGCTGGCCCTGAACCCGCGCCTCATCATGCTGCGCATCAGCGGCTACGGCCAGACCGGCCCCTATCGCGACAAACCGGGCTTTGGCGTGGTGGCCGAGGCCATGAGCGGCCTGCGCCACCTGACGGCCGAGCCGGGCCGCGTACCGGTGCGCGTGGGCGTGAGCATTGGCGATACGCTGGCCGCGCTGCACGGCGTGATCGGCATCCTGCTGGCCATGCAGGAGCGCCAGCGCTCCGGCAAGGGCCAGGTGATCGACGTGGCACTGTATGAAGCGGTGTTCAACTGCATGGAAAGCCTGCTGCCCGAATACAGCGCGTTCGGCGCGGTGCGCGGCGCGGCCGGCAGCGCCCTGCCCGGCATCGCGCCCAGCAATGCCTACCTGTGCAAGGACGGTGGCTATGCCCTCGTTGCGGGCAACGGCGACAGCATCTTCAAGCGGCTCATGGCCACCATAGGCCGCACCGACCTCGGCAGCGACCCGGCTCTGGCCGACAATGCCGGCCGCGTGGCGCGCGTGGAAGAAATCGACGCGGCCATAGGCGGGTGGACCGCCAGCCTCACGGTGGACGAGGTGCTGGCGGCGCTCGACAAGGTTTCCGTGCCCGCGGGCCGCATCTACACCGTGGCCGACATTGCGGCCGACCCGCACTACCGGGCGCGCGGCATGCTCGACGAGCTGCGCATGGACGACGGCAGCGTCCTGGCCGTGCCCGGCATCGTGCCCAAGCTCTCGCGCACGCCTGGCGGGCATCGCCGCAATGCGCCGCAGGTAGGGCAGGACACCGATACCGTGCTGCGGGAGATGGGCCTTTCCGCCGCACAGATCCAGGCACTCAAGGACAAAGGCATCGTGGCCGGAAAGGATACGGGCGCAGCATGAAAAAACGCATCTTTTTTAACGAGGTCGCCACGCGCGACGGTTTCCAGATCGAACCCACGTTTATCCCGACCGACGACAAGGTTGCGCTGGTCGATGCGCTCAGTGAGTGTGGCTACGCCAAGATAGAAGTGACCTCCTTCACCTCGCCCAAGGCCATTCCCATGCTGCGCGATGCCGAGGAGGTGATGGGCCGCATACACCGCGCGCCCGGCGTGGAATACACGGTGCTGGTGCCCAACCTGCGCGGCGCCGAGCGCGCGCTGGAGTCGCACGCCGACGAGCTCAACCTGGTGATGTCGGTCTCGGAAACCCACAACCTGGCCAATCTGCGCATGCCGCGCGAGAAAAGTTTTGCCGCGCTGTCCGACGTGATCCGCCACGTGGACGGTCGCACGCCCGTCAATATCTCGCTCTCATGCTGCTTTGGCTGTCCCATGGAGGGCGAGGTGGCTGAGGAGGAAGTGCTGCGCTGGAGCGAGCGTTTCGCCGCCTTCGGCGCGGACCGCGTGCGCGGCCTCACGATTTGCGACACCACGGGCATGGCGCATCCGGCGCAAGTCAGTCGCATGGTCGAAGTGCTGCAGCAGCACTTTGCCGGCCTGCAGCTGACGCTGCACTTCCACAACACGCGCGGCATGGGCCTGGCCAATGTGCTGGCCGCGGTGCAGGGCGGCATCACACGTTTCGACGGCTCGCTGGGCGGCCTGGGCGGTTGCCCTTACGCGCCCGGCGCCAGCGGCAACATCAGTAGCGAGGACGCCATCCACATGCTGGACGCCATGGGCTACGACACCGGCATGGACATCGCCAGGCTGCTGGAAGTGGCGCGGCAGATGCCGGCCGTCGTCGGCCATGAAGTGCCCGGCCAGGTCGCGAAGGCCGGCCGCATCACCGACCTGCATGCGCCGCCGCCTTATGTGGCGGAACTTCGGGAGGCATCCAGATGATCAGCCATCTCGACCACCTGGTACTGACCACGTCGGACGAAGCGGCCTGCGTGGACTTTTACACCCGCGTGCTGGGCATGGCCTTGGAAACCTTTACCGGCGGCACGCCGCCCGTGGAGCGCAAGGCCTTTAAATTCGGCAACCAGAAGATCAACCTGCATGTCAAAGGGCGTGAGTTCGAACCCAAGGCCCATTTGCCGGTGCCGGGCGCGCTGGACCTGTGCTTTCTGGCCGGCGTCCCCCTTTCCGAGGTGATGGCCCGACTGGAGCGCGAGCGCTGGCCCGTGATCGAAGGCCCCGTGCTGCGCACCGGCGCGACGCAAAAAATCCGCTCGGTCTATGTCCGCGACCCGGACCTGAACCTCATCGAGATTTCCGAACCCGCCTGAAAACGGCAAACCTAAAACTACGACTGGAGACAAGACCATGACTTTCATTTCCCGCAGGACACTGCTGACCGTCGCCGGGCTCGGCACCGCCGCCTGGCTCAACCCGGTGCGCGCGCAGCTCGCCGGCAAGCCCATCACGCTGGTGGTGCCCACGGCGGCCGGCGGCACCACCGACATCGCGGCGCGCATGCTGGCAGAACCGTTGGGAAAAATTTTGCAGACTTCGGTAGTCGTGGACAACCGCGGCGGCGGCAACGGCAACATCGCCGGCCAGTTAGTGGCGCGCGGCCCGGCCGACGGCAGCAGCCTGCTGGTGCAGTACTCGGGCTACCAGTGCATCACACCGCTGATCCAGCCGGTGCCGGGTTTTGATCCGGCAACCAGCCTCAAACCCCTGGGCCATTTGATCGACGCGCCGCAGCTGCTGGTGGTGCGCGGCAACTTCCCGGCCGACAACTTCGCGGACTTCATCAAGTACGTGAAGGCCAACCCGGGCAAGGTCAACTACGCTTCCAGCGGCAACGGCTCGCTGCAGCACGTGACCACCGAACTGCTCAAGGACCTGACCAGGACTTTCATGGTGCACATCCCCTACCGCGGCACCGGCCCGGCACTGACCGACCTGCTGGCCGGCACGGTGGACTTCACCATCACCACGCCGCCGCCGCTGCTGCCGCACATACGCGCGGGAAAACTCAAGGCGCTGATGGTGACCGGCCGCACGCGCCTGGCCGCCCAGCCCAATGTGCCGACCGCCACCGAGGCTGGTGTGCCGCTGGTGGCCTCCTCGTGGTTCGCGGTCTACGGCCCCACGGGCCTGTCCGCCGACCTGCAGGGCCGGCTCTCGCTGGCGATCAAGCAGGTGGTGGAGTCAGAGAGCTTCAAGAAGCGCGCCGAGGAGCAAGGCGCCAAGGCCGTGGTCATGAGCGGCGCCGAGCTGGCAGCCCTGGGCGACAGCGAACGCAAGATGTGGGGCCGGATCGTGAAGCTGGCCAATATCAAAGCCGACTGAAGCCTTAAAGGGCAACAAAAAAGCGGCACAGCCCTAGCGCAACTTGCGCTGGGGCTGTGCCGCTTTTTTGTTGGTGAAAGCCGGGCGCGCTTAGCTCAGGTCGGCGATCAGGTCGATGTACTGCTGCATCGCATCATCCTGCGACGTGCCCTTGAGACTGTTCCAGGCATCCCACTTGGCACGCGCCACCATGTCGCCGAAGCCGGGTTTCTTGTCGTTGTTGTCGCCGCTGCTGCCCTGCTTGTAGAGCGCGTAAATCTTCAGCAGCGTGGCGTTGTCAGGGCGTTCGCTGAGGTTTTTCGAATCGGCCATGGCTTTGTCGAAGGCGGCTTTCAGGTCTGACATGAGGGATCTCCGTTTTTAGAAGTGGGTCACCAATGACGGTGCTTGGGGTAACTGCCCGGTATCTTAGCGAGGCCGTTCCCGCCAAAATAGGGAACTTACCCCATCCGGGGTGGATTCGCAGCAGTTTTGCATTTGGGAGTGCTCATGGTTACACGCGTTACCGCCCAGGCCGCCGGCCGGAAAGTGGCAAAAAACGTCCAGAAGAACGTCAAGCGGGCCGTCTCGGGAACCCTGGGTATTTCAGGGGAGCGCATGAGCAAGGTCGACACGGCCTGGCTGCGCATGGACAACGACGCCAACCTCATGATGATCGTGGGCGTGTGGCAGCTGGCACCCGGCGTCAGGCACGCGGCGGTCCGCGAACGCATTGAGGGCAGCCTGCTCAAGTACGACCGCTTCAAGCAGCGCGTGATGGAAGACGCGGCCGGCGCCACTTGGGTGATGGACCGCAATTTCGACCTGGCCAACCATGTGGTGGCCGAGAAACTGCCGAAATCGGCCAACCAGGAGCAGGCCCTGCAGGACCGTGTGGCAGCACTGGCCACCCAGCGCCTGGACCCGAAACGCCCGTTGTGGCAGATCCACCTGGTCGAGGACTACACCGGGCCCGACGGCGTCAAGGGCAGCGCCATGATCGTGCGCATCCACCACTGCATCGCCGACGGCATCGCGCTGATTTCGGTGACCATGTCGCTGGTCGACGGCGGTGCGCCGCCGCCCGAGCGGCGCAAGAAGGCGGCGGCCGCCGGCCCGGAAGACTGGATCGCCGACACCCTGCTCAAGCCCTTTACCGACATCACGGTCAAGGCGCTGGGCGCCGTGGGCGAAGGCGCGGCGCGCTCGCTGGGCATGCTGGGCGACCCGAAAAAAGGCATGGAGCAGGGCGTGAGCGGCTCCTTTGACATGGCCAAGGTGCTGTTCCAGTTGCTGTCCGACTCGGCCGCGCTGGCCTTGATGCCCGACGATTCCAAGACCCGGCTCAAGGGCAAGCCCGGCGGCGCCAAAAAAGTGGCCTGGTGCCAGCCGATCCCGCTGGACGAGGTCAAGGCCGTGGGCAAGGCACTCAACTGCTCCATCAACGACGTGCTGCTCAGCTGCGTGGCCGGTGCCCTGGGCGAGTACCTGAAAACCTTCGGCGACGACGTGGCGGGCCAGGAAATCCGTGCCATGGTGCCTGTGAATTTGCGGCCGCTGGACCAGGCGCACAAGCTGGGCAACCGCTTCGGCCTGGTGCCGCTGGTGCTGCCCATAGGCATAGACAATCCTATCGAGCGCGTCTACGAGGTACGCCGCCGCATGGCGGCGCTCAAGGGCAGCTACCAGCCGCTGCTGGCCTTCAGCCTGCTGGCGGTGGCGGGCCTGCTGATCAAGCCGGCCCAGGACATGATGCTCAACCTGTTCGCCAAAAAGACCACAGCGGTCATGACCAATGTGCCGGGCCCGCGCGAAAAGCTCAAGTTCTGCGGCTCCACGCTGGAGCAAAGCATGTTCTGGGTGCCGCAGTCGGGTGACATGGGCCTGGGCGTCTCCATCCTGAGTTACGGCGGCGGCGTGCAGTTCGGCGTGATCACCGACAGCACGCTGTGCCCGGAGCCGCAGCGCATCATTGATGAATTCGTGCCGGAGTTCGCCAAACTGTCCATCGTGACCCTGATGCTGCCCTGGGGAGAGTGAATAGCTCACCCCTGTTGAGGCTCACTTCGTGTAGCCTCCTCTCCCCTTGCAGGGGACGGCGCCTGCGGCCCGGCAAAGCCGGTTCCGCGGCCCCCGCTGGAGCGGGGTTTCGCCGATGCCCTTAAATTTTTAGAGGCCGTTCAGGCTGCAAACCGGCGGGAGGCGATTTCAAGCAGGCCGTCAAAAATCAGGCTGTCCACGAGTTCGAACTTCACCGACATGCTGGGCGCCATCTTCCAGCCCGCGCCGCCGGTCATGATGCATTCGGGTGTCTCGCCGCAGTGGCGCGTGATGTTTTCGACCATGCGCTGGACGGCGCCGGCGATGGCGAAGGTGCCGCCGCTGGTCAGCGCGTCGCTGGTGTTGGTGGGGAAATCGCGCACCTCGCCGGTGGGCACATGCAGGCCGGCTGTGCCGGACTCGAGCGCGCGCAGCATGATGCCGTGGCCCGGCAGGATGATGCCGCCCAGGAATTTTCCGGAGGCGTCTATGGCCTCGACAGTGACCGCCGTGCCCACCATGACGACCACGCAGGGCTTGTGCACGCCGCGCGCCAGCAGGCGGTGCCGCGCCCCTATGATGGCGACCCAGCGGTCGGCGCCCAGGCGGGCCGGATGGTCGTAGCCGTTGCTCACGCCGGCCTCCTGCGGGCTGGAGACCACCCAGCGCGGCGCCACGTCCCAGAGCTCCATCTGCTCGGCCACGCGCCGCTTGATGGCGTCGCCGGCGACGATGCAGCCCAGGATGCGCGAGGGGATGGGCAGGCCGTTCCACTCCTCTTCCGCGAGCCTGTCGATGTTCTCCAGGAACACCGCCCCCTGCGCCAGCAGTTTGGCGCCGGCCGCGGGCGCCTCGTACTGGGCCCATTTCAGGCGGGTGTTACCCACATCAAGCGCTAGGAAGGTCATTTGGCGGATTATGAACAGGTTTGGCGCCGGCCCCCGGCTGCCCGCCTAGGGGTTTCCAGTAGGGTTTGGCGGCAAATACCCGCTCAAATGAGGCCAAACCAGCAGGCGCGCTGGATGGCGGCCAGCTTGTTGTCGACCCTGAGCTTGGTCATGGCATTGGAGAGGTGAAAGTTCACGGTGCGCTCGCTGCAGGCCAGCAGCTCGCCGCTCTCACGCGCCGTCATGCCCTGGAATGCCAGGCTCAGGCACTCGAGTTCGCGCGGGCTCAGCGGGCTGCGCGCCTCGGCCAGCGCGCGCTTGAGCAGCGGCCAGATATTGAGCGCCGACCAAGCCAGCAGGGCCGCCTCGCTGCGGTCGTGCCACTGGCGCGGGCTGAAGAGGTAGCACTCGAAGGCGCGGCCCACGGTGAGCGGAAAGGCGATGCGCACCACGCTCTGGTAGCCGTGGGCCAGCCAGAGCCGGCGCCAGCGTCCCAGGCTCTCGAAAGCCGATTTGGAGATATCCTGCCAGGCCACCAGGGGCGCATCGGAGTCGCGCCAGGGAGCGCCGAAGTCGCGGCTTTCGGCCAGGGCCTCGGCTGCCTCGAGCAGGCGCGGCGGGTGGATGGCCAGCACCAGCCGCTCCTCCTGGCCCGCAAAAGGGTCGGGGCCCAGCACCATCAGGGCCTCGACGGAAAATTCGCGCAGGGCGCACAGCCAGTCGCTGATGACGCCATCGAGGCTCACGCTGTCAAAGTTGGCAGGTAATAGCATTAGCTTGACGGAAAAAGAACCGGGACAATACAGTCACATGTCAAATGCATCATCAGTCAGGTTCCCTGTTGTGCTGGAGAGATCTTTAAAGTGAGGAGCGCCCGCTTCCATGCGTGGCTGGCGCAGCGCCCCTTGCTCCAGTGGCTGCGCGAGGAGCTGGTACTCGCCCCGCTGGAGCCCATTTTGCATCCATCGCCGCGGCGTCTGTGGTGGCTGGGGCTTTCTTTTTTTTCGGGCAATGCCCTGTTCGCCTGGATCTGGTCGGCCTGGCTGCCCCAGCCCTACGAAAACCTGCCCCTGCGCGTGATGGCCAGCCTGCTGGGCTACAGCCTGATGACGCGGCGCGTGAATCACGACCCGAGCAGCCGCCTGGCGCAAAGGGTGTTCGGCCTGGTGTTCTGGGTGGAACTGCCGGTGCTGTTCAGCTGGATGTACCTGTGCAACAGCGGCAGCACGGTGTGGCTGGCCACCATGGCGGCCATGGTGCTGATCTACTACCACGTGACGGACTGGCGCCTGGCCACGCTGGGCACCATCACGGGAGGCCTGCTGGCCTTCGGGGCCTTCATGGCCATCGGGCCCGCGGTTCCCCTGCTGCCGCCGGAGCAGCGCGCCGTCCACGCCGTGGTCTTCGCCTTTGCCTGGTCGATCGCGCTGGTGCTCAACCTGTCCTCGGCGAACCTGCGGCGCGAGCAGCTCTCCAGCACGCTGACCACCATAGGCATCATGGCCCATGAACTTCGCACGCCGCTGTCGACGGCGGCCCTGCTGGGTGACGCGATCCAGCTGGAGGTGCAGCGCCAGCCCGACAACCCGCGCGCGCAGCAGCTGGACAAGCTGGCACTGCGCCTGCACGCCCTGGTGCGCAACATGAACCACCAGATCGACACCCAGATCGCCAACGCCAAGCTGCTGCAGCTGCCGCGCTACACCGAGCGGGTCTGGGCCAGCAAGGTGGTGCAGGACGTTGTGGTGGCCTATCCCTACCAGTCGAGCCGCCAGCGCGACTGTGTCAAGGTCATCATTCATGACGATTTCAGTTTCCGTTCTTCCGCCACCCAGTTTTCCCAGGTGCTGGACAATCTGATCAAGAACGCCCTGCACTCCCTGATGGCGGCCGACTCGAAATACCCGGCCGGCGCGCTGCGCATCGAGGTGGGCCATTCGCTGCATCGCGGCCGCATTATCGTGGCGGACGAGGGCATGGGCATAGACGCCGCCTTGCTGCCGCAGATTTTTAAACCTTTTTTCTCCAGCAACCGCGGCACCGGTCACGGCCTGGGTTTGGCGTTTTGCCAGCAAGTGGTACAAAGTGCAGGCGGCAACATTCACGTGAAATCCGAGTTTGCCGTGGGCGCCGTTTTTACCATTGAACTGCCGATAGCGCCCTGATGCCCTTGATAGCCTGTTTGCGATTGTGTATGACTGCTTTTGACAACCCACCCTAAAACGACAAACATGTCCTTTGCACTCTACCGCCGACCGGGAGGCGTGGTCTTTCTGGACGACGACCCGGACTACCTCGAAATGCTGGCCGAGGTCATGCCGCTGGACTGGTATGTGCGCCTGTTCCTGCGGCCCGTGGCCTGCATAGACCTGCTGCTCAAGGAGCCGGCGCGCTGGGAAGCGGATGCCTGGCGCCAGCAGGAAATCATCAACCGCTGGCGCGAGGGCTCGGCCCTGATCCCGCAAATCCTGCAATATTGGCGCGAAGACGGCACGGCGCGCTTTGCGCTCACCCAGGTCTGCGTGGTCGACTACTCGATGCCGGCGATGAGCGGGCTGCGGGTGCTCAGCGAGCTGACGGGCTGGTCCGGCGCGCGCGTGCTGCTGACCGGGCGCGCCGATGAGCAGCTTGCCGTGTCGGCCTTCAACCGCGGGCTGATCGAGCAGTTCATCCCCAAGCAGTCGCCCGAAATCCGGCTGCGCCTGACCGACGCCGTCCAGGCGCTGCTGCGCCAGCCCGACGGGCGACACCAGCAGACCTGGCGCTCCACGCTGTCGCGCGAGCAGCACGCCCTGCTGTGCGAGCCCACGATCGCCCAGGAGCTGGAAAACCTGGCACTGCGCCAGGGCTGGATAGAGCATGTGGTGATAGGCGCGCCTTTCGGCGTGCTGGCGCTGGACCGCAAGGGCAGCGCCAGCTGGCTGCAACTGGAGCCGGCGGCCAACCTGCGCGAACTCGCGGAGATCGCCGAGTCCCAGGGCTGGGATGCGGCCACCGTGCAGGACGTGGCTGCGGGCAAAAAACTCATAGACCTCGAGCTGCAGCTGGCGCTGGGCGCCGGCCAGAAGCCGCAGCCGCGCCAGGCCTTCACCATCGCCTCGGGCACGGCCGTGCTGCACGCCGCGCTGTTCAGCGTCGGCGAGACCTTCAGCCCGGGCTTTATGACCAGCCACGAGCGCTTTATCGCCACCTCCGGCGAACGGCAACTGCAAGACTAGAGGCCTATGCCTCGGCCTGGCCGGCCCGGGCGCGCCGCGCGATCGGCCAGTCCCAGGGCTTGACGATGGGCGCGATCTCGCGGGCCACGCCTTCCACATGCTCCAGCTCCGATTCGGTCAGGCCGGCGTTCAGCGTCATGCGCATCATGGCGCGCTTGGCGCTGGTGGCCGGCGCGCAGAACATCGAGGAAAACACATTGCGCTCCTCCAGCCTGTCGCGCAGCACCATGGTGTCGCTTTCCGAGCCGACTTCCAGCGCGATGATCTGCTGGCTGCCCTGGTGGATGGGGTAGCCGAGCTCGCTCAGCGAGGCGCGCAGCCGGCGCGTGTTCGCGTGCAGGCGCTTGCGCGCGTCATCGCTGTTCCGGATCAGCTCCAGCGTCGCGGCCAGGCCCGCGATCTCGTGCGGCAGCAGGCTGGAGCTGAAGATGTTGGGAAAACTCGAGCACAGGATGTAGTAGCGCATATGGGCCGGCGCCGTGAAAAAGCCGGCGCGGCCCGCGAAAGCCTTGGCCAGGCTGGCGGTGATGAAGTGCACGCGGTCCGTCAGGCCCAGCTCGGCGCACAGGCCTGCGCCCTGCGGGCCGTGCGTGCCCAGCGAGTGCGACTCGTCGACCAGCATCATGCAGCCGTGCGCCTCCGCCACATCCACAATCTCCACCAGCGGGGAGACGGCGCCCGTGGTGCTGTACACCGAGTCCACCACCACGATGCCGGGGCCGTTGCGGGCGATCATGCGCGCCAGGTGGGCCGGATCGTTGTGGCGGAAAGCGAAGGCCGGCGCGCGCGCCGCGTGGGCGCCTTCCCACAGCGAGGCATGGGCCAGGGTGTCCAGGTAGACCGGCGTCTGCGCGTCGGCAATCGCCTGCAGCAGGCCGACATTGGCCGCGTAGCCCGACTGGCAGATGAAGCCGTCGTCCTTGCCGACCCAGGCGGCCAGGGCCGTCTCCAGGGCATGCGTGGGGTGCTGGTTCAGATGAAAGACGCCGGACTGCACCACGAACTCCTGCGCCTTGCGCAAGGACTCGACCTGGGCATGCACGATCTGCGGGTGGCCCGTCACGCTGAGGTAGTCGTTGCCGTCCAGGCGTATGGCATTGGAGTCGGGCGTGCGGCCGTGGAGCATGAATTTCCCGCCCCATTGCTGGTCCCAGCGCGGCTTGAAGTCGCGCGCGATGCGCTGGCTCAGCTGGGCCCCCAGGGCGGGATTGATGGGCGCCTTGACGGCGGGTGGAAGTTCGCGTTCGAGTACTTGCATGGGGAGCTCCGTTAGAAAGAGGAACCCCCATTGAAAGCGCTCAAACAAATTGATACGTGTTATCCCCTGTCAGAACTAACAGGGGTCACCCCCATACACCAAATTTCAGCAAAAGTAATGTGAACTATTCACTTCATTTTTCCCGGACCCCCACCCCATTGCCTTATATGACGAAGTTACAAAAGGTACGGCTCTTTCCTGGGCACCGGGGATATTTCGGGTATTTTTCACCCCTGCTTCCACGGCAGGCCCTGCAAACGCCAGCCGCCTTTGCGGCCGCGCTGTCCCTGTTCGTCGGCGTCGCCCTCAAAGCCCTCCAGAATGTTATAGGCCTCCAGGCCCAGTTCCGCCGCGCGTTTGGCGGCCGCCACCGAACGCACACCGCTGCGGCATAGCAGCACGGCTTTCTTGCCCGCGGGCACAGCCGCCTTCAGCCCCTCATCAAAGCCCGCATTCATGGCCATGCCCGGCCATTGCTTCCAGGCCAGCGGCACGGCGCCGGGCACATAGCCCACCCATTCGCGCTCGGCATCGGTGCGCACGTCCACCAGCACCGCCTGGCCCGACTGCACCCATTCAAACGCCAGGCGCGCGGGGATGTCCCCGGCATAGCCGGCGGCCGGCCGGACTTGGAGCGGGGGGCCGGCGTTCGCCGCGGTAGAGCTTGTCATGTCATTGCCTGTCATGGAAAGAAGAAGAAGAAGAAGGAAAAAAGAAAGCGTCCTGGCAAGTTTATGCCCGGGACGCGGCCCGCGGCAACAGCGGGGAGAAAGCGCGGCAGGCACAATCACAGCGGCAAGCCCGCCCACCGCAGACCGGAGACATCAATGCCGACCCCCCGCACAGACCCGCCTCTTTTCCCCGACACCGCGGCCGGCAAGGCGGACCTCAAGGCCCTGGCCCGGCTGCTGGCCCGGTGGCAGCCACCGCAAACCGGCATGGACGGCCAGCCGCCGTCCGGCAAAAAAGCCGGCAGGCCCTGGGCGCTGGCCGACCTGGACCCGGCCGCCAAGCCTTTCTCCAGCGGCGACAAGCAGCGCGACAAAGCCATCGTCGACACCCTGGCGGCGGAGCTCGACGAGTTGCAAAACCTGTTCTACGCCGACAAGCGCTTCAAGCTGCTGGTCATCCTGCAGGGCACCGACACCGCCGGCAAGGACGGCACCCTGCGCGGCGTGTTCGGCCGCATCAGCCCGCTGGGCGTGCACACGGTGAGCTGGCGGGCGCCCAACGAGGCGGAGCGCGCCCACGACTACCTGTGGCGCATCCACCAGCAGGTACCGGCGGCCGGCGAGATCACCCTCTTCAACCGCAGCCACTATGAGGACGTGCTGGTGCCGCCCGTCAAGGGCTGGATCACGCCGGCGCAGACGGCCCAACGCTTGCGCCACATCAACGACTTCGAGCGCCTGCTCGCGCAGACCGGCACCGTGGTGCTCAAGTTCATGCTGCACATCAGCCGCAACGAGCAGCGAGAGCGCCTGCAGGCGCGGCTGGACGACCCGACCAAGCAGTGGAAGTTCAACCTCGACGACCTGGAGGCGCGCAAGCAGTGGAAGCAGTACCAGCAGGCTTACGAGGACCTGCTGCGCGCCACCAGCACGCCCTGGGCGCCGTGGACCGTGGTGCCCGCCGACTCCAAAACCCATCGCAACCTGATGATCGCCACCGTCGTGCGCGCCACCCTGGTGCAACTGGGCCTGCGCTTTCCGCCCGGCGATCCCGCGTTGAAAGACGTGAAGGTCCGCTGAGATTGAGGGCCGCCGCGCGATTCCCGCCCGGACTGCAAAAACAGTTTCACCCGCATCAGGGGTAATCGAAAGGCCAATCGCCGCCCTCGTTGGTGGAAACCCTCTTTGTAAGCCTTGGGCAAGACGGAATGATGAGTGTTCTTAGTGTTCGTATGTTTTCCAACAACAGGAGACAGTCATGACCGAGAGCAAAAGCCCCCGCAGGCGCGGCCTGCTGAAAGGCGCCGCGATTGCCGCGGGCGCCCTGTCCGCCCCCATGGTCGCCATGGCGCAGACAACGTCCTTTCGCTTCCAGAGCACCTGGCCGGCCAAGGACATCTTCCATGAATACGCCAACGACTTCGCCAAGAAAGTCAACGACATGGCCGGCGGCCGCCTCAAGATAGAGGTGCTGCCTTCCGGCGCGGTGGTGCCGGCTTTCCAGTTGCTGGAAGCCGTGAACAAGGGCACGCTGGACGGCGGCCACGGCGTGGTGGCCTACCACTACGGCAAGAACAACGCCCTGGCGCTATGGGGCTCGGGCCCGGCCTTCGGCATGGACCCGAACATGGTCCTGTCCTGGCACAACTACGGCGGCGGCAAGGCCCTGCTCGAGGAAATCTACAAGGCCATCGGCATGGACGTGGTGTCCTACCTGTACGGCCCCATGCCCACGCAGCCGCTGGGCTGGTTCAAGAAGCCCATCGCCAAGGTGGCCGACATGAAGGGCCTGAAGTTCCGCACCGTGGGCCTGTCTGTCGACATCTTCACCGCCATGGGCACCTCGGTGAACCCGCTGCCCGGCAGCGAAATCGTGCCGGCGCTGGACCGCGGCCTGATCGACGCGGCCGAGTTCAACAACGCCAGCTCCGACCGCGTGCTCGGTTTCCCGGACGTGGTCAAGAACTGCATGCTGCAGAGCTTTCACCAGAGCGGCGAGCAGTTCGAGATCCTGTTCAACAAGTCCAAGTACAACGCGCTGCCGGCCGAACTCAAGGCCATCATCGACTACGGCGTGCAGGCCGCCAGCGCCGACATGAGCTGGAAGGCCATAGACCGCAACTCCACCGACTACGCCGAGATGAAGAAGCAGGGCATCAAGTTCTACAAGACGCCCGACGCCGTGCTCAAGGCGCAGTTGGAAGCCTGGGACAAGATCATCGAGGACAAGGCCCAGGCCAACCCGCTGTTCAAGAAGGTGATCGACTCGCAGAAGGCCTACGCCGCGCGCACCATCCCCTGGCAGAACGACTATATGGTCGACTTCAAGATGGCCTACAACCATTCCTTCGCCAAGAAGAAGGCCTGACCCCGCCAATCCCGGGGCCAAGCCGGCCAGCCCTCCTCCCCTGGACGGCTGGCCTTTTTGATGGGCACATCACACCAACATGAATACGCAAAAAATCCTGCACACCGCCGACCACATCAGCACCTGGGTCGGCAAGGCGGCCGCCTGGCTTATCGTGGTGCTGATGCTGGTCGTCTGCGCGGAGGTTTTCAAGCGCTACGCGCTCAACGCGCCCACCGCCTGGATCTTCGACGTCAACAACATGCTCTACGGCACGCTGTTCATGCTGGGCGGCGCCTACACGCTGGCGCATGACGGCCATGTGCGCGGCGACTTCTTCTACGGGTCCATGAAACCTCGCACCCAGGCCTGGCTGGACCTGGTGCTCTACATCGTCTTTTTCCTGCCCGGCATCGCGGCGCTGACCTGGGCCGGCTGGACCTACTTCAACGAATCCCTGGCCATGCGCGAGCAGACCTTCAACGCCACCCCCATCCCGCTGTATCCCTTCAAGTTTGTGATCCCGATGGCAGGCGCCATCGTGCTGATGCAGGGGCTGTCCGAAATCCTGCGCTGCATCGTCTGCATACGCACAGGCGCCTGGACGCCGCGGCTGCAGGACGCGCAGGAATCCGACGTGGTCGCGCAGCAGCTGGCCGGCAGCGAGTTCGTCGACGAGGAAGCGCGGCGCCTGGCGATCGAGCAGTCCCGCACGGTGAAAGGCTGATCATGAGCAATGCTGTACTCGGCATGACCATGCTCGGCCTCATCGTGGTCGTCATCATGATGGGCTTTCCCACGGCGTTCACGTTGATGGGCCTGGGCATGGTGTTCGGCTTCATCGCCTTCTACGACCCGGCCGCCCATTTCTGGGACAACAGGATCTTCGACCTGATGGTGCAGCGCGCCTTCGGCGCCATGACCAACGAGACACTGCTGTCGATACCGCTGTTCGTGCTGATGGGCTATGTGATGGAGCGCGGCGCGCTGGTGGACAAGATGTTCCACAGCGTGCAGCTGGCGTTCCGCAGCGTGCCGGGTTCGCTGGCCGTCACCACGCTGATCATCTGTACCTTCTGGGGCATCGCCAGCGGACTGGTGGGCGCGGTCGTGGTGCTGATGGGCGTGATCGCCATGCGGCCCATGCTCAATGCCGGCTACGACACGCGGCTGGCGGCCGGCGTGATCACCGCCGGTGGCACGCTGGGCATCCTGATCCCGCCCTCGGTGATGATCATCGTGTATGCGGCCGTCGCCGGCCAGTCAGTGGTCAAGCTGTATGCCGCGGCGATGTTCCCCGGCTTCTTCCTGGCCCTGCTCTACCTGGTCTACATCGTCGGCTGGGTCATGCTCAACCCCAAGATCGCGCCCAAGCTGCCGCCGGAGCAGAGCCGCGCGCCCGTGCCGCCCTGGCTGCAGCAGGTGACCACCGCGTATTCGCGCAGGGCGCTGCCGGCGCTGGCCATGGCCGCCGCGGCTCCCGGCAAAGCACTGCAGGCGGGCGCCCAGGTCAGCCGCGGCTTTTTGCTGCGCAGCCTGGGCACCGCCCTGGTGCCGCTGGCCTTCGTGCTGGTGACCTTAGGCGGGACCTGGTGGTACGTGGTGATTCATTCGCAGGCCGACAACAACGCCCAGGTGGCGGCCGCGCGCGCCGCCAAGGCCGCGGCGCCGGCGGGCGGCGGCCTGCAAGCGCCCGCCACCACCGGCGGAGTCCAGGAGCCGACGGATACCGGCGTGAAGGAGCCGCCAGCGGAAGGCGCACTCAAGGAGCCGCCCGCGGAAGAAGGACTCAAAGAGCCTCCTGGCGACACGGTGGCCAAAGAGCCGGCCGAAGCCGGCGGCCTGCAGGCGCCGCCGGGGTCGGAGGATGCGAAGCCGCCAGCCGCGGCGGCGGCCGACGCGCCGCTGCGGGAAATCGGCGAGCCCTCGGGCTCGGGGCCGCAGACCGCGCCCGTTCCCGAATCGTTCTACACGGGCTTTGCCATTGCCTGCCTGCTGGCGGCAGGCCTGCTGCTGTGGTACTACCGGCGCTTCGACGCCGAGCAGTTCGAGATCCTGCGCATGCTGGTGAGTTCGGTCATGCCGCTGACCCTGCTGACCGTCGTGGTGCTGGGCGTCATCCTGTTCGGCATCACAACAGCCACCGAATCCGCGGCCGTAGGCGCGGCCGGCGCCTTCCTGATGGCCTGGCATGCCGGCACGCTGGACTTCCAGAAGATCAAGGAAGCGGTGTTCCTGACCTGCAAGACCACCTCCATGGTCTGCTGGCTGTTCGTCGGCTCGGCGCTGTTTTCGGCAGTGTTCGCCCTGCTGGGCGGCCAGCGCGTGGTCGAGGAATGGGTGCTCTCGATGGATCTCACGCCGCTGCAGTTCCTGCTGCTGTCGCAGGCCATCATCTTCATCCTGGGCTGGCCGCTCGAATGGACCGAGATCATCGTGATCTTCGTGCCCATCTTCCTGCCGCTACTGCAGCATTTCCAGATCGACCCCATCCTCTGGGGCGTGCTGGTTTTCGTCAACCTGCAGGCGGCCTTCCTGTCGCCGCCGGTCGCGATGTCGGCCTTCTACCTCAAGGGGGTGTCGCCGCCGCATGTCACCATCAACCAGATCTTCGCCGGCATGATGCCTTACATGCTGATCGTGATCCTGTGCATGGTCTTTATGTATATCTGGCCGGGCCTGACGCTCTGGCTGCCCAAATACCTGTACGGGTAACCAGCCCGGGGCCACTCAAGCCCCGGCTTCACGCAAAAAGGGCGCCCCGCGGCGCCCTTTTTCCTGGGCGCCGCCATACCCAGGGCGCACACTTGATCGGCTCCTGTTAAGCGGCTAAGATTGACGTTTACGTAAACGTCAATTCAACACGCCACAGGCACAGGCGGCCCCCGCCGCTTACGGAGACACCCATGACCGACATGTCCGCTGAATACAAAGCGCTCGCCAGCTACCGCCCCACACACAAGGTGCGCTTCATCACGGCGGCCAGCCTGTTCGACGGGCACGACGCGGCCATCAACATCATGCGGCGCATCCTGCAAAGCATGGGCGCCGAAGTCATCCACCTGGGCCACAACCGCAGCGTCGACGAGGTCGTGACCGCCGCCCTGCAGGAAGACGCCCAGGGTATCGCCATCAGTTCCTACCAGGGCGGGCATGTCGAGTACTTCAAGTACATGGTCGACCTGCTCAAAAGCCGCGGCGGCGAGCACATCCAGGTGTTCGGCGGCGGCGGCGGCGTGATCGTACCGCCCGAGATCCGCGAGCTGCATGCCTACGGCGTCACCCGCATCTACAGCCCCGAAGACGGCCAGAAGATGGGCCTGGCCGGCATGATCGGCGAGATGGTCATGCGCTGCGACAAAGACCTGACCGGCTTCGCGCCGAAAAACGTCAAGGCCATTGAAGGCCATGGCGAGATGAACTGGCGGGCCCTGGCCCAGTTGATCACCGCGCTTGAGAATGGGAAGGCGGATGCCGCTTTGGTTGACACAGTCCGTACGAAGGCCGCCACCTGCAAGATACCTGTGCTCGGCATCACCGGCACCGGCGGCGCCGGCAAGTCCTCGCTGACTGACGAACTCATCCGCCGCCTGCGCCTGGACCAGAACGACAAACTGCGCGTGGCCGTCATCAGCATAGACCCCTCGCGCCGCAAGAGCGGCGGTGCCCTGCTCGGTGACCGCATCCGCATGAACGCGATCAACCCCTGGACTGTGCCGCTGGCCGGGCAAAAGAATGCCGACAGCGGGCAACGTGTCTTCATGCGCAGCCTGGCCACGCGTGACTTCGGTTCGGAAATCAGCCAGGCCTTGC
>NZ_AKIV01000007.1 GCF_000282655.1 Polaromonas sp. CF318
GGCAGGCGCAGGCCGACGGCCTCGAGCACCAGCCCGACGGCGCGCGTGAGCCGGCCGTAGCTGCGCACCGGCACGCTTTGCGCCACCGCGCTGCGCGCCTCGTCCAGCGCGCCGTGCCAGGCGCGCAGCGGGCCGGCGGCGGGTATGTCGGCGGGCGCGGCGTGTTCAGGCATGGACCACGGCCGGGGTGTGCATGGCGGTTTTGACCAGGGCCGCGGTGACGCGCTCCCAGCGGCCCGGCAGGCTGGCGTCCTGCTCGCCGCTGGCCGCCAGCACGCGGCAGCCGCCGCGCTGGCAGTTCGCGTCGCTGCGTATGCGCCAGCCGGCAGCCTGCAAATCTTCGGCCAGGTGCTGCTGCACCAGGGCCGCGTCGTCGGGGTGCAGCACCAGCTGCGGCGCTCCGCTGAGCGCCGGCTCGGCCTGCAGCAGTTCGCGCACCACCGGCAGGATGGCGCCACTGTCCAGCGCCAGGGCCTGGCCCAGCACTTGGCGCGCGATGTCCAGCGCCAGGGCCAGCAGGTTGTCGGCGATCTCGGCTTCGGCGCCGCGCAGCGCGTCGGGCAGGGTTTGCGCCAGCGCGCGCAGCTGCCGCGCCTCCGCCTGGACTTCGGCCACGGCCTCCGCGCGGCCCTGCGCATGGCCCTGGGCCAGGCCCTGGCGAAAGCCTTCGGCCTCGCCGCTGCGCAGGGCCTGCAGGCGCAACTGGGCCAGCTCGACGTCGTTGATCAGCACCTCGGGTTTCAGCGGCGCGACCACGGGCGCCGGTTTGGGTTCGGGGGGCGGGGAGGGCGCGGGCTCCCGCGCGATGGCCGTCATTTCCCAGCGCTCCCAGGCGGTCAGCGCTTCCTTGGCGCCGTTGGCGCGGCGCGCGAAGGGCGGTTCGGACCGTGCCGCCGGTGTGTTCGGGGGCTTGTTATACATAGGAGTCGTTGCCCTGGCCGCCCAGCACGATCTCGCCCGCATCGGCCAGGCGGCGCACGATCTGCAGGATGCTCTTCTGTTCGGCCTCGACCTGCGAGACGCGCACCGGGCCGCGCATTTCGATGTCCTCGCGCAGCATCTCGGCGGCGCGCTGCGACATGTTCTTGAGAAATTTGTCGCGCAGCTCCAGCGGCGCGCCCTTGAGCGCGATGATGAGCGACTCCGACTCGACCTCCTTGAGCAGCAGCTGCACGCTGCGGTCCTCGAGCTCGAGCAGGTTCTCGAACAGGAACATCTCGTCGATCATCTTCTGCGCCAGCGCCTCGTCGTGCTCGCGCACGTGCTTGATGACGCTTTCCTCCTGCGCGCTGCTCATCATGTTGACGATCTCGGCGGCCGCGCGTATGCCGCCCAGGCGGCTGCGCTTGACGCCTTCGCCGGACAGCATGTCGGTGAGCACGTCGGTCAGCTCCTTGAGGGCCGCCGGCTGCACGCCGCCGAAAGTGGCCACGCGCAGCACGGCGTCGTGGCGCACGCGCTCGGGCAGCTGCTCCAGCACCTCGGCGGCCTTGTCGCGGTCCAGGTGCACCAGCAGGGTGGCGATGATCTGCGGGTGTTCGTCGCGGATCAGCTCGACGACCTCGGTCGCCTCCAGCTGGTTCAGGCGGTCTATGCCGCTGGTCGCGCTGTCGGGCTGGGAAATGCTTTCGAGCAGGTCGGCCGCGCGGGTGTTGCCCAGGGCCTTGTTGAGCACGGCGCGCAGGTAGCTGCCGGCGTCCACGTGCGTGGCCGAGTACTGCTCGGTTTCCTCGCGGAACTCGCGCAGCACCTCGCTGACCTCGTCGCGCCTGACCTGCGCCAGGCCGGCCATGGCCTTGCCCAGGGTTTGCACCACATGCTGGGGCAGGTGCTGCAGCACACTGCCGGCGCCGGCCTCGCCCAGCGACATCAACAGGATGGCGCTTTTGCGCATGCCTTCATCCGCCATTTTTTTCGGTCCAGTGTTTGATCAGCATGGCCACCATGGCCGGCTCCTTGGCCGCCATGTCCTGCGCATACTGGAGGTTGGCCTGGTGCCGCTGCTCGCGGCGTTCGCGTTGCTCCTTCTCCAGGGCCTGCGCCTGCGCGCTGGCCGCTTCGCCGAGGCCCGGGTCCCTATCCGCGTCGGCCGCGAACGCCGCCGGCGAGGGCTGCAGGTGCTTGCGCAGCAGCGGCCGCAGCACCGCCAGCCACAGATAGAGCGCCAGCAAGCCCAGCAGCAGGTATTTGCCCGAGGACTTGGCGATCTCGACGGTCTCGGGCTGGCGCCACAGCGGCAGCTCGGGGGTTTCGGTGTCGGCGGCGAAGGGGCTGTTGACCACGTTGAGCGAGTCGCCGCGTTCGGCGCTGAAACCCATGGCCTGGCGCGCCAGGTTGCGGATCTGCTCGAGTTCGGCGGCCGTCAGCGCCGCGCGTTTGCCGGCGCCCGTGGCTCCGCGGTAATTGACCACCACCGCGACCGACAGGCGCTTGATGCCGCCCGCGCCCTGCTGCGTGTGGCGTATGGAGCGGTCGACTTCGTAGTTGGTGGTGACGTCCTTGCGTGAGTTGCCGCCCGTGCCGGCGGCGCGCGGCGCGGCGCCGCCGGCCGAGCCGAGTTCGGCGCTCATCTTGAGCTGGGCCGCGGGCGCCGTACCGGGCGGTGTGCCCGGCTTGATCTGCGAGGGCGCGGTGATGGGCGCGACCGGGTCCGGCGGCGGCTGGTTGGTCAGCGCGCCCGGCACGCCCGTGGCCGGGCCGCCGCCCAGCTGGCCGGACTCGCTGGACTGCTGGCTGCGGATGGCCGCGGTGCCGGGTTCCTGGTTGGGACGGTATTTTTCGTCGGTGTTCTCGACGACTGAAAAGTCGATGTCGGCGGCCACCTGCGCATGCACATTGCCCGCGCCCAGGATGGGCTGCAGGATGGCTTCGATGCGGCGTATGTAGCCCTGCTCGATTTCCTGGGTGTACTTGAGCTGGCTCACGTCCAGGCCGCGCGTGCCGGCGTTGGCCGCCGAGAGCAGGTTGCCGGCCTGGTCGACCACGGTGATGCTTTTGGCCGAGAGCTCGGGCACGCTGCTGGAGATCAGGTGCACGATGGCGCTGACCTGGCCTTCGTCGATGCTGCGGCCGCGGTGCAGGCTCAGCACCACGGAGGCGCTGGGTTTTTTCTGGTCGCGCACGAAGAGCGAGGGCTTGGGCAGCGCCAGGTGCACACGCGCCGACTCGACGGCGGAAATGGAGTTGATGGAGCGCGCGAGCTCGCCTTCGAGGGCGCGCTGGTAGTTGACCTGCTCGGCGAACTGGCTGGTGCCGAATTTCTGCGCGTCCATCAGCTCAAAGCCGACGGTGCCGCCCTTGGGCAGGCCCTGGGCGGCCAGGCGCAGGCGCGCCTCGGGCACCTTGTTGGCCTGCACCAGCAGCGCGCCGCCGCCCTCGGTGAACTTGTAGGGGATGTTCATCTGCTGCAGCGACGCGATGATGGCGCCGCCGTCGCGGTCGGACAGGTTGCTGTAGAGCACGCCGTAGTCGGGCGCGCGGCTCCACAGCCACAGCGCGGCGACGGCGGCCACCGCGGCGGACGCGCCCACCATCAGCGGCAGGCGCGGGTTGGCGCGCAACTGCGCCAGCCATGGAGGCGCTTTGGGCAGGGCCGTGTCGGCGCCCAGTGCGGCGGCGTTCACGCGCTCACCCGGCCGCCGTCACCGCGCCGCGCGAAGGCGCGGCGATGAAGCGGAAGCTGCGTGGTGGCCGGGCGGGCGAAACAACAGTTGGCATACAACAGGTCTTATTCAAAGGCACAAGGGCGAAAAGGGCAACCGGCATGCGCGCACGGGAGGGGCACGGGGCGGGTCCTTGTGGGGAATTGTCAGAGCCGGCCGGGCTTCCCGATCCGCTGAATAGCCGGGGCTTTTGCCGTCTTTTGGCCTGATGCGCGCGCCGGCCCCGCCGCTACGCTTCATGCCGTCATCCAACCAGGGGCGCGCACGCGCCTGAAAGAAACACCATGGCTATTTCTTCGATCGAGTCCGTGCTGCAGCAAATGCGCGCGCTGGCCCAGGCTTCGGCACCTTCAGCGGCGCAAGGCGGCGAGGCCGCCGGCGGCGGCTTTGCGGGCGAGCTCAAAAAATCGCTGGACCGCATCAGCCAGACCCAGCAGAACGCCTACAGCCAGGCCGAGGCCTTCGAGCTCGGCAAGCCCGGCGTGGCGCTCAACGACGTGATGGTCGACATGCAAAAGGCCAACATCGGTTTCCAGATGGGGCTGCAGGTGCGCAACCGCGTGGTCGCGGCCTACCAGGAAATCATGAACATGCCGGCGTGATGAGGGGCGGGCGCGAATTATTTTGCGCCGTCCGCTAAAGGTTTGAATCGGCCCGGCCGATAAGCTGGACAACGGTGGCTTGCAGACTGTCATGGCAGGCAAGGCCAGCGTGACGGCAAGTTAGCCGGAGTCCACAACCTATGTAATCAGGAGTCCCTCATGGCCCAAGTCATCAATACCAACTCGCTTTCCCTGCTCACGCAGAACAACCTCAACAAGTCGCAGTCCTCGCTGAACACGGCCATCCAGCGCCTGTCCTCGGGCCTGCGCATCAACAGCGCCAAGGACGACGCGGCCGGCCAGGCCATCGCCAACCGCTTCACGGCCAACATCAAGGGCCTGGCTGTTGCGCAGCGCAACGCCAACGACGGCATCTCGCTGGCGCAGACGACTGAAGGCGCTTTGACCGAAATCAACAGCAACCTGCAGCGCATCCGCGAACTGGCCGTGCAGTCGGCCAACGGTTCCAACTCGGTGGCCGACAAGGCCTCGATCCAGGCTGAAATCACCCAGCGCCTGGAAGAAATCGACCGCACCTCGGCACAGACCGACTTCAACGGCGTGAAAGTGCTGGCCGCCAACAACAAGCTGACCATCCAGGTCGGCGCGAACGACGGCGAAACCATCGACATCAACCTCAAGCAGATCGACTCCGCCAGCCTGAAGATGACCGGCTTCTCGGTCGCCAGCAATGCGCTGAACGTCAGCGCCGCCAACCTCACGGTGGACCCAGGCGTCGGCGCACCGGTTGCCACCGACCTGAGCGCGGTCGCCACGGCGCTGACCGCCGCCACCGGCTCGACGGTGAGCGCTTCCGACCTGTCCCTGCACAACGTGCTGACCGCCGCCGGCGCTCCCACGGCGACCTGGGTGGTCAAGAGCGGTGACGACTTCTACGCGGCTTCCGTGGCTCCCGCCACCGGTGCTGTGACGCTGAACACGGCCACGGTCGATTTCACCGACCCCTCCAATGGCGTCGCGGCTGCCGTGACCCTGACCACCCAGCCCGTCAAGGTCGGCACCGACGCCGCCGGCACCGTGACCGCCTATGTTGCGATCCAGGGCAAGAACTACGGCCTGGCCGGCATCCAGGCCGCGCTGACCGACACGGCAGGCGCCGGCAGCAACACGGTTGACGGCACCGACATCGTCCTGAGCGGCGCAACGCCCACGGCCGAATTCGCCGGCGCGGCCACCGGCAACGCGCTTAAGAAGATTGACGCCGCCCTGAAGGTGGTGGACGACCTGCGCGGTTCGCTGGGCGCGGTGCAAAACCGTTTTGACTCGGTGATCTCCAACCTGGGCACCACGGTGACCAACCTGTCTTCTTCGCGCTCGCGCATCGAAGACGCGGACTACGCGACCGAAGTGTCCAACATGACGCGCGCCAACATCCTGCAACAGGCCGGCACCTCCGTGCTGGCCCAGGCCAACCAGACGACCCAGGGCGTTCTGTCCCTGCTGCGTTAATCGCGCAAGGCGCGCCTTCTGCGGAAGGCGCGCCCTCGCCGTGTGCAAGCCAGGCGGCTTTGGCTGCCTGCGCTACGCACTCCCGCCCGGGTGTCCAGGCGGGAGTGCCTAGCGATTTTCCGAGGAGAGCCCCGCATGACGATTCCCGCCAATGCCGCCACGACCGCGACGGCCGTTGCGTGGCGCGATGCCGCGCCGCCACCGGTAGCCCCTTCAGCCCGCGCCGGCGCGGCCCGCGAGCTGCCGGCCGAAACCCCGCCCAGGGCCGGGCTCGAGCGCGAACGCAGCGCACTGGCCGAGATCAACGAGTCCTTGCGGATGTCTTCCATAGGCGTGCAGTTCGAGTTCGACAAGGAGGCCGACACCATGGTCGTCAAGGTGGTCGACGTGGAGAGTGGTGAGCTGATCCGGCAGATGCCCTCGGAAGAGGTGGTGCGGATTTCGCGCGCGCTCGGCAAGCTGCAGGGCCTGCTGGTGCATCAAGCCGTTTGAATCGGCTTTTGCTTCAGTTCAGGAACATTCGGGAACTTATTGAGGAGTTATAGATGGCATCGATTTCAAGCCTGGGCGTCGGGTCCAACCTGAACCTGAACGACCTGCTCACCGACCTCACCAAGGCGGAAAGCCAGCCGCTGGTGCTGCTGCAAAAGCAGCAGATCAGCTACACCGCGAAGCTGTCGGCCTACGGCACGCTCAAGAACGCGCTCAGCACGCTGCAGACGGCGGCCGCCAAGCTGTCCGACGCCAATTTGTTCCAGGGCATCAAGGCGACGTCGAGCGCCAGCGACGTGCTCTCGGCCACGGGCCAGGCAACGGCTGCCGCGGGCATTTACACGGTGGACGTGAGCCGGCTGGCCAGCGCGCAGTCGCTGGCCGCGGCCGGCGTGTCCAGCACCAAGGCCGCGGTGGGCAAGGGCACGGTCACCATCGATTTCGGCACCATCTCGGGCGGCACGCTGAGCGAGGCCACCGGCACCTACAGCGGCGCGAGCTTCACGCCGGATGCCGCGCGCGCCGCGAAGTCCATCGTGATCGACGACAGCAACAACTCGCTGGAGGGTTTGCGCGACGCGATCAACAAGAGCACCGACATCGGCGTGACGGCCAGCATCGTCAATGACGGCGGCGCGTCGCCCTACCGCCTGGTGCTGACCTCCAGGGAAACCGGCGAGGCTTCGAGCATGCGCATTTCCGTCGCCGGCGACGCCAGCCTGCAAGGCCTGCTCAACCACGACGCGTCGGGCGCGCAGGCCCTGCGGCAGACGGCGGCGGCGGGCAATGCGGTGCTCAAGGTCAACGGCATCCCGGTGACCTCCAAAACCAACACGGTGGTCGATGCCGCGCCCGGCGTGACCCTGACGCTGGCGAAAACCGGTACCAGCACGCTGACGGTGAGCCGCGACACCTCGGCGGTGGAGGCGGCCATCACCGGTTTCGTCACGGCCTACAACAGCCTGCAGACCACGGCGGCGCAGCTGACCAAATACGACACCGAAAAGCAGACCGGTGCGGCCCTGGTCGGCGACTCGACGCTGCGCACCATACAGACGCGCCTGCGCGCGGCGCTCAACACGCCGCAGGCCGGCGAGCTCAAGGTGCTGTCCAAGGTCGGCGTGAGCTTCCAGAAGGACGGCACCCTGGCCTTCGACGCGTCCAAGCTCAAGGCCGCGTTCGCGGGCAACCAGGGCGCGGTGGCCGAGCTGTTCGCCGGCAACGCAACGACGGGCGGCATCGGCAAGCAGGTTTCCTCGCTGCTGGACGGCTTCACCAGCAGCACCGGCATGATCAGCGCGGCCGCGACGGGCGTGGAGACCACGCTGAAGTCGCTGGACAGCCAGTACACCGCGACCCAGAGCCGGGTGGAGGCGACGATCGCGCGCTACAAGGCACAGTTCACCCAGCTGGACCTGCTGGTCTCGCGCATGAACTCCACCGCCAGCTACCTGACCCAGCAATTCGCCAACATGAGCTCGAGCAATTCGAGCAAATAAGCCCGTCGCCATTTCGATGCACACCCAACCCCACACCCAACCCAACACCCTGCCCTACGCCTACCACCCGGGCGCCAGTGCCTATGCCAAGGTCGGCACCGAAAGCGCGGCCATGAGCGCCTCGCCGCACCAGCTGATCACCATGCTGTTCGACGGCGCCAAGACCGCCATCGCGATGGCGCGCCACCACATGGCGAACCAGGACATCAGCGCCAAGGGCCAGGCCATTTCCAAGGCCATCAACATCGTCGACAACGGCCTGAAGGCCAGCCTGGACGCGGACGCCGCGGGCGCGGCCGGCGCCCAGCTGGTGGCGGACCTGTCGGCGTTTTACGCCTATGTCACGCAGCGCCTGCTGTACGCCAACCTGCGCAACGACCCGGCGCTGCTGGACGAGGCCGACCGGCTGCTGGACAGCGTGAGCTCGGCCTGGCGCGAGATCGATCCGCAGCGGCCGCGGCCGCTGCAGGTGCCGGCCGCACCCGCGGTGTCGCGTTTTTCCACGGGGGCTTGAGGCATGGGATCGCAAAGTGAAGTGATGCACTGCTACGAGCAGATCGCCCCGCTGACCGAGCGCATGCTGGTGCTGGCGCGCGCCAAGCAGTGGGGCGAGCTGCCCCGGCTTGAAGGGCAGTGCAGCAGCATGGTGGAGCGCCTCAAGGACATCGAGCCGCTGAGCACGCTGGACGAGGCGCAGTCGGCGCGCAAGTATGTGCTGCTGGGCCGCATCAGCGCCAACTCGAATGAAATCATCGGCATGATCCTGCCCCAGCTGTCCAGGCTGGTCGGCGTCATGAAAAGCCTGGACCGGCAGCGCAGCCTGCACAGGGCCTACGGCCAGCCGGACGACGCCTACCTGCCATGAGCGGCGTGACGCCTCTGGTGGATACCTTGCTGGCCACGCGGCTGGGACAGCGCGTGGACCTGGTTCCGCTGAAGGCGCAGGCTGAAATCGCCGGCCCGGGCGCCGTGGCGAATGTAGAGAAGGTGGACAACGACATCCGCCTGCCTTCGCGTGAGGCGCTGCGCCGCGAACTGGGCGTGGGGCTTGCCGGCCGCGACGGCGTCCCGGCAAGCCCGGCCCCCGCCCGGGACCAGGGCGCCGTCACCCTGAGCGCCGCCGCGCGCACGGTCAGCGCGCTGCTCAAGCTCCCGATGGACCGCACGCCCGCCGTGCGCGGCCAGGCGCCGCTGCAGCCCGACATGCGCACGCCCGCGGTGCCGGTGCTGGCGGCGGCCCTGGCGCGCACGGTGGCCGAATCCGGCCTTTTTTACGAATCGCATTTGCAGCAGTTCACGGCCGGCCAGCGCACACTGGCGCAGCTGGCCCGCGAGCCGCAGGCCGGCCTGGCCTTGCCGGCTGCCGCTGCGCAGCCGCCGGATGTGAGCCCTCCCTTGTCGATTACCGCCGTCGGTTCCACACTGGCCTCTCTCGCGCTGCTGCTGGAGGGGATGGCGGCACTGCCGCCCGCGCCACCTGTTCCGCCCGCTGCGACTGAGGCCGGGCCGGTGCCGGAAACACCGGAAGCGGCCGCGCCGCCGACCGCCGGCCGCGGCGAAGCGCAAGCGCCCGGCGCTTCTCTGGCCACGCCCTTGGGCAAAGCCGGCCAGCCCGAACCCGCGGGCCAGTCCGTGACCTACGGACCCAGCGGCCTGCCTGAGCCCGTGCAGCCCAGTCCGCACGATTTTTCGCTGCCCGATGCCGAGCTGCCCGCTGCCGGCACGGCGCCGGTGGACAGCGCGCGCGCCGGCCATCCCGCGGCGGCGATACATCCTGAAGCCCTGGGCCTGGTGCGCCAGCAACTCGACATGCTGGCGCAGCCGGTGTTCCGCTGGAGCGGCGAGGGCTGGCCCGGCGTTCCCATGGACTGGGACATACGCCAGGAGCCTGAAGAGGGGCGCGAGCGGCAGGCCGGCGAGGGCGGCGCCCAAACGGCGCCCGCCGCCTGGGTTACCCGCATGAGGCTCCAGCTGCCACGGCTGGGAACACTGGACGTGCAACTGGGGCTCAAGGGGACGGCGCTGCAGTTGCGCCTGGA
This sequence comes from Polaromonas sp. CF318, assembly GCF_000282655.1. Taxonomy (GTDB): domain Bacteria; phylum Pseudomonadota; class Gammaproteobacteria; order Burkholderiales; family Burkholderiaceae_C; genus Polaromonas. The sequence continues at coordinate 9,765 of NZ_AKIV01000007.1, forward strand.
TGCCTCGCGGGACGGCACGGCGGCCGTGCTCAGCCAGGCCGGCGACCAGCTGTCGCGGCGCCTGCAAAGCGTGGGGTTGGCACTGGCGGATTTGCGCATAGGCGGCGCGGCCGGCATGGCGGAACCGGCGCATCCCGCGGATCCGGGGGGAAAAGGCGGTGCCTGACAGCTCGTCTGACGAGAGGGAAGAGGGCCGGACCGGCAGCCCACAGGGCCCCCGCACCGAAGCCGTGGCGCTGTCCCTGGGCGCCGCCGGTGAGGCCCCAACTGTGGTCGCCAAGGGCTATGGCGCGGTCGCGGAGGCCATTGTCCAGCGTGCAAAAGAGAGCGGTTTGTACGTTCACGCCTCTTTGGAATTGGTGAAATTGTTAATGCATGTAGATCTGGACAGCCGGATTCCACCGAATTTGTACCTTGCTGTTGCAGAAATGCTCACGTGGGTGCATCAATTAGAAAATGAAAAAACGAATACCTAAGTGTTGATCTATAGATTTTCTGCGGACTGAAGTATTCATATATTCATTAAATTCTTCGATTGATTACTAAATTTTCTTGTTTTGAGGCTTTAATGTTACTTAATTGATAAATTTGATTTGTTCATGTAATTGTCAATTTAATGTGTTAAAAATTGCAATTGAGGGGAAGTCGTACGACAGACCTCTCAATCAATCTGTGATTGGTGACGAAATTGACTGTGATGGATGACCCGGTCACCGCTTTACATGCAAATTTTGAAAGAACAGGAACGCAACGTGATTGACACTGGTACCGCCAACGACATTGGCGATTTGAATTTGGCCTACCTGCTGCTCGCAAAGCGGCTGGTGACGGAGGACATTGCGCTGGCGATGTACCGGCTCGGCATGAGCCGGGAGCTGGCTGACCTGCTGGGCAGCCTGTCGCTTTCCCAGATTGTGAAATTGGCGGGCTCCAGCCTGCTGCTGTGCCGTTTCCGCTTTGACGACCATCCCATGCTGTCGGCGCTGACCCTGGAAGGCAAGAACCCGGCGCTGCAGCAGGCGCACGCCGCGATCCTGCTGTCGGGCCAGCAGCTCGAGGCGGTCCGGTGATGTCCCGCGTTTCGGCTTCAAGCCGCTTTTTGCCCGGAAACCGCCATGGCCGGTAAAAGCGTCATCGTGGAGGCCAGGGAAATCCACCTGGCCATGGACCTGATCAAGCTGGGCGCCCGCCTGCAGTTCCTGGAGGCCGAAACCAGCCTGAGCCGGGACCGGCTGATCAAGCTCTACAAGGAGCTCAAGGGGACCTCCCCGCCCAAGGGCCTGCTGCCCTTTTCCACGGACTGGTTCATGACCTGGCTGTCCAACATCCACTCGTCGATGTTCTACAACATCTACCGCTTCATGGTGGTCCACGGCGGCTGCACCCGCATCAACGCCATCATCAAGAGCTACCGCCTGTACATCGAGCAGGTGCAGCAGCAGGGCGGCGAGCCGGTGCTGGACTTCACGCGGGCCTGGACGCTGGTGCGGTTTTTCGACAGCGACATGCTGCAGCTGAGCACCTGCACGCGCTGCACCGGGCTGTTCGTCGCCCATGCCCACGACTCGCAGAGCAACTATGTGTGCGTGCTGTGCCGCCCGCCCTCGCGCGCCGGCAAGACCCGCCCCTCGGGCGCCAAGCGGGAGGACGCCGGAGGCGGCAGCCCCGCGGCGGCCGGCGGCACGCCCGCGATCTCCTCGTCGCAGTGGCTTGCCAATGTGATGAACAGCTCGCGCACCGCCTGAGGGCGAGGCGGCTTTCTTTTTACCGGTCCAGGAGGAGAACCCCATGCTTGTCATCATCGGCTACCTTGTCGTCGTCGCCTCCGTCTTTGGCGGCTACGCCATGATGGGCGGGCATTTCGGGGTGCTGTACCAGCCGCTGGAGCTGCTCATCATCGGCGGGGCCGCCGTGGGCGCCTTCGTCGCGGGCAACGACGGCCGCACCATACGCGCCACCCTCAAGGAGCTGCCCAAGCTGCTGGCCAGCTCGAAGAAGCACGACAAGGCGCTCTACATGGAGCTGCTGGCCCTGCTCTATGTGCTGCTGTCCAAGGGCCGCAAGGACGGCATGATGGCGCTGGAGTCCGAGATCGACGACCCGCACAACAGCCCGCTGTTCGCACCCTACACGGTCATCCTGGGCGACGCGCGGGTGCTGGAGTTCCTGACCGACTACCTGCGCCTGATCGTCAGCGGCAACACCGACCCCTTCGAGATCGAGCAGCTCATGGAGCATGAGCTCGAAACCTACAAGCACGAGGCGGAAGTCCCGGCCCACAGCCTGGCGCGCGTGGGCGACGCGCTGCCGGCCCTGGGCATCGTGGCTGCCGTGCTGGGCGTGGTGCATGCGCTGGCATCGGCCGACCTGCCGCCGGCCGAGATGGGCCAGCTGATCGCGCATGCCATGGTCGGCACCTTCCTGGGCATCCTGCTGGCCTACGGCTTTGTGTCGCCGCTGGCCACGCTGATAGAGCACAAGGTGGCGGAGTCGCTCAAAGCCTACCAGTGCATCAAGGTCACGCTGATGGCCAGCCTGAACGGCTATGCGCCGCAACTCTCGGTGGAGTTCGGCCGCAAGATTTTGTACTCGACCGAGCGGCCGTCCTTCATCGAGCTGGACGGCCACGTGCGCGAGGTCAAGGCGCGCTGAGGCGGCCGGCAAACGGAAGCTGGCGAAAGTCCCATGAGCGAGACCGCGCGAAGAATCATCGTCATACGGCGCCCCGTGAAGGCGGCCGCCCACCATGGCGGCGCCTGGAAGATCGCCTTCGCCGATTTCATGACGGCCATGTTCGCCTTCTTCCTGGTGCTGTGGATCCTGAGCATCTCCTCGCCCAAGCAGCTCGAAGGCATCGCGGACCAGTTCAAGATGCCGCTGAAGGTGGCCCTTGCCGGCGGCAAAAAAAGCAGCACCAGCACCAACGTGATTCCCGGCGGCGGCGCCGACCCGACCCATGCGGACGGCGAAGTCCGGCAGGCGGCCGCCGACA
>NZ_AKIV01000008.1 GCF_000282655.1 Polaromonas sp. CF318
CGCCTTCGAGCACTGGCTGGCCGCCACAGCCCGCCAGCACCACCTGCAAGCCGGCACGCTGAGGCCGGCTTCCGCCGATGCGAGCTTTCGCCGTTACTTCCGGGTGGACGCCGCATCGGGTGGGGGCAGCTGCATCATCATGGATGCGCCGCCCGCGCAGGAGGACTGCAAACCCTTTGTCAAGGTCGCCGGCCTGATGGCGGGCGCAGGCCTGAACGCGCCGCGCGTGCTGGCATGGGACGAGCCTCTGGGCTTCATGCTGCTGAGCGACCTGGGCGCGCGGACCATGATGGAAGTGATCGCGCCGCCCGCCGCGGTTGACACCATTGCCAGCCCGACGCCTGCGCACTACGACTTGTATGTGGATGCGGCGGAGACCCTGATCCGCTGGCAGCTCGCATCGCAACCCGGTGTGCTGCCCCCCTATGACGACGCGCTGCTGTCGCGCGAGCTCTCGCTCTTTCCCGATTGGTATGTCGCCAAGCACCGCGGGATCGCACTGAACACCGGCCTTCCGGAGAAGCTGAACGTCATCTTCGAACAGATCAAGGCCAGCAATCTGAATTCGCTCGACGGCGCGCGGGTGTTTGTGCACCGCGACTTCATGCCGCGCAATCTGATGATTCCAGATGGCGCATCAACTGCGCCCACGGGTACGCCGCCGCTCGGGGTTCTGGACTTCCAGGACGCGGTCTACGGCCCGATCACCTATGACATCGCCAGCCTGATGCGCGATGCCTTCCTGAGCTGGGAAGAGGATTTTGTGCTCGACATCACCGTGCGCTATTGGCAGAAAGCCCGCAAAGCGGGCCTTCCCGTCGGCGATGACTTCGGCGAGTTCTACCGCGCCGTCGAATGGATGGGCCTGCAGCGCCACCTCAAGATTCTGGGCATCTTCGCACGGCTCACGCTGCGCGATGGCAAGCCCAAATACCTGGCCGACACCCCCCGCTTCATCAAATATGCCCGCAACACCGCCGCGCGCTACCGCCAGCTCGGGCCGCTGATGGTGCTGCTTGACGAGATCGAAGGCAATGAGACCCGCGTGGGCTACACGTTTTAAGGCCATGCCATGAATGCCCGTTTCCATGCCGACATTGCACTGGTGCCGGGCACGACGGTCCAGCTGCCGCCGGACGCTGCCCGCCACGTGCAGGTCCTGCGGCTGCAGCCCGGGGACGCCCTCTCGCTGTTCAACGGCCGGGGCGATGGCCTGCCCGGCAGCGAAGGGGAGTTCGAGGCCACGGTCGCGCGCATGGGCCGCAGCGAGGTCGAGGTCACCATCGGCGCTTACACCCCCACGGCGCGCGAGGCCGGCCGCGCCATCCACCTGGCGGTCGTCATGCCGGCCAACGAGCGCATGGACTGGCTGGTGGAAAAAGCGGCCGAACTGGGCGCGGCCAGCATCCAGCCCCTGATGAGCGAGCGCAGCGTGCTGCGCCTCAAGGGCGAGCGCGCCGACAAAAAAATCGCGCACTGGCGCGGCGTGGCCGTCGCCGCCTGCGAACAATGCGGCCGCAGCCGCGTCCCGCTGATCCACGACGTCGCCAGCCTGGCCGACTGGCTCAAAGGCACCGTGAACGCCGCCGCAGAGGGAAGCCGCCTGCTGCTGTCGCTGCGCGAGGGCAGCCTCCCGCTGGCCCAGGCGGTGCCGGGCAGCGGCGCGCTGACGTTTTTAAGCGGCCCCGAAGGCGGCCTGAGCCCCACCGAGGAAGCCGCGGCCATCGCCGCCGGTTTCAGTCCCGTCACGCTGGGTCCGCGCGTGCTGCGGGCCGAAACCGCGCCGCTGGCCTGCTTGTCCCTGCTGACGTTGGGCGCGGCCGCATGAACCGCAACCTCTGGCTGTTGGCCATCTGCCAGGGCCTGTTCCTCACCAACAACGTCACCTTCATCGCCATCAACGGCCTGGTCGGCCTGAACCTGGCACCGCTGGGCTGGATGGCCACCCTGCCCGTCATGGGCTATGTGGTGGGCGGGGCACTGTCGACCGCGGTGGTGGCGCGCACGCAATCGCGCTTCGGGCGCAAGACTTCTTTCCAGCTCGGCCTGTTGGTGGCCGTGGCCTCGGCCCTGCTGTGCTGCTATGCGGCCTACAGCCGCAACTTCTGGCTGCTGGTGACGGCCACGGTGGTGGCCGGCTACTACAGTGCCAACGCGCAGCTCTACCGCTTCGCCGCTGCCGAGCTGGCCCTGCCGGCCTTTCGCGAAAAAGCCATTTCGCTGGTCATGGCCGGCGGCCTGCTGGGCGCCGTCGCCGGGCCCAACCTTGCGGCCCACACGCGGGAGCTGACCGCCGTGCCTTTTGCCGGCGCCTACCTGGCGCTGGCCGGCGTGGCGCTGCTGTCCATGGCCTTGCTGGCCTTCATTCAATTTCCGCCGCCGCCCGAAGCGCATGCGGCCCGGGGAGGGCGACCGCTTTCTGAAATCATGCGCCAGCCGGTCTTTGTCGTGGCCGCGGCCGCCGGCGCCCTGGGTTTTGGCGTGATGAATCTGCTGATGGCCGCCACGCCGATCGCCATGCAGGTCTGCGGCCTGCCGTTTTCCAGCGTCGCGCTGGTGCTGGAGTGGCACGTGATCGGCATGTTCGCGCCGGGCTTTTTCACCGGCCACCTGATACGCCGCTTTGGCACCTTGCCCATCATGGCGGCGGGCCTGCTGCTCAACGTGCTGTGCGTGCTGATCGCGCTCTCGGGCGTGGACCTCAAGCAGTTCCTGGGGGCGCTTTTCCTGCTTGGGCTGGGCTGGAATTTCCTGTTCACCGGTGCCACCACGCTGGCGCTCACCGCCTACCGCCCCGAAGAAAAAGACAAGGCGCAGGGCGCGCTCAATTTCTGCATTTTTGCCGTGCTGGCGGTTTCCTCGCTGGCCTCCGGCGTGCTTGTCACGACCCAAGGCTGGGACTTGCTCAACCTCGGCTCGCTGCTGCCGCTGGGCCTGACCGGCGCGTTGCTGGCCTGGCTTGCACTGGGCCGGCGCAAGGGCAGCGACGCCGCCGGCGCCTGAAGAGGCTTGTGCCCGCTAAAAGCGCGCGTCCAGCCAGGATTTGAGCGTGTCAAACACCGGCACCGAGTCGGTTTCGTTGAAGATCTCGTGGTACAGGCCCTCAAAACAGCGCGCGGTCACCGTGCCGGGCATGACGCCGCGTGAGTTCGCGGCGGTTTCCGCGAAAGCGCGGCTGCCCGCCGGGTTGACCAAGCGATCCGCGCCCGCATACATCAGCAGCGTGGGCGTGCGCCACTGGGCGGCGGCCGCTATCGTGGCGGGGCCGGCCGTGGCGATGAACTTGCCCAGGCGGGACGAAATCCTGTTGTGCACCTGCCGGTCCGCCAGGTATTTCCTGGCCACCTCCGGGTCGTGCGAGAGGTAATGCGGGTCCAGGCCGTTGCCCACGCAAAAGTCGGGGGCCAGCCTGGGCATGAAGGCCAGCAGCAGTTTCTGCAGGGGATTGAGGCCGGCATCCAGCGCCGGCGAAGACATCACCAGGCCCTCGACAGGACGTATGCCCAGCGAAACAAAACGGCTCACCACCAGGCCGCCCAGGCTATGGCCCAGCAGGACCAGCGGGATCTGGTCGGGCTCGGCGGACGCATGGTGCGAAGGGGATTCCCGCAGCAGGCGCATGCAGCGCAGCCGCGTGTCGTCGACCACCTCGGCCAGGTCCTCGAGCAAGGTGCTGTCGCCGGGCAGCACGCCGCGCGCGCCGCCGGACTCGCCGTGGCCGCGCTGGTCGTAGGCGCGCACGGCAAAACCCCAGTCCATCAACTGGCGCGCCACATGGTCGTAGCGGATGGCATGCTCGCCCAGGCCGTGCACCAGCAGCACGACGGCGCGCGGCGGCGGCGCATACTGGCCCATTTCGTCGGCCCAGGCGTCCAGCGGCCACTCGTACAGGGCCAGGTTCTCGCCGTCGCGGGCGGTGAAGGGTGCCAGGACCGTTGAATGCATGCGGCGGCTAAAGCCTGGCCTGGGGCAAGCGCGCCCGGCAGTCGCGATGCAGGAAAGAAGTGTGGCGCACCCGAATCAACCGGGGACGCGGGCCATGACGTGCGCGACCGCGGCGGTCAGCTTCTTCGCGTAGGGCACGTTCAGGAATTCGTTGGGACCGTGGGCATTGCTCTTGGGGCCCAGCACACCGCAAACCATCATCTGCGCCTTGGGAAAGCCCTTGCTCAGCATGTTCATCAGCGGAATGGTGCCGCCCTGGCCGATGGTGCCGCAGGGCGCACCGAAAAAGCTCTGCGACGCGTCGTTGAGCGCGTTCTCGAACCAGGGCACGGTGCCGGGCGCATTCCAGCCTGTCGCGCCGCCGTTGCTTTCGAAGGTGACCTTGGCCTGGTAGGGCGCGTTGTCTTCGAGCAGCGTCTTGAGCTCCTGCACCGCCGCGCCGGCGTCGATCAGCGGCGGGAAACGCAGCGACAGCTTAAAGGCGGTGTAGGGCCGCAGCACATTGCCCGCGTCCTTGAGCGCCGGGAAACCCTCGGCGCCGGTCACGCTGAGCGTGGGGCGCCAGGTGCGATTGAGCAGGGCTTCGACCGGGTCGGTGGTAGTGGGCAAGGCAAAGGTGCTGGAGCCTTCGCAGTCGTAATGCGCCCACGGAAAGCGTTTGTAGATTTCGTCGCCGAGGATTTTGGCGGTGGCCTGCGCCTGGGCCAGGCGGTCGGCCGGGATTTCGCAATGAAAGCTCTGGGGCAGCAGGCGGCCGGTCTTGCTGTCCTCGAGGCGGTCCAGCACCTGGCGCATGATGCGAAAGCTCGAGGGCACCAGGCCGCTGGCATCGCCGGAGTGCACGCCTTCGGTGAGGATTTCCACCTTGAGCACGCCGGCCGCGTTGCCGCGCAGGCTGGTGGTCAGCCACAGCTGGTCGTAGTTGCCCGCGCCGGAATCCAGGCACACGACCAGCGCGACATCACCGAGGCGTTCGCGCAGCGCATTCACGTAGGGCAGCAAATCGTAGGAGCCGCTTTCCTCGCAGGTTTCGATCAGGCCGACGATGCGCGGGTGCGGCACGTTCTGACTTTTAAGCGCCTGCACCGCGGCGATGCTCGCGTAGACGGCATAGCCGTCATCGGCGGCACCGCGGCCGTAGAGCTTGCCGTCCTCATACTTGGCGGTCCAGGGGCTCAGGTCGTTGCGCCAGCCGGTGAATTCGGGCTGCTTGTCGAGGTGGCCGTACATCAGCACGGTCTGCGTGGAATCGGCACGTGTGGCCGGGATCTCAAAGAACAGCACCGGGGTGCGTCCTTCGAGGCGCACGATCTCCAGCTTGAGACCTTCGACCTTCTGCGCTTCGACCCAGGCCGCGGCATTGCGCATCACGGTGTCGATGTAGCCGTGCTGCGCCCAGTCGCTGTCGAAAGTGGGGGACTTGGCGGGAATGGAGATGTAGTCGGTGATCTGTTTGACGATGTCGCCGTCCCACTGGGCCGTGACCTGGGACAGGGCCTGGGCTGCGTTGAGGATGCTGGCGGGGATTTCGCGGTGCAGTGGGGCGTTCATGGGAAAGGCTCCGGGAGAAAAATGTGGGCTTTTTAGGACAGCGTTTTGCTGCGGCAGCTGCTACTGTACGCTTCCGGCACAGACCACGCCACATAGAGCCTGTCTACGATCTAAAAGGGGCCGCGCAAGCGCCTCTTAGATCGTAGACAGGCTCTAATGGAAGACCCGCAATTGGAGAATTCAACCTACAGGGCCCGCGGCCGGCGGGAGCAAAGATATCTCCTCCATTTCGCCCCTGTGCCTCCCCTATTTGGACGAGAGAGCAGACAAGTACGCCACGGAGCCGCCATGACACCAGCCAGCCGCGCGCAAGCGCCGTCTTCCACCACGCCTTCCACAGCCGATGCCCGCATACGCGCGGGTGTGGGCGGCTGGACTTTTGAACCCTGGCGCGGCAGCTTTTTTCCGCCCGGTCTGCCGCACAGCCGCGAGCTTGAATACGCCAGCCGCCAATTGAGCGCCATCGAGGTCAATGGCACCTACTACGGCACGCTCAAGCCGGCCAGCTTCAAGAAGTGGCACGACGAGACGCCGGAGAACTTCATGTTTTCCCTCAAGGCCTCGCGCTACGCGACCAATCGCCGCGTGCTGGCCGAGGCGGGCGAGTCCATCCGGCGTTTCACCGAAAGCGGCATCAGCGAGCTGGGCGACAAACTGGGGCCCATCGTGTGGCAGTTCATGCCCGGCAAGGTGTTCGAGGCCGGGGATTTCGAAGCTTTTCTGGCACTGCTGCCGAAACAGGTGGATGGCCGGGCGCTGCGCCACGTGGTCGACGTGCGCCATGAAAGTTTTATGTCGCCCGATTACCTCGCGCTGGCGCGCCGTTACAGGGTCGCCACCGTATTTACCGACGCCGACAAATTCCCGTCCTTTGCCGATCTCACGGGCGACTTCGCCTATGCCCGCTTGATGATGAGCGAGGCCCAGCTGGAAACCGGCTACGAGGAGGGTGCGCTCGACGCCTGGACTGAACGTGCAAGGCAATGGGCCGCAGGCGGTGCACCCGGGGACCTGCCAACGCTGGAAGAAGCCCCGGCGCAGGGAAAACCGCGCGATGTATTTGTGTATTTCATCAACGGTGCCAAGGAAAGGGCGCCTGCCGCGGCGATGGCGTTTTTAAAGCGCCTGGGCTTCACGTCCCCGACTCAGGGGTAAGAAGCCATGGCCTCGCCCAGCCGTATCTCGCGGCCCGGCGCCCACTCGGGGTTAAAGCGCAGCGGCCCCTTGGGAAACAGCATGACGACGGTGGAGCCCAGCAGGAAGCGGCCCATTTCCTCGCCTTGCTTCAGGCGTATCGCCGAGGTCGGCTCGTCGGGGTAATCCCACTGCCGCACTTCCTTGCTGCGCGGCGGGTTGACCACGCCGTGCCACACCGTGGCCATGCTGCCGACGATGGTCGCGCCGACCAGCACCAGCACAAAAGGCCCCCGCGCCGACTCAAAGACGCAGACCACACGCTCATTGCGCGCGAACAGGCCCGGCACACCGCGCGCGGTGACGGGGTTGACCGAAAACAGCTCCCCGGGCACATAGACCATGCGCACCAGCCGGCCGTCGCAAGGCATGTGGATGCGGTGGTAGTCCCTGGGGCTCAGGTAGAGCGTGGCGAAGTGGCCGTCCTGGTAGTGCGCCGCCAGCGCCGCATCGCCGCCCACCAGCGCGGTGGTGGAATAGCGGTGGCCCTTGGCCTGGAAGATCTGGTCTTTCTCGATGGCGCCGAACTGGCTGATCGCACCGTCCACCGGCGACACCAGCTCGGCCGCGGCGAGCGGCCGCGCGCCGGGCTTGAGCGCGCGCGTGAAAAAGTCGTTGAAGGTCGGGTAGCTGGCGATGTCGGGGTTCAGCGCCTCGTCCATATTGACCCGGTACTTGGCGACAAAGCGGCGGATGATTTCCGTCGTGACCCAGCCGCGTTCGCGCGAAGCCACAAAACCGGCAAAGGAAGTCAGTGCCTGTTTGGGAAACAGGTATTGGGGAAGGACGGCGAATCGATCGGACACTAGGCGGCTTGAAGGGTGGAGGAAGGGCCATTCTATCGACGCCCCAAGGCCTTGCCGCCGCGCAGCGCCGTCTTACTGTGCGGGATAACCCGCCTGCGCAAGCGCCGCGGCCACGGCCTGCCGGTCCTGCGCGGTCTGGACCACGACTTTTTTGGACGCCAGGTCCACATTGACCTGTGCGGCCGGGTCCAGTGCCTTGACGGCCTTGGTGATGGCGCCGGCGCAGTGGCCGCAGCTCATGGCGGGGATGTTGAATTCCATAAAGCCTCTTGAGAGTGGTGAAAAGGGTTGGCAGGAGTCTGAACCTTCCCATGGGGGCAAAGTCCAGCCAGGGCAGCCAAGCCCTCCCCGCGACTGTGGCTATTGTCCTGCGGGCTTGACCCTCCCATGATGGTAAGGTTCAGACTGCCTGACATGAACACCTCCTCCTCCCTGAAAATCCCGCCCGCCGCGGCAGCGCTGGCCGAGTGGCAGTTTCCCGTCCAGGGCATGAGCTGCGCGTCCTGCGTGACGCGCGTGGAACGCTCGCTGGCCGACGTTCCCGGCGTGCAGGACGTCAGCGTCAATTTTGCGACCGAGCAGGCCAGCGTCAAGGCACGCGGCGACGTCGGCATGGACACCTTGAAGGCCGCCGTCGCGAAAGCCGGCTACAGCGTGGCCGAACAAACCTTGAGGCTCAGGATAGAGGGCATGAGTTGCGCCTCCTGCGTCTCGCGCGTGGAAAAAGCGCTCAAACAGGTGCCCGGCGTGCTCTCAGCCAGCGTCAACCTTGCGACCGAAACCGCCGAAGTCAGCGTGGCCGGCAGTGCCGCCATGCTGCCCGCGCTGATGGCGGCTGTGGCCAACGCCGGCTACCAGGCGCGCGAAATTCCCGCTGCCGGAGAAAGCCCCGCGAACCCACCCGCCGTAGCCTGGTGGCCTGTCGCGCTGGCCGCCGCCCTATCGGCGCCGCTGGCACTGCCCATGGTGGGTGCACTGTTCGGCCGGGAGTGGATGCTGGGCGGCTGGCTGCAGTGGCTGATCGCCACACCGGTGCAGTTCTGGCTGGGCGCGCGTTTTTACCGCGCAGGCTGGAAGGCCTTGCGCGCCGGCACCGGCAATATGGACCTGCTGGTGGCCCTGGGCACCTCGGCCGCCTACGGCCTGAGCGTTTACCAGCTGCTGCGCCACGGCGGCCACGGCATGGCCCACCTGTATTTCGAGGCCTCGGCCGTGGTCATCACGCTGGTGCTGCTGGGCAAATGGATGGAGGCGCGCGCCAAGCACCAGACCACCGCCGCCATCCGCGCGCTGCAGGCACTGCGGCCCGACACCGCGCGCCGCCGCCAGGGCGGCAAAGACGAGGATGTGGCCCTGCAGGACATCCAGCTCGGCGACCTGGTGGTGGTGCGGCCCGGCGAACGCATCGCGGTGGACGGCGAGATCGTCGAAGGTTCCACGCAGGTGGACGAGTCCCTGATCACCGGCGAAAGCCTGCCCGTGGCCAAACACGCGGGCGAGCGTGTGACCGGCGGCGCGGTCAATGCCGAAGGCCTGATCGTGGTGCGCACCACCGCCATAGGCGCAGAGTCCACGTTGGCGCGCATTGTGCGCATGGTGGAGTCGGCCCAGGCCAAAAAAGCGCCGATTCAACGCCTGGTGGACCAGGTCAGCGCGGTCTTCGTGCCGGTGGTCATAGGCATTGCCCTGGTCACGCTGCTGGGTTGGGGCCTGGCGACGCAGGACTGGGAAGCCGCCATCCTCAATGCCGTCGCCGTGCTGGTGATCGCCTGCCCCTGCGCGCTGGGCCTGGCCACGCCCACGGCCATCATGGTAGGCACCGGGGCAGCCGCCCGCCAGGGCATCCTGATCAAGGACGCCGAGGCGCTGGAAGTCGCGCACAGTGTCAAGGTCGTGGCCTTCGACAAAACCGGTACCTTGACCGAGGGCAAGCCCGAACTGGTGGCACTACAGCCGCATGGCATCGCAGAGCGTGAACTGCTGGCCTGGGCTGCCGCTATCCAGTCGGGCAGCGAACACCCGCTGGCCCGCGCGGTCATGCGGCGCGCGATGGAGCAAGCGCTTGAGATTCCCGCGGCGAGCCAGTTGCGCGCCGTCGCCGGGCGCGGCATGGCTGCCGTGGTGGCCGGCCGTGAACTGCGGCTTGGCAGCCCGCGCTTTATGCAGGAGCTGGGCCTGGACCTCGGCAGCTTCGCGGCCCTGGATGCGCGTGCCAAGGAGCTTGAAGCCCAGGGCCGCACGGTGTCCTGGCTCGCCGACGTCGCAGGCACGCCCCAGCTGCTGGGGCTGCTGGCCTTTGGCGACACGCTTAAAAACAGCGCGGCGCCGGCCATGGCCCGCCTGCACGCGCTGGGCATACAGACCGCCCTGGTGACCGGCGACAACCGCGGCAGCGCCGACGCCGTGGCGCGGCAGCTGGGCATAGACCTGGTGCACAGCCAGGTGCTGCCCGAAGACAAGGCGGCCATCATGGTCCAGCTCAAGGCCGGGGTGCAGGCACAGGGCGGGCGCGTGGCCATGGTGGGCGACGGCATCAACGATGCGCCGGCCCTGGCCGCGGCCGACGTGGGCATTGCCATGTCCACCGGCACCGACGTGGCCATGCACGCCGCCGGCATCACGCTGATGCGCGGTGACCCGGCGCTGGTGGCCGGCGCCGTCGACATTTCGCGCCGCACCTACGCCAAGATTCGCCAGAACCTGTTCTGGGCCTTTGTCTACAACGTGGTCGGCATCCCGCTGGCCGCGCTGGGCTTTTTGAGTCCCGTGATCGCCGGCGCCGCCATGGCGCTGAGCAGCGCCAGCGTGGTGATGAATGCCTTGCTGCTGCGCCGCTGGAAAGGAAACACCCATGACTGAAACCATTGATAGCACAGGTCCGCTCAACATCGGCCAGGCCGCCGCACGCTCCGGCGTATCGGCCAAGATGGTCCGCCACTATGAATCGCTGGGCCTGCTGCCCGCGGTGCACCGCAGCGACGCGGGCTACCGCCAGTACGGCGAAAAAGAGGTGCACACCCTGCGCTTCATACGCCGCGCCCGCGCGCTGGGTTTCAGCATGGCCGAGATCGCCGAGCTGCTCAAGCTGTGGCAGAACAAGCGCCGCGCCAGCGCCGACGTCAAGCGTATCGCAATGGCCCATGTGGCCGACCTGGAGCGCCGCATTGCCGAGATGGAAGCGATGAAGCAGACCCTGGGCCACCTGGCGCATTGCTGCCAGGGCAACAGCCGGCCTGACTGTCCCATCCTGACCGAATTAGCGGCCTGAATGAAATGTCCGGATCCGGCGAGCACATGCGAGCCGGCGGATTTATCCTGAGGGTGTAGATGGCATTTCCATCACCTCACGGACCACCGCATGCCACCCCTTTCCGGAACACTTTCCCTGCTGCCCGCCGACACGGACGACTGGGCAGCCACCACCGCCGCGCTGGATCTCCACGGAAACGCCGTGCTTGCGCAACTGTTGAGCGCGCGCGAATGTCAAACCGTGGCCGGCTTGTATGCCGACGCGCGCCATTTCCGCAGCCGCGTGCTGATGCAGCGCCACGGCTTCGGCCAGGGCGAATACCGGTACTTCAGCTATCCGCTGCCGGACATCGTGGCGCGGCTGCGCGCCACGCTTTATCCCAGGCTGGTCGACGTAGCCAATGCCTGGAATGAAGCCATGGGTATGGATGTGCGCTATCCGGCCTCTCATGCCGACTTCCTCGCGCGCTGCCACCAAGCCGGCCAACAGCGGCCCACGCCGCTGCTCTTGCAATACGGGCCCGGCGACTACAACTGCCTGCACCAGGACCTGTATGGCGAGCATGTGTTCCCGATCCAGGTCGCGGTGCTGCTGTCGCGCCCGGGCGAGGATTTCACCGGCGGCGAATTTGTGCTGACCGAGCAGCGCCCGCGCATGCAATCTCGGCCCGAGGTGGTGCCCTTGCAGCAGGGCGACGCCGTGGTGTTCGCCGTGCACCACCGGCCGGTGCAAGGCAGCCGCGGTTTTTACCGCGTCAACATGCGGCACGGTGTGAGTACGGTGCGCAGTGGGCATCGGCATACGCTGGGGATTATTTTTCACGACGCTGAGTGATTGCCGCTCGCGCCGCAAAGCAATCAAGGAGATGGTGTGACTCTGGGCCTTTTTGATGACGCGCCGCAGCCCTATGCCGCGCCCGAAGCCATCGCGCCGGGCGCTGCGCTGTTGCCCGGCTTTGCCCTGGAGGTCGATGAAGCCTTGCTGCAAGCCGTGGACCGCATCACGGCGGCTGCGCCGTTGCGCCACCTGGTCACGCCGGGCGGCTACACCATGTCGGTCGCGATGAGCAACTGCGGCGAGCTGGGCTGGGTGTCGGACCGCAGCGGTTACCGCTATGACGCCAGGGACCCGCTGTCGGGCAAGCCCTGGCCGCCCATGCCAGCTTGCTTTTCCGAGCTCGCTTTAAGGGCCGCTGCGGAAGCCGGTTTCGGCAACTTCCGCCCGGACGCCTGCCTGATCAACCGCTATGAACCCGGTGCGCGGCTTTCGCTGCACCAGGACAAGGACGAAGGCCATCTGGACGCGCCCATTGTGTCGGTGTCGCTGGGCCTGCCTGCGGTGTTCCTGTTCGGTGGCCTGAACCGCGGCGACAGGCCCGCGCGTTACCGCCTGCTGCATGGCGACGTGGCGGTGTGGGGTGGCCCGTCGCGGCTGGCCTACCATGGCGTGGCGCCGCTGGCTGAGGGTGAGCATGCGCGCCTGGGCAGGCAGCGCATCAATTTGACGTTTCGCCGCGCGCGCTGAGCACGTGTTGAAAGGGTTCGAACGCGCTCAGGCGCGTTCGCGAAATTTTTCCAGCCAGCCCAGCCCGTCGCTTGTGGCATTGGACTGGGCGCCGCGCAGCGGCTTGTATTCGCAACCCACCCAGCCGTCGTAGCCGAGCTCATCGAGCAGCGCAAACAGATAGGGGTAGTTGATCTCGCCGACGTCGGGCTCGTTGCGGCCGGGCGCGCCGGCAATTTGCAAGTGGCCGATGTGGCCGGTGGGCAGGTATTTGCGCAGCTTCATGGCCAGGTCTCCCTCAACAACCTGGCAGTGGTAGAGGTCCATCTGCACCTTGACGTTGGCCGCCCCCACTTCACGAATGATTTCATGCGCATGGTCTTGCCGGTTCAAAAAGAAGCGGGGGATGTCGCGGGTGTTGATGGGCTCTATCAGCAGGTCCACGCCCACCCTGGCAGCCAGCGCGGCCGCCTCGCGCAGGTTGTTCACATAGGTGGGCTGTACCGCCTCTCGCTCCATGCCCGCGGGCAATATGCCGGCCATCACGTGGATGCGCGGGCAGGTCAGGGCCTGCGCGTACTCCAGCGCAATCGCGATGCCGGCGCGGAACTCGGCCTCATGGCCGGGCAGGCAGGCCGTGCCTTTTTGCGAGGAGGCCCAGGCTTTTTCGATGCCGGCCGGGTCCACGCCGCCCGGCGGCGCATTGAACAGCACCAGCTGCTGGCCGTGGCGCTGCAGGATGGCCTTGAGTTCCTGCGGCTCCCAGACATAGGGCGAGAGGATTTCCACGGCCGTGAAGCCGTCGCGCGCGGCGGCGGCAAAGCGTTCGGCCATGGGAAGCTCGGTGTACATCCAGCTGAGGTTGGCGGCGAATCGGGGCATGGGCTTCAGGCGGCAGGTGTGTCGGGACCGGGCGCAGTTTTGCATTCCCAGAATATCCGCGCCGTGCAGCGCCGGCAAATTTCCGGGTCCAGCTTGGTGAAGATGGTGGAGATGGCGGTGAACTTGTCGGGAAACTGGTGTTCGGGGCCCAGCACGCTGGTAAAGCCGGTTTTGCGCCACATGCGTATCACTTCGGGCCGGGGCCGGTGGAAGTACAGGTCGCCGCCCATGGCGCGGCGTGCGGCAAGTTCGGCCTCCCAGAGTTCTGCGCCGGCCAGGTCGATGAAGTTCATGCTTTTTCCCATGACCAGCAGGTGCTTTTGCGGCTGCGGCTGGCTGCGCAATGCGTGCAGGATGTCGGCCACATGCTGGGTTGCGCCGAAATAGACCTCGCCCTCCATGCGCAGCAGCTTGAGCTGCGGGCACTCCGGCAGCACCTGGCGGGGTGCTTCGTCGGGCCCGTCAGGGCCCGACGATTTTTTTGCTTCCAGCCCCGCATCGGGTGAGTTGTCTATCACCACGAACTGGCGGTCCAGGCCGCGGCTGTCAAAGCCCATGGTGCGCATCGCGGGCTTTGAGGTGCGGTAGAGGAAGGACATCAGCGACAAAATCATGCCCAGCAGGATGGCGATTTCCAGCCGTAGGGTCACGGTCGCCACCATGGTGGCCAGGGCCACGCCGAAATCGCTGCGGCTCAGGGTGAACAGCTGGCGCCAGCGCGCGGCGTCGAGTAGCGCGAAAGCCACCAGCACCAGCAGCGCCGCCAGCGCGGCCATCGGTATCTGCGCGAGCAGCGGCGCGCTGAGAGCCACCAGCGCGAGCAGCAGCAAGGCGGAAAACACCGAGGCCAGCGGCGTGCGCGCGCCGGCTTCCAGGTTGGGCATGGAGCGGTTCATGGAGCCGCAGGACACATAACTCGAGAAAAACCCGCCCACGATGTTGGACAGGCCCTGGCCGCGGAACTCGCGGTTGGCGTCTATGCGCTGGCCGGATCGCAACGCCACCGTCTTGGCGATCGAGATCGCCTGGCCGAGCGCGACGATGGTCAGCGCGAACGCGAGGCCGACAAGGTCGGCGGCCTGCGCCCAGCTGATGCGCGGCACTTCAAAGCGCGGCCAGGGCACGGGGATCTGGCCCACGGTGCGCAGCGAGGCCGACGGCACAGCATCGGGATGCAGCCAGCCGCTCCATACCCAGGCCAGCGCGGTGGCCACCACCAGGCCGATCAGCATGTAAGGCCAGTTGCGGCGCAGGCGGCGCAGCAGCAGGGCCACGGCCAGCGTGACGGCCGCGACGCCCAGCGCCAGCGGCTGGGCGGAAGTGAGGTTCGTGAGCACATGCCCCAGCACGGCGGCCGCGCTGTGTTCGGGCGCGGCTGCCAGGCCCAGCAAATCGGGCAGCGCATGCACGGCAATCAGCAGCGCGGCGCCCGAGGTAAAACCGAAGAGCACGGCCGGCGAGATGAAGTTGGCCAGCACGCCCAGGCGCAGCGCGCCTATCAGCCACTGCATGACGCCCACCATCACGGTGACGGCCAGCGCAAGCTGGATGTACTGCGGGCTGAAGGCCACGGCCAGCGGCGAGAGCATGGCGAACAGCGCCAGCGAGTTGGCGTTGGTCGGTCCCGACATCACATGCCGGCTGGAGCCGAACAGCGCGGCGATGATGCAGGGAATGACGGCGGTGTAAAGGCCGTAGGCCGGCGGCAAGCCGGCCAGCGTCGCGAAGGCGATGCCTTGCGGCAGCACCAGCACCGCGCCCAGCAGGCCGGCCATCGCGTCGGCGCGCACACTGGCGGGCGACACTTCGCGCACCCAGTCGCCGAACAGGCGCTCCAGGAGCGGAATTGATGACCGGGGTGCGTGGGCGGCTAAGGGTTCCATCACGAAGGCTTGAGCATACCGCGCCCAGCGCGCCGGCCGCCCCCGCCGATCAGGCCAGGCCGACCAAACGCAGCAGCAAGCCGGCCAGGGCCGAGGCCGCGATCACCGGGATCACGCCGCGCTTGTAGCGCAGCAGGGCCACGGCCGCGCCCAGCGTGATGGCCAGCGCGTAAAAGTCCACCCGGGCCAGCCAGGGGCCGCCCGTGTCCGCTCGCAAGGCAATGTGCGCGAGAAAGAACAACGCCAGGCTGGCGATCACGCCGACCACCGCGGCCGTGATGGCGGTCAGCGGCGCGGTGAAATGCAGCTTGCCGTGCGTGGACTCCACCAGCGGCCCGCCGGCCAGGATGAAGAGGAAGGAGGGCAGGAAGGTGAACCAGGTCACCACCGTGGCCGCCAGCGCCGCCCCGAGGAACAGCGCGTCCGGCCCCAGTACCTGCTTGGCCCAGCCGCCCATAAAGCCGACAAAGGCCACGACCATGATCAGCGGGCCGGGCGTGGTTTCGCCCAGCGCCAGCCCGTCAATCATCTGCGGGCCGCTCAACCAGTGGAACTGCTCGACCGCGCCCTGGTAGACATAAGGCAGGACCGCGTAAGCGCCGCCGAAGGTGAGCAGCGCGGCCTTGGTGAAAAACCATCCCATTTGTGTGAGGGTGGCGCTCCAGCCCTGCATGGCCACAAGTACACCCATGGGCAGCAGCCACAGCACCGCGCCCACGCCCAGCACCGCAGCCAGGCGCGAAGGCTTGAAGCGGGCATGCGCCGGCGTCGGCGTATCGTCATCGATCAGCGCCGGCCCGTAGCCTTTTTGCGCGGCGCCATGCCCGGCCCCACCGGCAAACTGCGAAGGCGCAAAACGCGCGCCCAGCCAGCCCAGCACGGCCGCGCCCAGCACGATGAGCGGAAACGGCGCGTTCAACACATAGATCGCGACAAAGCTGCCGAGGGCGATGGCCCACAGGATGGGTGCTTGCGAGGGCGTCTTGAGCGAGCGCGAGCCTATGCGATGCACCGCCTGCAGCACGATGGCGGCCACCGCCGGCTTGATGCCGTAAAACAGGCCCGCGACCAGCGGCACATGGCCAAAGGCCACATAGACCCAACTCAGCGCGACCAGGATGAACAGCGAAGGCAGCACAAACAGCCCGCCGGCCACCACGCCGCCCCAGGTCCGGTGCATCAGCCAGCCGATGTAGGTGGCCAGCTGCTGCGCCTCGGGGCCGGGCAGCAGCATGCAGTAATTGAGCGCGTGCAGAAAGCGCCGCTCGCTGATCCAGCGTTTTTGCTCGACCAGTTCGCGGTGCATGATGGCGATCTGCCCGGCCGGCCCGCCAAAGCTGATAAAGCCCAGCTTGGTCCAGAACTTCAGCGCGTCGGCAAAAGAGACGGCCGCCGGCCGTTCGTGCGGCAAGGGAAGGGATGAGGGCAAGGCGGTCGTCACTTCGCGGCTCCGGTCATGGTTTCAGGCTTCCAGCTGTGCGGTTCGCCTTGCGCCTCGCGGCACCAGGCATACAGCGCGTCATACAGCGGCATGGCGGCTTCCAGCATGGCGTGGTCGTCCCCGGCGTGCAGGCGCGACAGGCCCAGCGAAAAGGCCATCAGGCCGGCCGATTGCGGGGCGAGGTCCAGGCGGTCGGTGTCGGCGCCGCGCACGATGCGCGCCAGCACCTTGAGCGCGGGATCCTCCAGGCCGAAGGCCTTGAGCAGGGTGTCGAAGCTGCACAACTCGCCCTCGTGCGAGACCGGGGCGCCCGGGATGTCGTAGGCCACGGCGCCCAGGCGCCTGGCCTCGGCCAGCACCTGCGGGGTAGGCACATAAAAAAACTCGGCGCGCGGGTCTATGAAGCGGCGCACCAGCCAAGGGCAGGCGATGCGGTCTATCTTGGGCCGCTCGCGCGTGATCCAGCGCGAGGCCTGCTCGCCGGTGACGCCCCAGTCGAGCCGTTTGGCCATCATGGGTGGGCGTTGCGCGCGCCATTGGGCGATGTCCTGCGGCGTATCGACGCCGTCTTCGCCGCCCACGATGCCGCCGGCCAGCGCATAGGCGTTCCAGCCCGCGGCCCGCAGCGTGGCCACGGCATCGGCGCTGACGTTGTGCCCATAGACACAATAGGCCACCACCTCGCGCGGCGGCTGTGAGGCCGCGAACGCGGCCACGTCTTCAGGCGCACAGTAACGAGCGCCGGCCAGCAGGTGTGGGCTTTCGCGGAATTTGGCCTCGCGCCGCACGTCGAGCAGCAGAGGTGCATCGGCGCGGCCCATGCGGGCGGCCAGATCCTCGGGGGAGATATGGGGAACGGAAAAGGTAGAGGTGTCCACGGAGTACTCCAATGAGTTGCCAGCGCTTGGACGGGACACCGTCTATTCTCGTGAAGAGTCGGGAGGCTGAAATCCCGATAGGCGAATACTAGCACCGCCAGGAACCTGCAAGCAAGTTCTAGCCGTGCCGGAACTTGAACACCGCCCGGCTCGCGCGGGCATTCGGCCAGAAGCGCACTTCGCGGCCGTCCTGCAGGCCGAAGGCGTCGAGGATCTCCAGCTGGTTCTGCAGCGCCAGCGCTTCAAAGTCCTGCAGCGTGCCGACACGGATGTTGGGCGTGTCGTACCACTGATAAGGCAGCACCTTGGTCACCGGCATGCGGCCGCGCGCGACGGCCAGGCGGTTCGGCCAATGGCCGAAGTTGGGAAACACGACAATGCCGGCGCGGCCCACGCGCGCGGTTTCGCGCAGCATGGTTTCGGCGTTGCGCAGGTGTTGCAGGGTATCTATCTGCAGCACCACGTCGAACGAGCTGTCGCCGAACAGCGCCAGGCCTTCCTCAAGGTTGAGCTGGATCACATTGACGCCGCGCGCCACGCAGGCCTGCACGTTGGCGTCGTTGATCTCGACGCCGTAGCCCGAGCATCCACGCTCGCGGATCAGGTAGTCCAGCAATTCGCCGGTGCCGCAGCCCAGGTCGAGCACACGGGAGCCTGGCGGCACCAGGCGGGCGATGGACAGCAGGTCGGCCGAAGGCGGCACATTGAGGTCGACGATCGGGTTCATGCGGCCACCTTGCTCTGGAAATAGGAACGCACGACACCGAGGTAGCGCTCGTCCTCCAGCAAAAAGGCATCGTGGCCGTGTGGCGCGTCGATCTCGGCGTAGCTCACGTCGCGCTGGTTGTCGAGCAGGGCCTTGACGATCTCGCGGCTGCGCGCCGGGGAAAAGCGCCAGTCGGTGGTGAAGCTCACCAGCAGGAATTTGGCCTTGACCTGGGCCAGCGCCTGGGTGAGGCTGCCGCCGTAGGCGCGTGCCGGATCGAAGTAGTCGAGCGCGCGCGTGATCAGCAAATAGGTGTTGGCATCGAAGTACTCGCTGAACTTGTCGCCCTGGTAGCGCAGATAGCTTTCGATTTCAAACTCGATGTCCTGCGTGGTGTATTTGTAGGGCGCGTCGGCGCTCGCGGTTTCCGCGACCGCCTGGCGCAGCTGGCGGCCGAATTTTTCGTTCATCACGTCGTCGCTCAAATAGGTGATGTGGCCGATCATGCGGGCGATGCGCAGGCCGCGCTTGGGCAGCACGCCATGGCGGTAAAAATGGCCGCCGTGGAAGTCGGGATCGGTCACGATGGCGCGCCGGGCCACTTCATTGAAGGCGATGTTTTCGGCCGTGAGGTTGGGCGCGCTGGCCACCACCACAGCGTGGCGCACGCGATCCGGGTATTGCAGCGTCCAGGCCAGGGCCTGCATGCCGCCCAGGCTGCCGCCCATCACGGCGGCCAGGGTGTGTATGCCCAGGCGGTCCAGCAGGCGGGCTTGCGCGCTGACCCAGTCCTGCACCGTGACGACGGGGAAGTCTGCGCCGTAAAGCTCTTGCGTGTCGGGGTTCGGCTGCATGGGGCCGGTGGAGCCGAAGCAGGAGCCCAGGTTGTTGACGCCGATCACAAAAAAGCGGTCGGTGTCGACCGGCTTGCCGGGGCCAATCATGGTGTCCCACCAGCCTTCGGATTTGTCTATGGGCCGGCCCTGCGCATCGAGGTAGACGCCCGCCACATGGTGGGAGGCGTTGAGCGCGTGGCAGATCAGCACGGCGTTGGACTTGTCGGCGTTGAGCTCGCCGTAGGTTTCATAGCTCAGGTCGTAGGCGCGTATCGAGGCGCCGCTCTGCAGCGGCAGGGCCTCGACAAAATGCATGCTGAGCGGGGTGGCAATCAGTGTCAAAAAATCACCTGCAGAAAACAAAAAACCCGGCGTCGCTAAAGCGAGTCCGGGTTCCTGGAGGTCGTCTTTAGCTGTACTTTTTAAGCGCCCGCAAGCTGAGCAAATCGGCGCTGGTGGCAGTATACCAAGCCGGGGTCACATCAAGAGCGCGGCCAGCCCCAACCCGGCAAAGATCAGCGCCGACACGATGTGCACGGCGCGCAGCGGCAGCAGGCGCGTGACGCGCTCGCCGAGCCAGACCACGGGCGCATTGGCCAGCATCATGCCCAGCGTGGTTCCGGCCACGACACCCACAATGGCCTCGTAGCGCGCGGCCAGCATCACGGTGGCGATCTGCGTCTTGTCGCCCATTTCGGCCAGGAAAAACACCAGCACGGTGGTGAAAAAGACGCCGAAGCGCGGCGGTTTCCCGTCCCCGTTCGCCTCAATTTTGTCAGGCACCAGCATCCACGCCGCCATGGCGAGAAAGGAGGCGCCCAGGATCCAGCGCAGTATTTGCGGCCCGAGCAGCGTGCTCACCCAGGCACCGGCCGCGCCGGCCAGGGTGTGATTGAACAGGGTCGCGACCAGGATGCCGGCGACGATGGGCCAGGGCTTTTTGAAGCGGGCGGCGAGGATGAGCGCGAGGAGTTGCGTCTTGTCGCCCATTTCGGCGAGGGCGACGATGCCCGTGGAGACGAGGAAAGCTTCCATGTAAAAAGACTCCGGCCGGAGGAAACCCATGACTGCACGGCATCCCCGGCCTGAAGCGGAGGCTGTGCAGTCAAAGGTCTCGCGTGGCCCGAAGACCGCTTGCGCCATGTCCGAAAGAATTGCTTTCCAGGACAAGTCTGTTGACGCAAGCCCCTTTCAGGATTGAAAGGCTGGCTACTCCCCAATGACAGCCTGCATTGTAGCCGGCACCCCCCAATCCCCCTCTTGAATGCAGAAATTGGTGCATACAAGTGCCGCCCGCACGTTTGCGGCGCATTTCTTGCTTGTATTTGGTGCGATTCCTGAAATTTGCGGAATTTCGCACCAATAAATCACATTTCATCTCAAGAGGGACCTATGGAAGCACTAAAACAGGGCTCGGACGCCTTGTTCATTCTGCTGGGCGGCATCATGGTGCTGGCCATGCATGCCGGTTTTGCCTTTCTCGAACTGGGCACGGTTCGCAAAAAGAACCAGGTCAATGCGCTGGTCAAAATCCTGGTGGACTTCTCGGTGTCCACTGTGGTGTATTTTGTGGTGGGCTACGGCGTGGCCTACGGCACGCATTTTTTCGTCGGTGCGGAGCAGCTGGCCGCCAAAAACGGCTATGAACTGGTCAAGTTCTTTTTCCTGCTGACCTTTGCCGCGGCGATCCCGGCGATTATTTCGGGCGGCATAGCCGAGCGCGCGCGCTTTTACCCCCAGCTGATCGCCACGGCCGTCATCGTGGGCTTTGTCTACCCCTTCTTCGAAGGCATCGTCTGGAACCAGCACTTCGGCGTGCAGGCCTGGATCAAATCCCTGACCGGCGCGGAGTTCCATGACTTCGCGGGCTCCATCGTCGTTCACGCGGTGGGCGGCTGGCTGGCACTGCCGGCGGTGATTTTGCTGGGCGCGCGCAGCAACCGTTACCGCAAAGACGGCGCGGTGTCGGCGCACCCGCCGTCCAACATTCCCTTCCTGGCGCTGGGCGCCTGGATTTTGACCGTGGGCTGGTTCGGCTTCAACGTGATGAGCGCGCAGACCATCGACAAGATCTCCGGCCTGGTCGCCGTCAATTCGCTAATGGCCATGGTGGGCGGCACGTTGGCGGCGCTGGCTTTCGGCAAGAACGACCCAGGCTTTGTGCACAACGGCCCGCTGGCCGGGCTGGTGGCGGTGTGCGCGGGCTCGGATCTGATGCATCCGCTGGGCGCGCTGGTGACAGGGGGTGTGGCCGGCGGCGTCTTTGTCGTGATGTTCACGCTGACGCAGAACAAATGGAAGGTCGACGACGTGCTGGGCGTATGGCCGCTGCACGGCCTGTGCGGCCTGTGGGGCGGCATCGCGGCCGGCATTTTCGGCAGCCAGGCACTGGGTGGCTTGGGCGGCGTGAGCCTGGGTGCGCAGTTCATAGGCAGCGCCATGGGCGTGGCCTGGGCGCTGCTGGCGGGCTTTGCGGTTTACAGCACCCTCAAGGCCGCCATGGGCTTGCGCCTGAGTCAGGAAGAAGAATTTGAAGGCGCGGACCTGTCCGTCCACCGCATTGGCGCGACGCCGGACCGAGAGGTCAACTGGTAGGTGTTAGAAAAGCCGCCGCAGGCGCGGCGCCAGCCAGCGGTCCAGCGACCACGGGCCCAGGCCGTAGATGGCCAGCCCCGCGAGCAGTGATCCCCAGAATATGTGCTGCTGCAAGGCCGCCGGCGCAATCTCGCCGAGCGAAATGACCGCCACGGTGTTCACCACAAAGAGGCCCAGGGGCGAGAAGCGCCCGCCCAGGCCCAGCACCAGCAGCACCGGCAAGGCGATCTCGCCGGCAGTGCCCATCGCCGCAGCCAGGGCGGGAGGCAACAAGGGCACCTTGTATTCGTCGGTGAAAAGGGCCACGGTGGTCTCCCAGTCGCGCAGCTTGGTCAAGCCCGAGAGGAAGAACACCTGGGCAATGTAAAGCCGGGCGAGCAGAGCAGCCAGAGGCTGAAGCGAATCCAGCGAGCGGGTCAGCAGGCACCAAAGGTCATGGCCGCGTTGCCAGAGCCCCGGCGGATTTGCGTGTACGGTATGGATGGTGTTCATGGGTGTTTCTCCGGGTGATCGTGAAGGTTGGAAGCGTTGGGTTCGGCCGCAGGTGCCGCCTCAAAGGCTGCGGCGTTCAACAGGCGCGCGCCGGTGACAAGGCCGTCCTGGGCAGCCCGCCCCAGCCATTGGTCGAAACTGAATGCGGCTGCCGATTCAGGTGTATCGCAGCTCGCGCATTCCGCAGCTCGCACTAGCGCATCGTCCAGTGAGTTTGCGTTCTGCAGCGCGGCCAGAAACGCATGCTCGGCAGCCGTGATGGCGCGCACGCGCGGTCTGAAGCCTTGCCGCCAGACCAGCGCATGTTCCGCCATGCCGTCGCGCAGCAAGGCGGCCGCATCGGCCAGCGAGGGCTCACCTCGCAGGTGGGCATTGACGATGCTGGCCGCCGGATGGAGGCTTGCCAGCAAAAAAACCGCGGCGCCCAGCGTCAGCGTGACTTGCGCGGGGTCGCCTGTTGAAAGCAGGGCAAAAGAGTGCGGATCCGGCTGTACATCAGCCGCCGTGGCGGCCTGGTGCAGCGCCCATTCAATGCGGGCGACATCGCCCAGGTAAGGATCGTCCGCAAGCTGCGGTGATGCTTCCAGGAAAGCGGCAAGGCCCTCTCCCCACTGCGCGATGTCCCCGCGGCAAGGCGGATGGTGCCGCCAGAAATACCGTGCGAGCGGGGCAAAGCTTTCGTCACCGATCAGCTGCGCCAGCACAGGATAGGCGGCGCCCAGCGCACGCTCCGCCAGCGCGAGCCCGTTGGCCTGATAAGCCTGCAGGCCGCGGCGCGCGATGGTCGCCTGCCCGCCGGCAAATTGCAGGCGGGGCCAGAGATCGCTGTCGTCGTGCCCGCTGGTCAGGGCGTATAGCAGCGCTTGCTGTTCCTGCGCCAGCATCGCGGCGGCGCTCATGCGGCCACCGCCTGGGGAACAGGGATCGCGATATTTCGCGCACGGGTGGCTTCCTCGTGCAAAACGGCCAACGGCGGAATGTCTGTGTCCCATTCCACCAGTGCCGCTACGCCGCCAAAGCGCTTCTGCGCGTGGCGGTAGATCTCCCAGACGTCGGCACACACACGGCTGCCATGGTCGTCAATCACGATATCCCCGTTGTCGCGGTGGCCGGCCAGGTGAAGTTCGCCCACGCTGCCCTGTGCAATCCGGTCCAGCCATTCAAGGCAGGCGACCCGCGGATCGGCCATGCTGCCGGCAAGGCGTGCGTTGAGCGCGTTGACATAGATGTTGTTTACATCGACCAGCAAGCCGCAGCCCGTGCGCTGCACGAGTTCGCGCAGGAATGTGGTTTCGTCGCGGTCTGAACTGTTGAAGCAAAGGTAGGCCGACAGGTTCTCCACCAGCAGTTGCCGCTTCAGCCTGTCCTGGACGCGCTGCACGTTGGCGCACATCACATCCAGTGTGACGCTGTTGAAAGCGATGGGCAGCAGGTCCGCCGCGTGGATCTGGCGGCCAGCCGCCGTGCCTCGCGCAAAGCAGGCATGGTCGGAGACACGAACCGGCTCGATGCGTTCGACAAGGCGGGCCAGCTGGTCCAGGTGCCAGGTGTCGATGCCGCAGGCCGAACCCAGCCCCAGTCCCACGCCGTGCAGGCTGACGGGATAATGTTCGCGTGCCTGGCCCAGAACGGCCAGCCCGGCACCGCCTTCGGCAAAAAAATTCTCGGAATGGACCTCGATGAAATCAAGGCCCGGCAATGACTCCAGCAATTCGCCGTAATGGGGATGCCGCCAGCCAATGCCGCAGGGAGCGTGATCCGCGTGGTGTGAGAGGGACATGATGGATGCGGCGAGTAGCGTGACGGGCGTGGTGTTGAAGTTTTCAGGAAGGTGGGGCGGCCTCCCGGCGCGTCCCACCTTGTTTAAGCTCTATGGAAAGGTGCGCGCTCAGCTCTTCTTTTCCATGGCCTTCATCTTGGCCTGTTCCGCGGTCATGCCCTTCATGCTGGCGCACGTGCCCTTGGCCACATACTTCCATTCGTTGGCATCGGCGCTGACCTTGGACTGGCCTGCGCAGGAGTGCGTGCCGCTCAGGTTGGCGCAGTCGTTCTGGCCGGCGGTGGTGATGCCGTAGCATTTTTCTTTTTCCTGGGCGACAGCGGGCGTGGCGACCAGCATGGTGGACAGCAGGGAAGCTGCAGCTGCGGCAATCATGGCGCGTTGGTTCATGGTGAAGACTCCTGTTGATTCGTGGGTTGTGAAAGTTGAATAACAACCACCGCAGAGGTTTTTCTGTGTGGTTGCGAATTAGTCTGGGGCGCTTCGTTTTTCTTACGCAGCTTTCAAATTTTTTTGCGCGCGTGACCGGGAGCCGTGTCCACGCTTGCCTTACTACAGCAAGTCGGCGATGCGGTCCCAGGCTTCAGGGGGAATGCGGCCCACATAACGCTCGACCACCTTTCCGCTCTTGTCGACGAGGAATGCGGCCGGCAACTGCGCAGACTTGCCGACGTTGTCCTTGTAGCCGCCGTCTCCCGTCCAGAGCTGCACGAAGCGCTGCTTCAAGGGGACCGTGCGGGAAATGATGCGCTCATACTCCATGAGGTCCTGCATGCGCGTGTCGGTGTTGACGGCGACCAGCTCAAAGGGCTTGCCGGCCCAGCCCTCATAGTTGTTTCGCAGCTCCGGCATCTTGTCGCGGCACACCGCGCAGCCGGTTGACCAGAACATCACCAGCACCACCTTGCCTTTGAGGGAAGACAGCTTGAAGGACGCTCCATCAATTGTTTTGCCCTCGATTTGCGGCGTAGTGACAGGCGCCGCCGCAGGTGCGGCCGCGGTTTGTGCGGAGGCCGATGCCATGAACATCAAGGCAGCGCACGACAGCAACAGGGCCCGCCGATAAAACGCGTTGGGTCGATGGCAAGCGGTTTGCTGTACCGGTGTGTATTCAGTGGGGCCCATGATGATGTCCTCGGTAGTGATGTATTTGGCAGTAGTCGCAATCCGGCCTCAGTCCTTACGCATTTCCTCGAAATTTTTATTGCGGCGCGGCGGCATGCCGCTAGACTCCTGGCCATGCCTACTTTTGAAGAGCAGCTGGTCGAGCACCGGCTTTACCTCCTGCGCTTTGCGCGGCTTCAGCTGCGCAATGACGAATGGGCGGAGGACGCGGTCTCGGAAACCCTGCTGGCGGCCCTGTCCAAGCCGCAGTCTTTCGGCAACCGTTCGCAGCTCAAGACCTGGCTGGTCGGCATCCTCAAGCACAAGGTCATCGACCTGATCCGCAGCAATGCCCGCCTGGTGGCCGTGCCCGATGCGCAGGCCGACGAGGAGGGTGACGAGCTCGACCGGCTGTCCTTCAAGGCCGACGGCCACTTCATGGAAGCGCCCAATGACTGGGGCAGCCCCGACCAGACTCTGCAGCAAGCGCAGTTCTTCCAGGTGCTGGACGCCTGCATGGAGCGCCTGCCGCCGGCGCTGGGCCGGCTGTTCCTGATGCGCGAATGGCTGGAGCTGTCTTCACAGGAAGTCTGTAAGGAACTCTCGTTGACGCCGACCAACCTGTATGTGCAGCTGCACCGTGCGCGGTTGCGGCTACAGGAGTGCCTGAATATCCACTGGTTTGGCAAACAAAGCGCTTGATACGCCCGTCCTCACGTGAAACCCAACATTGCCCTGTTAAGACGCACTTGCCGTGAGGCTGCCGCGTTGCTGATTGCGCGGGAAGACCGCGCGCTCAATTTGCCCGACCATGTCGCGCTCAAGCTGCACCTTCTGGCCTGTGACGCCTGCCCAAAGTTTGAAAATCAGGTCCTCACCATGCGCGCCGCGATGAAACGCTGGCGCCATTACGGCGGCGCCGAGCAGGGCGGGACAGGACCAGCGGAAGACAATTCATCGAAATAAGGCCCCGAGGCCGCGTTTGGTACGCCCGCCTCGAACCCGCGCAGCATGCAAACTGCAGGAAATGCGCGCTTTCTGAATGCAATTTTGTGTAACTATTTCCATGGAGTTGGAACAAGGTGCGCTGGCGCTACGCATCCCAGGCGCGGCTCAGGCGAGCTGCGCCGCGGCCACAAGCCGCGGCGAGCGCAGGCACATCAAAAACCAGGCTGCTACTGGTTTTTATTACACCCATATTTTCAATGTAGGCACTAACTTATCTTGTAAATCAGTTAAAGATTGATTTTTCAATCTGAAATGCGGAAATCGTTTTTTTGGGTGACGCGCGAAGGGCGGTAGTCTTTATGCTTCATTTTTTCGCTGGCGCGTTTGCCATTGCCGCACCTCATGACGGGGGAATGCTTTGCGCCAGCCGCTTGCCCACGAGCCTTGAAAGCCCCTGTTCATGCGG
This sequence comes from Polaromonas sp. CF318, assembly GCF_000282655.1. Classification (GTDB taxonomy): domain Bacteria; phylum Pseudomonadota; class Gammaproteobacteria; order Burkholderiales; family Burkholderiaceae_C; genus Polaromonas. The sequence continues at coordinate 26,261 of NZ_AKIV01000008.1, forward strand.
GCTGCCGGGGCCTAGGTAGTAACGCTAGTGGATTGTGTTTTGGATTAGTGAAGCATAATATGCCGGTGCGAGTGTCAGCATTCGCACACGTTAGGTGATCGGTCAGTTTCGCGCGCTACAGCGGTACGTATCAAGATTTGTTGTGCTTTCGGGACCCCATCGCTTTTGTTTTTGTGTTTTAGAGGAGTCCCTTCATGGGCAACAAACTATACGTCGGCAACCTGCCTTACTCGGTGCGTGACGAAGACCTGCAACAATCTTTTGGCCAATTCGGCGCTGTCACCAGCGCTAAAGTCATGATGGAACGCGACACCGGTCGCTCCAAAGGCTTTGGCTTTGTCGAAATGGGCAGCGATGCAGAAGCCCAGGCAGCCATCAACGGCATGAACGGCCAGCCTCTGGGCGGCCGCAGCGTTGTCGTGAACGAAGCACGTCCGATGGAAGCACGTCCCCCACGTAGCGGCGGCTTCGGCGGCGGTGGTGGTGGCGGCTACGGTGGTGGTGGCGGCGGCGGTTACGGCGGCGGTGGCCGCTCCGGCGGCGGCGGCAGCGACGGCGGTTTCCGTAGCCCCTACGGCGGCGGCGGTAGCGGCGGTGGCCGTTCCGGCGGCGGCGGTGGTGGCGGACGCGGCGGCTACTAAGCCCTGTGAACCCCCTCTCTTCAGCCCCGGCTGAAGAGCGCTAAAAAGGCTTCAAGACTTCGGTTTTGAAGCCTTTTTGCTTTTCGACCCCGAAAAAAGCGAGGTGTCAGCGCTCACCCTGGCGATGCTTGCGCGCGCGCCCGGACACGGCCTTGTCAAACAGCACATTGGGCAACACGCGCAGCAGCTTGGCCACCACACCCATCTGCCAGGGAATCACGCGATAGCTGTGCCCGGCATGAATGGTCGAGAACGCCTTGTCGGCAAACGCATCCACCTTCATCAAAAAAGGCATGGGGTATCGGTTTTCGCGGGTCAGCGGCGTATCGATGTAGCCGGGGCAGATGGTCACCACTTTCACACCGCTGGGACGCAACTCGCCGCGCAGGCTTTCGCAATACGCGATGACCGCCGCCTTGCTGGCGCAGTAAGCGCCATGGCCGGGCAGGCCGCGTATGCCGGCCACGCTGCCTATGCCCACCAGGGTGCCGGTGCCGCGCGTCACCATGCCGGCGATGAAGGGATGGAAGGTGGCGGCCACGCCGGTGTTGTTGGTGGCAAAGGTCTGTGCCATCACGTCCAGGTCCGACCGCACGGCGGTGTCCATGCCTATGCTGATGCCTGCGTTGGCGATCACGACGTCGGGCACGCCCTGCGCCGCGACACAGGCCTGGCCGGCCGCGACGATGCTGTCGGTATCGGCCACGTCGGCGCCATAGACCTGGTAGCGGCCCGCGCTGAGGCTGTTGGCCTCGGCCCAGGCCTGGACCTCGGCCGTGCGGCGCGCGGCCAGCGCCAGCCGGTAGCCCGCCGAATAAAAGCGCATGGCCAGCGCCTGGCCTATGCCGCTGGACGCGCCGGTAATGAATACGAGTCGGGACATGGGCGGCCGTTGAAAAAGTCGGTCGCTAAGGCGTGACCGGTTTGGCGGGGCTTGCCGGCGCCGGTGCCGCCGGCAAGGTCAATGTGGGAAGGCCGGCGGCGCTGGCGGCAGAGCGGGGCACCAGAATGCCGTGGACGCGGCCTTTGAGGTCGGCCACCTGGTCCAGGTTGTCATAAGCGAAGGTGTCGCCGACAAACTGGTCGGTGCCGCGAATCAGCAGTACGGGCTTGTGGGATTTCACGCGCTCATCGTTCAGGAAGGCATGCAGGAACTCACCGCGGAACTCCATGCGCGGCGTTTCCTTGCCGCTGGCGTCCTTGCTGGCATCCCTGATCACCCGCGCGTTGCCGGTCAGCTGCACTTCCGAGCCATCGCCGTTGGAGTAAGCCCGATTCGCCGTGGCGGTGGTCACACGGCCGTCGGGGCGGATGCTGCGAATCCGCGCCTGGTCGATCTCGAGAATATCGGTGTCGGGGAAATGCCGGGCCTCAATGCCGTAGATCTCGCTCTTGAGCTGCCCGTTTTCGTCAAAGGTCTTGACGGTGAACTTGCGCATGAAATAGTCGATGTCGTGGCTTGTTTCCCGGGTCGCTTCGGATGTGCTGAAGATGGGTGTATTGCGCACCAGCCAGTAGGTGCCCAGCGCCAGCGCGCCCATCATCAGCAAGGGCATGTAGATGGACATGCTGTCCCACACACGCAAAAAGCCGCGCCATGCCCTCCTGAGCGGGGAGCGCGCGCCGGCGCGGCCGGTGTCCTGGCCCTGTGTCGCGGTCGTCATTGGCGGTATTCCCGCAGCAACTCCGCATAGCGCCCGCAGGCGACCAGCAGCAGGTCGCAAAACTCGCGCGCCGCGCCGTGGCCGCCCGGCGCCTGCGTGACATGGTGGGCCTGCGCCCGGACTTCGAGGTGCGCATTGGAAGGCGCGCAGCTGACCGCCACCCGGGACATCACCGGCAGGTCCGGCCAGTCGTCGCCCATGGCGGCGGCCGCGGACCAGTCCAGGCCCAGCGCCTGCAGGGTAATCTCAGCCGCGGGGCGTTTGTCTTCCGTGCCGAAATGCGCATGCGTGACGCCCAGCGCCTGCAGGCGCGCGCGCAGCACGTCGCTGTCCCGCCCGGTGATCACCACGGGGGTGATGCCGGCGCGCTGCAGCAGCTTCAGGCCGTGGCCGTCCAGGGTATTGAAACGTTTGATGATTTCGCCTGAGGCGCGGTAGCCGCCGCTGGCCTGGGCCAGGGCATGGCCCTCGGGATATTCGGAAAAATACAAGCCGCCGTCGGTCAGCACACCGTCCACGTCGAAAAACACCACCTTGACTCCCTGGGCGCGCAGCAACAGTTCAGGGGCGAAGTTCAGGGCGGGGGCAGCTTGTTGCATGTGTGGGGTCAAAGGGGGATGAAGAAACAATCAGATGACTTTTGCACGCATCAAATCGTTGGAATTGAGCGCGCCGCACAGCACACCGGCCTCGTCGACCACCAGCACGCTGGTGATGCGGTATTGCTCCATCAGCGCGGCCGCTTCCACCGCCAGCGAATCCGCCCGCACGGTGCGTGGGTTGGCGTGCATCACGTCGCCGGCCTTGCTGCTGCGCAGGTCCACGCCTTTTTCGACCAGGCGGCGCAAATCGCCGTCGGTAAAAATCCCGAGTACGCGCCGCGCATCGTCGACCACCGCGGAAGCGCCCAGCCCCTTGGCGCTCATCTCGCGCATGAGGTCGCTAAAACCTGTGTCGGCCCGCACCTGCGGCACGGCGTCGCCGCTGCGCATCACGTCGCTGACATGCGTGAGCAGCTTGCGGCCCAGCGCGCCGCCGGGGTGCGAGCGGGCAAAGTCTTCTTCCCGGAAGCCGCGCACGTCGAGCAGCGCGACGGCCAGCGCGTCCCCCATGGCAAGCTGCGCGGTGGTGCTGGCGGTCGGTGCCAGGTTGAGTGGGCAGGCCTCCAGCGCGACACTGCTGTCGAGCGTGACACGCGCATGGCGCGCCAGCGCGGACTGGGCGCCGCCGGTGATGGCGATCAGGGGCACACCCTGGCGGCTCAGCACCGGCAGGATCACCGTGAGTTCTTCGCTTTCGCCGCTGTTGGAAATCGCCAGCACGACGTCCTGGCCGGTGATCATGCCCAGGTCGCCATGGCTGGCTTCGGCCGGGTGCACAAACATGGCAGGGGTACCGGTGGAGGCCAGCGTGGCCGCGATCTTGCGGCCTATGTGGCCGCTTTTGCCCATGCCCATCACCACCACACGGCCCCGGCAGGCCAGCATCAGCTCCACCGCCCGGGCAAACTCGCCGTTCAGGCGCTGCGCCAGGCCCAGTACGGCGGCGGCTTCTATCTCAAAGGTCTTGCGGGCCAGGCTCAGCACCTGCTCGGCATCAAATTTCACGGGGTCTGCACTCATGGCTGCATTCTATAGAGGCGCACAAAGGCTCATGCCGGCGCGGCTTCCTCGGCTACCATCGAAGCATGAGCGCGCTTGAACTGACCCTGCTGTACCTGCTGGCCGCGGTGCTGGGTGTGGTCGCGTGCCGCTCGCTCAAGCTGCCGCCCATGCTGGGCTACCTCGCGGTGGGCGTGATCATTGGCCCCAACGCGCTGGCGCTGGCGCAAAATTCGGACGGCGTTCGGCACCTGGGCGAGTTCGGCGTGGTCTTCCTGATGTTCGTGATCGGGCTCGAATTCAACCTGCCCAAGCTGCGCTCCATGCGGCGCCACGTGTTCGGCCTGGGGCTGCTGCAGGTGGCGCTCACCATCGTGCTGGCCACGGTGGGTTCGCTGTTCCTGGCCAGCATGGCGCCCAGCCTGTGGACCATGGGCTGGCAGACCGCGCTGGCGCTGTCCGGCGCGATCGCCATGAGCAGCACCGCCATCGTCGTCAAGCTGCTGTCGGAGCGGCTCGAGCTGGAGTCCGAGCACGGCAAGCGCATCATGGGCGTGCTGCTGTTCCAGGATCTGGCCGTGGTGCCGCTGCTGGTGCTGATCCCGGCGCTGGGCGCGCCCGCCGACGCGCTGCTCATGGCACTGGCCATCGCCGCGCTCAAGGCGGCCGCCCTGGTGGGCCTGCTGCTGACGGGCGGGCAACGCATCATGCGCTGGTGGCTCACCATCGTGGCGCGGCGCAAGAGCGAAGAATTGTTCGTCCTGAACCTGCTGCTGGTCACGCTGGCGCTGGCATGGCTGACCGAACGGGCAGGGCTGAGCCTGGCGCTGGGCGCCTTCATCGCCGGCATGCTGATCTCGGAAACCGAATACAAGCACCAGGTCGAGACCGACATCCGGCCTTTCCACGACGTGCTGCTGGGCCTGTTCTTCATCAGCATAGGCATGCTGCTGGACTGGCGCCTGGTGCTGGAGCGCTGGCCCCTGGTGCTGCTGCTGATGACGCTGCCCGTCTTTTTCAAGCTGGTGCTGGTCACGGCGCTGGCCCGTTCGCTGGGCGCGACCGCCGGCGTGTCGCTGCGCACGGGCCTGTACCTGGCGCAGGCCGGCGAGTTCGGTTTTGTGCTGCTCACGCTGGCCCAGCAGAACCGCCTGGTGCCGCCAGCCCTGCTGAACCCCATCCTGGCCAGCATGGTGCTGTCCATGCTCGCCACGCCCTTCATCATCATGTACAGCAACCGCATCGTGATGAAGCTGGTGTCCAGCGAATGGCTGCAGCAGTCGCTGCAGATGACCACCATCGCGCGCAAATCCATCAACGCCAACAAACACGTGATCATCTGCGGCTACGGCCGCTGCGGCCAGAACCTGGGCCACATGCTGGAGCGCGAAGGCATCCAGTACATGGCGCTGGACCTGGACCCCGACCGCGTGCGGCAGGCCGCCGCCGCGGGCGACTCCGTGGTGTTCGGTGATGCAGTGCGCCTGCAGGCCCTGATGGCCGCGGGCCTGGCGCGCGCCAGCGCGGTCGTCATTACATACCTGGACACGGCCAGCGCCCTCAAGGTGCTGGCCAATACGCGCGCCCATGCGCCCACGGTGCCGGTCATCGTGCGCACCGTGGACGACCACGACCTGGAAAAGCTGCAGGCGGCCGGCGCCACCGAGGTCGTGCCCGAAGCCATAGAAGGCAGCCTGATGCTCGCCAGCCACGCGCTCGCACTGGTGGGCGTGCCCATGCGCCGCGTGATCCGCGTGGTGCAGGACCAGCGCGACGCGCGCTACAACCTGCTGCGCGGTTACTTTCGCGGCGCCGACGACGACACGGTCAACGAGCTGGAGCAGGAGCGGCTGTCCAACGTCACGCTGCCGCTGGGCATCAAGTCCCTGGGCAAGCCCCTGGGCGCCATGGCCCTGGAAGCCGGCGGCGTGCGCGTGGTGAGCCTGCGCCGCGGCAACGGCAAGGCCGTGGCCGCGCAGGCGGAAACCCTGCTGGAAGGCGGCGACACGCTGGTGCTCTCGGGCAAGCCCGAAGCGCTGGCCATGGCCGAAGAAAAACTGCTGCGCGGCCGGCCGGCCAAACCCAACCCCACCAGTCCCGCCGGCGCGCCGGGCTGACGCGTTTTGCGCCTGCCGGGCGCACAATACGCGCACCCCACCCGCGCACCCTATCTGCACGACGCACCATGCCAGACCTTCATAGCCTCCAGCACCAGTCCATCAGCCAGTATTTGCGTAACCATATCCGCACCGTGCCGGACTGGCCCGCGCCGGGCGTGCAGTTTCGCGACATCACGCCGCTGCTGCAAAACCCCAAGGTCTTTCGCGTTCTCATCGACGCGTTCGTGCACCGCTACATGGACCCGGCCTTGCGCCCCGACGTGGTGGCCGGCCTCGACGCGCGCGGCTTCATCCTGGGCGCGGTGGTGGCCTATGAGCTCAACGTCGGCTTTGTGCCTATCCGCAAAAAGGGCAAGCTGCCCTTCACCACGGTGCAGGAAACCTATGAGCTGGAGTACGGCAGCGCCACCGTGGAGCTGCATACCGACGCCGTCAAGCAGGGCGACAGGGTCTTGCTGATCGACGACCTGATCGCCACGGGCGGCACCATGATGGCCGGCAAGAAGCTGCTCGAGAAGCTGGGCGCGACCGTGACCGAGGGCGCGGCGATTGTGGATTTGCCCGAACTGGGCGGATCGGTGAAGCTGCAGGCCGCGGGCCTGCCCTTGTTCACGCTGATTGATTTCGCCGGGCACTGAGCGCCGCCCGGCGCAGTCAGGCGCCTAGATCAGGTCGCCGTACTGGGTGCTGCTGAGCGCCGGCGAGGACGGCGAATCCGGCATCTCCGTGTCCTCAAAGCCGGTCAGCAAGGCGTAGGAGCGCGGGCCGCCTTTGGCTTTGGCCGCGTCCTTGGCATCCTTGACGTCTTTGGTGTCTTTGACACCCTTCTCGGGCGCGGCGGCCGGCCCCTGGGCGGACGCAGCCAGCAAGGCCTGCTTGAACGCGGCCACTTCGTCGGCCTGTATGGGTTCGTAGCGGTGAGCCGGCTTGGCGGGCTTGGCCGCCGCCTCGGGAGCCGCGGGAACAACGGCAGCAGCGGGAGCTGCCACGCTTTGTGGCGCGTCCTGGGTGCTGGGCTTTGGCTTGACCACCACCGCCGTTTCGTCGATGCGCCAATAGACCGCGGGCACCGTGATTTCGAAGCGTGCCTTGGCATTCTGGATGATCAGCGTCTCGATTTCTCCGAGCTGCTCCGTGGGCCGGCCGAAGGCCTTGGCGAGGTCCATCATGACGAGGAACTCATTGCCGCGCTGGTCCAGTGAAAGCACCTTGAATTTGTAGCTGGCGGACAGCACCCCGGAGCGCGTCATGGACTCGCGGATCGCGACATACAGCTGCTCGCGGCGCGCGTGACGCTTGAGCTTGGCGCCGTCACCGGGCGTTGCGGCTTCAACAGGCAACCGGCCCGGGACGGAGAGAGGTGATTTGTCACGCGCTGCGGCGGCGCGCTTGTGCTCTTCCACAGAGGCGGAAGGTTTGACCTGTGGCTTGCTGGAAAACCAGTTTAGAAAAGACATGTTCGGCGTTCTTGTAATGGATGAGGCAATTTTCCGTCAATGCAGCGTGTGAAGTCTGTAAGCAATCCCCACAAACCACGACCGCTGTTGTTTGGCGGCAGCTTTAACGATCACTTTATCGAATCGCCCGCATCACCGCACGGTAAAAAATCACGAGCATTGCCGGTTTGTCGCCAGTACATGCAAACCTTTAGTTCACAAGAAGCCTTGTCTGATGACTGCTGTGCGCGCCGTGGCGCACCCACATGTCGCCTCAGGTCACCGCGACGCGTTTGGGCCGGTTGTACAGGCGCTTGGCCATCACAGAACCCATGGCCATGGTCAGCTCCAGTGCGATGGGGCTGTGGCGATTGGCCAGTTCAAGGAAACGCATGGGAGTGAGGCACCAGAGCTTGCATGGGGTGGAGGCATGCACCGTGGCGCTGCGCGGCATGTGCGAGAAGAATGCGCCTTCGCCGAGCACGGTGCCGGCGCCGACCAGGGCCATGCGCACACGTGCTTTTTCATCTTCGTAGTGAACGCTGAGCGTGCCGCTTTCCACAAAGTACAGCGTGCGGTCCAGCGCGCCTTGCTCCATCAGCACCTGGCCGCTGTTCAGCGCAAACGGCTGCAGGTAGCTGGCCAGGATGTCCCAATGCGGCTGGTTGAATTGACAGCGCAAGGCATCGCTGGCGTGGCAATGCAGGATGGCCTGGGCCAGGCCCTGGATGTCAAAACGGATGGCGGCGGGGAGTGGAGCGTTCATAGTGCAACGGAAGATACCTTCGCACTACAACAGCAGCAAGGGCTCTTAACGCCCACTTACACCTGATACAGGGGTGGTCCGATTTGTAATTTCCCCTCGAGAACAGGCCATTTTTAACCCTTTGAGCGGGTTTGCGACCGCTGGTCCGCGCACAGCGCCCGCCCATCGTTCGCCGGCCGCCTGTTTACTACTTTCCAATACAGAATCTCGAGAAAATTTCGCCCAACAGGTCGTCCGGCGTGAACACGCCGGTGATCTCGCCCAGGTGCAGCTGGGCCTGCCGCAAGTCTTCGGCCAGCAGGTCCAGCGCCGGCTGCGCCGCTTGAAGTTGCATGCCGGCTTTCACAAGCTGCTCTTCAACCTGGCGCAGCGCGCGCACATGGCGTTCACGCGCCATGAACACCCCTTCGGGCACGGCCTGCCAGCCCGCGACCTGCAGCAGCTGGCTGCGCAAGTCCTGCAAACCGGCACCGGTTTTGGCGGAGATCAGCACGCCGCCCTTGATGGAGCCCAGCACCTGCGCACTGGCCGCATCGCACTTGTTCCAGACATCGATGACGGGCGTGTTGCGCGGCAGCTCGCGGCCCAGCACCTGCGCGATGTGCGCGTCGGCGGCCAGGTAGTCAGCAGTGTGGCGGGTCAGGTCATGCAGGAAGAGCACGGCGTCGGCGCTGGCGATTTCGGCCCATGCGCGTTCCACGCCGATTTTTTCCACCTCGTCGAGCGCATCGCGCAGGCCGGCGGTGTCCACCACATGCAGGGGCACGCCCTCGATCTGGATCAGCTGCGACACCTTGTCGCGCGTGGTGCCGGCAATCGGCGTGACGATGGCGAGTTCGGCGCCGGCCAGCGCGTTGAGCAATGAGCTCTTGCCGGCATTGGGCTGGCCCGCGATCACCACCTTGATGCCTTCGCGCAGCAGCGCGCCCTGCACGGCGCGCTGCATCACGGCGGCCAGCGTCGTTTGCAGCCGCGCCAGCTGGCCTTGCGCATCGGCCTTTTGCAGGAAGTCGATGTCTTCTTCCGGGAAGTCCAACGTGGCTTCCACCAGCATGCGCAGGTGGATCAGCTGCTCGAGCAGCGTGTTGACCGCGAGGGAGAACTCACCCGACATCGAGCGCGCGGCCGAGCGCGCCGCGGTTTCGGTGCTGGCGTCAATCAGGTCGGCGATGGCTTCGGCCTGCGCCAGGTCTATCTTGTCGTTGAGGAAGGCGCGCTCGGTGAATTCGCCGGGCTGCGCCACACGCAGCCGGGGCAGTGCGGCCTGGCCGGTGATGGGGTCCAGCGCGGCGCCGGCCTCGAGGCAGCGGGCCAGCAGCAGCTGCAGCACCACGGGCCCGCCATGGGCCTGCAGCTCCAGCACGTCTTCGCCGGTATAGGAATGGGGCGCGGGGAAATGCAGGGCCAGTCCCTGGTCTATGGCAGCGCCCTGCGCATCGCGAAAGGGCAGGTAGGTCGCCTGGCGCGGCTGCAGCGGACGGCCGCACAGTGCTTCAATCACCGGCGCAATCTGCTTGCCCGAAACGCGCACGATGCCCACGGCACCGCGGCCGGGCGCGGTGGCGATGGCAACTATGGGGTCGTGGTGTCGGGCCAGCATGGTGCTAGATATTAAGCGGCAATCAATGGGCGGGCCTGGCTGGGTCGCGGCGGCAAGGCCTTCGTGAGCTTCCAAAGAAAAAGGGCCGCGAAGCGGCCCAATTTTTGTTTTTCGCCCCGCCTTAGTTGAATTTAGGCAGGTTGAATTGCGGCGGCACGCCCATGCGGGTGTTGATCACCCACTGCTGGGCGATGGACAGGATGTTGTTGGTGATCCAGTACAACACCAGGCCGGCCGGGAAGAAGAAGAACATCACGCTGAAGATCAGCGGCATGAACCACATCAGCTTGGCCTGCATCGGGTCCGGCGGCGCGGGGTTGAGCGCCGTCTGCAGCATGGTCGTCAGCGTCATCACGATGGGCAGGATGAAGAAGGGGTCCGGCGCCGAGAGATCGTGGATCCAGCCTATCCAGGGCGCGTTGCGCATTTCGACGCTGGACAGCAGCACCCAGTACAGCGCGATGAACACCGGGATCTGGATCATGATGGGGAAGCAGCCGCCCATGGGATTGACCTTTTCCTCGCGGTAGATCTTCATCATCGCCTGCTGCATTTCCTGCGGCTTGTCCTTCAGGCGCTCACGCATCTCCATGATCTTGGGATTGATGGCCTTCATCTTGGCCATGCTGGCGTAGGCCTTGGCATTGAGCCAATAGAACGCGACCTTCAGCAGCAGCACCAGCGCCACGATGGACCAGCCCCAGTTGTGGATGAAGCCGTGCAGCTTGTCGAGCAGCCAGTACAGCGGCTTGGCCAGGATGGTGAGCCAGCCGTAGTCCTTGACCAGCTCCAGGCCGGGGGCGATGGCTTCCAGGGTTTTTTCTTCCTGCGGGCCGACGAAGAATTTCGAGTCGATGGATTTGGTCGCGCCGGGCGCGATGCTGTCCAGCGAGGTGATCATGCCGACGGCGTAGAGGTTGGTGTCCACCTTGCGGAAGAACAGGTCACGCTTGATGCCGTCGCCCAGGATCCAGGCCGAGGCAAAGTAGTGCTGCACCATGGCGGCGTAGCCGTTGGTCGCCTGCTTCTCGACGTCGACCTTGTTGTTTTCAATGTCCTTGAATTCGACCTTCTGGTACTTCTTGGCTTCGGTGTAGATTGCCGGGCCGGTGAAGGTGGAATAGAAGGAAGACTCTCCGGGCGGCTTGTTGCCGTCGCGCACCAGCTGCATGTACAGCTGCGGTGAAATGGCGGCCGTGCCGGTGTTGACGATGTCATGGCGCACCGCGATGTCGTAAGCGCCGCGCTTCAGGGTATAGGTCTTGACCAGCTTGACGCCACCGACGTCGGCCGACTCGAACTTGACTTCGAGTTCATTGAGGCCGTCCTTGAGCGAACGCTCGCCGGGAACGACCTTCATCAGCGTCTTGTGCGTGGGGAAGCTGCCGCTGCCGATCAGGCCGGTCTGCGCCACATAAACGCGGTTGGCGCTTTCATCGAGCAGCACGAAGCCGTTGTCCTTGCGCGCTTCGTCCTTGTATTTGGCGAAAGCCGAGTGCACCAGGGTGCCGCCTTCGCTGTCAAAGGTCAGCGTGAGCACGTCGGTATTCACCACCACACGCTCTTTTGCGGCTGCGGGCGTGATCGTCGGCGCGCCTGTGGGCGCGGTACCCGGAGCGGCGGGGGCGGCATTCGCGGCCTGGGGCGCGGGCACCGATGAAGCCGCGGCGCCGGCAGCCGGCGCGGAAGCTCCGGCGGCGGGCGCCTTGGCGGACTGCGTGCTGGAGGGGAAGAAGGTCGCCTTGTGGCCGTTAAAAACCTGCCACTGGTCCCACAGGAGGACCATGGAGAAACCAAATATCACCCACAAGATGGTGCGGCGGATGTCGTTCATGACGGCGTCTTTTTAGAAGGGGTAGGGGCCACAGGCGTGGCCAGGCGGGAAAAGAGGGAGAAGGGCCGCCCCGCGGCGGCGGCCGTGGCAGGCGGTACAGGATCGTGCCCGCCCTCACACCAGGGGTGGCAGCGGGCCAGGCGGCGCAGCGTCAGGTAGCTGCCGGCGGCGGCGCCGTGCTGCTGCAGCGCCTCCAGAGAGTATGCGGAACAGGTCGGCTCGAAGCGGCAGGCCGAGCCCAACCAGGGGCTGAGCAGCAGGCGATAGCCTTTGACCAGGCCTATCAACAGCGTTTGCGGCAAGCGGACGATGGCGGCCGGCACAGGGCTCATGGCGCTTTGGCTCCGGCCTGCATCAGGGCCTGGACTTCGGCGCGCACGGCCTGCTTGAGCGGCTCTGAGCTCGCGCTGACAAATTCGGTGCGCGAAAAATCACGCCGCAAGCGGACCACATAAGCGGCCTGGGGGTACTGATGCGAAAAATCAGCGCTCACGGTGTAGATCTGGCGTTTGATGGCGTTGCGCGTGACAGCCCGTTTGGCCCAGCGTTTGGGAACCATGGCCCCAAGCCAGGTGTCCTGGATGGGGAACAGCGACCTCGCCGCAAGGGCGTCAACAGGGCCGCCGGACTCGGTTTGCACCGGCCTGGCGTCCAGCGCATTGCGGTGCAATGCGAAGTGCGTTGTTTTTGCAACGATGGCGCCGGCAAGGACTGCCTGGAACTGGGAACGGGTTTGAAGCCGCTGCACGAGCGCCAGGCCTCAGTTCGGAAAACTGCGGATGGCCAGCAAAAAACGAGAGGCTTAGACAGCCAGGCGTTTGCGGCCCTTGGCGCGGCGCGCGGCGATCACGGCGCGGCCGCCGCGCGTTTTCATGCGCGTCAGGAAGCCGTGCGTGCGGGCGCGTTTGACTTTGGAAGGTTGGTATGTGCGTTTCATGATGAGTCCTGGTCCTATTAGCTTGCTAGCCGGTCAGCTACAAAGCTTCTTCCCCTGGGCGATTCGAATGATCTTGGTGGCCGTACAACACAACCAACTCTGCAAGTCTGCAAACAGGCATAAAACCCGCTGCGAATCAGGGAAACCCATGATTATCGCAGATTTCCCAACGCTGGCAACAAGTTAGCCCACTCATCGGCGGTAAAGGCTGAGAAGCGCCCGGCTGCCTCCCAGGCGCCGCCGCGGGGCCGCCAATACCCGCCGAAACGGCCCCGAAAATAGGTTGAAACACTGAGCATTTATTTTGTGGATAACTCCCCGCCCGGACTACAATTGCCGGTGCTCAAAATTAACAATATCCACAAGCAGCGACACGCCGCCCGGCCCCTTCTGCCAGGCCGGCAACCCGGCAAAAACCAGCATGAGTGAGGCATCCGTCCAAAACCTGAGCCAGGGCTTGTGGCAAAGCTGCGTCGACCATTTGGCGCAGGAATTGCCCGAGCAGCAGTTCAACACCTGGATCCGTCCGCTGGTGGTTGACGTCGCGGCCGACCTCTCCAAAGTCACCGTTCTGGTGGGCAACCGCTTCAAGCTGGACTGGGTGCGCGCCCAGTATGCCGGCCGTATTTCGGCCCTGCTCGAGAAGATTTCCGGCCAGGCCATAGCGCTTGAGTTAGCGCTTGCTCCTCGTGAAGCTCCCGTCAAATCGAATTCCCTGGTTCGCAGCTTTGAGGGCTCGAATATCCCCGAGCCCGCCGGCCTGGGCGTTCCCGAAGAAGCCGCCGGTGCGCCTTTCAAAAACCGGCTCAACAGCGCACTGACCTTCGACACCCTGATTGAAGGCACGGCCAACCGCATGGGCCGGGCCGCCGCCCTGCATGTCTCCAGCAGCCTGGGCCAGCTTTACAACCCGCTTTTTATCTACGGCGGCGTCGGTCTGGGCAAGACCCATTTGATGCACGCCATCGGCAACAAACTGCTGGTGGACAACCCCGCCGCCAAAGTTCTCTACATCCACGCTGAACAATTTGTTTCAGATGTGGTTAAAGCTTACCAGCGCAAGACTTTTGATGAATTCAAGGAGCGCTACCACTCCCTGGATTTGCTGCTGATCGACGACGTCCAGTTCTTCGCCAACAAGGACCGCACCCAGGAAGAGTTTTTCAACGCTTTCGAGGCCTTGCTGACCAAAAAGTCGCACATCGTGATGACCAGCGACACTTACCCCAAGGGTTTGACGGACATCCACGAACGCCTGGTCTCACGCTTTGATTCCGGCCTCACGGTCGCCATCGAGCCGCCCGAGCTCGAAATGCGCGTGGCCATCCTGATCCGCAAGGCCGAGGCCGAAGGCGCCTCCATGCCCGAGGAAGTCGCCTTCTTCGTCGCCAAGAACGTGCGCTCCAACGTGCGCGAGCTCGAAGGCGCGCTGCGCAAGATCCTGGCCTATTCGCGCTTCAACCTCAAGGAAATCTCCATCCAGCTGGCCCGGGAGGCCTTGCGCGACCTGCTGTCCATCCAGAACCGGCAGATCAGCGTGGAGAACATCCAGAAGACCGTCGCCGACTATTACAAGATCAAGGTCGCCGACATGTATTCCAAGAAGCGGCCCGCCAGCATCGCCCGGCCGCGGCAGATCGCCATGTACCTGGCCAAGGAACTGACCCAGAAGAGCCTGCCCGAGATCGGCGAGCTCTTCGGTGGGCGCGACCACACCACCGTGCTGCACGCCGTGCGCAAGATGTCCGCGGAGCGCCAGCAAATGACCGAACTCAACCAGCAGCTGCATGTGCTGGAACAGACCCTGAAAGGCTGAGAGCACTCTATATATATGGGAAATGAATCCTTTAGCGCTCAGTTTTTTAGGCCCAATCCCCGGCTGAAAGGCCTTCGCAACAAGTTTGGGGACAACTTTTGAACAACCCATGGTTTATCCACAGAAGCAGATGACAATCGAAAGTTGTTCATATCCGGCAGCAGGCTTCCACGGCATCTGGACACATGGTTAAACAAACGCCAAGTGGTTGATCAAAAAGGGGAAAATGGCGCTATCCACAGATGGGCGTCCCCCTTATCTACTACTACTAATTTGAATTAAAGAATTAAAGATATATACAGAGGAAGTCATGATCGTTCTGAAAGCAACCCAGGATAAAGTTTTGTCGGTACTGCAATCGGTCGCCGGCATCGTGGAGCGCAGGCACACCTTGCCGATTCTGGCCAACGTGCTGATCCGCAAAACCGGCGCACAGGTGCAGCTGACCACCAGCGATCTTGAAATCCAGATCCGCACCACGGCCGAGCTCGACGGCGACACCGGCAACTTCACCACCACCGTGGGTGCCCGCAAGCTCATCGACATCCTGCGTTCCATGCCCAGCGACCAGACCGTCTCGCTCGAGTCCTCGCAGAACAAGCTGATCCTCAAGGGTGGCAAAAGCCGCTTCACGCTGCAAACCCTGCCCGCCGAAGACTTCCCCCTGGTCCAGGAAGCCGCCAACTTCGGCCCCGGGTTCTCGGTGCCGCAAAAAGTGCTCAAGGAGCTGCTCAACCAGGTCTCCTTCGCCATGGCCGTGCACGACATCCGCTACTACCTCAACGGCATCCTCTTCGTCGCCGAAGGCAAGCAGCTGAGCCTGGTCGCCACCGACGGCCACCGCCTGGCCTTCTCCTCGGCCATGCTCGACGTCGAAGTGCCCAAGCAGGAAGTCATCCTTCCGCGCAAGACCGTGCTCGAAATGCAGCGCCTGCTCAGCGACAAAGAAGGCGCCATCGAGATGCAGTTCGCAGGCAACCAGGCCAAGTTCAGCTTTGAAGGCATGGAGTTCGTCACCAAGCTGGTCGAGGGCAAGTTCCCCGACTACAACCGCGTGATCCCCAAGAACCACAAAAACATCATCACCCTGGGCCGCCTGCCCCTGCTGGCCAGCCTGCAGCGCACCGCCATCCTGACCAGCGAGAAGTTCAAGGGCGTGCGCCTGAACATCGAGCCCGGCACCCTGCGCGTGGCCTCCAACAATGCCGAGCAGGAAGAAGCCGTCGACGAGCTCGACATCGACTATGGCGGCGACGCCATCGAAATCGGTTTCAACGTGACCTACCTGATCGACGCGCTGGCCAATATGGACCAGGACATGGTCAAGATCGAACTGGCCGATTCCAACAGCTCCGCGCTGCTGACCATCCCCGACGATTCGGCCTTCAAGTACGTGGTCATGCCCATGCGCATCTAGCGCGCCCAACAGACGCCAACACCCATCAGACCCGCGGCCCCACGCGGGTTTGGTCATTCAAGAGATTGAAGAAATCGAAGCAATTCGAAAACGATTCGAAAGTTATTCGAAGATTATTCGAGAAGTGATCGAGAAAAAGATCGGAAAAGAAGCCGGATATGACTGAAGAAAACAAAGTGAACGAAGCCGAACAGGTGCATGTGTCCGAAGGCGCGGCCACCGAGGAAAGCTCCAATTTCCAGCCCAAGATAGACACCAACCAGGCCGGCGCGTCCGAAGCCTATGGTGAAGGCTCCATCCAGATCCTCGAAGGCCTGGAAGCCGTGCGCAAACGCCCCGGCATGTACATCGGCGACACCTCCGACGGCACTGGCCTGCACCACCTGGTCTTCGAGGTGGTCGACAACTCCATCGACGAAGCCCTGGCCGGCCACTGCGACGACATCGTCGTCACCATCCACACCGACAACTCCGTCAGCGTCACCGACAACGGCCGCGGCATCCCCACCGGCATCAAGATGGACGACAAGCACGAGCCCAAACGCTCGGCCGCCGAAATCGCCCTGACCGAGCTGCACGCCGGCGGCAAGTTCAACCAGAACAGCTACAAGGTCTCCGGCGGCCTGCACGGCGTGGGCGTGAGCTGCGTCAACGCGCTCAGCAAGATGCTGCGCCTGACCATCCGCCGCGACGGCAAGGTCCATGTCATGGAGTTCTCGCGCGGCTTTGTGCAGAACCGCATTGTGGAAACCATCGACGGCGTCGACGTATCGCCCATGAAGGTCATGGACGATACCGACAAGCGCGGCACCGAAGTCCACTTCCTGCCCGACACCGAGATCTTCAAAGAGAACAACGATTTCCACTACGAAATCCTCAGCAAGCGCCTGCGCGAGCTGAGCTTCCTGAACAACGGCGTGCGCATTCGCCTGAAAGATGAGCGCACCGGCAAGGAAGACGACTTCGCCGGCGCCGGCGGCGTCAAGGGTTTTGTCGAGTTCATCAACAAGGGCAAGACCGTCCTGCACCCCAATGTGTTTGCCGCCATGGGCGACCGCCAGAGCGACCAGGGCACCAACATCGGCGTCGAAGTCGCGATGCAGTGGAACAGCGGCTACAGCGAACAGGTGCTGTGTTTCACCAACAACATTCCCCAGCGTGACGGCGGCACCCACCTGACAGGCCTGCGCGCCGCCATGACCCGCGTCATCAACAAATACATCGACGACAGCGAGCTCGCCAAAAAAGCGAAAGTCGAAGTCACCGGCGACGACATGCGCGAAGGCCTGTGCTGCGTGCTCAGCGTCAAGGTGCCCGAGCCCAAGTTCAGCAGCCAGACCAAGGACAAACTCGTTTCCAGCGAAGTGCGCGGCCCGGTCGAAGACATCGTCAGCCGTTTGCTGCACGACTACCTGCAGGAACGCCCCAACGATGCCAAGATCATCGTTGGCAAGATCATCGAAGCCGCCCGCGCCCGTGAAGCCGCCCGCAAGGCCCGCGACATGACCCGCCGCAAAGGCGTGCTCGACGGCATGGGCCTGCCCGGCAAGCTCGCCGACTGCCAGGAAAAAGACCCCGCCATGTGCGAGATCTACCTGGTCGAGGGTGACTCCGCCGGCGGCTCCGCCAAACAGGGCCGTGACCGCAAGTTCCAGGCTATCCTGCCCCTGCGCGGCAAGATCCTCAACGTCGAGAAAGCCCGCTATGAAAAGCTGCTGACCAGCAATGAAATCCTGACGCTGATCACCGCCCTGGGCACCGGCATCGGCAAGGCCGGCGGCGTCGGCGGCACGGCCGGCACCGACGACTTCAATGTCGCCAAGCTGCGCTACCACCGCATCATCATCATGACCGACGCCGACGTTGACGGCGCCCACATCCGCACCCTGCTGCTGACCTTCTTTTACCGCCAGATGCCCGAGCTCGTCGAGCGTGGCCACATCTACATCGCCCAGCCGCCGCTCTACAAAGTCAAGGCCGGCAAGGAAGAGCAGTACCTCAAGGACACGGCAGCCCTGGACGGCTTCCTGCTGCGCATTGCGCTCAAAGATGCCAGCGTCCAGGTCGGCCCCGACGAAAAATCCATCCTCACCGGCGACACCCTGGCCGAGCTCGCGCGCAAGCACCAGCTGGCCGAGTCCGTCATTGCCCGCCTGCGCGGCTTTATGGATGCCGAGGCCCTGCGCGCGATCGCCGACGGCGTGAGCCTCAACCTCGACACGGTGGCCGATGCTGAGGTCTCAGCCATCGCCCTGCAGGCCAAGCTGCGCGAACTCAACACCACCGGCACCCCCGCCGAAGTGGCCGGCGAGTTCGACACCCGCAACGACAAACCCATTTTGCGCATCAGCCGCCGCCACCACGGCAACGTCAAGAGCAGCGTCATCACCCAGGACTTTGTGCACGGCGCCGATTACGCCACCCTGGCCGAGGCGGCCGCCACCTTCCGCGGCCTGATCAGCAGCGAAGGCGCCAAAGTCATGCGCGGCGAAGGCGAGCGCCAGAAGGAAGAAAAAATCAGCGACTTCCGCCAGGCCATGGCTTGGTTGATAGGTCAGGCTGAAAACGCCACCGCCCGCCAGCGCTACAAAGGGCTGGGCGAGATGAACCCCGCCCAGCTCTGGGAAACCACCATGGACCCGACCGTGCGCCGCCTGCTGCGCGTACAGATCGACGACGCCATCGAAGCCGACCGCGTCTTCACCATGCTGATGGGCGACGAGGTCGAGCCACGCCGCGAGTTCATTGAACAGAACGCGCTGCGCGCCGCCAACATCGACGTTTAAGCCGACGATCAACCAGCCTCTTTTGAAACCCATGACTGAAGAAACCACCACGGCAGCAGCGACCACCCGTGAACGCCCGGCGCTGCCCGACCACCTCTCTACCGACGAGCGCAGCCCGCATTTCGTCAGGGCCATTTTTGAGCACGACGTCGGCATACGCTTTAACGACAAGGAGCGCTTTGACGTCGCCGAGTACTGCATCAGCGAAGGCTGGATCAAGGTTCCCGTCGGCAACAAGGTCGACCGCAAGGGCAACCCGCTGATGATCAAGCTCAAGGGCAAGGTGGAGTCGTTTTACAAATAGCCCAACCGCAGCAGCAGCGGCAGCGGCAATCAGACCCGGGCAAACACCCAGGGAAAACCGGGCCGCAAGCAACACGCACCATGAACGTCAAGCCTCTCGCAGGTGCTGAACGTCATGGTGTTTTTCTTTGCATCAGCAGCCAACCATGAGTTGCATCGCCGTCATCGACTTTGAAACCACGGGCCTGTCACCGGCCATGGGCGACCGCGCCACCGAAATCGCCATCGTGCTGGTCGATCAGGAAAGCGGCAACATCGTCGACCGCTTCCAGAGCCTCATGAACGCGGGCCGCTACATCCCGTCCTTTATCGAGAGCCTCACCGGCATCAGCAACGCCATGGTCGCCGCCGCGCCCGCGGCTGAGGCCGTCATGCGCGAAGCGAGCCGCTTTGTCGGCAAGGCCCCCATGGTGGCCCACAATGCCTCCTTTGACCGCCGCTTCTGGGAAGCTGAACTCAGCCTGGCAGCAGGGGAGAAGACAGTCAGCCAGCCCTTTGCCTGCACCATGCTGGTCGCCAGAAGGCTGTACCCCCAGGCCCCCAGCCACAAGTTAGGCGTGCTGATTGACTACCACCGCCTGCCCAAAGCTGGCCGCGCCCACAGGGCCATGGCCGATGCGGAGATGGCGGCTTCCTTGCTGGGGCAGATCCAGGATGATTTGCGTAGCCGGCATCGGGTGGCGCGGCCTGATCATGGGGTGTTGTTGGCGCTGCAGCGTTGTGCGAAGCCGGGGGTGTCGGCGTTGATGTCTAAATACGCAGGGCTTGAGCAAGCTTCAGCGTAGGCCATCCTCTTTTGCCAAGATTGACCTGACTATTCCAGCATTGAACTCGAGGCGGTCTGAACCGTGGTGTACGCGACGGTGGCAGTTTGGGCACAGGGCCGCAACATTTTCTGGCGTATCGGGCCCGTCGTCAGCAAGTCGAACTAAGTGATGGACCTCTAAAAACGGGGACCCGTCTTGAGCAGTAAATGGGGCCTGTGTTCCGCAACCTTCGCAGATTCCGTGCGCACGCAGCTTGGCATAGCGCCTGATCTGCGCACAACGCTGGTAGTACTGAACAAGGGCCAACCCGACAGGTACGGGTTGGCTTGTCGCCACCCTTAACCACTCCTGCAGTCCGTTTGGGCCCAGCCCATGTGGAAGGGTGTTCTCGTCATCTCTTGCTTCTTCGCCTTCCTCGGCAGGCACCAGACGAAAACGAACGAGGTGGTTACCGGCCCTTATTCCAGTTGCAGGGATATAAGGTTCGTGATTCGCCACGTTGAAAAGGCCACGATATCCAAACAGCTTTCCGTATCCCCCCTGTGCCGCAACTTCCTTGGCGGTCGGCTCACGAGTGGTAAACAGCAAGACAGACAACTGTCGCGAGGCCAACTTGGAGTTGGCTGAATTCGTCAGCTGCTGGTCACCATTCATGCCCTGGCCAAAGTACCACCAGCTACCGTCGGGCAAAGACTCATCGGAATAGCCGGCTTTCTTGCCATGCCGTCCACCCGATGTGCAAATGATGCATCCTGGTTCTTTTGGACCCCAAAGCACCCCTGACTGGGCCTGGCGGCTACCAACAAAATCAAGCAATCGCTGACGAGCGTACTCTTTGCCCACGGCGAATGCTTGCATATCGTTTACCTTTGTTTTAGAGCACTGTACTCACCCAGGTCGACTTGCGTGCAACATGCCAATGGGGTTCCGTACGAGGAAGCTCGCATATTAGTTAATCCACGCCAAATGACGCAACCCCAGTTTTTGATTAGAGGTTAGGGTTAGACGTTTCAATAATCTTTCTTTCATACGGGGCTTTCGTTGCCAGTGGTGACCCGGCTCGCTAAGCTTTTCCTCCAATCAACAAGGAACAAGCAATGGCAGACACCCCCAATCTCCCCCCCAGCATCATGTCCCACGTCTCCGTGGGCACCAACGATTACGAGCGCGCCAAGGCCTTCTACACGGCCGTGCTGGCCACGCTGGAGATCAAGGTGATGATGGAGCACCCGGGGGCTGTGGCCTTTGGGCGGGCGTTTCCGGAGTTCTGGGTGGGCGTGCCGCATGACGGGGGCAGGGCTGTTGTGGGCAATGGCTCGCACTTTGGTTTTCTGGCGGTGTCCAGGGCCCAGGTCGATGCGTTTTATGCCAAGGCGCTGGAGATGGGCGGCCAGGGTGATGGCGCGCCTGGCCCGCGTGACCTGTATGGGCCGCAGTATTACGGGGCCTTTGTGCGCGACCTGGATGGCCACAAGATTGAGGCCATGTTTTGGGACGAGGCGGCCGGGGGTTCAGCCGGCTGAGTCGCCTTGTCGTGCGGGGGTACAGGGCGCTGTCTGACACGCGCGGCGTTTGGGGGTTTCCAGAATGGTGATTACGCGGGTGAGGTGGCCGGCTGCTTGCACAAGTGCCGGGCCAACACCTTCACCTTGTTTCAAACCACCTGACCAGGAGACCTCCATGCCCAAAAGATCCGGCAAGAACGCGAGCAAGCAGCCCACCCCCGCCGGCGATGCCGGCGTGCAAGACAACACCACGAATCCCAAAGCCTCGGGCCACGGCGGCAAGGTTGAGAACGACTTCAACCAGGTGGGCGAGCAAAAGCCCACGCAGCGCAACGAAGGCCAGCGCACGGCCAACAGCCGCAGCGACCGGGAGTCGCATGTGGGCGGCAGCAACCAGCTGCAGTCGCGCCGCGGCAGGGCCTAGCCCGCCCCCAGGCCGGCAAGTAAAGATGGCGGCCGCCGGGCCGCGCCGGATGGGGATTGGCGCAATTTGATACATAGCGCAACCTGGCGGACGCACAGGCCTAAGCTGCGCGGCGCAGCATCGAGGGCTTGTTGTAGTTATTGCCGAGGCAAGCCATGAAGAAAATCGCCGACTTTTTGTTCCGCCCGCGTTATTTGCGCGCCATCCCCTCGCTGGTGGTGTTGACCACCGCCATGGCCTGGGGTGTGGCGCCGGACCCGGATGTGATGGACACGGTGCAAAAAGCGGAGAAGCGCGCGGGTGTGAGCCTGTCGCTCAACCATGCGGCCGTGGGCAGCAGCCCCGATGATGCAGCGCCGGGCAAGCCTGCGCAGAGCTAGGCTGCCTTGGTCCCCTAAGGCTTTGCCGCGATCACCCAGCGGGTGATCTTGCCGACCACGTCGGCCTCCAGCCCGTTAAAGCCGTGGTAGGCCATGGCCTCGCAGGGGTCGCCGCGGCTCTGGCCGCCGCTCACGCTGATGAGTTCGGCTTTGGGCGTTTTGGCGAGCTTCTCCATCAACATCGGCATGTCGCTGAAAGCGCAGACCTTGCAGCCGTCTTGTTCGTGATGCACCACGAGCACGGGGATGGCGAGTTTTTCCAGCGGCATTTTGGGCACGGCGCGGCCCTTGGGATCGGTCAGGATGGTGGAGGTCAGCACCAGGCCGTCGGGGCCGCCCTGGGCCGGTGTGGCCTCGGTGGCGACGTAGGCGGCCGACTGGGTGCCGCGGCTGGTGCCGACCAGCCATACGGGCACGGGGGATTGCTGTTTCAGCCATGCGATAAGGGCCAGCACGTCGGCGCGGTGTTCCGGCGTTTGCCGGTTGCCGGAGAGGTAGGGCGGCGACTGTTTGTCGGAAGGCGCGTCGATGACGGCGACGGCCAGGCCCGCATCGGCGAACTGCTGGCGCGTGCGCACCAGGAAGTTACCGCCGCCCCCGCCGAAGCCGCCCGCCTCGTTGATCTGCAGGCCGCCATGGCCGCCGGCCATCAGGATGACGGAGGCCTTGGGCGCGCCCGATGAGGGGGCGATATAGACAAAGCGCTGGGTGACGCCGGGGCGGGTGGGGATGTCGACCACACGCGGCGCTGCCGCGCCTTGCGCCAAAGCCGGCCGGCCGGCCAGGAGGGTGCACAGGCCCAGCAACAGGCCGGCGGCGAGGGCCCGTAAGGGCGCGTGTAAGGGGGCTTTGCGTGGCATGAATGGGGCTTTCAGTGCACGGGGGTGCCCAATATAGCCGCTGCGGCGCGGCCCGCCAGCCGGGTTTGCACGCAGTGAGGGCGCTTCCTACAATGGCGTGATGATGAACCCCGCCATGCCCCACTCAAGCGCCGCCAGCCCTTCCGTACAAGCCGCCCTGCTGGCCGGCGAGCCCGAACGCGCCGCCTACCGCGACTACGCCCAGCCCGGCATGGACAGGGTGCGCAACTTTTACCGCAACAACCACCAGCACCAGACGCTGGACTTTGTGCGGGCCAAAAAAGCCCAGTGGCTGGGTTTTTCGCAGCGCGAGATGACGCCCTGGGCGGCGCTGGAATTTTTGAACACCCTGGTCGACGAGTCCGACCCGGACATCGAGCTGCCGCAGATCAGCCACCTGCTGCAGACGGCCGAAGCGATACGCGCCGACGGCCACCCCGACTGGTTTGTGCTGACGGGTTTTATCCACGACCTGGGCAAGGTACTGTGCCTGTTCGGCGAGCCGCAATGGGCGGTGGTGGGCGACACCTTCCCGGTGGGCTGCCGTTTTTCGGAACGCATTGTGTACCCGGAGTACTTCGCGCTGAACCCCGACAGCGCCGATGCGCGCTACAACAGCGAGAACGGCATCTACACCCCCGGCTGCGGGCTGGACGCGGTGCACATGTCATGGGGCCATGACGAATATCTGTACCAGCTGATGAAGCCCTACCTGCCGCTGCCGGCGCTGTACATGATTCGCTACCACTCGTTTTATGCGTGGCACCGGGAAGGGGAGTATGGGCATTTGACCGATGCCCAGGATAGGGCGCACCTGGCGTGGGTGCAGAAGTTCAACCCCTACGACCTTTATTCGAAGAATGAGCGGCCGCCGGTGCTGGCGGAGCTCAAGCCTTATTACGAGGACTTGATGGCGAAGTATTTGCCGGCGCAGCTCAAGCTGTAGTTGGGTTTGAATTTATCCGCAGATTTACGCAGATTTACGCAGATTTCAGACAGGTGCCGCTTGAGCACGACGCGTCTGTACCTGATTCACTTGTCTCCATACACAGGCCATCCAGCTGGTTCTGGATGCTTTTCATTGGTATTCATCTGCGAAATCTGCGTAAATCTGCGGATAAAAAAATCCGGCCTCACTTCTTATCCGGCAACTCGATCTTCACCTCCAGCACATCAAGGTTGTCTTGCCGCTCCAGATGCAGCTTGATGTGGTCCGGATTGATGGGAATGTATTTGGCGATCACCGCGATCAGGTCGCGTTGCAGTGCCGGCAGGTAGTCGGGCTTGGGGCTGCGGCCGGTGCGCTCATGCGCCAGGATGATCTGCAGCCTTTCCTTGGCGACACTCGCGGTTTTTTTCTTTTCGCCGAGCAGGAAGGACAGGAAGGACGCCATCGTTTACTTCCCCCCGAACCAGCGCTTGAACAGCCCCGGCTTTTGCGCGTCGATAAAACGCATGGGCTTGTCCTTGTCGCCGAGGAAGCGGTCGACCACGTCCTTGTAGGCTTCGGAAACATCGCTTCCGTTCATGTGCACGGCCGGCACGCCCTGGTTGGAGGCCTGTAGCACGGACTCGGACTCGGGGATCACGCCTATGAGCTTGATGCGCAAAATATCCTGGATGTCTTCCAGTGAAAGCATCTGGCCCTGGTCGACGCGGCCGGGGTTGTAGCGGGTGATCAAGAGGTGTTCCTTGATGGGGTCGCCGCCGGCGATCGCGCGCTGGGTCTTGCTGGAGAGCATGCCCAGGATGCGGTCGGAGTCGCGCACTGAGGACACCTCGGGGTTGGTGACCACCAGGGCCTCGTCGGCAAAATGCATGGCCATCAGGGCGCCGGTCTCGATGCCGGCGGGGGAGTCGCAGACGATGTATTCAAAGTCCATCTCGCCCAGGTCTTTGAGCACCTTCTCGACGCCGCTTTTGGTCAGCGCGTCCTTGTCGCGGGTTTGCGAGGCGGCCAGCACGAACAGGTTGTGGCATTGCTTGTCTTTGATCAAGGCCTGGTTCAGCGTGGCTTCGCCCTGGATGACGTTGATGAGGTCGTAGACCACGCGGCGTTCGCAGCCCATGATGAGGTCCAGGTTGCGCAGGCCGACGTCGAAGTCGATGACGGCGGTTTTATGGCCGCGCAGCGCCAGGCCGGTGGCAAAGCTGGCGCTGGTGGTGGTTTTGCCCACGCCGCCCTTGCCGGAGGTGACCACAATGATTTTTGCCATGCTTGAATTTCCTTGGAAACGGGAGAAGAGAGAAATAAGGAGAGGGACTGACGCGCTTGGCTAAGCAGCCATTACGTTCATGACCAGCTTGTCGCCTTCATCGCCAGGCACCAGCCGCACCTGGGTTGGCTTGCCGGCCATGCCGGGCGGCAGCGGGTGTTCGCTGGTGCGGTAGACGCCGGCAATCGACAGCAGTTCGGCCTCGAGCGCCAGCGAGAAGATGCGCGCCTCGGTGTTGCCGCGGGCGCCGGCCATGGCCTTGCCGCGCAGTGGCGCATAGACATGGATGTGGCCGTCGGCAATGACTTCGGCGCCGGCGTTGACCATGGCCAGCACCACCAGGTCGCGGCCGCGCGCATAGACCTGCTGGCCGGAGCGCAGCGGCTTGTCGACGACCAGGGCGCCCAGTGATGGGGCGGGCACCGGGGCAACGGGGGCAACAGGTGCGGGCGCGGGCGGCGTTGTGACCGTGGGCCGGGGCGCCACCAGGTGCGCATCGGGCACGGGCAACAGGCCGGCCTGCAGCGCCGCGGCCATTTGCGCGGGGCTGCCGCCCTTGGCCGTGAGGGGCACCAGCTGGTAGCTGCCCAGCAGGCTGATGAGGGCGGGAAAGTCGATGTCGCCGGCCGCTTCGGGCAAGGGCGAGAGGTCGACCATCAGCGCATCCTGGTCGAAGAAGTCGGGAATGTCGCCGAAGCGCGCTTCGAGTTCACGTGCCAGGGCGACGAGGTCGGTGGACTTGAGCAGCAAGGCCACCAGGGGCAGGTTGGCGCTTTTGATTTCAAAGGTGGCGGGAGTGGTGGCCTGGAGGGCGACGGTCATAGGCGCATGGGCAGAGGAAGCCGGCTGGCGGAGCGGCAAAAGAAAAGATGGCCGAGGGTAGCGCGCGAAGTGCTGGATTCAGCCGCACGCTTTGTCGCACTTGTGAGCGCATGAAACGCTTGTCGGCCGTGTGCACGGCCTTGGTGCGCCCCGGCCGTCCGTCGCAAAAAGCCGCGCCGGCATTGAATGCATGCGGCTCACACCCATATGCTGTGCTCATTACCGGAACCCTGTTCATGAACTTCCTGCCGCTGGCGCTTGTAACCGCGCTGCTCCATGTTTACATTGGCGCACGCCTTGTTCCCGGGCTGCAGGCCCTTCCCCTGGTCCAGTGGCTGCTCATCATCGGCCTGGTACTGTCCGCGCTGCTAATGCCGCTGGGCCTGATGGCCGGGCGCGTGGCCAGGCAGCCCCTGGCGGATGTGCTGACCTGGGTGGGGCTGCTGTTCATGGGTTTGTTCTCGTCCCTGTTTGTGTTGACGCTGGCGCGCGATGCGGGTTTGCTGCTGCTGTGGGGGGCCGACCTGCTGGCGCCCGGCCAGTTGCCGCTGGCCTGGCTGCGCATCGCCTCGGCCGAAGCCGTGCCGCTGCTGGGCGTGCTGGTCACCGTGCTGGGTTTCCTGAATGCGCGGCGCACCGCGGCCGTGGTGAAGGTGGACGTGCCCATCAAGGGCCTGCCGCCCGCGCTGCAGGGCTTTACCCTGGCGCAGATCAGCGACATCCACGTCGGGCCGACCATCAAGCACGCCTATTTGCGTCGCATCGTCGACAAGGTCAATGCGCTGGACGCCGACGTGGTGGCGATCACCGGCGACCTGGTGGACGGCAAGGTCAGCGAACTCTCGGCCCACACCGCGCCGCTGGCCGACCTGAAGTCGCGCCACGGCACCTACTTTGTGACCGGCAACCACGAGTACTACTCGGGCGCGCACGCCTGGGTGGACGAGCTGCGCCGCCTGGGCCTGACGGTGTTGCTGAACCAGCATGTGGTGATCCGCCGGCCTGGCGAAGGCAGCGGCAAGCCGCTGGTGCTGGCCGGGGTGACGGACTACAGCGCCGGCCACTTCGACCCGGCCCACCGCAGCGACCCCGAAGCGGCCTTGCAAGGCGCACCGCTGAATGCCGTGCGCGTGCTGCTGGCCCACCAGCCGCGCAGCGCGGCTGCGGCGGCCAAGGCGGGTTTTGATTTACAGCTCTCGGGCCATACGCATGGCGGGCAGTTCTACCCGTGGAACCTGTTTGTGCGCTTGCAGCAGCCATTTACGGCGGGTTTGCACAAGCTGCAGAACCTGTGGGTTTATACGAGCCGGGGGACGGGTTATTGGGGGCCGCCCAAGCGCTTTGGGGCGCCGTCGGAGATCACCGCCCTGAGGCTGGTGGCGGCCTAGGGCCGGCCGTCATTCGCATCCCGTTTGACAAATCCCAAGCCGGGCCGGAAAACCCGGGACTATCATCCGCGGATGTTCATCGAAACCCTGGGTGCCGCGCGCGACATGGCGCGCCTGGCGGAAATCACCGGTGTGCTGATCCGCCACGGCTTTGGCGACAGCGTGCGGCGGCTGGGCCTGGCCGACAAGCTGGAGCGCGCGGGCCACGCGCTGCACTGGAACAATGTGGCCGACCTTGCCCGCATCGGCCCGCCCGAACAGGTGCGCCTGGCCATGGAAGAGCTGGGCCCCACCTTCGTCAAGCTCGGGCAGGTGCTCGCCGGCCGCGCCGACCTCTTCGGCCCCGAATGGATCACCGAATTCGAAAAGCTGCACAGCCAGGTGCCGCCCGTGCCCCTGGCGCTGCTGCTGCCCCAGCTGCGCGAAGACCTGGGCGGCGAGCCCGAAACCGTCTTTGCCCGCTTCGACACCACGCCGCTGGCCGCCGCCTCCATCGCCCAGGTGCACGGCGCGCAGCTCCATGACGGCACACAGGTCGTCGTCAAGATCCGCCGCCCGGGCATCACCGAGGTCATAGAAGCCGACCTGCGCCTGATGGAACGGCTGGCCGCGCTGGCCGAGGCCGAGTTGCCCGCCCTCAAGCCCTACCGCCTCAAGCAACTGGTGCGCGAGCTCGCGAAGTCGCTGCGCCGTGAACTCGACCTGGCCGCCGAATGCCGCCATGCTGAACGCATCGCCGCCAACATGGCGGCCCTGCCCTACATCGTGATTCCGCGCGTGCACTGGGCCCACACCGGCCTGCGCGTCAATGTGCAGGACCTGGTGGACGGCGTGCCCGGCAGCGCGCTGGACCGGCTCACGCCCGAGGCTGGTTACGACCGCGGCGAACTCGCGCGCCGCGGTGCCCGCGCCGTGCTGAAAATGATTGTGGAGGACGGCATCTTCCACGCCGACCCGCACCCCGGCAATGTGTTTTACCTGCCCGGCAACCGCATCGCCTTCATCGACTTCGGCATGGTCGGGCGGCTGACCGAGCGGCGGCGCGAAGAGCTGCTGCAACTGCTGCTGGGCCTGGTCGAGCGCCAGCCGCAGGCGGTGGCCGACGTGCTGCTTGACTGGACCGGCGACGAGCACGGCGTCAACCTGTCCCAGCTCGAGACCGAAATCGAGTCCTTTGTCGACCAGTACCACGGCACGCCCCTGGCCCAGCTCAGCCTGGGGCAAATGCTGTCCGACGTCACCGCCATCCTGCGCGAGCACCACCTGGGCCTGCCCTCCGACCTGGCGCTGCTGATCAAGGCCTTCATCTCGCTGGAAGGCATGGGCCGCGGGCTGGACCCGGACTTCCACATGGCCACCGAGGCCGCGCCCCTGCTGCGCCAGGTGGTGCGCGCGCGCTACCAGCCCCGGGCCCTGGCCACCCGCGGCTGGCAAACCCTCAGCCGCACCCTGGCACTGGCCGGCCAGCTGCCGCACGACCTGTCGCGCCTGCTGCGCAACGCGCGCCGCGGCCGCGTGCAGGTGGCGATAGAGCTGGCCCACCTCAAACGTGTGGGCGACCAGCTGGACCGCGCCGCCAACCGCCTGGCCATGGCGCTGGTGATCGCCGCGCTCATCATCGGTTCGTCCATCGTCATGACCGTCAAAGGCGGCCCCACGCTGTTCGGCCTGCCCGCCTTCGGTTTCCTGGGTTTTACCGGCGCCATGGCCGGCGGCGTGTGGCTGGTGCGGGCGATCTGGCGCAGCAGCCGGGCCAGCAATGGGGAGGGGCAGGATTGAGGGGCGCTCCCCTCTTGAACCACCCCCGCCACACCATGACCCTAGCCCCATGCCCCAAACCCACGTCCTGCGCCTGACGCCAGGTGAAGACCTGCGCTTGGCCCTGGCCAAAGCCTTTGCCGATCTGCAAGCCGGGCAGAACACCACCGCAGCCTGCATCATCTCCGCCGTGGGCAGCCTGTCCCGCGCGGTGCTGCGCTATGCGGACCAGCCCGAGGGCACGCTGCTGGCCGAGCCGCTGGAGCTGGTCACGCTGTCGGGCACGCTGAGCGCCGACGGCGTCCACCTGCATGCCAGCGTGGCGACGGCGTGCGGCGAGATGCGCGGCGGCCATGTGATGCCGGGCTGCGTGGTGCGGACCACGGCGGAGATCGTGCTGGCGCCTTTGCCGGGCTGGGTGTTCACGCGTGAGCAGGATGCGCAAACAGGTTTCAAGGAGCTGGTGGCAAAGCCTGTAGGCCGGGCCTGACGGCGCGGCCGGCATTCCGGCCATGGCTTGGGGCTTTGATCGGCGTACAGTGAAAGGCAACAAGCCCCGCAAAGCCCCGCAACGTCCGTCAATGCGGCTTGAAGGAGTCATGGCCATGCGAAAAATTCACCCCCTCCCCCTCCCCCTCGTGCTTGGCACCGTGCTGGCCTTGTTGGCGGGGCCCGGGCTGCGGGCGCAAACCACAGCGCCAACCACCGCGCCAACCACCGCGGCGCCCGCGGCGGAGCCGGGCGCTGTGCAAAAGCCCGCCATGCCTTTGAAGAACCCGCTGAACCGCAACCCGGCGCGCCGCGTGCTGCCGCCGGACAACTCGGTTCCACCACCGGACCCGCGCGACTCGACCTCGCGGCCCACACTGCCGCCTGTCAGCAGCGATGGCCGCGATACGGTACTGCCCCCGCCGGCGGCGGCGGCATCGGACGCGCGCAGGCCTTAGGAGCCCCAGGCTTCTGGTGGTTTTTGCCGTTTAGAGGGACAGCGACTGGCTGCCGGCCCGGCCGGGGCTTGGTGCGCGGGGCGCGTGGGCTTTGCGGCCTGTCGGGCTACGTCCCCTGCGGTAGCGCTGCGGCGCTGCCTGCTTTTGCAGCAGGCGCCGCCTGGCGAGGCGCGCGGGGTGAAAGACCTGCTCGTAGTACGCCAGCCATTGCTGCTCGCCGGCATCCAGGGCGGGCGCATCCTGCGGGTCGGCGGCTGGGCCGAAGCGCAGCGCGGCCAGGCCTTCGCCCGGCGGTTTTGCGTCCGCCGCAAAGTCCTGCGGGCCCAGGTAGTCGGACTCGACGCTGCCCCCGGGCGTGAGGATGGCCCAGCGCATCAGGGAAAAGCGTTTGGCGAACGTGGGCGCCACGGCTTCAACAATATGGTGTTCAGGCTCGTACCAGGCGACGTGCAGCGGCCCGGCAAGAGGCCTGGCCCTGAAGCTGTCGTCCTGCACCGAGCGAAAACGCAGCTGGGCTTTCATTTTGCGGATGTCCTCGCGCACCTCGTCGGCCATCCGGCGGGCCTCTTCCATGTCGGCGTCCTGCGGTGTGTGGCGCAGTTCGGGTTCGTGCACCAGGCGCCAGAGCAGGCGATAGAGCAGCTGGAAGCGCTGCGGGTTGCGGTGCAGCACGGCGGCCTGGCACAGCGCGAGGAATTCGGGCGGCACGCTGACGGCGGGCGCGTCGCTGAAGGCCGGGCTGTGCGCGCTGCCGGCGGCCTGCGGGGCCTGGGGTGTTTGCAGGGGCGCGTCGCCGCATTGCCAGTGGACCTGCGCGGGCAGGATGTTCTGCGCCAGCAGGCCGCGCGCGGCACGGCGAAAGCCTTCAAAGTCCGTCTGGCCGTGCAGCGCAACAGGCAGCGCGGCCTGGGGAAAGAGGTCGGTCGTCAGCAGGTCATTCATCACGCCCATGCAATACATCCTTTCTGCTTCACGGTCTGACTTCATGGTGCCGCCGCGGGTTCAGGCGCGCTTGTAGGCAAAGAAGCCGACTTCCCGGGTGCGGGCGGCGCATCGCCGGGAAAGAGAAAACCAAAAACACTGTATCAATATACAGTAGTTTGGGTTCATGGGCACAGAGCTTGGGCCCAAAACCCTGGCGGCGTGTGGCTTTGGCGCCTAAGAACCTGTTTACGGCCCGCGCCGCTCAGCGCGCGGCGGGGTGGGCGTTTCGCGGGGGCTGGGCCGCTCTGGCCGCCCGGGCCAGTTTTCTGGCATGGGCTTCCATCACCGCGTAGACGGCGGTGGCAATGCCCAGCGGCGCCACGTAATAGATCAGCCGGTAGGCCACCAGGGCGGCGAGCAGCTCGGCCTGCGGCATCAGGTGCGAGAGCAGGGCGACAAACACCGCCTCCAGCACGCCCAGGCCGGCGGGGATGTGGGTGATGACGCCGGCCACCGCCGCCAGCAGCAGCACGCTGGCGACGGCGGAGAACTCGATGCGGTGCTGCAGCAGGATGAACAGGATGCCCGACATGACCAGCCAGTTGCCGGCGCCCATCAGCAGCTGCAGCACCGCCAGCCGCGGTGAAGGCAGCTCTATGGTGTGGCCGCGCAGCTCGTAGTGGCGCCGGCGCGTGAAGGCGCAGATGCCCAGGTAGGCCGCGGCCGCCGCCAGCAGCGCCAGGCCGGCCAGGCGCAGGTGGACCGGGGTGACGGGCCAGCCGGCCGGCAAGGTGGGCGGGTGCAGGCTGAACACCAGGCCGGCCAGCAGCACATACCCCATCCAGTTGGCCAGCATGCTGATGGACATGACGCGGGTGATGGCGCCGGGCTTGAGGCCCAGGCGCGAATACAGGCGAAAGCGGAAGGCCACGCCGCCGACCAGCGAGCCGAGGTTGAGGTTGAAGGCATAGCTGGTGAAGGTCACCAGCATCACGGTGGAGGCGCTGAGCTTGTGGTGCGTGTAGTGCCGGCCCAGCAGGTCAAAGCAGCTGTACAGCGTGAAGCTGGCCGCGGCCAGGGCCACGGCGCCCCAGGCGGCGCTGAGCGGGTAGTCCTCCAGCGAGCTGAGCACCTCGCCCCATTCAATGCTGCGGGCCTGCGACACCAGCAGGGCGGCCACCAGCGCAAAGAACAGGGCGGTGGTGCCGCGCCTGAGCCAGGGCCACCAGGGGCGGCCGCGCAAGGGGCTGCGCGCAAGGGTCTGGCTGCCGCTTGAAGCCATCAGGCGCTCACACGGGTTTGGCCTGGCTCACCGGCTCGGGATCGCGGCCGGTGGGGCCGGCGGAGTTGGGAAGGCCCTGGCCGGCGGGTGTGATGCGCGGCGTGTGCGCGGGCAGCCAGCCGGCCCAGGCCGGGTAGCGGCGCAGCAGGTGGAACACAAAGTAGCTGCGCACGGTGCGCCACCAGCTGGGTTCCACCAGGCTGTCATGGGTCACCTGTTTGCAGTTGTTGCGGATCAGGGCCTCCAGCCGCGCGCCCAGCTCGCTGTTGAAGGCCTGGTCGCGTATGACGACGTTGGCCTCCAGGTTCAGCGAGAGGCTGAGCGGGTCCAGGTTGCTGGAGCCCACAGTGGCCCAGTCGTCGTCGATGACGGCCACCTTGCCGTGCAGCGGCCGCTCGCAGTATTCGTAGATGCGCACGCCGGCGTCCAGCAGGTGGTGGTAGAGCATGCTGGCGGCGGTCTTGACGATGGCCATGTCGGGTTCGCCCTGCAGGATCAGGCGCACGTCCACGCCGCGCCGCGCGGCGTGGCGCATCTCCCTGAGCAGCCGGTAGCCGGGGAAGAAGTAGGCATTGGCGATGACCACGCGCTTGCGCGCCATGCGCAGCGCCGCGCGGTAGTGGCGCTCGATGTCGTTGGTGTGCTTGCGGTTGTCGCGGGTGACAAAAAGCGCGGAGGCCTCGCCCACCGGCGCGGGAATGCTGTCGCCGCGCCAGGCGCCGGCCAGTGAACGCGCGCGGTCGGAAAAGCGCTCGCGCAGGCCCGCGGGCGGCTCGGCGCCGGCATTGCGCTGGCCGGCGGCCAGGGCGCGGCGCACAAAGCCGTGGATGTCGGCGACGATGGGGCCTTCGATCTCGACGGCATAGTCCTGCTTGGCCAGCGGACCGAAGTCGGCCAGGTGGTCGGCCGAGTAGTTGATGCCGCCCACGAAGGCGCGCTCGCCGTCGACCACCACGATCTTGCGGTGCATGCGGCGAAACAGGTTGGTGCGCCAGCCCCAGAGCCTGGGGCCCGGGTCGAACACATGCACGCGCACGCCGGCGCGCGTGAGGGTGGAGATGAATTCGGGCGACAGGTCGGGCGAGCCGTAGCCGTCTATGGTCATGTCGACCTGCACGCCGCGCCGCGCGGCCTGGTGCAGGGCCGCGTGCAGCTCTTCGCCGACCTTGTCCTCAAACAGGATGAAGGTCTCCAGCACGACTTCATGCCTGGCGGCGGCGATGCACTCGAACACGCGCGGGAAGAACTCCTCGCCGTTCTCAAGCAGGTGGAACTGGTTGCCGCTCACCCACCTCGACATTGCTAGAGCTCGATTTCTGCCGCTAGTGGCGCGTGGTCCGATAAATGCGACCAGGGCCGCAGCGGCAGCACCACGGGCGCATGGCCGATGGCGTTGCGCACATAGATGCGGTCCAGGCGCAGCAGGGGCAGGCGGGCGGGAAAGGTCCTGGCGGCCTTGCCGTTGGCCTGCACAAAGACTTCGTGCAGTTCGGCGCCTTTTTCAAGCCGCGCATGGGCGCGGTGGCGCCAGTCGTTGAAGTCGCCGGCCACCACCACGGGGGCGTGCGGCGGAATGTCCTGGCGCACCAGCTCGCAGAGCATGTCCATCTGCTGCTCGCGGTGCGTTTCCATGAGGCCCAGGTGCACGCAGACGGCGTGCACGTTGACGCTGCGGCCGGGGATCTGCAGCTCGCAATGCAGCAGGCCGCGGCGCTCGGGGCCGCTGATGGAGACGTCGCGGTTTTCAAAACGCACGATGGGAAATTTCGACAGCACCGCGTTGCCGTGGTGGCCGTTGGTGTAGACGGCGTTGCGGCCGTAGGCGAACTGCGGCCAGATGGTGTCGGCCAGGAATTCGTAGTGCGGCGTGTCGGGGTAGTTGTCGAACTTGTCGGCGTGCTTGACGTGGTTGCCCGTCACTTCCTGCAGGAACACCACGTCCGCGCCCACGCTGCGCACCGCCTCGCGCAACTCGGGCAGGATGAATTTGCGGTTGAAGAAGGTAAAGCCCTTGTGGATGTTGACCGTGAGCACCTTGAAGGAAAACGAGGACTCGGGGCTCACGGCCGCCAGCGCGGTCTGGGTGTCGGCCTCGACGGCGGCCATGTCGACGCGTGTGCCGGCTTTGGGCGGCGCGACGGGCACGGCGACGGACAGCGCGTCGGGCGCGCGGCGGCGGGAGGAGTCGGACGGAAGATTTTGCATAAGGCAGTCGGGGAAACGCGCAGGAGTGCGGCAGGCAGGGGGGCGGTCACCCGGACAGCCATTGTGGCCCCGCGCGTCTTTTCCCAGGTGTAGGACAGAAACTTATTTGTACACGAGCCTGGCTGACCCTTTCCTGTGAACAGGTTCACGAAAAGGGCCGCAACCACACGCCGCGGGCGCAGTGTCCTACATGGCGCGGCGGGCCTCTCCGGCAGGCCCGCCGCGGCCCGGCCCCTAAATTGAAATCAGCCCCGTTACATCAGGGCCTGTTTATTCAATGCGCCTTATCCAATGGGGCCAACCGAAGAGGAAATCACCATGACGAAAATTTCAATGAAATCCATTCCCGCAGCGGCTGCGATTGTTTCCGCCTTGTTGCTGGGCGCCCAGGTCCAGGCCCAGACGCCGACCGATACCACGACGCCGCCCGGAAGCACGAAGGCCAAGGACCAGAACGCTGCGGCCCCTGCGGGCGGTGTGGCCAAGACGCCTGAAGCACGCACGGCCGCCAAGGCCGACCGTGCGGCAGCCAAGGCCGCCAAGCGCGAGAAACGCGCGGCCAAACGCGCGCAGAACTCCGCCGCGCGTGACGCCGCCGCCACCTCGACCGGCGGCGCGCAAGGCCCTGCGAAAGGCGACACCCATTAAGAAGACCGGCCAATCCGTTTGGGGCGAAGTGGTGATCCACGACTCCAGGCGGTGTGGGCAGGCCGCAGCGGTTTTCGTTGCGGCCCTGTCGGATGGGTTGCCATGTTGAGCAAACCCATCGTTTTTGAAGGAGACTGAAATGTCCAAGTTCTTGATTCGTTCGATTCCCGGCGCCGTGGCGCTGACCCTGGCGGCCGCGCTGGCCGCCCCCGGCGCTTTCGCGCAAAGCCTGGGAGTCGGCGTGGGTGTGGGCGCTGGTGCCGGTGTGAGTGGCAACAGGGCCGCCGGCAATGCCGGGGCCGGCCTGGGTGTGAACCTGGGTGTCAATGCCGGCCAGAACGCCAATATTGATGCGGCCACCCGCGCAAATGCGGGCGGTGGCGGCGACAGCGGCACCGGTGCGGCCGTCGGCCGTGTGGGCACCGCTGCCGGCGTCGGCGCGGGCGCCAATGTCTCAGGCGCGGCCCAAGGCGCCGGCGAGCTGAGCGGCCGGGCCACGGGCGCGGTGGATGACACCGCACGCGCCACAGGCCGGGCCGTGGCCCGCACGGGCAGCGCCGTGAAGAGCGGCGCCAAGCGCACTTACAACGGTGTGAGCAGCGGTGTGGGCAATGCCGCGGGCAGCCTCCAGGGCGGCGTGCAGGGCAGTGTCCAGGGCGGTGCGGCCGTCAGCGGCGGCACCCACTAAAGGCTGAAGTTCGCCGCCCGTTCGCGGGCGGTTGGCTCAGATCCCCAAAGCCGGGCGCGGGCATGTCCCGCGGCCCGGCTTTTTCCTGTCTTTTATTTGGGCCGGGGCGGCCGCAGATTTTTGCCGGGCTCGGGCAGTGTTCCCGCCCGCAAGGCCTTGACCGCGCCGGCCACCGCGCTGGCCACGTTGCGCACTTCGGCCAGCACGGCCTTGTCGGCGTCCAGCGTGTCGTGGCTGGTGGCATAGGGCTCGTAGTAGCCGATGTAGCGGTCCAGCCGGGCCAGGCTGCCGGCGTCCACCAGGCCCATCCAGTCCAGCCAGTCGCTGAGGCCGCGCCGCACGCCTTCGATGCCGGCGACATCGCCGTGCACCACCAGGCCATAGGCGCGGCCGGCCAGGTGTTTGGGATAGTCCCAGCCTTTCATCTCGAGCGCCTTGGCTTCTTCCGGCTTTTTGCCGTGGGTGCTGGTGGGGTCGGGGTTGCCGCCGTCGGCGCAGACCAGGCGGTCCATCATGAGCTTGAGCGGGCTGGGCGACTGGTACCAGTACACCGGCGTGAGGATGATGACGCCGTGCGCGGCCGTCCAGCGTTCATAAATCTCGGCCATCCAGTCGCCGGTCTGCCCCAGCGCATGGTTGGGGTAGCAGCTGCAGGGCCAGTGACACAGCGGCATGGCGGTGGAGACGCAGCCCTTGCAGGGGTGGATGTTCAGGCGGTAGCCGGACGTGAGCAGGCTCAGGTCCAGCACATCGGCCTGCATGCCCGCGCCTTCCAGCGTGGTTCTGGCGGTGTTGAGCAGCCGCCAGGTCTTGGAGATCTCGCCGGGGCAGGTGCCGTCATTGCGGGCCGAGCCGCAGATCAGCAGCACGCGGGGCGGCGTGGCGGGATTTTCCCATTCGGCCTGCGCTTTCTGCAGGCGCGCGCGGGTTTGCAGCCACTCGGTCGACAGCTGGTAATCAGGGTCGGCAAAGCCCGCGCCGGCCTTGCGCGTATGCGGCGCCTTGCGGCCTTCCTGGTAGGCATCCCAGGCCAGCGCCGCCAGGCGCGCGAGGGCCGGGTCTTCGGCGCGAAAAGCCGGGTCCACAAAGGACTGCATGAAGCGTTCGTGGAATGCCTCGCGCGACAGAACGGGCGGCGCCTGGCCTTTGCGGACTGGGGTCATCGAGCCAGTTTAGTGAGGCCGCGCGGCGCGAAAGCCGGCATTCGATGCCGTCCTACGCGGGCTTTGGGCGGTGTCCGTCGGGTTTCAAAGGTGCACAAAAAAGCCCGCACCGGGCTGCGGTGCGGGCTTGGTGCGGAGGCCGGCTTAGCCCTTTTGCGGGCCGGGGCCGCCGTGCTCGCGGTGGCCGCCGCGCATGCCGTGCTTCTTGTGCTCGGCATCAAAGGTTTTTTGCTGCTCGGGGCTCAGCACGGCGTAGAAGGCCTTGGTGGCTTCACCGCGCTTGTCCATGGCGGCGTTCATCTCGGCCATGTGCTGGGTGCGCATTTCTTTCATCTTGTCGATGCGCTGGGGCGTGGTCAGCTTGTCGAACTCGGCGCGCTGCTCGGGCGTGGGGCGGGGGCCGTGCGCGGGCGGCTGCATGGCGGCCGTGTAGCTGGTCCATGCACCTTCCTGGGCCGGGGTGAGCTTGAGCTTGGCCTTGAGTTCGGCCTGGCGCTTGGCGATCATGGCCTGCATCTTGGCGGGGTCATGGCGGCCCATGCGCTCGCCGTGCGCGCCTGCGGGAGGCGGCGATCCGGCCGGGGGGGCGGGAGGCGTTTGCGCCATGGCGCCGGCGCCCACCGTTGCCAGCAGGCCGGCCAGGACAAGGCTGTTGAGGGAAGCGGAGGGCTTGAATGCGAATTTCATGGGGACTTCCTTTCGAAGAGAAGATGCCTGAAAAATCCGCTGCCGTGACATACGGCTTTTGGCTTCAGGTTGAAGGCAAGTGTGGCGGCACTCTGTATCCCCGCCGTTGCCCGAGCAATGAGGGCTTGTAAAGTTTCTTGAATACTCACCCCTATCGGCACTCACTTCGTGTAGTGCCTTTTCCCCTTGCAGGGGACAGGCGCCTTGCGGCCGGCGAAGCCGGACCGCGGCCCCTGCATGCATGCAGCCAAGCCCCGCCGCGCGCCGCGCTGCCACTGCGGCTCACTGCCGGCGTCAGGCCGTGCCGTGCAGCAGGGTTTCGAACAAATCCTCGCCGCCCATCTGCCCGCCCTTGAGCATGATCTCCAGGCCGTCGAGCGTGGCTTCGTCGCTGTGCAGGCGGCACAGGGCCACGCCGGGCGCGAGCTGGGCGGCATAGGACAGGCCCCAGGCCTTGAGTGCCTGCACGGCCAGGCTGGAGGTGTCGCCGCCGGCAATGCCCAGGCGGCGCAGGGGCACGGCCCGCAGCACGCGCGCGAGCAGGGCGCCGCTGGCCTGGGCCAGTGCGCGGCCGTCTACGGCGGCGCCGTTCGGTGCAGGCCCCGGCGCCGACGTGCAGGCCAGCACGTGGCGGCCCTGGGCCAGCAGCGATACGATCCGTTCCGACATCTGCCGTGCGTAGGCCGCGTCGCCGCTGAGGCGGGCGGCGTCGAGGACCACTTGCCGGTAGGAACTTGCGCCCTGGACCTGCCGCGCCGTCACGGGCGACAGGCTGCCGGCCAGCACCAGCACCGGGCCTGTCGCCGCGGCGATGCGGGGCGGCCCCACTTCGCCGCCGGCCTGCCGCCAATGCGCGGCCAGGGCCTGCACCACGCTGCTGGGCCCCGCGGCGAGCAGGCGTTGTTGTTGCGCGTGTTGCCAGATGAGCCGGCCCACGGTGGCCAGGTGGCCTTCATGGGCGACGTCCAGCAGCACCGCGTCGGGCTTGCGGGCCAGCAGGCCGGCGAGCTGGCTGTCCAGCGCTTCGGCGTCCTGCGCGTAGTCGGGGTAGTCCATGCCGGCGACCTGCGCCAGGCCCTGGGCGGCCAGGTGGCGTCGCAGGTCGGCCTCGTGCATGGGCGTGATGGGATGCCGGCTCATGGTTGGGTGGCGATCGAGCCGGTGCATGGACACGCCGGCGCCGGCGAACAGGTTGCCGAACACGCAGTAGCGCCTCAGGTTGGGCTGGCCGCCGACGATGGGCACAAAAGGATTGCCGGCATGCGGCTGCAGGATGCGCAGGGCCGCGCCTATGCTGCCGACTTCGGGAGCGCTGTCAAAGGTCGAGCAGGTCTTGTAGTGCATGACGGGCGCGCCCAGGCGCGCGAACAGCCGGCCCACGGGTTCGAGCTCGGTGCGCATTTCTTCGGGGCCCATGGCGCGGGCGGCGCCGGCGATGCCCAGGCAGTCCAGAGGGCCGGCGCGTGCGAGTTGCGCATCCGTGGGCAGGCCGAGGAAGAGCAGGCTGCGCAGGCCGGTGCGCGCGGCCGTGGCCAATGTGTCGGTGGCGCCCGTAAAGTCGTCGCCGTAATAGGCGATCTTCAAAGTGCCTTCGTGCGCGGCCATGCGTTTACTTGCCGAAAAAGGCCAGCGCCGCCGCGAGTTCGGGCGCGCCGCGCGCATGCTCGGCCAGCGCCACGCCGGCGCGCGCGGCTTCCCATGCCTGGCGAATGCTGGCCACGCCGGCCGCGGGGCCGCCCGGGTGGGCGAGTATGCCGCCGCCGGACATGAACAGCAGGTCGTCGCTTTTCACCGCGGCCCAGGTAGCGGGTACGGTGCCGGCCCACTGGCCCGACGAGAAGGCCGGCATGACGCGGTCGTCAAAGCCGCCGGTCAGCGGCGTATAGCAGTCCTGCGCGGACTCGATCACTTCCTCATCGGCTTGCGAGAACTTGCCCTGCAGGCCGTGCACATGCATGTGGTCCACGCCGGCCAGGCGCCACAGCGTCTGGTAGGCCTGGAAGGACATGCCGAGCAGCGGGTGCCGCGACAGCGCGCCGTAGCCGTTGCGGTGGCCGTGGATGGCCAGGTCGGTGTGGCGGCGCAAGGTCTGCATGCCCGAATGGCCGCACCAGTTGAGGCTGGCCATCACGCAGCTGCCGCCTTCGCGCTCGACCAGGTCGGCGTGGCGTTTCATCGCATCGGTTTCGTCGGTGATGTTGAAGGCCACCATGACGTGCTTGCCGGTGCGCTGCTGGTGATCCCGCACCACGGCCATCACGGCCGGCACGCGTTCGCGCAGCGGCGCATGGGTGGGGTTGGCGCAGACTTCGTCGTCCTTGATGAAGTCCACACCGGCCGCGCACAGGCGCGCCACGAGCTCGGCGGTCTGTGCCGCGCTGAAGCCGACATTGGGTTTGATGATGGTGCCGACCAGCGCGCCGCCGGCCACGCCCGTGGCTTTGCGTGTGCCGGCGATGCCGACGCGCGGCATGTCGAAGAAGGCGCGGTAGCCGGCGGGCAGCTTGAGGCTTTCCAGGCGCAGGCCGCTGGCTTCGCCGAGGTCGTAAAGGTTGCCCGACACGGTGGCCGCCAGCGTCGGCAGATTGGTGCCCACGTTGGCGACCGGAAAGGAGATGCGCACGCGCGCGCGGCGCCAGGGGCCCGTGTGGCCCTTGCGTTCCAGCAATGCGTTGGGCAGGCTGGGCGTGTTGACGGACTCCAGCTCGTCGATATGCTCGACGGTGGCGCGCGCGCGCAGGCGCAACTCGTCGGTTTCGCCTTCGACGCGCGTGAAGGTGCCGCAGGACTGTTCCCCCGCCATGACCTCGGCGACCTGCGCGGGTGCCAGCGGGGTTTCGATCAGGTAGGTGGCTTCAAAGCGGTCGGCTTGCATCGCGGTGCTCAGAGCTTGCTCAGGTCGGGAAAGGGCCGCACCGGCTCGCTGCCGTCCCAGCCTTCGCTGCAGGCGCGAATCAGGTCGAACATCTTGCCCTTGGGGCCGGCGACTTCGGACAGCTCGATCACGGTGCCGGGGTGGTATTCGGTGTCGAAGTAGATGAAGCGGCCTTTTTCGCCGACCTCGCCGCTCATGACGGGCTTGAAGCCCTGCTTGAGCAGGCGCGCCAGGTCGGCGTCGTAGTCGCTGGTCCAGTAGGCGACGTGCTGCAGGCCGGTGCGGCCGGCGCGCAGGAAGTCGCGGTACATGGAGGGCACGTCGTTGCGCGTCTGGATCAGCTCGACCTGCACAAAGCCCGAGTTGGCCAGCGCCACGGAGTTGTGCGGTTCATGCGCTTCGCCGTTGTAGCGGTAGTTCTTGATGGGCACCCTGGGGTTGTAAAACCAGGGGCCCACGCCCAGGGTTTTGCTCCAGTAGTCCATCGCGGCCTCGATGTCGGGCACGACGTAGCCCAGTTGGCGGATCTCGCCAAAAAATTTGCTCATGTGTGTTGCTCCAGTGAAATGGAAGGATTTGGGGAGGCTCAGGTTTTGAGGAAGCCGGTGGAGAACCAGGGCACGGCGGCCACCAGGGCCAGGCCTATGAGCAGCGCGCCCATATAGGCCCAGATGAAGGGAATGCCTTCGTCGGGGTCGACCTTGCTGACCGCGCAGGCGCCGTAATAGCCGACGCCGAAGGGCGGCGCGAACAGGCCTATGCCCATGGCGAAGATCACGACCATGGCGTAGTGCACATCGTGCACGCCGACCATGCGGGCGATGGGAAACAGCAGCGGGCCGAACAGCACGATGGCGGGAATGCCTTCGAGCACGCTGCCCAGGATGACGAAGGCGACGACGGACACCGCGAGGAAACCGTAGGCGCCGCCGGGCAAGCTGCCCATGATGCGCGCCAGGTCTTGCGAGAAGCCTGACTGCGTGAGGCCCCAGGCCATGGCGGTGGCGCAGCCGATGATGAACATGATGGCGCCGGTGAGCGACGCGGTCTCGACCAGCATGGGCATGAGGCGCCGCCACGGGAACTGGCGGTACAGGAAGAGCCCGGCCAGCACCGAGTAGAAGATGCCTATGGTGGACACCTCGGTGGCGGTGGCCACGCCTTCGACCACCGCGGCGCGTATCACGAAGGGCAGGATGATGGCGGGCAGGGCGATCAGCAGCAGCTTGCCGATTTCGCGTTTGCTGTGGCGCGCGACGCCGCTCAGGTCTTCATGGCGGTAGCGCCACCACACGACCGTGCACAGGGCCAGCCCCAGCACCACAGCGGGCAGCAGGCCGCCGGTGAACAGCGCGGCGATGGACACGCCGGTGACCGAGCCTATGGTGATCAGCACGATGGAGGGCGGTATGGTTTCGGTCTGCGCGCCGGTGGCCGACAGCAGGGCCACCAGGTCGCCGGGCTTGGCGCCGCGTTTCTTCATTTCCGGGAAAAGCACGGGCGCGATGGCGGCCATGTCGGCGATCTTGGAGCCCGAGATGCCGGAGACCAAATACATCGCGCCTATGAGCACATAGCTGAGGCCGCCGCGCACATGGCCCAGCAGGCTGGCGAGGAACTGGATCATGGCCTTGGCCATGCCGGTCATCTCGATCAGCGCGCCCAGGAAGATAAAGAGCGGTACCGCCAGCAAAATCATGTGCGACATGCCCTCGTCCATGCGGCCGACCATGACCAGCAGCGGCGTGGACGTGGTGAGCGCGAGGTAGCCGAAGGTGGCCAGCGCGAACGAGAACGCGATGGGCACGCCCGACAGCACGGTGCCCGCGACGACGATGACAAAAAAGAGGATCAGGTTGAGCTTGCCCAGCGGCTGCAGCAGCGGTTGTGCAAACCAGAAGAGCAAAACCACGGCCGCGGTGCCGGCCAGCGCGATGCCGGTCTGTTTGAAGCTGCTGATGCGCAGCAGGCGCAGCACGGCGACGACAACCATCAGCCCCATGCCCACGGGGATGGCCGAGGCGCGCCAGGCGTTGTTGACTTCCATCGCCGCGGTGACGATGAAGCTCTCTTCATAGGCGTATTCACCGGCGGGGTAGATCACCAGCACCAGAAAGGCAATGGAGGCGGTGATGGCGATGGTGTCGAGCAGCGCGCGGGTGTGCGGGCTGACGTTGTTGACGAGGGCCGTCATGCGCATGTGTTCGCCGCGGCGCAGCGCGACGACCGCGCCCAGCATCGACAGCCACAGGAACATGATGGAGGCGAGTTCGTCCGACCAGACCAGCGGCGCATGGAAAACATAACGCGAGACCACACCGGCAAACAGCACGAAGATCTCGGCCAGCACCAGGGCGGCGGTGATGGACTCCACCACAAAGCCCAGGCCGCGGTCGGCCTTGTGTGCGAGGCCGCTTAGCGCGTTGGCGGGTGGGGCGTCGGCAGTGGGTTGTGGGGAGCCGTGGGACATGGGGTGAATCTCCGGAAAGAAGGCGAGAGAACTGGGGCTGCTGGTTTTGCTCCTTCCCCCGCTGGGGGAAGGTTGGGATGGGGGCGTGCGGCCGCGGAATAAGCGCTTGCTCCATCGCCGCCGGCCCCCACCCTGCCCTCCCCAGCGGGGGAGGGAGGAAGAGGGGAGAACTTCTTATGCCAGCTTGCCCACCGACTGCTCGAGCAATCCCCAGGCTTCGGCACCAAAACGCTCCTTCCACTCGCCATAGAAACCGGCCTCGCGCAGCTTGGCGCGGAAGCTGTCCGAGGTGGGGCGATTGATGGTGAGGCCCTTCGATTGCAGATCGGTCACAACCGTTTCGTTGAGCTTCTTGATGTCGTCGCGCTGCTGCAGGCCGGCTTCGTTGATGGCGCGGGCGACGATGGTCTTGAGGTCGGCGGGCAATTTCTCCCAGGCGCGGCCGTTGGCGATGAACCAGTAGCCGTCCCAGATGTGGTTGGTCAGCGAGCAGAACTTCTGCACTTCATAGAGCTTGGCGACCTGGATGATGGGCAGCGGGTTTTCCTGCGCGTCGACGATCCTGGTCTGCAGCGAGGAGTACACCTCGCTGAACTGCAGGCTGGCGGGCGCGGCGCCCAGGCCCTTGAACATGGAGATCGACAGCGGGCTCACCGGCACGCGGATCTTCAGGCCGTCCATGTCTTTGGCGCTGGTGACCGGCGCCTTGCTGCTGGTGGTCTGGCGAAAGCCGTTGTCCCACATTTTTTCAAAGGCATAAAGGCGCGACTTGCCGATGGCTTCGCGCACATGCGCGCCCAGCTTGCCGTCCATGGCGCCCCACACCTGGTTGTAGTCGCTGAAGGCAAAACCCACGGCATTGATGGCGGCCACCGGCACCAGCGTGGCAATGACGAGGGCCGAGGGCGTGAAGAACTCGATGCCGCCGGAGCGCACCTGGGCCAGCATGTCGGTGTCGCCGCCCAGCTGGTTGTTCGGGAAGATCTTGATCTCGACCCGGCCGTTGGTTTCTTTCAGGATGCGGTCGGCGGCCTGCTGGGCGCGGATGTTGAGCGGGTGGGTGACGGGCAGGTTGTTGCCGTATTTGTAGGAGAACTCGGCGGCGCGGGCCATGGAGGGCAGGGCGGCGGCGATGCCGGCGGCAGGAACGGCGGACAGGGTGCGCAGCACGCTGCGGCGGGTGACTTCGGTCATGGTTTGTCTCCAGTTTTGTTTTGATGCGTTTTGATGCATCATTGGGTGAAAGCAGCGCAACGATAGGGGTAGGGTAGTCAATCGTCAAACGAGAAAAATGATGGAATTTGATGTATGAGGGTTATCCCTGATGGATTGCAGAGGCAGCAGCAGCGGGCCCGTGTGGTCGACATTGCGCGGGCTGCCGGCGTTTCCACCGCCACTGTAGACCGGGTGCTGAACCAGCGCCCCGGCGTGCGCGGGGCCACCGCGCAAAAGGTGCTCAAGGCCGCCGCCGAGATGGATTACCTGCCTGAGACGGGGCTGTATGCCGCGCTGG
This sequence comes from Polaromonas sp. CF318, assembly GCF_000282655.1. Taxonomy (GTDB): domain Bacteria; phylum Pseudomonadota; class Gammaproteobacteria; order Burkholderiales; family Burkholderiaceae_C; genus Polaromonas. The sequence goes on from NZ_AKIV01000008.1 coordinate 70,704, forward strand.
CGGCGCCGCCCATGCGCCTGGCTTTTTTGCTGCCCGACGGCGGCAACCGCTTTATCCGCATGCTGGGTGACACAGTGGGTTATTCGCAGGAACACCTGACGCCTTTCAACGTGAAATGCCGCACCGAGCTGTTTGAAAGCTTCAACCCGCATCAGCTGGCCGCCAGCCTGTTGCAACAGGGCAAGCGCAGCGAGGGCATCGCCTTCATGGCGCTGGAGCACCCGGCGGTGCGCGAAGCCGTCAGCGAACTGGCCGCAAAGGGTGTGCCCACCATCACGCTGATTTCGGACCTGTCGGGCTCGCAGCGCGCCGGTTATGTGGGCCTGGACAACCGCGCGGCCGGGCGCACGGCGGGCTACCTGGTGGGGCGCTTCATCGCGCCCGGCGCGCGCGGCGGCAAGGTGGCGCTGATCGCCGGCTCGCTGAGCTACCGCGCGCATGAGGAGCGGGAGGCCGGCTTCCTGCATGTGATCGAGGAGATGTTCCCGACGCTGCAGGTGGTGGGCCTGCGCGAGGGGCAGGACGATGCGCAGAAAAATTACGAGCAGACGCGCACGCTGCTGGAGCAATACCCGGACCTGGCCGGCATTTACAACATAGGCGGCGCCTCAGACGGCGTGGCGCGGGCGCTGAAGGAAACCGGCCGCGAGCACAAGGTGGTTTTCATAGGCCACGGCCTCACGCCCGACACGCGCGCCATGCTGATAGACGGCAGCATGGACGCGGTGATCACGCAAAGCCCGCAGTCGGCCATGATGAGCTGCGTGCGCATGTTCACCAACCTGCGGGACAAGCGCGATGTGATGAGTGGGGTCGACGCAGTGCGCAGTCAAGTCATCTTCCGGGAGAACCTGCCCTAACCCCTGTTGGGGCTCACTGCGTGTAGCCCCCTCTCCCCTTGCAGGGGACGGGGAGATGGATACACCCCTATCGGCACTCACTTCGTGTAGTGCCTTTTCCCCTTTCAGGGGACAGGCGCCTTGCGGCCGGCAAAGCCGGACCGCGGCCCCCACTTGAAGGGAAAGCGCGGCTTGGTCGACTTGTTACCTTGGTCATTTGCCATTGCTGTGCGGCCTGCATACAATGACCACAGCTTGTCGGGGTGCCAAGGATGTTTCGTAAGGAATGCCAAGGCTGAGATCGCAGTCTGCGAGACCCGCTGAACCTGATCGGGGTCATCCCCGCGTAGGGAACAACGCAATTGGCTCCGGCACTCCGTAGCGGCACCCCCAGAGGCCGCCCCAGGACCCTCCGGCTCCCCAGCAGGCACCCCACCTCCTGGAGAACCACATGGCCAAAACCCGACTCACCGTTGACACCCAAGACCTCACGGGCCGCATCACGCGCGCGCCCTTTCCCGGCTCGGCGAAGATTTACCTCGAGGGCTCGCGCCCCGACATCCGCGTGCCGTTTCGCGAGGTCACGCTGACCGACACCCTGGTGCACGAAGGGGCCGGCGAGCCGCGCCGTGAAGCCAACCCTCCCCTGCGCCTGTACGACGCCTCGGGCATCTACACCGATCCGGCCGCGCCCATCGACATCACACGCGGCCTGCCGCCGCTGCGCGGCGCCTGGATCAACGAGCGCCAGGACACCGAGGCCCTGGCCGGCATCAGCAGCGCCTACGGCCGCCAGCGCCTGAATGACCCGGCCCTGGCCGCGTTGCGCATGGCGCATGCGCCGGTGCCGCGGCGCGCCAAGGCGGGCGCCAATGTGTCGCAAATGCATTACGCGCGCAAGGGCATCATCACGCCGGAGATGGAATACATCGCGGTGCGCGAGAACCTGGTGCGCGCGCAGCTGGCCGAGCGCCTGAAGACCGAGCGCCTGCCCAAGGCCGGCCACTCTTTCAACGCCGCCATCCCGAAAGAGATCACGGCCGAGTTCGTGCGCGATGAAGTGGCACGCGGCCGCGCGGTGATCCCGAACAACATCAACCACCCGGAAAGCGAGCCGATGATCATCGGCCGCAACTTCCTGATCAAGGTCAATGCCAACATCGGCAACTCGGCGGTCACCTCGAGCATTGAAGAAGAAGTCGACAAGCTGGTCTGGTCGATTCGCTGGGGCGCCGACACCGTGATGGACCTCTCGACCGGCGAGAACATCCATGAAACCCGCGAATGGATTCTGCGCAACTCGCCGGTGCCGATCGGCACGGTGCCGATTTACCAGGCGCTCGAAAAAGTCAACGGCAAGGCCGAGGACCTGACCTGGGAAATCTTCCGCGACACGCTGATCGAGCAGGCCGAGCAGGGCGTGGACTACTTCACCATCCACGCCGGCGTGCGCCTGGCCTATGTACCGCTCACGGCCAACCGCCTGACGGGCATCGTCTCGCGCGGCGGCTCCATCATGGCCAAGTGGTGCCTGTCGCACCACAAGGAAAGCTTTTTGTACGAGCGCTTTGACGAGATCTGCGAGATCATGAAAGCCTACGACGTCTGCTTCTCGCTGGGCGACGGCCTGCGCCCGGGCTCGATTGCCGACGCCAACGACGAGGCGCAGTTCGCCGAGCTGCACACACTGGGCGAGCTCACGCAGATCGCCTGGAAGCACGACGTGCAGGTGATGATCGAGGGCCCTGGCCACGTCCCGCTGCAGCTGGTGAAGGAAAACGTCGACAAGCAGCTGGAGGCCTGCTTCGAGGCACCCTTCTACACGCTGGGCCCGCTGATCACCGACATCTCGCCGGGTTACGACCACATCTCTTCGGCCATGGGCGCGGCCAACATCGGCTGGTACGGCACGGCCATGCTGTGCTACGTGACGCCCAAGGAACACCTGGGCCTGCCCAATCGCGACGACGTGAAGCAGGGCCTGATCGCCTACAAGATCGCCGCGCATGCGGGCGACCTGGCCAAGGGCTACCCGGGAGCGCAGATGTGGGACAACGCGGTGTCCAAGGCGCGCTTTGAGTTCCGCTGGGAAGACCAGTTCCGCCTGGCGATTGACCCGGACACGGCCATGGCCTACCACGACGAAACCCTGCCCAAGGAGAACGCCAAGGTCGCGCATTTCTGCTCCATGTGCGGGCCGAAGTTCTGCTCGATGAAGATTTCGCAGGAGGTGCGCGAGTTCGCGCGGCTCAACCCCGCGAGCACCACGCTGGCACCGGCCGCGGGGACGATTCCCATCAAGCAGATCGCGAGCGGCTTTGAGGAAAAGGCCAAGGAATTCCGCGAAGGCGGCAGCGAGATTTATTCCTGAGCAGTTCCTGAGATGAACAGTTTGCACATCGGCATTGCGGGCGCGGGCCTGGCAGGGCGCACGCTGGCCTGGCGCCTGCTGCGCGCCGGCTGCCGCGTGAGCCTGTTCGACGCGCGGGCGCGCGGCGACCTGGCCACGGCGTCGATGACGGCGGCGGCCATGCTCTCGCCGCTGGCCGAGCTTGCAGTGTCCGATGATGTCGTGTTCGCGCTGGGCCAGCGCTCCATGCAGCTGTGGCCGCAGTGGATCAGCGAGCTGGCTGATCGGGGCCTGCCGGTGTATTTCCGGCGCGAGGGCACGCTGGTGGTCGCGCATGCGCCCGACCAGAGTTCGCTGGCGCATTTCACCGGCCTGCTGCTGCACAAGCTGCCCGAAGCCGCGCGCGCGCAGGTGCGCACGCTGGACGCGGCGGCATTGGCCCAGGCCGAGCCGGCGCTGGCCGGGCGCTTTGGCAAGGGGCTGATGCTGGACGGCGAGGGCCAGCTGGCCAACGACCAGTGGATGGCCGCGCTGGCGACCGAGATAGACCGGCTGGGCGGCACCTGGCTTGAAGGCCGGGCCGTCGATGCGGTCAAGGACGGCCATATTGAATGCGGCGGGCAAACCTACGATGTGGATGTGGCGGTCGATGCGCGCGGCGTGGGCGCCCGGGAAAGCTGGCCGCAGCTGCGCGGTGTGCGCGGCGAGGTGCTCACGGTTGAATGTGACGGCGTGAGCCTGCAACGCCCGGTGCGCCTGATGCACCCGCGCTACCAGCTGTATGTGGCGCCGCGCCCGAACCACCAGTTTGTGGTCGGCGCGACCGAGCTGGAGTCGGAAGACACGGGGCCGGTGACCTTGCGCTCTACGCTGGAGCTGGGCAGCGCACTGCACAGCCTGCACCCGGCTTTTGGCGAGGCACGGGTGTTGCGCCTGGCTGCAGCCTTGCGCCCGGCGCTGGACGACCACCGGCCCACAATTGCGCAGCGGCAGGGCGTGTGGCACATCAACGGCCTCTATCGCCACGGCTACCTGTGCGCGCCGGCGCTGGTCGAGGACCTGGTTCATCAACTGTTGGGGCAGTGAAAATGAATGACATGACAACACCGCTCACTATCTCGTTGAACGGCGAGACTATAAAAACCGATGCGCCCACTTTGCAGGCATTGTTGCTGGCGCGGGGTTACCCGTTGCAAGGCGCATTTGCCTGCGCGATCAACAACAGTTTTGTGCCGCGCCCTCAGTGGCCGGAGCGCGTCTTGAATAACGGCGACCGCATAGACATCGTCACCCCCATTACCGGAGGCTAGGCCATGGACACCACCACCGCTTCATCCGCCATCGCCCACGGCAGCCCCTGGACTGTCGCCGGCGTCACCTTGTCCAGCCGTTTTTTCCTGGGCACTTCGCATTACCCCTCGCCGCAGGTGCTGGGCGATGCGGTGCGTGCCAGCGGCACCGAGGTGCTGACGGTGGGCCTGCGCCGGCTGCAGCCCGAAAGCGGCGGCGGCAACAGTTTCTGGCAGCGCGTGCAGGCCATGGGCTGCCGCATCCTGCCCAATACGGCGGGCTGCC
>NZ_AKIV01000009.1 GCF_000282655.1 Polaromonas sp. CF318
CCCGCCGCAGCTGCGGCGGTCGCACCCGCACAGGCCACCGCATCGGCCCCTGCCAGCCAGTCGGCCCACGACCCCACCACGGCGCCGCAGGGCAGCCTGCCGCACGCCTCGCCCTCGGTGCGCAAGTTCGCGCGCGAGCTCGGCGTGCCGCTGGCCGAAGTCAAGGGCTCAGGCCCCAAGGGCCGCATCACGCAGGACGACGTGCAGGCCTTCACCAGGTCGGTGATGGACGGCAGCGTACGCACCCAGGCACAGGCCGCCAAGGCCCCGGCATCTTCGGGCGGCGGCGCCGGCCTCGACCTGCTGCCCTGGCCCAAGGTCGACTTCACCAAGTTCGGCCCGGTCGAGCGCAAGGACATGTCGCGCATCAAGAAGATCAGCGGCGCCAACCTGCACCGCAACTGGGTGATGATCCCGCACGTCTGCAACCACGACGATGCCGACATCACCGAGCTCGAAGCCTTCCGCGTGCTCATGAACAAGGAAAACGAGAAAGCCGGCATCAAGATCACCATGCTGGCCTTCCTGATCAAGGCCTCGGTCGCCGCGCTCAAGAAATTCCCCGAGTTCAACGCCTCGCTCGACGGCGACCAGCTGGTGCTCAAGCAGTACTACAACATCGCCTTCGCCGCCGACACCCCCAACGGCCTTGTCGTTCCCGTCATCAAAAACGCCGACCAGAAGGGCATCGTGCAGATCTCGCAGGAGATGGGCGAACTCGCCAAGAAGGCGCGCGACGGCAAGCTGAGCCCGGCCGACATGTCCGGCGCCTGCTTCACGATCTCGTCGCTGGGCGGCATTGGCGGGCGCTACTTCACGCCCATCATCAACGCGCCCGAGGTCGCCATCCTGGGCGTCTGCAAGAGCTCGACCGAGCCGGTCTGGGACGGCAAGGCCTTCCAGCCGCGCCTGATGCTGCCGCTGTCGCTGAGCTGGGACCACCGCGTGATCGACGGCGCCGCCGCCGCGCGCTTTAACGCCTACCTCGGACAGATCCTCGCCGACTTCCGCCGCGTCCTTCTTTAATCCGAAGATGACAACGCTTGTAGTCGTCAAAAAGGCGGGGCAGGTTGCCATCGCCGCCGACACGCTGGTCACCTTCGGCGACACCAGCCTGGGCCACCGCTTCGAGGCCAACAGCAAGATCTTCAAGGTCGACACGCCCGCCGGCATGAGCTATGTCGGCATGGCCGGCACGGTGGCGCATTTCCCGGTGCTGCGCAAAGCCATGGCGGCCCTGCCCAAGGACCAGCTCAAGCTGGGCTCGCGCGACGAGGTCTTCGACACCTTCGTCAAGCTGCACCCGCTGCTCAAGGAAACGTTTTTCCTGCAGACCAAGGAAGACGACAACGACCCCTACGAGTCCAGCCAGTTCACCGTGGTCATCGCCAATGCCAGCGGCATCTACGGCCTTTACAGCTACCGCGAAGTCTTCGAGTTCAAGGAGTTCTGGGGCATAGGCTCGGGCCGCAGCTTCGCGCTGGGCGCCATGCATGCCGCCTGGGACAAGGCCAAGACCGCGCGCGAAGTGGCCATGGCCGGCCTCAATGCGGGCTGCGAGTTCGACAAGAACTCCGCCGGACCCGTCGACATATTCACCCTTAAATTGAAAGCCTCCAAATGAGCGCATCCAGCCTGGTAGACATCAAGGTGCCGGACATTGGCGATTTTGACGAAGTGTCCGTGATCGAAGTGCTGGTCAAGGCCGGCGACACCATCAAGGCCGAGCAAAGCCTGATCACCGTGGAAAGCGACAAGGCCTCGATGGAGATCCCATCCTCCGCCGCCGGCGTGGTCAAGGAGGTCAAGGTCAAGCTGGGCGACAAGGTCAAGCAAGGATCCGTCGTGCTGACGCTGGAAGCTTCCGGCGCCGCTGCCGCCACCGCTCCTGCGCCTTCACCTGCGCCTGAGAAGAAAGCCGCCGCTCCGGCCGCAGCCGCGCCTGTCGCGCCCGCCCCAACGGCCGCCAGCTTCAGCGGCTCCGCAGACCTCGACTGCGACGTGCTGGTGCTGGGCGCCGGCCCCGGCGGCTATTCGGCCGCCTTCCGCGCCGCCGACCTGGGACTGAAGGTTGTCCTGGTCGAGCGCTACGCCACCCTGGGCGGCGTCTGCCTCAACGTAGGCTGCATTCCCTCCAAGGCGCTGCTGCACGTGGCCGCCGTGATGGACGAGGTCAAACACTTCGACAGCCTGGGCGTGAGTTTTGGCGAGCCCAAGCTCGACATCAACAAACTGCGCACGCACAAGGAAAAAGTCGTCGGCAAGCTCACCGGCGGGCTCACGGCCATGGCCAAGATGCGCAAGGTCACCGTGGTGCGCGGCCTGGGCCAGTTTGTCGGCGCCCATCACCTCGAGGTGGAGGAAACCACCGGTACCGCACAGGAAAAGTCGGGCAAAAAACAAACCATCGCGTTCAAGAACTGCATCATCGCCGCCGGCTCGCAAGCGGTGCGCCTGCCTTTCATGCCGGATGATCCCCGTGTGGTGGACTCCACCGGCGCGCTGGCGCTCAAAGAGGTTCCCAAACGCATGCTGATCCTGGGTGGCGGCATCATAGGCCTGGAAATGGGCACCGTGTATTCCACCCTGGGCGCGCGCCTGGACGTGGTCGAAATGATGGACGGCCTCATGCAGGGCGCCGACCGCGACCTGGTCAAGGTCTGGCAGAAGATGAACGCGCCGCGTTTTGACAACATCATGCTCAAGACCAAAACCGTGGGCGCCAAGGCGACCAAGGCGGGTATTGAGGTCAGCTTCGAAGGCGAGGGCGCCCCGGCGCCGCAGACCTACGACCTGGTGCTGCAGGCCGTGGGCCGCACACCCAACGGCAAGAAGATCGGCGCCGAGAAGGCCGGCATCAGCGTGAGCGACCGCGGTTTCATCCCCGTCGACATCCAGATGCGCACCAATGTGCCCCACATCTTCGCCATCGGCGACATCGTGGGCCAACCCATGCTGGCGCACAAGGCCGTGCACGAAGCGCATGTGGCCGCCGAGGTCATCGCCGGTGAACTGCAGGGCAACAAGGAACTGGCCAGCGCCGCCTTCAACGCTCGCGTGATCCCCAGCGTGGCCTACACCGACCCCGAAATCGCCTGGGTGGGCCTCACCGAGGACCAGGCCAAGGCGCAGGGCATCAAGGTCAAAAAGGGCCTGTTCCCCTGGACGGCCTCCGGCCGCGCCATCGCCAACGGCCGCGACGAAGGCTTCACCAAGCTGCTGTTTGACGACAGCCCCGAAGCCCACGGCCACGGCAAGATACTGGGTGGCGGCATCGTCGGCACCCATGCCGGCGACATGATCGGCGAGATCGCGCTGGCCATCGAAATGGGCGCCGACGCGGTCGACATCGGCAAGACCATCCACCCGCACCCCACGCTGGGCGAAAGCATGGGCATGGCCGCGGAAGTGGCGCACGGCAGTTGCACCGATTTGCCGCCCGCGCGCAAGTAAGCGGCGCGTCGCGCACACCACAAAAAGCCCGGGCATGCCCGGGCTTTTTGCTTTGAAGGGCAGCTCAGGGCCGCACGCCCGGCGCCTCCATGGCCATGCCTTTGGCGCGTGTCTTGAGGTAAAGCTCCAGCTCCACCAGCTCCTGCGCGCCATAGGCAAAGGGCTCGGCGCGCACGCCGCTCATGCAGCCGCGCATGCGGCGCTGCAGCGAGCCCATGGCCTGCCATTCGAGGCGGTACACCGGGTAGCCGGTGGGATGTGCTTCGGGGATCACGTTGCCGGCCAGGCGTTTGCCGGGCAGGCCGTCGTGGCATTGCGCGCAGGACAGGTTGAGTTGCCCGACACGTTGCATGAACAGCTGCTGGCCGCGCTGGCGGAAGGGTTCGAGCCTGGCATCGTCGGGCGGCGCCAGCGGCAGGCCGCGCGACTGCAGCGCGACATAGGCTTCCAGGCCGAGCAGCTCCTGGCTTTCAGGGCGCAGTGGCGCGGCCTGCTGGTGCTGCTGGCGGCACTGGTTGATGCGCTGGCCCAGGGTGACGGGGCGGCCCAGGCCGGCATCAAGCGCCGGGTAGCGCGCCGCCACGCCGCGCATGCTGCTTTGCGCCGCCGCATGGCAGCTGATGCAAGCCTTGCCGCTGGCGCCCGCCGGCTGCTTCCACAGCGCTTCGCCGTCCTGTACCCACAGCATGCCGGGGTTGAGTGCATCGTCCTTCTGCATGGCCTGGGTGGCGGCGCCCATGTCTTCAAAGCCCGAGCGGCGGCTGTCCTTGGGGAGAGGGGTTTGCGCGCCGGCGGTGCCCATCAGGCACACCAGCAGCAGAGGCAGGATGCGCGTCATGCCGTGACGGCCAGCTGGATGCTTTCCGACTGCGAAAAACCATTGTCGCCTTCCCAGCTGAGCACCAGCGTGCCGCTGTCGGTGGCCACGGTATGGAAGGCGATGTAGGGGTTGGCCGAAACAGCCGAAAACAGCTCGGCGCTGAATACCAACTCGCCGTTGTAGCGGCAGCTGAAGGTCTGGATGATGTTGCGCGGCAAGACCTTGCCGTCCTCGCCGGCGCGAAAGCCGGTTTCCATGGGATGGCCTATGGTGGCGCGTATCTCTATGATGTCGCCGCGCCTGGCGGTGGAGGGGGCGTTGATCAGGGTGCGGGCCATCAGGGCTCTCCCTCGATGCAGGCGGCGAGCGTGACGATGACGTTGACCGTGTGCGACCAGTAACTGCCGTCGCTCATCTGCGCGACGGCCACCAGCTGCTGCGAGGTGGCCAGCCGTATGCGTGTGGTTGCGCTCGCCTTGCCGGCGCGCGGGCCCAGCGTGAAGCGGGCCACGTCGCGCTGGGGATTTTTCTCGTTGAAGACGGCGATGCTTTTGACGTGGTCGGCGGCGGTCATGGGGCTGTCTACCGTGACGGTGATGGGCACCACATTGCCGTTGTCCACCAGTTCGGCCACATCGAGCTTGACCTTGCCCGCGCGAACCGGCGCGCCCCGGGTGTAAGCCGCCACGGCCACCGCCAGGTCGCCCACGGCGGCGGATGCGGGGCGCAGCACCACCCCCATGGCCAGGCCGGTGGCACCTGCCAGGATGTGGCGCCGGCGGGGTAGGGCGGGTTGCTGCATGGGCGGTGTCATGGCCGTCTCAGTTTCGCAGTGTGCGCAGGAAGGCCACTACGTCCTCGATCTGCTGGGCGTTCATGATGGGTTTGCCCTGCCAGGCGGTGCCCACGCGCACCAGGCCCTCGCTGGGGTAATAAGCCGGCATGAGGCTGGCCGGGTTCAGGCGCTGCGCGTCGGCGATGCGCAGGCGCAGCTGGCCTTCGCTCCAGCGCGAGCCCGCGCCCGCCAGGTCGGGCGCCAGGTTGCCCTGGAAGCGCTCTTCGGGAATCGGCCCGCTGTGGCACAGCAGGCACAGGCCCAGTTGCCGGCTGGCGACGAGGGCGCGGCCGCGCACCGGGTCACCGGGCGTGGCCGTCAGCGCCTGCGGGATGGCGTCGCCGACGACCTGCAGCGGCGGCTGTGGTTGCTGTTGTTGCGCGAAGCCGGTCCAGGGCGCCATCATCATCACCCCGCCGGCGATGGCGCCTTGCCAGTTCATGCCTTCTTGAGGTCGTGGTTTTTCAGCGGCAACTCGCGTATGCGTTTGCCCGTGGCCGCGAACACGGCATTGAGCACCGCCGGCGCGGCAACCGCGATGGTGGGTTCACCCACGCCGCCCCAGAAGCCGCCCGAGGGCACGATGAGGGTTTCCACCGCGGGCATGTGCTGCATCTGCACGACGGGGTAGGTGCTGAAGTTGTCCTGCTCCATGCGGCCGTCTTTTTGCGTGCATTCGCCGAAAAGCGCCGCGGACAGGCCGTAGGCGAAAGAGCCCTCGACCTGGGCCTCGATCTGCTGCGGGTTGACGGCGTAACCCGGGTCGGTGGCCGCCACGATGCGGTGGATCTTGAGCATGCCGTCCGGGCTGACCGACACCTCGGCGCAGGCCGCCACATAGCTGCCGAAACCCATGGTCTGGGCCAGGCCGCGGTAGACCTTCTGGCCGCCCACGTCGGGCGGCGCCACGCCCCACTTGACGCGCTCGGCCACGGCGTTGAGGACGGCCAGGTGCTTGGGATGGTTTCCCATGAGCTTGCGCCGCAGGGCCAGCGGGTCTTGTTTGGTGGCGAAGGCGATTTCGTCGATAAAGGACTCGAGGTAAATAGTGTTCTGGTTCAGGTTCACGCCGCGCCAGAAACCGGGCGGCACGCTGGGGTTGCGCATCGCATGGTCTATCAGCAGGTTGGGGAAGCTGTAGCCTATGGAGGCCTCGGGTCCCGGCGCGTTCAGGCCCTGGAACTGCACCGGGTCCAGCCCGTTGCGGATGTTTTGCGGAAACACGCCGGCCAGGATGGACTGGCCGGAGATGCGCATGTGCAGGGCCGTGACATTGCCCTGCGCGTCCAGCCCTGCCTGCAGCTTGCACTGCGTCACCGGGTGGTAGCGGCCGTGCAGCATGTCTTCCTCGCGCGTCCACAGCAGCTTGACCGGCACGCCCGGCATTTGTTTGGCGATGTCCACGGCCTGGCGCACCCAGTCGTGCACCGCGCCGCGCCGCCCGAAGCCGCCGCCCAGGTGGATTTTGTAGACCTCGCATTTGGCGACCGGCAGCCCCGCGGCTTCCGAGGCCGCGGCCAGCGCCGCTTCGCCGTTCTGCGTGGGCGTCCAGACCTCGCAGCGCTCGGGCGTCCAGCGCGCTGTGGCGTTCATGGGCTCCATGGTCGCGTGGTTCTGGTGCGGGTAGGCATACACCGCTTCGATGCGCCTGGCCGCCGATGCCAGCGCGGCCTTGGCGTCGCCGTTCTGGTTGCCGACCACCGCGTCGTTCGCGTCCAGCCCGGCCTTGAGCATCTGGGCCACGCTGGCGCTGGAGTTGGCGGCATTCGGGCCGTTATCCCATTCGATGGGCAGCGCGTCCAGCGCGGTCTTGGCGCGCCACCAGGTGTCGGCCACGACCGCCACCGCACTGTCCCCGACCGCCAGCACTTTTTTCACGCCGGGACGTTTTTCGATCGCGGCGGCGTTGAAGCTCTTGACCTTGCCGCCAAACACCGGGCAGTCCTTGATGGCCGCATTGAGCATGCCGGGCAGTTTGAGGTCGGCGCCGTAGACCTGCTTGCCCGTGACCTTGTCCTGCGTGTCCAGGCGCGCCAGGCGCTTGCCCACGAGTTTCCAGTCTTTCGGGTCCTTGAGCGTGACCTCGGCGGGCGGCGCCAGTTTGGCGGCCGCGACCGCGACCTTGCCGTAGCTCACGCTGCGGCCGGTCGGCGTGTGCGTGATGAGGCTGTTGGCGGCGCGGCATTCGGACACAGGCACCTTCCATTCATTGGCCGCGGCCTGCACCAGCATCATGCGCGCGGTGGCCCCGCCCTTGCGCACGTAGTCGTGCGATTCGCGTATGCCGCGGCTGCCGCCGGTGGAGAAATTGCCCCAGGCCCGGTTGCGCGCGAGGTTTTGCCCCGGTGTCGGGTATTCGGTGGTGACTTTCGCCCAGTTGCATTCCAGCTCTTCGGCCACGAGCTGCGCCAGGCCGGTCAGGCTGCCCTGGCCCATTTCAGAGCGGGCGATGCGAATGACCACCGTGTCGTCGGGGCGCACGACAACCCAGGCGTTGATCTCCGGCGAGTCGCTGCCCTGGGCCGCGGCCATGCCGGCGAAGGGAATATGGAAGGCGACCACCAGGCCGGCCGAAGCGCCCGAGGCCAGGAAGCGGCGGCGCGACAGCCGGGGCGATGCCAAAGCGGATGAGGAGGGCAGGGTGGTGATGCTCATGTCGTGCTCCCGTCGGTGTGCTGGATGGCGAGCGCCGCGCTTTTGGTGTTTCCGCCCGCGGCAACGACCTTGATGGCGGCGCGTATGCGGTTGTAGGTGCCGCAGCGGCAGATGTTGGTCATCGCCTCGTTGATGTCGGCGTCCGTCGGATTCGGTTTGGCCTTGAGCAGCGCCGCCGCCGTCATCACCATGCCGCACTGGCAGTAGCCGCACTGCGGCACGTCCAGCGCCACCCAGGCTTTTTGCACCGGGTGCGAGCCGTCGGGCGACAGGCCTTCGATGGTCACGATTTTCTCGGCCGCACCGACCGTGGAGACGGGCCGCACGCAACTTCGCGTGGGCACGCCGTCGATGTGCACGGTGCAGGCACCGCAGGCCGCGATGCCGCAGCCGTATTTGGTGCCGGTGAGCCCGAGCTGCTCGCGCAGGACCCACAACAGCGGTGTGTCGTCCTCCACTTCAAACTCACGCACGGTACCGTTGACGTTCAGTTTTGCCATGGATGCGCTCCTCACTATTTGAAAGAACAGGATGGGCCGGACTGGAGGCGATAGTAGCGCCGGTACATGTCGAATGCACCAGGAGCTTCTATACCTGAGTAATGTGCTGACTCGGACAGCTGCAAAAAGTTTGACCGGGTAAACCCTTGTGATGAAGGGCGTCAGCTGGCTTCCACCAGCGGCAAGCCCATGAAAATCGCATAGCGCTGCGCGGCAAGCCGCAACGCGCCCGCGCTGCCGCGCGGCAGCGGCGCGAAGGGCGCGGTGACGATGCTGAGCCCACCTTTTTTGACTTCCGCCTGCCAGGTGCCAGCAACGCGGCCGTCGAGCAGCAGCGCGGGGCGGAACAGGCCATTGGGTGTCATGAGCTTGCCGGCATGCGCGGTATCGACGATGGCTTTACGGTCGGTGTAGCCCAGCACATATTCGTCAAAACCCGCCAGCAGCTGCAGCGCCGGCTTGCCGGCCGGCCGGGCAAGCGCCTGCGTGCGCTTGGACCACCAGACGGTATCGCCCCCAAACAGTGCATGCGAAAGGCCAGGGCCGGCCATCTCCAGCGCCGCCCTGGCTTCGCCGGCCGCCAGCCCGGACCACCACGTGAAGTCCGCCAGCGTGGCCGGGCCGTGGCTGGCGAAATAGCGCTGCGCGAGTTTTTTCAACGCCTGCTCACGCGGCAGCTCGGGCTGCGGCGGCAGCCATTCGTCAAGCAGGGTGTAGCGGGCCTGCTTGCCCTGCGGGTCGCCCAGGCAGATCAGCCCGGCCTGGGCCGCGCGGTACAGGATGCGGCCGCCGCGCTGGCCTTCGGTGTTGATGCGGTGCCGGGCGAGTGCGGCAAAAAGTTCCACGCGCGTCAGTTGTTGCCCCCCTTCAAGACACTGACGCAGGGCCGGCAGGATTTTGCGGAAGGCGGCTTCGTCGAGATCCACCTCGCGGTAGGCGGCCGCGGTGCGGGTCAGCAAGGCCGGCGCGGCCAGGGCCAGCAGCCAGCGCAGGTCGGCGGCCGCCGCCAGGTGCAGCGTGCCGCGCAAGACCCAGCTGCGCACCACCTTGCGCCTGGCCAGCGCATCTTCTATCGCCGCGTCGGTGATGGCGGCAGTGGCCGCGAAGCGTGAGCCAACGGCCCAGCGCGCATGGGCATATTCCTGCGCCTGCACCGCGCCCATCCATTGCACGGCCTGGTCGACCCGCTTGAAATCGGCCGGCCCGGAAGGCTGTGCGGCCAGGCGATGGCTGGCCAGCCGCAACGCGATCAACTCCTGCCGCGAGATGTCGGCCATGCTCAGGCGATGGCCTCGATCATCGCCAGCATGCGGCTTTGCCAGGCCGCCGGTGAAAAGCGCTCGCGCAGCAACATTTGCGACGCCTTCACCATGGCCTCGCGCCGCGGCACATCGGCCAGCAGTTCGGCGCAGGCCCGCGGCAGGTCCTCGAGTTCGGCCATCACCATGTGCACGCCGGGAACAATGCCGAAATCCTCCCAGCCCTTGAAGCTGTCGGACACCACGGCCGTGCCGGCCGCCCAGGCCTCGAAGGTACGGAACTGGTCGAAGTAGCGCAGTTCGGAATCGGCATGCACATTGAGGTTGATGCGCGCGCCCGCACGGCAGGTGTCACGCGCCGCGCCCCAGAGGCCGCTCCAGATGAACTCGGCCCTCAGCGGGTTCGCGCCGGCGAGGAAGAGGCGCTCGGCTTCGCGCCGCCTGGCGGTATCGCCGCCCAGCATGACGATGTCCCGCGTCCTGTCCGCTTCCGGCAGCGGTGCGCGCAGATGTTTGTCCGCCACCAGGTAGGGGAGGCGGAAGGTGGTGAGGGCCGGGAAATAGTGCGCAAGGTAGCGTTCGATGGACGCATCCATGGCCATCACCGCATGCAGGCCGGGCGCGATGGCGTCGAAGAGTTCGGCCTTGTGCCGGTGCACCGTGGCTGATGTGTTTCGCGTCAGCGGGTCGAACATCCACAGCACATGTTTGCCGTGCCGCGGCAGGCCGCGCCTGGCAAAACGCGGAAGGGCGTAAATGCCGGCGACGAGCAGGTTGATATCACAGGCGCCCACCTCGGGCAGCGGCGCCTCGGTGCTATTGCCCATGTCGATGAACTCGACCTCGTGCCCGGCTTGCAGCAGGACGTCCATCCACAGGCGGACGGCACGGCCGAACAGGGTTTCTATGTCGGTGTAGAGATGGATTCTCAATGCGCTTTCCGTTTTTTCTTTTTGCCTTCGCCGCTTATAGCGCAATTTCGCGGCGCGGCGAGAGCGTGGGACCGCAGGCCTTCGCAGGCTTCCTCGAGTTCAAGACAGAGGACGCATGCAAACAAGAAAAAACAAGGCAGGAGCGCGGGTGATTTTGCATCTGCGATCCAAAACGTTGCGATACCGGGCCCGCGCCCAAAACAGGCGAGGCGGGCAATAACGGCCACGATCACCAAAAACTTTACACAAGCGGCCGCATCTTTTTAAAGCGTTCCAGGCCCGGATAGCCAAGGGAAGAAGGGCTTGCAGTAAGCCGTAGGTAGCAAGAAACCCGGTATTGCAAGCCCGAAAGGCAAAGACAAGCCTGTAAATGTAAGTAACAAGAATTCGTTGCTAAAAAAACGGGCAAAAATCATGTCACAAAGTTGGCAGTTATTAATCACTTTTTCTTGCTTGTATCGCCTTTCACAATTGGTTACCGTGAACTAATTCACGAAAAAAGCTGTTTCGAATGCGGGCAGCCTGGTCCAGCGATTTGTAACTTTCGACTTTTGAGTGGGATGCAGCAATGAAGCGTACCGATGGTGCAGGCATGCACGACGTTCTCTCTTATGCCCTTGTCCTGTCCTTGGCTTTTCCAGTCGTCGCCCTGGCACAACAGCAGCCATCCACCATAGACCCTGGGCGCCTTCGCGAACGCTTTGACTTTCAGCCCGAACCTGAACCCGCACCGCCGCCGCCGCAACTCAGGAGCGAGCCCGCCGGGCTCCTGCCGGATTCGCTCAAGGCCATACGCGTCACGCTCAAGGAGGTCCGCATCGAGAGCGCCACCGTGCTGCCGGGCAATGCCTTGCAGGCGCGCGCCGACAGCTACACCGGGCGCGAGATCACGGGTGCCGACATCCTCGAACTCGCGTCCTCGCTGACCGCGATGTACCGCAACGCGGGCTACATTCTTTCGCTGGTCGTGGTGCCGCCGCAGTCGCTCGCGGACGGCACGCTGACGCTGCGCGTCATCGAGGGCTACATCGCCCGCGTGAACGTCCAGGCCGGGCCGGGCGTGAGTGCCCATGTGCAGGAACAGCTGATGCGCCTGGGCGAAAAGATCCAGGCCTCCAGGCCCATAGAGGGCCCCGTATTGGAGCGCTACCTGCTGATCGCCAATGATTTTCCCGGCGTGGAATTGCGCAGTGTGCTCGCGCCTTCGCAGGCGCCGGGCGCGGCCGACCTCACCCTGGTCGCCAACGTCAAGAAGGTGGAAGGCTTTGCTTCCATTGACAACTACGGCTCCAAATACCTGGGGCCCACACAGCTGACCCTGGGCGTGGTCGGCAGCCAGCTGCTGGGCGTGAACGACCAGTGGCGTTTTGTCGGCGTGGGGACCGGCAATTCCGAAATGGCCTATACCCAGCTTTCCTACAGCCAGGTCGTCGGCACCGAAGGCTTGCGGCTCTCGGCCGCCGTGTCCCGCGCCCGCACGCAGCCCGGCGATGTGCTCAAGCCTTTTGATGTGCACGGCAATGCCGACACGGTGTCGCTGTCCGCCGCCTATCCCCTGCTGCGCAGCCGCAATGAAAGCCTGACCGCGCGCGCGGCCTACGACCATTCCGACGTCCACACCGAGGTGCTGGGTACCCGTGTGATCGAAGACCGCATACGCGCGCTGCGCCTGGGCCTGAGCTGGCGTGTGCTGGACCGCCTCGACGGGCAGAACTCGCTGGACGTCGATTTCAGCCAGGGCCTGGGCGGCACGCAGGAGTCCGATGTGCTCAAGAGCCGGGTCGGCGCCAAGGGCGTGTTCAACAAACTCACTTTCGACTACGAGCGCTCGCAGTTTGTGGGATCGAATTTTTCGTTCACCGTGGGCGTGGGCGGGCAGTGGGCCAACACGCCGCTGCTGTCGTCGGAGCAGTACGCGCTGGGCGGACGGCGCTTCGGCCGGGCCTATGAGCCGGCGGAACTCGTGGGTGAACGGGCACTGGCCTTTCGCATCGAGCCGCGCTATGCCGGCGGCGCCGCCGGTATGCCGGGGCTCAAGTCCTGGCAGCTGTTCGGCTTCTACGACATCGGCAAGGTCTGGAAGGTCGGAAGCGTCACGCCCGGAACGCCCGCCAGCCAGAGCCTGGCTTCCGCCGGCCTGGGCCTGCGCTTCTTCCTTGAGAAAAACGTGGTCGCCGCCATCGAGGCCGCCTGGCCGCTGACCAAATCCATCGCGAGTTACCAGACCGGCGGCAAGAACCCGCGGCTGATGGGCTCGCTGCTGGCGCGGTTTTGATGATGTTCACTGGATCCGTCCCTGTTGTTCCTTGTTTGTTTTACGTTCAAGAGGTGATTCCATGCAAGCCAAACTCCCTGCGCAGCGTCTGCGTCCTCCCGAATGGCGGCGGCCGTCCTTTGCGCTGAAAGCCCTTCCCGCCGCGGCGGCGCTGCTCTTCGCGCCGCCCGGCTGGACCGTCGACATCGTGGGCGCGGCGGGCCTGCCGCAGAACGGCACGGTTTTTTCCGGCACGGCGTCGGGATCGGTGGCGGGTAACCAGATGACCATCAACCAGGCCAGCACCCGGGCCGTGGTGGACTGGGGCTCCTTCAACATCAATCCGGGCAAGGCGGTGCAGATCGTGCAGCCCAACGCAGCGTCGGCCATCCTCAACCGCATCAATGGCGACACCAATGCCACGCACATCATGGGCAGCCTGTCGGCAAACGGCATGGTGATGCTGATGAACCCCAACGGCGTGATGTTCGGGCCGAACGCCACGGTGAATGTGGGCTCGCTGATCGCCACGACGGGCACCATAGACGCGAACAACTTCATGAGCACCGGCGTTGCGCAGATCACCGGTGCCACGGGCAGCATCACCAACCAGGGCGGTATCACCGCGCAGGGCGCCGGGCTGGTGGCGCTGGTTGCGCCCTCGGTCACCAACCAGGGCAGCATCAGCGCCACGGGCGGCACGATCGCGCTGGCGGGCGCCACGGCCGCCACGGTCTCGCTCAACGGCGGGCTGTATGAATTCGCCATCGCCAGCGGGGCGACGGGCGTCAATGTGTCCAACGCGGCCGGCGCCAGCCTGAACGGCGCGAACTTGCGCCTGGGCGTCGGCGACGCGGCCAACCTGCTGTCGGGTGTGATCAATCTTGAGGGTGTGCAGCAGGCCAGCAACGCCATCGTCGTGAACGGCGATGCGGTGGTGCTGAAGTCGGCGCTGCAGGCGCCCAGCGTCAGCGGCAACTCCAACCATATCGACGTTTACGGCGGCGCGCGCATCCAGGATGCGGTCAACATCGCCAAGACCGGCACGGCGGGGGCGGGCGGCGCTGTGAATGTCCACGGGGGCACATACGCCGAGCAGGTCACCCTGAACAAGGCCAACCTGACGCTGACCGGCATGAATGGAGCCAATATCGACGTGCTCGAGGGAAAAACCGGAGTGGACATCACCGCGAATGGCGTGACGGTTGAAGGCATGCAGGTCACAGGCCCTTACAGCCAGAACTTCGCTGCCATCAACTGGACTGGCCTGAGTACGACGGGGGTGAAGATTGCGTCAGGCGTGACCGGCGCGACCGTACGTAACAACACGATTAAAAATGTCCGAAGCGGGATTCAGGTCACCAACGCTACCGCCGATATCACCGGAAACACGATTGAAAACACCAAGGGCGCCATTCTTGTGCGTTCGAACAATGTGACCATGTCGGGCAATTCCAGAGGGCTGGTGGGCAATGAATGGGACATCGTTTTTCTGGACGGCGTAGCGAATGGCTCCTATTTTGTGTCTCCGCATGCCAGCGAAGCGCAGTATGGGGCCGGCGTGATGGCCATGTCTGCGGCCAACGGCGACATGCATATTCTTGATCGCCGCTACGGCGTCAACGGGCTCCTGGGCTCCACACCGCAATTTGGCAACCGCTCGCACGTTACCGTCAGTTCGGGCGCCAATTTCACCGCTGCCGACGACTTCAACCTCGGCAACGGCCTTGGCAACGACCGGCAGCCATTGGGCACGATCCAGGCCGGCGTGAATGCCGTGGTCGCGGGAGGCATGGTGAATGTGACAGCAGGGACCTATGCCCAGCCGTCAACCCTCGTTATCAATAAGAGCCTGACGCTGGCCGGTTCGGGCCAGGACACGACCGTGATAGACGCGCGCGGCGTCAGCGGCTACGGCATCAACGTGACGGCCAACAATGTGTCGCTCAGGGACTTCACGCTCTACGGGCCCAGCGCCAACGTCGCTTCGTCCTACGGCATCAAGGTGGCGCCTGTGGGCGGCCCCTCGGCCCGGCTGCGCGACTTCACCATCCGCAACGTGACCAGCCGGGGCGCGGGCCGGGCCGAGCTGGACCTCAATGGCGTGGACGGCGCGGTCATCGACCATGTCACGGCCAACGGCGCGCCCGTGGGCAACGATGCGGGCAGCACGCAAGGCGCGGGCATCCAGCTGACCGACAGCGCCAACGTGACGGTCAGCAACAGCACCACGCGCAACAACGCCTGGGGCGGCCTGGCGCTTTACCAGGCCAACCGCTATTACAACCAGCAGATGAACGACATCACGGTGGCGGGCAACAACAGCTTCACCGAACGCAACCCGGTCTACCTGCAGGACGAGTCGGCCGGCACCAACTTCGGCACGCTCCGCATCGCCGGCTTTGACTTCGCGGTGCGCAACGCCAGCACTGCGGGTGACAACAACCAGTACACCTGGCTGCAGGCCTCGCAGCAAAATGCGTTTGACTATGCCGTGAACCTGGGCAGTTCCGCCTCCAGCTATGTGCAGGGCTGGAGCGGCACGCAGGCCACGCAGGACTTCCACGTCGGCATCGGCAGCCTGCTGGGCGGCGGCACGCAGGCCCTGTCCATCAACACGGCGCTGGGCAACGCGGGCAACGGCGCCAACATCCGCGTGGCCGCGGGCGCGTACGGCGAGAACGTGGTGGTGAACAATCCCTACAACCTCTACTTCAGCGGCAGCACGCTGCACAGCCTGGTGCTCAATGCCGGCGCGGGCGGCTCCGGCATCGCCGGCACGGTGACGGCCGACGGCGCGGGCGGCATCGTGTTCCAGGCGCCGGTCAGCCTGCTCGGCGACACCACGCTGGCCACGCTGGGCGCCGACATCACGCTCAATGGCGACATCCAGAATGCCGGCGGCACAGCCCGTGCACTGAGCCTGTTCGCCGGCTCCGGCGCCAACCGCGGCAATGTGCATATGCTGTCGGGCGGCACCGAGGCCAATGCGCTGGGCCAGTTCGAGGTGGTGTCCGATGCCTTCAGCCTGGACAGCACGCTCTGGGTCAAGGGCTACGGTATTGACGCCCTGGGCAATGTCGCGCTGAGCAACCACACCTTGCGCGGCCAGGACGCCAGCGCCACCAACACCCTGAACGCCGGCGGGGATGTCAGCGGCTCCACCATCAGCCAGGGCGCCGTCCAGGTCACCAGCGGTGGCGACGTCTCGGCCAACGTCACCGCCAGCGAAGTGGCGGTGGCCG
>NZ_AKIV01000010.1 GCF_000282655.1 Polaromonas sp. CF318
CCGCCGTTGGTCGTGGCTGCCGTCCATCCGCATCCACCGCATCATGCGTGAAGACCAGGACCGCGACTTCCACGATCACCCATGGAACGCCCGCACCATCGTCCTGCGCGGCGGCTACACCGAAGCACTGCCAGGCCAGCCTTACCTGCGCACCCGCCTTCCGGGCATGACCGGACGGCTGCTGTTCGGGGAATACCACCGCATCACCAGCGTCAGCGTCGGCGGCGTCTGGACGCTGTTTTTCACATGGAAATACCAGGGCACATGGGGTTTCCTTGTCGACGGCAAGAAGGTGCCATGGCGCGAATACCTCGGCAAAAACAAGGTCTCAAACGGCAGCGCCGTCGCTGATCAGTTGGCGACGGCGGATGCAACGGCGGCCGTGATCGAGGCCGCCCGCCAGTGGTCAGCAGACCGCGAAATTCAAGACTGGAGCGAAGCCGACCTCATGAAGGCGATCGCCACCCTGGATGGCGACTGGCCCGGCTGCGATGACTGCCAGTTTGACTGCGACGAGCCATGCATGCCGTCGACGGTGGCTCAGTTCCACCGCGCCATTGACTGCCAGGTCGCACAGCTCGTGCACGACGGCAAGTTACCCAAGTACGAAGGCTACGAGCCGCCGCAAGGCTTCGTGCCGACGCCACCGCGCCGCAAGCGCATTCCCATCGCTTCCCATCACCAACCGTAAACAGGAGAAAACCATGGATACACAAGTCGCTACCCACAATGTGCTCACCCCACCAGCCCACGGCGAGATCTGGCCAGGCCAGGGCGGGCGCTTCATCTGCACCATGCCCGCCCTGATGGGTGTGCCGGCGCGCCACCTCGTCGTCAGCGAGGGCGAGGCCGAGGACCTCCAATATGGCCCCTACGGCCTGGACGTGCCCGGCGCCAAAAGCCAGATCGACGGCCCCGCCAATACCCAGGCACTGATCGACAGCGGCCAGAACCACCCAGCAGCACAGTGGGCCCGCGCCTATACGGCTGACGGCCACTCGGATTTTTACCTGCCTACGCGCCTGGATTTGGTGATGGCCCACATCTGCGCATCGCAGCTTTTCAACCAGCAGGACTACTACTGGTCTAGCACGCAGACCTCGCGCACCAGCGCCTTCGTCCAGTACTTCGAGTACGGCAGCAGCTACTGGTACTGCAAGGACGGCGAGTTTCGGGTTCGTGCTTTCCGCTGGGTTCTCTTGACACCTTAAACCCTTCAATCCTCAAAGAGTCCATCACCACCGGCGTAGCCGGTCCGCAATTTTTTTCAGGAGCATCCATGAAACCCAATCCATTCAAGCCGCCTTACCTCACAGGGTATGTCGCGGGCCAGGGCGGCTACCTCGCAGCCGTCATGCGCGGCCACGTCGTCAACGGCGTTGAGCAGCCAGCCTATGCACTCATCGCATCCGAGGCCGCCGCCGGCGAGTTCATCAGCATCTGGGGCAACCGCGACCAATCTGTCGACGGCGCCAACAGCCGCCACGACGGCAAAGCCAACACCGAAGCCATGGCCGCTGCTGGTTGCCCTGCAGCACTCAAGGTGAAGGCCTTGGTGATCGAAGGCCACAGCGACTGGTACGTGCCCAGCCTGGGCGAATTGAATGCCGCCGCATCCAATGCCCCCGAGTTGTTCAGCAAGGGCTGGCATTGGACCAGCACGCAGTACTCGCGCAACCTCGCCTTCGTCCAGCTCTTCGAGTACGGCGACAGCAGCTGGGACAGCAAGGACGGCGAGTTTCGGGTTCGTGCTTTCCGCCGGATTCCTCTTGAAGCCTTGACCACTTAAACACCTTCATCCTCTCACCGGCGCAGCCGGTCCGCGATTTTTTCAACCATCAGGAGTTTTCATGAAGCCAGTGAATTTCACACTTCCAGCCTTCGGCAGCGTCATCGCTGGCCAGGCCGGCATCCTCGCAGCCATCATGCGCGGCCCTTCCATCTTCGGCGTCGAGCAGCCGCCCTATGCCCTGCTGATCTCCGATAAATCCGAAGGCGAGACCGACAAGCACGCCTATGGCAATTACGGCACCGATGTCGCCGGCGCCACCAGCCGCACCAACGGCAAAGCCAACACCGATGCGCTGGTGCTCGCGCAAAGCCCAGCGGCTCTGTGGGTGCGCGAACTGTCCATCGGCGGCCACAGCGACTGGTACGTGCCCAGCCTGGGCGAATTGAACGCCGCCGCAGCCAATGTGCCCGAACAGTTCGAACCAAAAGGCATCTATCAAGCCAGCACGCAGCTCTCGCGCAACCTCGCCTTCGTCCAGGACTTCGAGAGCGGCCGCAGCAACTGGTACCTCAAGGACTACGAGTTTCGGGTTCGTGCTTTCCGCGCGATTCCGCTTGAACTCTTGACCACTTAACCAATTCCCCAACCCCACCGGCGCAGCCGGTCGTTGAATTTTTCTACCCATGGCCCTTCATACCGAACTTCCCATCTACGAGCACGGCTGCAAATTGCTGGAGCTGGCGCTCGACGTCCAGACCCAGATGCGCCGCGACTTCAAACGCACGCTGGGCGACAGGATTCACGCCCTGTGCGTGGACATGCTGGAAGACATGGCCATGGCAAACGCCACCAGGGAGCATGAAAGGCTGGAGCAGATCGAAATGCTGCTCAAGCATTCACGCACGCTCACTGCGCTGCTACGTGTGGGCCACGCCCACAAAATGAAGTTGATCAGCAATGCCCTCTGGGCTGATTCCATTGACCTGCTGGACACCATTGGTGCGATGGCAGGGGGTTGGAAAAATCAGACCAAAGATGTCATTGCCAGGCTTTCCACGGCGCCTGCTGTATGACGGTCAAGGCCATCATGCCCGTGCGTTTTATGAATCCGGTCGAGCCGCTGGGCACCTCGCCCACCGCCATGCGCACCACGGATACCGGCGAGCACTTACAGCTCGATCTATGGTCCGGCGCAGTTTCCGGGCTGATCGGTACTCAAAGCAATTTGAGCCTTCGGCCTGGCGACGTAGATAGCTCGGCAACGCGCAGAACTCGCGCAACAACGCCTTCGTCCAGAACTTCGAGAACGGCAACAGCAACTGGAACAACAAGGACAACGAGTTTCGGGTTCGTGCTTTCCGCGGATTCATCCGCCCCACACGATGGGGCGCCCTTTTCAATGGCAGACCTAGTCCATGCGTGGCTGGGCTGCGAGCGCCACAAGCGCCAGACCCACAGCGCCAAGGCCTTCCGGTCTTATATCGAACGTGAATTGTGCCTGCTGCGCGCCGAGTTGATCAGCCAAACCTATGTGCCCGGCCGCAGCAGTTGCTTTGTCGTCACCCACCCAAAGCCGCGCGAGATCTGGGCCGCCGACTTCCGCGATCGCGTCGTGCACCAACTGCTCTACAACGCCATCGCTCCACGTTTCCTGGCCAGCTTTGACGCCGGCAGCGCCGCATGCATCCCGGGCCGCGGCACGTTGTATGCCGCCAAGCGCCTGGAGCATCAGGTGCGCAGCATCACCCAGAACTGGAGCCGCCGCGCCTTCTATCTCAAGTGCGACCTGGCCAATTTCTTTGTCGCAATCGACAAGCAGGTGCTACAGGCCGAGTTGCACAAGAAAGTCAAACATCCATTCTGGCGCTGGCTGGCCGACACAGTTCTGATGCATGACCCACGCACCGACTTCCGGCTGCGCGGCGATCCCGGCCTGCAAGACATGGTGCCGGGCCACAAGCGCCTGGTAAATGCACCCAATGAGACCGGCCTGCCCATCGGCAACCTGAGCAGCCAGTTCTTTGCCAACGTGCTTTTGGACGTGCTGGACCAGTTCTGCAAGCACCAGCTCAAGGCAAGGCATTACGGGCGCTACGTCGACGACTTCATCTTGCTGCATGAAAGCCCACAGCAACTCAACGAATATCTGCAACGCCTCACCGCATGGCTTCCTGAGCGCCTGGGCGTGCGCCTCAATCCCAGCAAAACCATTTTGCAGCCCATAGATCGCGGCGTCGACTTCGTAGGCCATGTCATCAAGCCATGGCGCAGGACCACCCGCAAGCGCACCGTCGCCGTCGCCATCAAACGGCTGCGAGAGATGCCGGCGGAAGAAGTCTTCACCGCTGGCAACAGCTATCTGGGATTGGCACGCCAGGCCAGCCACAGCCACCACGACCAGGCCCAGCTCATGAATGTGCTGCGCAAGCGCGGCCACAGCTTCAAACCCGACTTAACCAAGATTTTTAGGAAGGCCGCTTGACATGACAAACACATCAGCCAGCCCAGGGGAACCTCTCATCACTTGCTCCGGTGGGTGCGGCACCCAGGCCACCGAAGAGCAGGCAGAAACACAACTGGGCTGGCAACGCCTTCCCATCACTGGACGCATGCGTTGCGGTGGCTGCACACGCGCGCTTGAAGCCGTTGGCAAGCTCGGCGGCCCGTGCGAGCCGACCTCAAATCACCACATCCCCACTCACCCTTAAGGCAACCCACATGACAAACGCCGTCGCCACCACCGAGTCCTTCGCCCGCATGGCCCACAACCTGCTGGTGCCGAGCCTGACCAATCGCAAGCCGCTGCCTCTGGCAAAACTCCAGGCGATGGCCGACACCATGCGCAACGGGCGCGGCGTGCGCCAAGCGCTGATCGTGCGCGTGCTCCCCCCTGAGCGGCTGCACGATACAAAGCTCAACACCCCCAAGGGTCAACCGTTGCCCACACACGAAATTGTGTGTGGTGAACAACGCTGGCACGCCGGCGCGCTGGCCGCGCTGCAGGACGTGCCCGTCATCATCCGCAAACTCACCGACGCCGAGGCCCTCGAAGAGCAGGTGATCGAGAACGTCCAGCGCCAGGACTACACCGAGTTCGAAGAAGGCGAGGCCTTCCAGCGCCTCATGCAGCACAACCACCTCACCGCCGACGAGGTGGCCGCCAAGGTCGGCCGCAGCCGCCGGCATGTGTTCAACCGCATGAAGCTGCTGGACCTGCGCGCCGAAACAAGGACGGCGCTGACCGCGGGCGAGATCGACGCCACCCGGGCCTTGCTGCTGGCCCGCATCCCAGACCATGAGCAGCAACTCAAGGCCCTGCCCATGCTGGCCAAGCGCGACTTCCATGGGGACTACGAACTCAGCAGCGCCCGCGCCAGCGAACTCATACAGCGCGACTTCATGCTCAACCTGAGCGGCGCGCCCTTCAAGTGCACCGACGAGACGCTGGTGCCAGAGGCGGGCAACTGCAAGACCTGCACCAAGCGCACCGGCCACAACCCCGACCTGTTCGCCGACGTCAAGGGTGCAGACATTTGCACCGACCCGCCCTGCTACCACCGCAAGGAAGCCGCGCACCACAACCGCGTGCTCGAGCAGGCCCACGCCAACGGGCAAGAGGTCATCACCGGCCGCGAGGCCAAGGCTCTCATGCCCAACAGCTTTGGCGGCATAGAAGGCTACCTGCGGCTTGACGACGCCAAGGACAGCCCTACCGACAAGCCGCTGCGCAAGTTGCTGGGCAACATTCTGGAGCGCGATGAGGTCAAGACCACGCTGGTCGAAAACCCCCATAACAAGGGCGAGATGATCGCCGTGCTACCGGCCGCCAAAGTGGCCGAACTGCTCAAGGCGCGTGGCCACAAAGCAGCCGCCAGCGCGTTGGAGG
This sequence comes from Polaromonas sp. CF318, assembly GCF_000282655.1. GTDB lineage: Bacteria > Pseudomonadota > Gammaproteobacteria > Burkholderiales > Burkholderiaceae_C > Polaromonas. The sequence continues at coordinate 5,619 of NZ_AKIV01000010.1, forward strand.
CCGAGGAGGAGGGCACCAGCCGCGCCCAGGCCGAGGCCGCTAAGGAGGCCAAAAAGCTGGCGTTCGAGCAGGGCTGGCGCGACGAGTTGCTCAACCGCACCTACGCAAAACTCTGCGAGGCCGCGCCCATCGAGTTCCAGGTGATCTCTGACGACGTGCTGCGCATCATTGCCCGCCACCTGGTCGACCGCGCCAACGGCGAGCGCACCCGCCAGCTCTGCGAGTTGCTGGCGCTGGGCAAGATCGCCCCGCGCCAGGCCTTGAACGACTACATCCTGGCCTGCGCCGATCCTGAGCGCGTCGTCCTGCTGCTGGTCATGCACGCCGACGTCGAGTTCAAGGATTTCATGGCCGACCCCACCGCCGCCAACCGCGGCCTGCTGCAAGTCGCTAGCGAATACGGCGTCGACGTCCAGGAAGCCAAGGACGCCACCAAAAAGGCCATCCGCGCCTCCGAAAAGACCCCTACCCCGGCGGCTTCGCCATCTAAGGGGGAGGGGGGGGGCCAAGACCAAAAACGAAAAACCTCCAGAAAACCCAAGATCTCCGCAGAGCAAGCCACTCAAGGCATCGCTTCCGCGATGCAAAACCTTGAAGAGAAAGCGGCGGTTCCCGCCGCAGCGCCGCCAGCCGTACAACAACCCACAACCACCAAGACGGCCAGCAAGCCCGGCAAAGGGCAGGAACCTGCCGCACCAGCGGCAGGCGGCGAGGTAGACCCCCTGCAGCAACAGGCCGCCCAACTCGTCATAACTCAGCAGAAGGCCACCGTGCGCCTGCTGAAGACCGAACTAGGCATAGGCACCACCAAGGCCCTGGAGGTGATGGCTTGGCTGGAGGCCCAGGGCACAGTCAGCACCTGCGACGAACGCGGCGTGCGGAAGGTTCTGGTGGCGGTATGACAACCGATCTTGAGAACTTCCTGCATGCGCGCATCACAGCGCTGCGCACCCTCAACATCGCCTACTTCAAATCGCAGTGCCCTGGCGCCAGCGACGAGGTGGCGCTCATTGGACTCCACAAGGCCCGCTATGAGTGCCGCGAGATTGAGGCCTCGTTGCGGCTGGAGAGCGGCGAGTGGCTGCGTGCCCACGGATATGGCCGCCTGCGGGTAGGCGAGATCCTGCCTACCGGCGAACTGCCGAAATGAAATTTTCTAGAACCTGATTGACGCGGCTCTGGCTGCACAACAACGAAAACGACAATATGAGCCTCGAAAACATTCATCATTTTCACGTATGCGGAGGCGTCGGATCTGGCGCTGCTGGCTTCAACGATGCCGACCCTACCCTCGGGACGCTTAAGGGCAAGATGGTCTGTGTCGGCGGGGTCGACGTGGACCCTAGGGCCTGCGCCGATTTCAAGCAGCTAACCGGTGTGGCTCAGACCTGCCGGGACATGTTCAGCCTCGGCCAGTACAGCGCCTTTCACGGGCATATGCCGCCGCCAGGATGGGTTGAGATGGTCCCGCAGGATATGCGCGACGCTGCGCACCGCATCTTCCCGGACATCGTCTTCACCTCGATGCCCTGCAAGGGATTCAGCGGGCTGCTGTCGGCCGTCAAGAGCACCACGATCCGCTACCAGGCGCTTAACGAGCTGACGCTGCGCGGTGTGTGGCTGGCCCTGGAGGCCTTCGCCGACAACCTGCCGTCGCTCTTCATCTTTGAGAACGTGCCGCGCATCGCCACACGCGGCCGGCACCTGCTGGACCAGATCGTCGCGCTGCTGCGCCACTATGGCTACATCGTGAACGAGACTTACCACGACTGCGGAGAGCTGGGCGACGGGATGAGCCAGAGCCGCCGGCGCTTCCTGCTGGTGGCCAGGCTGCCCAGCAAGATCCCCAGTTTCCTTTACGAGCCGCCCAAGCGCGCGCTGCGCCCGGTGTCCGACGTGCTCGGCTACATGCCCATGCCGGGCGACGAGCTCGGTGGCCCGATGCACCGTATCCCATCATTACAGTGGAAGACCTGGGTACGCCTGGCATTCGTGGAAGCCGGCAGCGACTGGCGCAGCCTCAACAAGCTGGCCGTCGAGGACGGGCGCTTGAAGGACTACCTGATCATGCCGCTGGTCCACTCCGGGATGCTGGGCGTCAACGAATGGGGCCAGCCGATGGGCACGATCACGAGCCGCGGCATGCCCAACAACGGGAATTTCTCTGTCGCTGATCCACGGCAACAGCTCTACTCTGCCGGCTATGGCGTCACGCCATGGGGAGAGCCTTCTGGCGCCGTGTCGGGCGAGTCTCTGCCCAGCAATGGTCGTTTCAGCGTTGCCGATCCACGCCTGACCATCAAGCACAACAACTGCTTCCGGATTGTGAAGTTTGACCAACATGCCGGCACCGTCACCGGCGGTACAGGGCCCAGCGCCGGCGCTCAGGGTGTTGCAGATCCACGCCCCGCTTGGGACGGCCGCCACGGTCACCTGCACGTCACCGATTACGAGGCCCACAGCCGCACCGTCACAGCGGGCGGCAAAGGGGTCCAAGTTGGCTATCTGTCCGTGGCGGATCCGCGCCCTGGGATGCAGCGAGAAAAGGGCGATCACTACCTGACCGGCGGTCACTATGGCGTCGTGCCGTGGAGCGCGAGCAGCGGCGCAGTCAGTGCCAGCGCCTGTCACGACAACGGCCCTTGGAGCGTCGCTGACCCCAGGCCTATGCCGGCGCCAAGCGACAAGATCGTGTGCCGCATCCAAGCCCTGGACGGCACCTGGCACCGCCCCTTCACCACGCTGGAGTTGGCAGCGCTGCAAACCATCATCGATCCGGAAGAGTGGTTCGCGCCCGGCGGACCCGGCTCGCTAGGCCAGACGTTCGTCATGGACGGCAGCAGCGACCAGCGCTGGCGCGAAGGCATCGGCAATGCTGTGCCGCGGAAGTCGGCCAAAGCCATCGGGACGGTGATGGGCCAGACCATCCTGCTGGCGCGAAGCGGCGAGACCTTCGCACTGGGCAGCACACCAATCTGGGTGCAGCCGCTTGCTGTCGCCCTCTCCGTGCAACCACTGGCGGATCTGTCATGAGCGAAAAAACACCCATCGAGTGGACCGACGCCACGTGGAACATCATCACTGGCTGCGACATCGAAAGCCCAGGCTGCCGCGACTGCTATGCCATGAAGCTGGCGGGCACGCGGCTGCGCAACCATTGGTCGCGCATCAACCTCACGAAGATGAGCGCGGCCGGACCCGTCTGGACTGGAGAGGTCCGCTTCAACGAGCCGTGGCTGAACCAGCCGATGGACTGGACTCGGTCGCGCATGATCTTTGTCTGCGCGCACGGCGACCTCTTCCACCCCGGCGTGCCCTTTGAAACCATAGACCGAATCTTCGCAGTCATGGCGCTGTGCCCACAGCACAAATTCCAGGTGTTGACAAAGCGCACCGCCAGGATGGCCGAGTACTTCGCCAACCCCATCCGCGAAGCGCTGATAGGCCAGCAGGTCGGGCAGTTGCACCTGCAGCGCACAGGCGATCCGGTCAGCCAGTGGTCTGGCCTGCCCATGCCCAACGTCTGGCTCGGCACAAGCGTGGAAAACCAGCGCTATGCGGACGTGCGCCGCGCCCCGCTCGCTGCCCTGGCGGATGCGGGCTGGCTGACCTGGGCCAGCTACGAGCCGGCGCTGGGCCCCGTCGACTGGAGCGACTGGGAGTTTCTTCGCTGGATGGTCGCCGGCGGCGAGAGCGGCGCCACGGCCCGGCCGCCGCATCCCGATTGGTTCCGTGCAGCGCGCGACTTTTGCGCCACGGCAGAGGTGGCGTTCCTGTTCAAGCAATGGGGAGAGTGGGCGCCAGTAGATGTGGTCGACAGCGACCCTGAATGCGCCGAAATATTCAAGGACGACGGCACCGAAGAGCAGCTTTTCGGGCGCCTGACTCTCTCCCGTATTGGCGGCGCCCACGTCGCCAAGCTTGGCAAGAAAGATGCCGGCCGCCTGCTGGACGGCGTAGAGCACAACGAGTTTCCGCAATGAAGCGCCGCAGCCACCGCAAAACCACCGGCACCTATGGCCCGCTGGCTGAGCTGCTCGCCAGCCCGATCGCGCCCATGCCCAAGGCCCTACGCGTGCACCAGCTCACCCGCATGTGGCAGGGCCTGGCCGCGATCGAAACGGCGCCGCTGCCAACCACAGACGACTGGAGAGTTTGCAGCGACGCTGTGAACCTGATGGAAACCCTGGTGGACATGGGCCAGGTAGAAGACCACCGCGGCCTGCTGCTCGACGCAGTGGCCGCGCTGGCCATGGCCGGCAAGCGCCATGTCGCCGGCAACCATATCCGTATGGACGGCAAAGGCATCCAGGCCATCCGCGCCGTGCTCGAAGACTATGCCAAGGTTCTGGAGGCGCTGCCGCATCGGACCATGGTGCAGTGCCACCGCCTCACCGAAAAGCGCCTGCGCGAGATCCTGGCCGGCCGCAAGCGCCCTCATGACGTGGAAATCACCGCACTCTAAGCCGGTATCACCATGGCCATTGAAATCCTTCCCAGAGTCATCCGGCAGCGCGATGCGCCAGACTATCTGGGCATGGACAAAAACCGCTTCAACGAGGAAGTTCGGCCCGAATTGACTGAGGTCCCCATGGGCAAACACGGCATCGCCTATGACAGGCTAGAGCTGGACGCCTGGTGGGAAGCGTATATTGCTGCCCGTGGGCGTCCGGGTCGCAACCGAAAAGGAGAAAGACCATGCGAACCCGAACAAAGGGAATCCAACTCGTCGGGGACGAGCGGATCATTGAAAAGCAATACCACGGTGTACGCATCTTCCAGCGCCTCGGCAAAATCAGTCAAGACGACGCGGAGGCATGGCTTAGAGGCAGGCAAGCGGAAATCGACAACGACCGAGAACGGGAGCTTCGAACGGGCAATAGCCGCCTGTTCGCTGATGGGGCAGCGAAGTACCTGATCGAGTGCAAAGCCAAGGGTGTGCGCACCCTGGACACGATCAGTTACCACGTTACCCTTCTGCTGCCGTACATTGGCCGACTGCCGATGCCGCTGGTCTGCAATGAGTCGCTGGAAAGCTTTGTGGCCGATCGGCTTGAGGATGGCGTCAAAAACGCCACCATCAACCGCAGCCTGGAGGTGGCGAGAACCATCACCAACCGGGCCGCACGCGTGTGGCGGGACAACGGCAAGCCATGGATACCCAGCCCGCCGCTGATCGAGATGATGGACGAGACAGCACAGCGCCGCCAGCCCTACCCCATCACCTGGGCGCAGCAGGCGGCGCTGGTGCCAGCCTTGCCTGGTCACTTGCAGCGGCCCGTGCTGTTTGCCTTAAACACCGGCGCCAGGGATGACAACATCTGCGGCCTGCGGTGGGACTGGGAAGTGAAGGTGCCGGAGTTGGGGCGCAGCGTGTTTGTTGTGCCGGCGGAGGAGTTCAAGGGGCAGCGCGACCACGTGCTGATTCTGAATGATGCCGCCTGGAGCATTGTGGAGTCGTGTCGTGGCCGTCACGAGGACTATGTCTTTGTGTACCGCCGCGAGCGGGTCAAGCATCTTGACCGGCCGCCGGAGATGGAATACCGGCGTATCGACACCATCAACAACACCGCGTTCCAGCGTGTGCGGGCGGAGGTTGGACTGGAGAAGATGCGGGTTCACGACCTCCGCCACACCTTCGGCCAGCGGCTGCGCGACGCCGGCGTCACCGAGGAAGACAGGGCCCTGCTGCTGGGCCATGCGATAGAAGGAATGCCGCAACACTATGCGACGGCCACGGTGGCCCGCCTGGTGGAGGCGGCCAACAAGGCACAGTACACGGTGGACCGGACCACCCTGCTACGTGTTGTAAATGGGTAACAAGGGGTGAAAAGTCACGCTGCGAGTCACGCAAAAAACAATGCCCTAGGTAGTTGAGATACCTAAGGCATTGATCTGTAAGCAGATTTTGGTGCGGCTGGCAGGAATTGAACCCACGACCCCTTGGTTCGTAGCCAAGTACTCTATCCAACTGAGCTACAGCCGCTAAGCCTCAAATTATAGCTTATTTAAATGGTAGGGCGTGAGTGACTTGAACACTCGACCAAAGGATTATGAGTCCTCTGCTCTAACCAACTGAGCTAACGCCCCACACAAGAGGGAGATTGTAAGGGCGTCTGAGGCCTGTTCTCGGGCCTACTTGCTGTGGCTGAGGGCGGTGCTGACCAGTTTGGAGGTGATGTCGACAATCTGGATCATTTTTTCGTAGGGCATGCGCATGGGACCTATGACACCCAGCGTGCCCACGACCTGGCCGTCAACCTCGTAGGGCGCGGTCACCACCGACAGTTCCTGGTAGGGAATGACCTGGCTTTCGCCGCCTATGTAGATGCGAACGCCTTCGGCGCGACTGGACACGTCGAGCAGGCGCATGAGCTGCGCTTTTTGCTCGAAGAGGTCGAACAGCTTGCGCAGGTTGCCCATGTCTCCCGAGAAATCGCTGACGGCCAGCAGGTTACGCTCGCCGGAGATCACGACCTCGTCGCGCGATTCGATGGCCTCGGAGCTGACCTTGACTGCGGCCTGCATCAGGGTGGCGATCTCGCCGCGCAGCGCCTCGACCTCGTTTTTCAGGCGCTCGCGCACTTCCTCGATGGCCATGCCTGCGTAGTGTGAATTGAGGAAATTGGCGGCCTCCACGAGCTGCGACTGGGTGTAGTCGGCCTCGGTGAAGATAACCCGGTTCTGCACGTCGCCGTCGGGCGACACGATGATGACGAGGAAGCGTTTCTCCGACAGGCGCAAAAATTCGATATGGCGGAACACCGAGGTCCGGCGCGGCGCCATGACCACGCCGACGAACTGCGACAGGCTGGACAGCATGTGCGCCGCGTTGCTGAGCACCTTCTGCGGCTGGTCGGGCGCCAGCCGGGGCGCGCCTATCTGGCCGGCGGCGGCGAACGGGTCGCGCTGCGTGGTCAGCATGGTGTCGACGAAGAGGCGGTAGCCGCGCGCGGTGGGAATACGGCCGGCCGAGGTGTGCGGGCTGACGATCAGGCCGAGCTCCTCGAGGTCACTCATCACATTGCGTATGGTGGCGGGGGACAGCTCCAGGCCCGAGGCCTTGGACAGCGTGCGCGAACCCACCGGTTGCCCGTCGGCAATGTAGCGCTCCACCAGCGCCTTGAGAAGCAACCGCGCACGATCATCAAGCATGCCGACATTCTACGAAGCCTGGGCCGGATGTTGTGATGTAATTTGCCGATGAAGTCGCAATTCCGCCATGTCGCCCTGATCGGCAAGTACCACGCGCAAGGTTCCCGGTCGGCGCTGGAAGACATCGCGCACTTCCTGGGCACCCAGGGCTGCGAGGTGGCGATAGAGCAGGACACCGCCAGCAACACGGGCCTGACGCAATTCCCGACGCTGGACGCGGCCGGCATAGGCGCCCAGTGCGACCTGGCCCTGGTGGTCGGCGGCGACGGCACCATGCTGGGAATAGGCCGGCTGCTGGCGCAGTTCGGCATCCCGCTGGTGGGCATCAACCAGGGCCGGCTCGGCTTCATCACGGACATCGCCTTCGAGGGCTACCAGAACACGCTGATTCCCATGCTGCGCGGCGAGTACGAGGAAGACCGCCGCTGGATGATGCAGGCCAAGGTGGTGCGCGACGGCCGCTGCGTCTTCAGCGCCACCGCCATGAACGACGTGGTGGTCAACCGCGGGGCGACCGCCGGCATGGTGGAGCTTCGCGTCGAGGTGGACGGCCGCTTCGTGGCCAATCAGCGCGCCGACGGCCTGATCATCGCCTCGCCCACCGGCTCCACGGCCTATGCGCTGTCCGCCGGCGGCCCGCTGCTGCACCCCTCGATTGCCGGCTGGGTGCTGGCGCCGATCGCGCCACACACCTTGTCGAACCGGCCCATCGTGCTGTCCGACTCAGGCGAGATCACGATTGAAATCGTCGCCGGCCGGGACGCCAGCGCCAATTTCGACATGCAGTCGCTGGCCAGCCTGCTGCACGGCGACCGCATCACCGTCAGGCGTTCGGAGCACCAGATGCGTTTTCTGCATCCCAAGGGCTGGAGCTACTTTGACACCCTGCGCAAAAAACTCCACTGGAATGAAGGCGGAGCCTGAAGGGCCCGGATCCACCTTATGAGCCTCAAAAGCATCTCGCTTCGCGATTTTGTCATCGTCCACGAACTCGAGCTGGACCTGTCCGGCGGATTCACGGTGCTTACCGGTGAAACCGGCGCCGGCAAATCCATCCTGATCGACGCGCTGCAACTGGCGCTTGGCGCGCGCGCCGATGCCGGCGTGGTGCGTGAAGGCGCGGCGCGCTGCGAGATCAGCGCCGAATTCGACAGCCCCCAAAGCCTGGCCCCCTGGCTGGAGCAAGCCGGCTTCGACGGCGGCGACACCCTGCTGCTGCGCCGCACGATAGACGCGCAGGGCAAAAGCCGCGCCTGGATCAACGGCAGCGCGGCCACCGCCACCCAGCTCAAGGAGATCGCCGACCAGTTGGTCGACATCCACGGCCAGCATGCCTGGCAAAGCCTGACGCGGCCCGACGCGGTGCGCGGCCTACTGGACTCTTATGCGGACGTTTCCACGGACGAACTCTCGCGCCGCTGGCAGCAGTGGCGCCTGGCGCAAAAGACACTGGCGGAAGCGCGCGACGCCCAGGACAGCCTGCAGCGCGAACGCGAGCGCCTGGCCTGGCAGATCGGCGAAGTGGACAAGCTCGCCCCCGGCGCCGACGAGTGGGACGAACTCAATGCCCAGCACGGGCGCCTGTCGAATGCCCAGGCCCTGCGCGACGCGGTGCAGACCGCCGTCGACGCGCTGCAGGAGTCCGACGACAACGCCAACGCGCTGCTGGGCCGCGCGATCACCGCATTGCAGAACCAGGAACACATAGAGCCCGAATTCAAGGCCATGATCGAGGTCCTGAACGGCGCGCTGGCGCAGATGGAAGACACCGTCCACTCGCTCAACGGCTATGCCCGCCATGCCGAACTCGAGCCGCAGCGCCTGGCCGAACTGGACGAGCGGCTGTCGCTGTGGGTCAGCCTGGCGCGCCGCTACAAACGCACGCCGGCAGAGCTGCCGGAACTGCTGGCCTCCTGGCAGGCCGAGCTGCAAAAACTCAATGCCGCGGCCGACCTGGCCCAACTGGAAAAGAACGAGGCCCAGGCCAAGGCCGCCTACCTCGAAGAAGCCAGCCAGGTGTCCAAGGCCCGGGCCAAGGCCGCGCCCAAACTCGCCAAGGCCATCACCCAGGCCATGCAGGGCCTGGGCATGCAGGGGGGCAAATTCGACGTGGCACTGGCCAGGCTGGAACAAGCCGCCCAACACGGGCTGGAGCAGGCCGAATTCCTGGTGGCCGGCCACAGCGGCAGCACGCCGCGCCCGGTCGGCAAGGTGGCCTCGGGCGGCGAGCTGTCGCGCATCGCGCTGGCCATTGCCGTCACCACCAGCCAGCTCGGCCAGGCCGAAACCCTGATTTTTGACGAAGTGGACTCCGGCGTGGGCGGCGCCGTCGCCGAAACCGTGGGCCGCCTGATGAAGCAGCTGGGCAAGGACCGCCAGGTCATGGCCGTCACCCATTTGCCCCAGGTGGCGGCCTGCGCCGACCAGCACCTGGTGGTCGCCAAGCGCGCCGAAAACGGCGTCACCCTGAGCGCCGTCGACCATGTCAACGGCGAACAGCGCGTGGCCGAAATCGCCCGCATGCTGGGCGGCGAGCGCCTCTCCGGCACCACGCTGGCCCATGCCAAGGAAATGCTGGGGCAGTGATGGCGGCGCTGGAAATGGTCCTCATCACCGGGATGTCGGGCTCGGGAAAATCCGTGGCCCTGCATGCGCTGGAGGACGCCGGTTATTACTGCGTCGACAACCTGCCCCCGGAACTGCTCACGCCCTTCGTCGCGCTGGAGCAACAACACGGCGCGCAAAAAGTGGCGATCGCCATGGACGTGCGCAGCGCCACGTCGCTGCCGCTGGTACCCCAGCAGTTGCGCCAGCTGCGCGAATCCGGCGTGGTGGTGCAGTCGCTGTTCCTGGACGCCAACACCGAAACCCTGGTGCGCCGCTTTTCGGAAACGCGCCGGCTGCACCCGCTGTCGCGCATAGACGCCTCCGACCAGCACCGCGCGCTGGTGGACGCCATCGAACTGGAGCGCGAGCTGCTCGGCGAAATGCGCGAGCAGGCCCATGTGCTGGACACCAGCATGATCCGCTCTTCGCAGCTGCAGGGTTACGTGAAATCGCTGATTTCCGCGCCCATCACGCAGCTCACGCTGGTGTTCGAGTCCTTCGCCTTCAAGCGCGGCGTGCCGCTGGACGCCGACTATGTGTTCGATGTGCGCATGCTGCCCAACCCGCACTATGAGTCAGGGCTGCGCGCGCTGACGGGACGGGACCAGCCCGTGGCGGACTACCTCAGGGGGCATGCCGAAGTCGGCGAAATGTTCAGCCACATCGAGCAATTCCTCAAGCACTGGCTGAATGCGCTGGTGCGCGACCACCGCAGCTACGTGACGGTTGCCATAGGCTGCACCGGCGGCCAGCACCGCTCGGTCTACCTGGTCGAAGAGCTGGCGGTGACCTTCAGCCCGCACTGGCGCACGCTGAAGCGGCACCGCGAACTGGACGCCGGCTGAGGTTTTTCAGAAACGGGAGCCGGCCTCAGGCATCTTGCGCGAGCAGCTTGCGTATGGGCGCGGGCAGGCCCAGTCCGGGCCAGGCATCGGGGCCGAACCAGGCGCCCGGCCGTTCTTCCGACACCATGGCCTTGGGCAGGGCCTGGCCGGCGCCAAAGCCCACCACCCACGGCGACAGGTACAAATCCTTGTGGGTCAGCACGTGGACAAACTGCGGCAGCGGATCGAGCCGTGATTGCAGTGAAGCCGGCAGCACCGCCTTGAGTTCGTCATCGCTGTCGAACACGGGCAGGCAATACAGCCCGCCCCAGACACCCCGGCCCGGGCGTCTTTCCAGCCACACGGAACCGTCGGGCCGCTGCGCCCACAACAGGCTCAGGCCCTGGGCGCTGCGCTTGAGCTTGCGAGTCTTGACGGGGTATTTTCCAGGGTCGCCCTCGGCGAAACCGCGGCACAGTTTCTGGACGGGGCACAGCAGGCACTGCGGCTGGCGCCCGGCGCAGATCGAGGCCCCCAGGTCCATCAGCCCCTGGGTGTAGCGCGGCATGGTTTCGGAAAGGTTTCGCCTGGGCAGCAGTTCCGTCGCCAGGCTCCACAAGGCTTTTTCATTGGCGCTTTGGGCCAGGTCGGCGGAAAAACCCAGCACCCGCGTGAGCACCCGCTTGACGTTGCCGTCCAGGATCGCGACACGCTCGCCGAAACAAAAAGAGGCAATCGCGGCCGCCGTCGAGCGGCCTATGCCGGGCAGGGTCTGGAGCTGCTCCGCCGTGCCCGGAAATTGCCCGCCGTGCAGGGCCACCACGTCTTTTGCGCAGCGGTGCAGGTTGCGCGCACGGCTGTAGTAGCCCAACCCGCTCCACAGGCCCAGCACTTCGTCTTCGCTCGCGGCGGCCAGTTGGGCGACCGTGGGGAAGCGCTGCAGGAATCGCGCGTAGTAATCGAGCACGGTCGCGACCTGGGTCTGCTGCAGCATGATTTCGGACAGCCACACGCGATAGGGATCGCGCGTGTTCTGCCAGGGCAGGCTGTTGCGCCCGTGAGTACTTTGCCAGCGGACGATTTCCGCGGAAAAACCGGCAGGCAAGGCTCAGGCTGCCTCGGGCAAGGCCGTATTACTGGCGGCCACGGCGGCGCCCTGCGCCTTGTCCTGCGCCGAGGGGCCGCCCATCAGGTGCGCGGTCAGCTCAGTGAGTTTGGTGTCCAGTTCATTGAGCACACCCTCCTGCTCGTCGATCTCGGCGATGCGCTCGTCCAGGCCCGATGCGGCCTGCTGGATACGCTCAATCGCCTCCAGCCTGCGCCCGAAATTGCGGCGCCGCTCGCGCAGCTGGGCGTCCAGCTGCGAAGCCGCCGATTTGTTCCAGAGCTCGACCTCGCCCAGCGCGGTTTCATAGACCACGCGCAGGCGCGTGGCCAGCGCGCGCACCAGGCGTTCGGAAAAGTCCGCCTGTGACAGCTTGATCACATTGCCGAGCCCGAGGTACTGCAGGTGGCTGCGCTCTATCTGCTCGAGGTCGTGTTCGTAGCGGATCAACTCAGGCTCCTTGGGCGCCTGCAGCGAGAAGCTGAATTCGGAGTTGAGCTGGCGAAAGGAAGCGGTCAGCATGGACTGGATTTCGCCGCTCAGGACCTGGGATTTCTGCAGGCCCTCGCGCAGGCGCGAGAAGGTCTGCCCGTAGGCTTTTTTGACGCCCAGCTTGATGCCCGGCTGCTTCAGCGCGTTCGTGAGCTCGGCCAGTTCGGCCTTGAGGGTGGGCGTGCTGAGCAGGTTGAACAGGTCACGCAGCATCTTGAGGTGCACCGAGCGCACCGCGTGGATCTTGGAGCCGCTGGTGTCGAACTCGGCCTGCTCCTGTTCGATGCGGCTGCGCATGTGCTTGATCACCGAAACGTTTTTGCCGCGCAGGCCGCGCAACTCGATCATCTGCTCGGCCAGGTCGCGCCGGCGTATGTGCATGGCGCGTCCGGCCTCCGTCCTGAGCTCGCCGATGCCGGCGGCCACCGCCGAGCGCAGGATTTTCTGGCGCTGGCCCATCACGCCCTGGCCCAGCGCCAGTTCAAGCGCCGGCAGGTTGCTGGATTCGAGCAACGGCTTGTCGCGGGTCACCTTCGCCACCAGGCCCTTCTGGGCGGAGACGGGAATGACCTGGGTCTCGGGCAAGCCCAGGATTTCGGCCGAGGTCGCGCGTTGCCGGTCGATCTGGGCCTTGACCTGCTCGGGGGTGCTCAGCGCGTCCCAGAGCGTATCTATCTTGTTGAGCACCACCAGGCGCGCGTCGCTACCGTCGCCCTCGGTGATCAGGTGCTCGCGCCAGATCGACAGGTCGGACTTGGTGACGCCGGTGTCGGCCGCCAGGATGAACACCACGGCATGCGCCTGGGGAATCAGGCTCACGGTCAGCTCGGGTTCCGCGCCTATGGCGTTCAGGCCGGGCGTATCGAGGATCACCAGGCCCTGCTTGAGCAGCGGATGCGCGATATTGATGAGCGCGTGGCGCCACTTGGGCACTTCGATCAGGCCGTCGGAGCCGGCCAGGGGGTTGTCGTCAGGGCTGTTGTCATGCCAGAAGCCGAGCGCGCGTGCTTCGTCCTTGGTGACGTGCCGCACTTCGGCGACTTTTTCCAGGGCCTGGGCCAGCTGCGCGGGATCGTTAACGTCCAGGTCCAGCCGGGTCCACTTTTCGGGCGCCGAGCGCCATTCCATCAACGCCTGTTTCTGCAGCCGCGTCTCTATGGGCAGCAGGCGCAGGCAGGGCGGCACGTCCGCGTCGTAGCCGAGTTCGGTCGGGCACATGGTGGTGCGGCCGGCGCTTGCCGGCATGATGCGGCGGCCGTAGCCGGCGAAAAAGATCGCATTGATCAGTTCGGACTTGCCGCGCGAGAATTCCGCCACAAAAGCCACCATGACCTTGTCGGAACGCACCTGCGACTCCAGCCGCTGCAGTCGCTCCTCGACGGCCGCGTCGAGCAGGTCATGGTCTTTCATCCACTCAGCAAGCAGCTTCAGGCGAAGCGCAAATTCGCGCCGCCACTGGCCATGCTGGTCAAATTGTTCGTTAAAAGACATCGGTCTTCCGTTAAGTGTGGTCGGTCAATATAGCATCGCAGCCCCGAAAGGCCTATTGGCGCGACTACGGACCCGGCTTCAAGGTTTTTGGCAGGTTGCGCAATAAAAAGTGGAGCGCTGGCCCTGCCGTATGCTTTTGACGGGTGCGGCGCAGACCCGGCAGGGCTGGCCGGCCCGGTCGTAAACCATGGCCTCCAGCTGGAAATAGCCCGATTCGCCCCAGGCATTCGAGAAGTCCCGTAAGGTGCTGCCGCCCTTTGTAACAGCCTGCGCCAGCACCTGGCGTATGGCCGCGTGAAGCAGCGCCGCGCGCGGCTTGCTGATGCGGCTGGCCCGCGTGGTAGGACGAATGCCCGCCAGGAACAGGGCCTCGGAGGCGTAAATATTGCCGACGCCCACCACCGCTTCCCCGCCCAGCAGCACCTGTTTGATGGGCGTCTGCCGCAGTTTGAGCGCCCGGTGAAAGCCGGCCGCGTCGAAAGCCTCGCTGAGCGGCTCCACGCCCAGGCGGCCCAGCAGCTTTTGCGCGGCCGGGGAATTTTCATCGCTGGCATAAACCACCGCACCAAAACGGCGCGGATCGTTGAGCCTCAGGGTTCCCAGGCTGGTGACCATCTCGAAGTGGTCGTGCTTGCCCGGCGCGGGAAAGCCGATGCCAAAACTCACGCTGCCGGACATGCCCAGGTGAATCAGCAGCAGGCCCTCGCTCAGGTCCACCAGCAGGTATTTGCCGCGCCGGCGAACCGCCAGTACCTGCCGGCCCGCAAGCTGGCGCGGCTGGCAGCCCAGCGGCCAGCGCAGGGGCTTACCCATCTCGATGCGCTCTATGCGCGCCCCCGTGATGCGGTCCGCAAAGCTCAGGCGGGTGACTTCGACTTCCGGCAGTTCAGGCATAGGTTTTGCAGCTGGGGGCGCCGGTCCACGGGCGCAAGGTGATCGACGGCAGCGCGGGGCCGGCACAAAAGCTTTCATGACGGCCGGGTAAAGCGGGAGCGCCGCGAGGGAGCATCAATTATCATGGTTCGATGAAGAAAAAAACTGGCCTTGCCGGCCTTGCCCTCAGCGGCTTGTGGTTTGTCGTCCCCCTGGCGCTGGCACAGACCGACGCGCCTGTGTCCGCAGCCCCCGCCACGCTGGGCGAAGCCAAGGCAGTGCAGGAGGCTGCGCCGTCTTCCCTTCTGGACAGCGCGCTGTTCTACCAGTTGCTGGTCGGCGAAATGACCCTGCAGGACGGCGAGCCCGCAGCGGGCTTCGCCCTCATGCTGGACGCTGCCCGGAAGACCGGCGACGCGCAGCTTTACCAGCGCGCCACCGACATCGCCCTGCAGTCGCGCTCGGGCGACGCCGCCTTGCAGTCGGCACGCGCCTGGAAGCAGGACCAGCCGACCTCACGCGAGGCCAATCGCTATGTGCTGCAGATCCTGGTGGCGCTCAACCGGATCGCCGACACGGTGGAGCCGCTGCAAACCGAAATCAGGCTGGCCCCGGATGTGGAACGGCCCGCCGTCCTGGCCGCGGTGCCGCGCGTCTATGCCCGTGTAGGGGACAAAAAACAGGCCAGCACCGTGGTGGAAGAAGCGCTTGCCGACTACCTGGGTGCACCCGCCACCGCTGGCGCCGCCTGGACGGCGGTGGGCCGCATGCGCCTGGCCGCCGGCGACACCAAGGGAGCGCTGGCAGCCGCCAGGCGCGGCCAGGCCGCCGCCCCGCGTGCCGAGGGCCCGGCCCTGGTGGCGCTCGAGTTGATGGACCCCAAGATGCCCGAAGCCGAAGGCGTGGTCCGCGGCTATTTCGAAGGCAATCCCAAGGCCCTGCCCGAAATCAGGATGGGTTATGCCCGGGCCCTGCTGGATGCCCAGCGTTATGCCGAGGCCTCCGCCCAGTTGCAAATCGTGACGCGCGACAAACCCGACATGCCCGAAGGCTGGCTGGTGCTGGGCTCCCTGCAACTGCAGGACAACCAGCTGGCGCAGGCGCAAAGCTCGCTGGAGCGCTACGTCGGCCTGGCGCAGCAGCAGACGTCCGAGGGCGAACGCAACCGCGGCCTGGCCCAGGCCTATTTGTCGCTCTCGCAACTGGCGGAAAAGCGCAAGGATTACGCCGCGGCGGAAAGCTGGCTCGCCAAGATCGACAATCCCTCCGACCTGGCGCTGGCGCAAACCCGGCGCGCGTCCATCCTGGCCAGCCAGGGCAAGCTCGATGAGGGCCGCCAGCTGATCCGCAAGCTGCCCGAGCGCAATGCATCCGAGGCCAGGGTGAAGCTCAATGCCGAGGTGTCCCTGCTGCGCGAATTCAAGCAGTACCAGCTGGCCCACGACGTGCTTGCGCAGGCCCTGGTCAAGGCGCCGGACGAAACCGAGCTGCTCTACGACCAGGCCATGATGGCCGAAAAGCTGGGCAAGCTCGACGAAATGGAAAGCCTGCTGCGCAAGGTCATCCAGCTCAAGCCGGACTACCACCACGCCTACAACGCCCTGGGCTACTCGCTCGCTGATCGCAGTGTGCGGCTGCCCGAGGCGCGCGACTTGATCCGCAAGGCGCTGGAATTCGCCCCCTCCGACCCGTTTATCGGCGACAGCCTGGGCTGGGTGGAGTTCCGCATGGGCAACAACGCCGAAGCCGTGAGAATTTTCGAGGCGGCCTACAAGGCCAAGCCCGATGCCGAGATCGCGGCGCATTTCGGCGAAGTGCTGTGGGCCATGGGTCAGCGCGACCGCGCCATCGCCATCTGGAAGGAAGGCCGGCTGCTCAACCCCGAGAACGAAACACTGCTCGAGACGCTCAAGCGCCTGCGCGTGAAGCTGTAATCCGGAACACCGACCTTGCCGCTCACCCTCTCTACGCGCCTGGCCCGGCTGGCCCTTGTTTTTGCGGGCTTTTTCACGGCACTTTTCCTGGCCGGCTGCGCGCAAACGCCCCGGGCCACGGCCCAGGACGGGCTCAAGAACGAATTCTGGACCGGCCGCATCAGCCTGCAGGTGCAGAGCGAGCCTGTTCAGTCTTTCTCGGCCAGTTTCGAACTCAGGGGCGGGCCTGAACGCGGTGAGCTTTCGCTGGTCAGCCCCCTGGGCAATGTGCTGGGCGTGCTGCGCTGGGCGTCCGGCGAAGCGCTGCTGGATTCGGGCAATGGCAAGGTCCAGCGCTTTGCCTCCGTCGACGAGTTGATGGCCCAGGCCACGGGCGCGGCCGTGCCGCTGGGTGCGCTGTTTGCCTGGCTGCGGGGCGACAATGCCGCCGCCAGCGGTTGGTCGGCCGACCTCTCGCGTTACCAGGACGGCCGCATTTCGGCCAAAAGGTCCCAGCCTGCGCCGCAGGCCGACCTGCGCGTTGTGCTCGACCAATAGCCACCCCGCCCTCGCATCGGCTTTCGTGTTTTTATGACTTCAAGCGCTTCCGCCTCCAGCACTACACCCCCGCTCAAGGCCCTCTATGACGTGCCGGCGCCCGCCAAGCTCAACCTTTTTTTGCACATCACCGGGCGCAGACCCGACGGCTACCACCTGCTGCAGTCCGTTTTCATGCTGATCGACTGGTGTGACACCCTGCACTTTGAACTGCGCACCGACGGCCGGATCAGCCGCGAAGACCTGGAAGCCGACGGCCAGGCGGCCGAGGCCCTGCCCGCGGACGACCTGGCGGTACGCGCCGCCAGGGCGCTGCAAGCCGCCTGCGGCACCTCGCTGGGCGTGCACATCGGCCTGCAAAAAAGTATTCCCTCGCAGGCCGGCATGGGCGGTGGCTCCTCGGACGCGGCCAGCTGCCTGCTGGCGTTGCAACGCTTGTGGGGCGTGCGCCTGACGCCCCAAAAACTGCAAGCCCTCGCACTCTCGCTGGGCGCCGACGTGCCTTTTTTCCTCTCGGGAGGCCATGCCTGGGTGGAGGGCATAGGCGAGAAAATCACGCCCCTGGCCCTGCCGTCGGCCCATTTTCTGGTGCTCAAGCCGGCCGCCGGGTTGCCCACCCAAGGTATTTTCAGCGCCCCAGGGCTCAAACGCGACACAGAAACTGCTACAATCCAAGGCTTTGCTGCAAATGCTGAAGGCCAGTCGAAATCGTTTGATTTCGGATTCGGCCGCAACGACTTGCAGCCGGTAGCGCAGGAGATGTGCCCGCAGATAGGCCAATCGCTCGATTGGCTCAAAAGCAGACATCTTCAAGGGCGCATGACCGGCTCCGGAAGTGCTGTATTTGCGCAACTGCCGCATGAAGCAGATTTGCCGGATACCTCAGGATTGCCCGAGGGCTGGAAAGTCCGCAAATGCGGTAATTTGGAAGCGCATCCCCTGGCCGGTTGGTAAAATAGCCGCTCTCGAAATGTGTTTCCAAGCGACCATAAATGAACAAGTTATAGGTCTGTTGTTGGCAACAACAACTGTCCTGTGTAGGGGTGTCGCCAAGCTGGTTAAGGCACCGGATTTTGATTCCGGCATTCGCAGGTTCGAATCCTTCCACCCCTGCCAAATTTAAGACTGCGGGCCACAGCCCCGGTGTTGCGGACCCGCCCGGAGCGGGCCCGCGTGACTCCTGACAGACCCGCATGATGTGTATCAGCGGGTCTGTGTGTTTTTGGAAACACGCCAGGCAAGCGGCGCTCACTGCCAAGCCCCCTTGCAACGTGTTGTCCCCGTGCGTATTTTGCTTCGATCAGAAATTTCAGCCACGTTCAAGTCCTTGTAGCAGCTGGGCCCCACATGCAAACGCACCACCCCGATTTCATGGTTTTTACCGGCAATGCCAATCCGAGCATGGCCTCCGAGATTGCCCAGAACCTGGGTATTTCGCTGGGCGCGGCCCATGTGGGACGTTTTTCGGATGGTGAAGTCACCGTCGAGATCCAGCAGAACGTGCGGGCTCGCGATGTGTTCGTGGTGCAGTCGACCTGCGCGCCGACCAACGACAACCTGATGGAATTGCTGATCATGGTCGACGCGCTGAAACGGGCTTCGGCCGAGCGCATCGCCGCGGTGATCCCGTATTTCGGCTACGCGCGGCAGGACCGCCGCCCGCGTTCGGCGCGTGTGCCCATCACGGCCAAGGTGGTGGCCAACATGCTGCAGGCCGTGGGCGTGTCGCGTGTCCTGACGATGGACCTGCATGCCGACCAGATACAGGGCTTTTTCGACATTCCGGTCGACAATATTTATGCGTCGCCGGTGCTGCTGGGCGACTTGCGGCAGAAAAATTACGCCGACCTGATGGTCGTCTCGCCCGACGTGGGCGGCGTGGTGCGCGCCCGGGCGCTGGCCAAGCAGCTGGGTTGCGACATGGCCATCATCGACAAACGCCGCCCCAAGGCGAACGTGTCGGAAGTGATGCACGTGATCGGCGACATCGAAGGCCGCAACTGCGTGATCATGGACGACATGATCGACACGGCCGGCACGCTGGTCAAGGCGGCCGAGGTGCTCAAGGAGCGCGGCGCCAAGAAGGTTTATGCCTATTGCACGCATCCGATTTTTTCGGGTCCGGCCATAGACCGTATCGCCAAGGGCGACGCGCTCGATGAAGTGGTGATCACCAACACCATTCCGCTGAGCCCGAATGCCGAAGGCTGCAAGAAGATTCGCCAGCTCTCCGTGGCGCCGCTGATCGCTGAAACCATACAGCGCATCGCCAAGGGAGAGTCGGTCATGAGTTTGTTTTCGGACCAGGACAACCTGTTCTGATCTGAAACAAAAAGCGGCTGCTTCGCCCGCGAGGTCCAGGGACCTCACCGGGCTGTGCAGCTTTTTAAAGTCGGGGTGAGCTGGTCGCGGCCTGCCCTTTTTGGAGAAGATTATGAAATTCGTCGCTTTTGAGCGCGCAAAGCAGGGCACGGGTGCGAGCCGCCGTCTCCGCATCACGGGCCGCACGCCCGGTATTGTTTACGGTGGCGCCAAGGAACCCACGCTGATCGAAATCGATCACAACGCGTTGTTCCACGCCATCAAGAAAGAAGCGTTCCATGCTTCCATCCTCGAGATGGAACTGGGTGGCAAAGAACAAAAAGTTCTGCTGCGCGACCTGCAAATGCACCCGTACAAGCAGCAGATCCTGCACATCGACTTCCAGCGCGTTGAAGCCAAGACCAAGATGACCGTCAAGGTGCCCGTGCACTACAGCGGTGAAGAAGAGTCCCCGGCCGTCAAGACCGAGAACTGCCTGGTCAACCACGTGATCACCGAGCTGACCGTCTCCTGCTTCCCGGCCGACATCCCTGAATTCATCGCCGTCGACCTGAAGGGCCTGAAGAAGGGCTCGCCGCTGCACATCAAGGACATCACGCTGCCAAAGGGTGTGAAATTTGTCGCCAAGGGCCAGGACAACCCGGTTCTGGTGTCCGTGTCCGCCGTTTCCGACGAAGCCGAGGCCGATGCCGCAGCAGCCGCTGCCGCTGCCGCACCGGTGGACCCGAAAGCTGCCAAGGCCGCCGCCGCCAAGGAAGCCAAAGCCGGCGCCAAGGCTGACGCCGCCAAGCCTGCCGCCAAGAAGTAATCCACTTCGCGCGCAGGCCTGAAAAGGCCCACGGCCCTTGTCCTTTTGCGGGACAAGGGCCGTTTTTCTTGGCCGCCCACCCCTGGCGAGGCGTCGCAGGCGCGCCCCCTAGAATTGGGCGATGGAAATTTCCGCATGATCAAATTATTTGTTGGCCTGGGCAACCCCGGCCCTGAATACGAAGCCACGCGCCACAACGCCGGTTTCTGGTGGATAGACGCCCTCTCGCGCGAACTCAAGGCGCCGCTCAGCCTGGATAAGAGCTACCACGGCCAGGTGGCCCGCATCACGGTGAACGGCCAGAACGTCTGGCTGCTCAAGCCGCTGACCTTTATGAACGTATCGGGCAAGTCAGTCGCGGCGCTGGCCCGGTTCTTCAAGGTCGCGCCCGAAGAAGTGCTGGTGGCGCACGATGAAATGGACATCGTGCCTGGGCAGGTCAAGCTCAAGTTCGGCGGCAGCCATGCCGGCCACAACGGCCTGCGCGACATTCATGCGCAGCTGGGCACGCCCGACTATTGGCGCCTGCGCATAGGCGTGGGCCACCCGGGCGTGAAAGCCGAAGTGGTCAACTGGGTGCTGAAAAAGCCCTCGGCCGAACACCGTATCGCCATTGAAGACTGCATCGCGCGCTGCCTCAAGGCCGTGCCGGAGCTGCTCAAGGGCGAGATGGAAAAGGCCACGATGATGATCCACACCAGCACGCCGCCGCGGCCCAAGCCGCCGCGCAAGCCCGTCGAGCCCGAATCCGAAGACTGAGGGGCCAGGCCCTACCGGCCTAGCGGGCCGCGATGATGGGAATGACGGCCTGCAGGCGCTGGTATTTTTCCCACAGGGTTTCCCGCGTTTCGATGTGCTGCGGGTTGATGGGAATGCAGGCCACGGGGCAGACCTGCACGCACTGCGGTTCGTCGAAATGGCCCACGCATTCGGTGCATTTGTGCGGGTCGATCTCGTAGATCTCCTTGCCCAGGTAGATCGCCTGGTTGGGGCATTCGGGCTCGCAGACGTCGCAGTTGATGCACTCGTCGGTGATCATCAAGGCCATATTCAGCCCCCCTTGCCTGCTTTGGCGCCCTGGTGCGCGGCCGCCAGGGCCGCCGCCACCGCCGGGCTCACCATCTGGGCGACGTCGCCGCCCAGCTTGCTGACCTCGCGCACCAGCGTGCTGCTGATGCACTGCAGCGGCGCGTCGGGCAGCAGGAACACGGTTTCCACCTGCGGGCGCAGCTTGCGGTTCATGGCCGCCATCTGGGCTTCGTAGTCGAAGTCTGTCAGGTTGCGTATGCCGCGCACCACGGCCGAGGCCTTTTGTTCCGCGCAAAAATCCATGATCAGGCCGTCAAAGGGCAGCACGCTCACGCCGGCAATGCCCTCCGTCGCAGCCTTCACCTGCGCCACGCGCTGCTCCAGCGTGAACAAGGTTTTCTTGTGGTGGGCCACGGCCACGGCGATGACGAGCCGGTCGAACAGCCCCGCCGCGCGGCGCACCACGTCGTCATGGCCCAGCGTGAAGGGGTCAAACGTGCCGGAATAGACAGCGATGCGGGGGGTAGCCATAGGGGGAATTATGCCCGCCCCCGCCTTTTCCCCGGTGTGGGCAGCACTGTAACCACGAGGCAGGCAAGGCCGCGGGATTCAGGCCGCCCCGGCCAGCAAATGAAAATGCACGGCGCCGGCCTTGCCGCTGCGGTGCACCCGCAAGCCCAGCGGCTGCAATTCCTCGTCACTCCAGGGCTTGGGTGCCTCCAGGTAGACCAGGCCGGTCGGGCCTATGGCCCGCGCGGCGGCCTGCAGCGCGGATTCGAAAAGCGTGGATTCAAAGGGCGGGTCCAGCAGCACCAGTTGCAGGCTGCCTGGGGCAACGCGCTTCAAGGCGCTCAGCCCATCCCCGCGCTCGATGTGGCACATGTCGGCCTTGAGCCTGGCCTGCACCGCCTTGAGCTGCAGTGCCAGGGCCGGGTCTTGCTCGCATAGCAGCACGTCGGCCGCGCCGCGCGAGGCGGCCTCAAAGCCCAGTGCGCCCGTGCCGGCGAACACGTCCATGCAGCGCCAGCCCGTCAAGTCCTGGCCCAGCCAGTTGAACAGCGTTTCGCGCACGCGGTCGGGCGTGGGGCGCAGGCCGGGCTTGCTGGGCACCGGCAGCTTGCTGCGCTTGTACAGGCCGCCAATGATGCGGATTTCGCCGGGGGGTACGGTCTTGCGGCCCACCACCTTGCCGCCCTTGGGGCGCGGGGCCTTGTCGGCGGAGGGGGCGTTGGATGCGGGGGTGTATTTCATGGCGCGGCGCCCAGGATCAGCGTCACCATTTTCTCGGGCTGCAGCTTGCGCGCGAAGGCCGCCTTGATGTCGGCCACCGTCACCTTGTCCACCTGCTGCGTCCAGGTGTCCAGGTAATCGAGCGGCAGGCCGTTCCAGGCAATGCTCGCGATGTTGTCCAGCAGTTTGCGGTTGCTGTCGATGCGCAGCGCAAACCCGCCGACCAGGTTGTCCTTGGCGGCCTTCAGTTCTGCCTCGGTGGGGCCCTTGGCGACAAAGTCCTTGACCACCTCGCGCACCAGCGCCACCGCCCGGCCGGCCTGGTCGGGCCGCGTCTGCAGGCCGACGGTGAAGCTGCCGGCATGCAGGCCGGGAGAGAAATAGCTGTAAACGCCGTAAGTCAGCCCCCGACTTTCACGCACTTCCCGCGTCAGGCGCGAGGCAAAACCGCCGCCGCCCAGGATGTAGTTGCCGACGGTCAGCGCGAAATAGTCCGGGTCGTCGCGCTTGAAGCCGGGCTGGCCCATCAGCACGTGGGCCTGCGCCGAATCAAAGGGGATGCGTTTTTCCTCGGCCTGGGCCAGAGGCGCCACCTCGGGCACCTGCGGCATGGGCGGCAGGCTGGCGCAAGGCACCTGCGGCAGGCGCGACAGCAGGCGCGCGGCGATCGCATCGGCCTGCGCGCGCGTCACCGCGCCCACCATGCTGACACGGGCGCGGCAGGCCACCACGCCGGCATTGTAAAAAGCACGCATGTCGGCGATGCTGATACGCGCCAGCGTGGCTTCGGTCACCTCATAGCCGTAGGGGTGCGTGCCGTACACCGCCTTCGCGTAGGCGCGGGCAATGATGCTGCCGGGCCGGGTGTAAGACTCCTTGAGCGATGCCACCATGCGCTCGCGTTCGCGCTGCCAGATGGCGTTCGGGAAGGACGGCTGCGCGATCTGGCGCGCCGCGAGCGCCACGGCCTTGTCGAGCAGTTCTGGATCGGTCAGTGTCCGCAGCGAAAACCCCAGGCGCTCACCGGTGGCGCTGGCGCCGAACTGCGCGCCCAGGTCGGCCCAGGCCTCGCTGAGCGCATTCTCGTCCATGGCGGGTTCGCCATTTTTGGCGTCCAGGCCTTTGTCCAGCATGGTCATGGTCATGCTCGCCAGGCCCGCCTGGGCGGCCGGGTCGCGCCGGGTGCCGGCGTCGAAATCGACCTGCACATCGAGCATGGCGATGGCCGGGCTTTCGACCAGGTAAACCTGCGCGCCGCCGGGCTGCGCCCATTGCTGGATGGGGATGGCCGCGCCGGCCGTTGCCTGCAGGCACAGGCATATAAAGCCGGCAGCCCAGAGAGGAAGAGGGCTGTTGGCCCTGTATTTGGTGGCGATTGTCATGGGGATTCGGGTTATCGGGTTCAGGAGCCGTCGCCATGGCGAATCGGGAGCGCCGGCTTGCGGGGTTTGCGGTTGGGGTCGGCGGGCTGCGGTAACAAGGTAACCATCGTCATCTGGTCGTCGCCGAAGTATTTGGCGGCCACCGCCTGCACTTCGGCGGCCGTGACGCGGCGCAGGCCGGCAATCACGCGTTCGCTGCCATCGAGCGGCAGGCCCTGTATCCAGTTGGAGCCCAGCTCGCGCGCCTGGCTGAACACGGAGTCGAGCTTGTAAATCTCGCTGGCCACCCATTGGGTCTTGACGCGCTTGAGTTCCGCCTCGCTCACGCCTTCGCGCGCGACCAGGGCGACTTCCCGGCGCAAGGCCTCGGCCACCTGCTGCGTGGTCTTGCCGTCGGCGGGAACGCCGTCAAGCACAAACAGCTGCGGCCCGCGCCCCATGAGGCCGTTGGAGGCCCCCGCGCCGTCGGACACCCTGTTGTCGCCCTGCCCCAGCGCGCGCTCCAGGCGCGCGCCGCCATAGCCGTCGAGCACCGCGGCCAGCACGGTCAGGGCCAGGGCGTCGCGGCTGCCCGCCGCCGTCGGCGAGGCCGGTGCACCGGCGACCGGATCCAGGAGGTCGGCCGGCTCCAGCTTGGGCACCTTGAAGGACATGCTCACGTAAGCCTGACTGGCCGGGGCCTTGTAGTCCAGGCGACGCGGGCCGTCCTGCTCGGGCTCGGTGCGGGGCTTGCGCTCGGGCACAGGCCTGGCCGGAATGCCGCCGTAGTATTTTTCGGCCAGTTTCCGGACCTGGGCGATTTCCACGTCGCCCGCCACCACCACGGCCGCGTTGGCCGGCACATACCAGCGCCGGTAGAAATCGCGCGCGTCGGCCGCCGTCATGGCGTCCAGGTCGCTCATCCAGCCAACGACGGGGCGCCGGTAAGGCGAGGTGATGAAGGTCACGGCCGCACCCTGCTCGTAGAGCATGGCGCGCGGCGAATCCTCGGTGCGCAGGCGGCGCTCCTCCTTGACCACCTCGATCTCGCGCTTGAACTCCTCGTCGGGCCACTGCATGTGGGCAAAGCGGTCGGCCTCCAGCCGCATCACATCCTCCAGTTTGGCAGCGGGGATCTGCTGGTGGTAGCCGGTGTAGTCACGGGTGGTAAAGGCATTGTCGCGCCCGCCCAGCGCGGCAACCCGTTTGGCAAAATCGCCGGGTTTCACCGTGGCTGTGCCCTTGAACATCATGTGCTCCAGCGCATGGGCCACACCCGAGGTACCGTCCACTTCGTCCATGGAGCCTACCCGCACCCACAGCATGTGGGCCGCCGTGGGCGCGCGGTGGTCGGGTTTGACAATCACCGTGAGGCCGTTGGCTAACGTGAATTTCTCCACCACCGGCGCCGGAGCGGGCGCCTGGGCAAAAGCGGCGGCCCCCAGGCACAGCGCCACCAGGACGGCGGCCGGGGCACGGCGAAGGCGGAAAACGGGGCGGGAAAGGGGTACTGGGGAGGCCAAAAGGGTTTGTCTGGGGTGTTTCATAGAATAGCTGGGTGGCGCCGCACGTTGCCCCGCAACGGTGCAACAGCCCACTAGGACTCCGCAAGCATACCCAATGTTCAGTTTTTTCAAGAAAAAATCCCCCCCTCCCGCCGCCGTACCGTCCACGGCGCCGCCTGCGCCGGCTGCAGACGCTGCGCCTGCGTCGACACCTGCCGGGGGAGGATTGATAGGCAGCGCGCTGGTCACCCCCATCGCCATGCCGGCCCCCGGCGCCACCCCGCCGGAACGCGAGCGCTGGCTCAACAAGTTGCAGGCCGGCCTGCGCAAAACCGGCTCCAGCATTTCAACGGTGTTCACCGGCAGCCGCATCGACGATGCGCTTTACGAAGACCTTGAAACCGCGCTGCTGATGGCCGACGCCGGCACCAAGGCCACCGAACACCTGCTGGCCGACGTCAAGCGCCGCGTGCGCGAAGGCGGCATGACCCACCCCGTCGCCGTCAAGAACGCGCTGGTCGACTCGATTGCGCAACTGCTCAAACCGCTGGAGCAGCCGCTGGTGATAGGCCAGTACCAACCCACCGTGATCATGGTCACCGGCGTGAACGGCGCCGGCAAGACCACCTCCATCGGCAAGCTCACGCGCCACCTGGCGAGCGAAGGCGCCTCGGTGCTGCTCGCGGCGGCCGACACCTTTCGCGCGGCGGCGCGCGAGCAGCTCAGCGTCTGGGCCGACCGCAACACCGTCGAGATCGTGAGCCAGGAAGGGGGCGATCCGGCCGCCGTGAGCTTTGACGCCGTGAGCGCCGGCAAGGCGCGCGGCAAGGATGTGGTGCTGGTCGACACCGCCGGCCGCCTGCCCACGCAGCTGCACCTCATGGAAGAGCTGCGCAAGATCAAGCGCGTGGTGCAAAAGGCGGATGCCACAGCCCCGCATGAGGTCTTGCTCGTGATTGATGGAAACACCGGCCAGAACGCCCTGGCCCAGGTCAAGGCCTTTGACGACACGCTGCAGCTGACCGGCCTTATCGTGACCAAGCTGGACGGCACGGCCAAGGGCGGCGTGCTGGCGGCCATTGCGCTGTGGGCCCGCGAACGCGCGCTGGCCTCGCCGGCGCTGCGCCCCGTCTCGGTGTACTTCATCGGCGTGGGCGAGCAACTCGAAGACCTGGAAACCTTTAACGCGCGCGAATTCGCGCAGGCCCTGCTGGGCTAAGCGCTTCCTTCAGGCTTCAGGCACCACCCAGGCGCAACAGCAGCACCGCGGCCACCACAAAGGCCACGATAAACACGGTCTCGGTAACCAGCATCGCCACCGGCTTCCAGCCCAGCTTGAGCAGGTCCTCAAAGCTGGTCTTGACACCCGCGGCCGCGATGGCGGTGACCAGCATCCAGCGCGAGGCATCGCCGGCCAGCTGAACCAGAGGCGGGCTGATGAGGCCGGCGCTGGCCAGCATCACCAGCACGACAAAGGCCAGCAAAAAGCCCGGCACCAGCGGCACCTCGGTTTCCGGCACCTTCACGGCCGGATGCTTGCGGTACATCACGGCCACCGCCAGCACCACCGGCATCAGCATCATGACGCGGAACAGCTTGACCACCGTCGCCGTGTCGCCGGCCTGCGGCCCCAGCATCATACCGGCCGCCACCACCTGCGCCACGTCGTGGATGGAGCCGCCCAGCACGATGCCGGCCTGGCCCGGCAGCAGGCCTATGGCCTGCAGGCTGAAGGGATAGACCACCATGGCCAGCGTCGACAGCACCGTGACACCCACGACGGCCAGCAGCGTGAAACGCTCGTTCTCTTTGGTCTGCGGCAGCACCGAAGACACCGCCAGCGCCGCCGACGCCCCGCAAATGGCTACAGCGCTGCCCGAGAGCAGGCCTTCATCGCGCGAGCACTTGAGCCAGCGCGCCAGCAGCACGCCCAGCCCTATCGTGAGCAGCACCGCCAGCACAATGACCGCCGCGGTCTCCAGGCCCAGCTGGGCCACCTGCGAGAAAGTGATGCGCGCGCCCAGCAAGGCCACACCGACACGCAGCACCACACGGCCGCAAAAACCTATGCCCTTGGCCGCCTGCGGATGGCTGTGGAGAAAGTGAAAGGCCAGCCCTATAAGCAGCGCGTACAGCAGTTGCGGCCCGCCGTAATGCTCGGACACAAAGGTGGCCGCCAGCGCAATCACCATGCATACCAGCACACCCGGGAAGTACGAAGTCAAGGAGGCCAGTTGCGAGCGCCATGTGTGAATCATCGGAACCCAATAAAAATTTCAAAAAAATTGCGAAGCGGAGCACCCGCCTCATGAGCGCTTGTCATGGAGTTTGAGCACGCCTTCGAGCAGGGCGGTACCGGCAGGGCTGCCGGCCACCAGCATCCGGCTCTCCAGCAGCGGCAGGCCGTCCATCGCCCGCATCACGGCGCCGGCTTCGCGCAGCAGCACCGCGCCGGCCGCGGCGTCCCAGGCACCCATGCCGCGCTCCCAGAAGGCGTCTACCCTGCCGGCCGCCACATAGGCCAGCTCCAGCGCCATCGCGCCGCTGCGGCGCACCTGGCCGAAGGTTTTCAGCACGCGGCCGAATTCGGCGAGGTAGTCGTCCATGAAGGGTGCACCGGGTTTGGGAAACACCGTGGCCACCAGGCACTGGCCCGGCAGGCGCGGGCCGGCGCAGGTGATGGCCTGCCCGTTCAGCCGCGCGCCCAGCCCGGCCGCAGCGGTAAAGACTTCATCGCGCGAAGGATCGACGATCACGCCCAGCACCGGCTCACGGCCCACGCAAAGGGCGATGGCCACCGCGTACTGCGGGTAGCCGCGCGCGAAGTTGGCCGTGCCGTCTATCGGGTCCACCAGCCAGGTGGGCTCGTCCGTCAACTCGCCGCCGCCCTCCTCGCCGACAAAGCGGCCCTGCGGCAAGGCATGCTGCAGGGCTTCCTGCAGGTCCTCCTCCACTTCACGGTCAAAGCGCGTGACCCAATCGCCGGGCGCTTTCTGGCTGACGTCGGCCGGTTTCAGGCCGGCCTGGGCCTGCTGGATGCGGGCGGCCGCTTCCATGCCGGCCAGCCTGGCCTTCTCGAGTAAAAAAACAAGGTCCATGCTCAGGCTCTCTTGGACAGCACACTGACGTAGTCGTGCGCCTGGGTGTTGATGGTCGACACGCGGTATTCCACCGGCTTGTCGCCAAAGGTCAGCGCCAGCCGGTGCACTTCCATCACCGGCGCGCCGGCCGCCACGCCCAGCACGCGGGCCGTGGTTTTGTCGGCCGCCGCCGCGCGCGCGCGCTCCTGCGCGCGCAGCACGGTGATGCCGAAGTCGGTCTGGTACAGCGCGTAAATCGTGCTGGGCCTTTCGACAAAGCGCTTTTCGGTGAGGTTGCGAAACAGCGCCGCCGAGATGGCCAGCCTGTCATGCATCACCACGCGGCCGCGCAGCGCGAGCCGGTTCTCGGCCCTGAACACCGGCTCGCCGGCCTTGATGCGCAAGGCGGCGGCCTCGGCTTCCGTCGCCCGCTCACGCGCGAAGGCGATGCAATCGATCTCGGGGTAGTCGCGCTCGCGCGCCTCATCGTCGTCGCCGAAATTCCAGCGCGGCTCCACATGGAAAAACTGGAACATGAAACGGGCATTGGTGTGCGGCGCCACAAACGTGCCCTTGCCCTGGCGGCGCAGCAGCACGTGCTCGTGCACCAGCTCGTCCACCGCATGGCGCAGGGTCCCCACGCTGACCTGCAGGCCCGTGGCGATTTCAGCCTCGCTGGGCAGGGGTTTACCCGGACCGTAGTGACCGGCTTCAATGAGTTTTTGCAGCTCCCGTTTGACCTGGCGGTACAGCGGCATGGTGTCCCCGCCCGCCAGCGGGCGCAGGGATATGGGTCTGTTTTTCACGTTCACGGCCGCCATTGAAACACCGATGGCCGGGTCGTACAAGTCATATATATGAGTAAATTGACAAGGTGCCGGCCCTCCATAAAACTGGCGGCTCGATTCAACCCAGCCCCTTGATGGAGAACCCATGATTCATTTTGTATTGCATGACGCCAAAGACACCGTGGCCGTCGTGGTGGTGGAAGGTGTAAAGGCCGGAACCGCCATGACCGGCTGGATCATGGACGAGGACCGCATGATCAATGTGCAGGCCCAGCAGGACATCCCCATCGGCCACAAGGTGGCGCTCAAGGACATGGCCGTCGGCGATACGGTGCTCAAGTACGGAATCGACATGGGCAAGGTCGTCGCCAACATCAAGGCGGGCCAGCATGCGCACGTGCACAACATCAAAACAAAAAGATGGTAGTTGATGGCCTGTCTGGCTACTGCGCGGGCGGGATGCTGCGTTGCAAATCCTCGCCGGGCAGCAGCCCGGCTGCGGTTTGCGCCTTGCCTGCCGCCCGCTCGCTACGCCATCCAAACCATCAACTCAGAAAACTTTAAAAGGACTTCCCATGTCAGTGATTAATAAAGACACCACATTCCTGGGCTATCGCCGCGAGAACGGCCGCGTCGGCGTGCGCAACCACGTCATCATCCTGCCGCTGGACGACCTGTCCAACGCGGCGGCCGAGGCCGTGGCCCACAACATCAAGGGCTGCATGGCGATTCCGCACCCTTACGGCCGGCTGCAGTTCGGCGCCGACCTGGAGCTGCACTTCCGCACGCTGATAGGCGCGGGCTGCAACCCCAACGTCGCGGCGGTGGTGGTGATAGGCATTGAAGACGGCTGGACCAAAAAAGTCGTCGACGGCATCGCGACCACCGGCAAGCCGGTGGTGGGCTTCGGCATCGAGGGCCACGGCGACCACGAGACCATCATGAAGGCCTCCAGGGCGGCGCGCGAGTATGTGCAGTGGGCCAGCGAAAAGCAGCGCGAGGTCTGCGGCATCTCCGAACTCTGGGTCTCCACCAAATGCGGCGAGTCCGACACCACGTCGGGTTGCGGCGCCAATCCCACGGTGGGCAACGCTTTCGACAAGCTGCACCCGCTGGGCAACTACCTGTGCTTCGGCGAAACCTCGGAAATCACCGGCGGCGAAAAAATCGTGGCCGACCGCTGCGCCAACGACGCGGTGCGCGAGCGCTTCATGTTCATGTTCAACCGCTACCAGGACATGATCAACCGCCACAAGACCAGCGACCTGTCCGACTCGCAACCCACCAAGGGCAATATCGCCGGGGGCCTGACGACCATCGAGGAAAAAGCCCTGGGCAACATCCAGAAGATCGGCAAGGTCTGCACGGTGGACGGCGTCATCGACAAGGCCGAAATGCCCACGCACCCGGGCCTGTGGTTCATGGACTCGTCCAGCGCCGCCGCCGAGATGGTGACCTTGTGCGCAGCCTCGGGTTACGCCGTGCACTTCTTCCCCACGGGCCAGGGCAATGTGATCGGCAACGCCATCGTCCCGGTGATCAAGATCTGCTCCAACCCGCGCACCGTGCGCCTGATGAGCGAACACATCGACGTGGACACCTCGGGCCTGCTGCAGCGCGAGATCACGCTGGACCAGGCCGGCGACAAGCTGCTGGAGAACATGCTGCGCACGGCCAATGGCCGCCTGACCGCGGCGGAAGCGCTGGGCCACCGTGAGTTCGTGCTGACGCGCCTGTTTGAATCAGCCTAGAGCGGAGGACGCATGGCGCGCATAGTCATCTGCGAGTTCATGGACGAGCGCGCCGTGGCGCGGCTTGGGGCGGCGCACGAGGTGCTCTACGACCCGCAGCTGGTGGGCGATGGCGCCCGCCTGCGGGCCGAGGCGGCAACGGCCGATGCGCTGGTCGTGCGCAACCTGACCCAGGTGCGCGGCGAACTGCTGGCCGCGCTCACGCGCTGCAAGGTGGTGGGCCGGCTGGGCGTGGGCCTGGACAACATTGACGTCCCGGCCTGCGAGGCCCGGGGCATCAAGGTCATCCCCGCCACCGGCGCCAATGCGCTCAGCGTGGCCGAATACGTGATCGCCAGCACCATGCTGCTGCTGCGCGGCGCCTTTGCCTCCAGCGCGGCGGTGGCCGCCGGCCAGTGGCCGCGGGCGGCGCTGGGCAACGGGCGCGAGACCGCCGGGCAGACGCTGGGCATCATAGGTTTCGGCTCCATAGGCCAGACCACGGCGCGCCTGGCGATCGGCCTGGGCATGCGGGTCATCGCGCACGATGCGATGCTGCCGCCCGACGCGCCCGTGTTCGCGCAGTCCGGCGTCCGGCCTGTGGGACTTGATGAACTCGTGCGCAATGCCGACGCCGTCACGCTGCATATCCCCCTGCTCGACAGCACGCGCGGCCTCTTCAATGCGGCCCGCATCGCCGAAATGAAAAAAAATGCGGTGCTGATCAATACCTCGCGCGGCTACATCGTCGACATCGATGCTGTCGCCGCCGCGTTACGTGCCGGCCGCCTGGGCGGGGCGGCGATCGATGTGTTCGATCTTGAACCCCTGCCTGTAAGTCCTTTGTTGCAGGATTGCCCCAATCTGTTGCTAACCCCCCACATCTCAGGTGTCAGCGCGCAGTCGAATGCGCGTGTATCTGTAATGATCGCCGACAAGGTTCTGGAAAGTTTTTTGTAAATGGCGCATCTGACTCTTGAAGAAGCTCGTCGCCTGGCAACGCAGGCGCTGCGCGAAGCCGGCGCCGCCGAGGCCATGGCCGATGCCACGGCAAAAGCATTGGTTCGCGCCGACGCGCAAGGCCTCGCCTCGCATGGGTTGAGCCGCGTGCCGCAATACGCCACCCATCTTCGCAACGGCCGCGCCGACGGTCAGGCCGTCGCCGTTGTGTCGCATAAAAAAGGCGCTGCCGTGCTGGTGGATGCGAAGCAGGGGCTCGCTTTTCCGGCCTGTGACCTGGCCATCGCCACGGCCATCACCACGGCGCGCGAGATGGGTGTGTGTTTTGTCGGCATCACCAACAGCCACCACTGCGGCGTGTTGATAGACCACCTGCGTGCCGCGGCCGATGCCGGTCTGGTGGGCCTGGGTTTCGCCAACGCGCCGGCGGCCATGCCGGCGGCCGGCGGCAAACACCCGGTGTTCGGAACCAACCCCCTGGCCGCGATCTTTCCGCGCCGCGACGCCGACCCGCTGATGATCGACCTCTCGCTCAGCGAGGTTGCGCGCGGCAAGGTCATGCTGGCCGCCAAGGAAGGCAAGCCGATTCCGCTGGGCTGGGCGCTGGACACCGAAGGCCGGCCGACCACCGACGCGCAGGCGGCGCTCGAAGGCTCCATGCTGCCGCTGGGCGCGGTGAGCAGCCCCAAGGGCTCCATGCTGGCACTGGTCGTGGAACTGCTTGTCACTGCCGTGATAGGCGCGCGCTTTTCTTTTGAGGCATCCTCCTTTTTTGTCGATGAAGGCAACCAGCCGCGCCTAGGCCAGGCCTTTATCCTGATAGACCCAGGCGCCCTGGCCGGCGCCGACAGCTATTTTGAGCGCATGGAAACCCTGATCGCCGAAATGCTGCAGGACGACGGCGTGCGCCTGGCCGGCGCGCGGCGCATCGCGCTGGAAGCCAAGGCACAGCAGGCGGGGATCACCATCCCCGATGCGCTCAAAGCTCAATTGGATCAGTTAATCAGTGAGGGATCTGTCGTTTAGTTAAAACTCAAGGAGATTGGCATGAAGCGTCGTGACATCGTATTGGCATCAGCAGGTGCAGCCCTGACGGGCGTTCCGGGCCTGGGGCTGGCCCAACAGACCTTTCCCAAGCCGGGCAGCACCATCAAGTATGTGGTTCCGTTTACGCCCGGCGGACTGACCGACATGATGGCCCGCACGGTTGCCCAAAAGCTCTCCGAAGCGTGGAAGACCTCGGTAATTGTCGAAAACAAGGCCGGCGGAAACGCGCAGATCGGCGCCGAGCAGGTCGCCAAATCAGCGCCCGACGGCAATACGCTGCTGGCCATCACGTTGACGCATGCTGCGAACGTGTCCCTGTATCCCAATGCGGCTTACAGCTTCACCAAAGACCTGCGTCCGGTCGCCCTGCTGGCCAGTTCGCCGATGCTGGTCGTTGTCCCCACCGCCAGTCCCATCAAGGATTTCAAGGACCTGATGGCGGTGTCCAAAACCAAGCAGCTGAGCGCGGGCTCGAGCGGCAACGGCACACCGGCGCACCTGACTATGGCTTTGTTCAACGAACTGAACAAAACGAAGATGATCCATGTACCCTACCGCGGTGGTGCGCCATCGATGGTCGACCTGATCGGTGGCCAGTTGGACGTGGTCTTTTCCAACTATCCGGAATCGATCGCTCACGTCAAAGGTGGCAAGCTGCGCGCGATCGCCATCTGCAGCCTGGGCCGGCACCCGGGGGTGCCTGATGTTCCGACCGCCCTGGAAGCGGGCATGCCGGGTCTCTTTGTCGAAAACTGGACAGGCGCCATGCTCCCGGCAAAAACACCGGATGACATCGTGGACAAATTCTCGCGCGAGATGATCAAGATCATGTACAGCGCCGAAGTGGAAGAGCGCGCCAAGCAGCAAGGCTTTCGTGTCTCGCAAAAGGGTTCGGACGAGTTCGGACGCTTCCTGAAAAGCGAAATAGACCGCTGGAGCCGGATTATCAAGACCGCGAAAATCACCCCGACCTGATGTCGCCCGGGCGCCGTGCCCGGCTTTGTAAAACACCGCGGCTGTATTAAAGTGGGAGAAAAAAGGCGCTGATTGCGCCTTTTTTCCCAAAGGAGACAGACATGGACAATACGGCGCACACACACGACACCCCCGACACCCCCGACACTGCCGGCGCACCGGCCGAACCCCGCAAAGTCGACCAGTTGCTCGCGCACTACGGCGAAAGCCACCAGAACCCGCGCAACGAGCTGATCCACTTCATCGCCATTCCCCTCATCATGCTGAGCCTGGTCGGCATGCTGTTTGCGCTGCATCCCTATGTGGCCTATGCCTTTGTCGCGGCCAGCATGGTGTACTACGCCCGGCTGTCCGCGGTGTTCTTCGTGAGCATGGCGCTGTGGTCGGTGCTGTTCATGGCCCTGGTGTTCGCCATGGGGCCGCTGGTGTTGCCGCTTAGCATCGCCATTTTTGTGGGCGCCTGGATCCTGCAATTCATAGGCCACAAGATCGAAGGCAAAAAGCCCTCGTTTTTCGAAGACATCCAGTACCTCTGGGTCGGCCCGCTGTTTGTGCTGAGCAAACTGTTCGGCAAGCTGGGCATACGCTGGTGATGCATCCAGCTTGAAAAAGCGCCCTTCGCCTCTAGATGCGAGGTTTAAACCTTTTCACAGGTGTTTCGCTTGATCAGCAAAATTCTGCGTTTTTTCCTCAAACTGGTGCTGGGCCTGTTTGCGGCGGTGTTTGCCCTCAGCCTGCTGGCGGCCGCGCTGATCGTCGTGGTGCTGAGCCTGCTGAAATCCCTGGTCACCGGCCGCAAGCCGGCACCAGCGGTGGTCTTCGGCCGCTTCCAGCGCTATTCGCCCCAGGGCATGTGGCCGGGCGGCGCCGGCCGTGAGGCCGGCAACGCGGCACGCACCGGCGACGTGGTGGACGTTGAAGTGCGCGAAGTGCGCGACGACAAACGCCTGCCTTAAATCCCCGCCGCCAAGGCGCGCAGGACGCCAGTCCCATCGCAGCCCTGCTTTCTTTTCTTGCTGCTCCACCAGTTCCACGCGGCGGTTCTTCGCGCGGCCGGCTTCGTTCGCGTTGCTGGCCACCGGTGCGATATTCGCGGTGCCGTGCGCACGTCCAGATTGCGGCCCTTGGAAGAGATCGGCCTTGCCCTGCTGGCCCCGCGCCTCAGGCCGCGACGGGTGAACGGTTTTGCCGCAGTACAGCCAGCGTGTTGTTCACGGCGGCGACGCCCATGTTGACGTAGGCATCGCTGGTGACGCCGCCGATGTGCGGGCTCAGGATGAAACCGGGCTGGTGGTGAAAGATATGCGGCACCGTCATGGGCTCTAGCGCAAAACTGTCGAGCGCGGCCATGCCGACCTGGCCCGACTGCACAGCCGCCAGCAGCGCGGGCTCGTCAACCAGTCCACCGCGCGCGGTGTTCACCACGATCACGCCCTTTTTGCACTGCGCCAGGGTGTTCGCGTTCAGCAACTGCTTGTTGTCGGCCGTCAGCGGGCAGTGCAGGGAAATGGCATCGGACTCGCGCCAGAGCGTGTCCAGATCGACCGGTTGGATATGGGCGGGCAGGCTCTTCGCAAAGGGATCAAAGCCCAGAACGCGCATGCCCATGGCATCACACATTTTCGCGAAACGCAGGCCTATGGCGCCCAGGCCGATCAGGCCTATGCTGCGCCCGCCCAGCTCCACGCTCTTGTGCGTGGCCTTGTCCCAGTGTCCCGTGTGCATGCGGGCGTTAAGCTGGACCACCGACTTGGCGCAGGCCAGCAGCAGTGCCAGCGCCTGCTCGGCTACCGCGGCGGCGTTGGCGCCCACGGCGGCGGTGACCGCTATGCCGCGCGCGGCGGCCGCCGCCTTGTCGATGGTGTCCGTGCCGCTGCCGTGCTTGGAAATGACTTTCAGGGCCGGCGCGGCATCCATCACCTCGGGCGTGATGCTGCTGTAGCGCACGATGATGGCCACCGGGTTGTAGTGCCGGCACAGGGCCACCAGGTCGGCCACCTGCGGCGTCTTGCCGGCATAGACCACTTCAAAATCCTTGAGCAAGGACAGCGCCTGGGGGGCCAGGTCGGCGGCGGTGACCAGGATGGCGGGCTTGGCGCTCACAGGCTTTCCCCCGCCTGCAGCACGCCGGCGGCCACCAATGATTCATTCAGCCAGGGTGCGCTGGTTTTGCCTTCCTTGATCTGGGCGATGCGTTTGGCCTCGGCCGCCACCTTGTGCGCCGCCAGCGGCAGCAGCGATTCAATTTTTTCGCGCTCGACCACGACCACGCCGTCGGCGTCGCCGCTGATGAAGTCGCCGGGGTTGACCGTCACGCCGCCCACCGACACCGGATGGCCGATACGGCCGCCGGCCTGCTTGGTCGGTCCGTTGGGATTGGTGCCGACGGAGAACACCGGATAGTCCATGTCGTCGATCTCCAGGCTGTCGCGCACCGCGCCGTCGATCACCACGCCGGCCAGTCCCAGCTGCCGGCATGCCGTCATCATGATGGTGCCCATGAGCGCGCTGGTCTGGTCGCCTTTGCCGTCAATCACCAGCACGTCACCCGGCCGGGCCAGCGCCATGGCGGCATGGATCATGAGGTTGTCGCCCGGGCGCACCTCCACGGTGAAGGCCGTGCCGGCGAACTTCATGCGCGGGCGCAAGGCCTTGATGCGGCCGTGCAGCGCGCCGCGGCGACCCGCCACGTCGGCCAGGATGGCGGGCTGGTATTGCGCGGCCTGCGCGACGACCCCGGCGGGTACGCGGTCGAAGGCTTTATTGATGTCTTGCTGGTTCATGGGAGTGCTCAATAAGGAATTGTTGAAAAAGACAGTGCGGCGCGCTCAGTCCAGCTTGGCGCCGGATTCTTTGACGACCGGTGCCCAGCGCGTGATCTCAGCCTTGATCAGCGCGCCCAACTGTTCGGGCGTTCCACCCAGCACGGCGGCACCCTGGTCACCGAGTTTTTTCTTGACGTCGGCGGTTTGCAGCGCCTTGTTGAGTTCGGTGTTCAGGCGCAGCACGATGTCTTTGGGCACAGCCGCGGGGGCCACCACGCCAAACCAGGTCACCGCCTCGAAACCCTTGTAGCCCGACTCGGCCACCGTCGGCACCTGCGGCAGGTCGTCCACGCGCTTGAGGGAGGTGACGGCGATGGCGCGCATCTTGCCGTTCTTGATATGGCCCAGCAGCGTGGGTACCGACGACATATACAGCTGCACCTGGCCGCCTATGACGTCGGTCGCCGCCTGGGCCATGCCCTTGTACGGCACGTGGATGAATTTGACCCCCGCCGTCTTCTGCAGCAGCTCGCTGGCCAGGTGGGCCACGGTGCCGTTGCCAGGGGACGCGAAATTGAGGGACCCGGGTTTGGCCTTGCTGGCATTGACCACGTCGGCCAGCGTCTTGTAGGGTGAATCGGCGGCCACCACCAGCACCAGCGGCGCGCTGGCCACCAGGCCGACCGGCGCCAGGTCCTTGACCGGGTCATAAGGCATCTTGCTGTAAAGCGCGGGGTTGATGGCCAGGTTGCTGGTTTGCCCCAGCGCCAGCGTGTAACCGTCGGCAGCCGCCTTGGCCGCGGTGTCCACACCCAGGTTGCCGCCGCTGCCGGGTTTGTTGTCAATGACAAACGTCCAGCCCAGCGTGGTGGACAGCTTTTGGGCCACCTCCCGCGCAATGATGTCCGTGCCCCCGCCCGCCGGGAAGGGCACGACCAGGCGGATCGGTTTGTTCGGATAGGCCTGCTGGGCCAGCGCGGGAATCGCCAGCATGGCGAGCAGGGCGGCCAGCAGGCCGCGGCGCAGAAAAATCATGAAATGTCTCCGTAGTTCTGAACTGACCCGCAAATTGTGATGCAGCGTTCCGTTTGTTAAAATACAGTTTCACCTGTCGCAACACAGTTCATGTCATGAGTGCATCCCCGCCCAACACCCCTGGCCCGGCGCCCGAAGAAGAATCCACCGGTGTCAGCGCAGTCACCCGCGCGCTGCGGCTGCTGGAGGCCTTTGGCACCAGCGATGCCCAGTTGACCCTGGCCGAATTGAGCCGCCGCACCGGCATGCACAAGACCACGGCCTTGCGCATCGCCCGCACGCTGGCTACCGACCATTACCTGGTGCAAAAGGAAGACGGCAGCTGGCGGCTGGGCCGGGCCGCCGGCTGGCTGGGCGCCTGCTACCAGGCGACCTTCAACGTGCATGAAGTGGTCGAGCCCGTGCTGCGGGAACTCACCATAGAGACCGGTGAAAGTGCCTCGTTTTACGTGCGCGAAGGCAACCAGCGCACCTGCCTGGCCCGGGTTGACGGGCCGCGCACCATTCGCCACCACGTGCGTGTCGGCATCGGGCTGCCGCTGAACCTGGGCGCGCCTGGCCGGGTGATCCTGGCTTTTTCGGGCGAGCCCGGCGAGCCTTATGAAACGATCCGCCAGCGCGGCTACCACCTGTCGCTCGGCGAACGCGAGCCGGAGGTGTCCAGCGTGTCGGCGCCGGTCTTCAGCATGGGATGGCGGCTGCTGGGTTCGGTCTGCATTTCAGGGCCCACCTCGCGCCTGACGGAGCCGCGCCTGAAGGAGCTGGCCCAAACCGTGATCAAGGCGGCCAACCAGCTGTCCTATGCGCTGGCGGGAAGCCGCAAACCTGCGGCCGGGCCAGCGGGAGCTCCGGCCGCCTGGCATCCTTAAGATCGTTGGCCCATCTGGTAATTGGAAGAATTACCCGCATTTACATCCCGGAAACCAAAGCGGCTGAACCAAAGCCCGGGCACCGCGCTCATACTGGGGACCTAGGGTTATTACTTATTAGCCTTGCGCTATCCGAGTCATTGAACCTATTGCTTAGCACTCTCTCTAACAGAGTGCTAATATTTAGCACTAGAGAAAAGGAGTTCTGCAGTGTCATATGCTCTTTCCCCCCAATCGCTGACCGCTGCCGTGGCCGTGCCCCAGTCGGGCGCCGTCGCAGCCGTCAACCCTTGGTCGCTGGTTCCCCCACTGGGCAACCTGGACGCCTACATTTCCGCCGTCAACCGCCTGCCCATGCTCACCCTGGAGCAGGAGCAGGAATACGCCAAAAACCTCAAGGAAAACAACGATCTGGACTCGGCCGGTAAGTTGGTGCTCTCTCACTTGCGCCTGGTGGTGTCGATTTCGCGCAAATACCTGGGTTACGGCCTGCCGCACGGCGACCTGATCCAGGAAGGCAACATCGGCCTGATGAAGGCCGTCAAACGCTTCGACCCGGACCAGAACGTGCGCCTGGTGAGCTATGCCATGCACTGGATCAAAGCCGAGATCCATGAGTACATCCTGAAGAACTGGCGCATGGTCAAGGTCGCCACGACCAAGGCCCAGCGCAAGCTGTTTTTCAACCTGCGCTCCATGAAGCAGGGTTTCAAGGACGATGCCGACGTGGCGACGCACCGCGACACGCTGACCGAAGGCCAGATCGATTCCATGGCCAAGACGCTGAACGTCAAGCGCGAGGAAGTCATCGAGATGGAGCAGCGCATGTCGGGCGGCGACGTCCTGCTGGATCCCAGCCCCGGCGACGACGGCGAGGACGCCTTCGGCCCCATCGCCTATCTGGCCGACGCGACGCAGGAGCCGACCGCGCTGATGGAATCGCGCCAGCGCGACAACCTGGCCTCTGACGGCATCACGGCCGCGCTGGAAGAACTGGATCCTCGCGCCCGGCGCATCGTGGAAGAGCGGTGGCTCAAGGTGAACGACGACGGTTCGGGCGGCATGACGCTGCACGACCTGGCAGCCGAGTACAAGGTCAGCGCCGAACGGATTCGCCAGATCGAAGTGGCGGCCATGAAGAAGATGAAAAAGGTGCTGGCGGCTTACGCATAAGCGAAGACGCATAAACAGGCCGGGCAAGCCCGCGCCGTGCTCCCCGAAAGCCCGCTCCCTCCAGGGTGCGGGCTTTTTTGTGGGCCATGCCTCCTCCTTTTGGCTTTCCGCTGCAATAAATTGCCGTTGCGCGCGCACACCACTTGAGCGAGGCACGCCAGGCCGGCGCAAATTTAGAAAGCTTTTACCCGCGCGCAGTCGCACAATGAATTTGTGCTGATCTTTCACGCGCTCACCGGCAGGCCCGGACGCTTTCAGCAGTTCGTGCGCGCCATCCTCTGCAGCAAGGGCATCAGGGGAAGGGTGTTGGCGGTGTGCCTGCTGGCCGCCATGCCGGGATGGGCGCAGCAAGGCGCCGACGCGCGGTTGCCGGTGCTTCAGCTCAATGCGCCCGACGGCCAGATCGAACTGGCCGAACACAGCCAGTTCTGGATCGATGCGACCGGCAAGGCCGTGCCGGAACAGGTGGAAGCCTGGGAGTACGACCTGCCGTTTGCGATGCGCCCGGCCGGCCACACCGCCATGCTGGAGGGCAAGGTGATGTGGGTGCGCTTTAATGCCATGCAACCCGACCTGTCGCAGCGCTGGGCGCTGGAAGTGAGCAGCGCGGGCGTGGACCGCGTGAGCCTGCATTACCGCGACGCCGCCGGGAACTGGGTCGAACAAAAGGCGGGCGACAAAATCCCGGTGAACCAGTGGCCGCGCCCCGACCGCTTTCCGGTCTTCGACCTGGATAGCGAGCAGACCCGGCCGGTCACCTATTTCATACGCGTAGAGCAGGCGCGCAGGCCATTTTCAGCGCCTCTTTATATCTACAAGCACCCTGCCCTGCTGGCGCAGCGCATGCAGGAGCAGTTCCTGCTGGGTGCCTACTTCGGCCTTGCGCTGCTGATGGCCCTGGTGGCCGCCGCCAATGCGGTGGCATTCAGGGACAGGAGTTTCGCGGCCTACGCCGTTTACATCGCCGCGCTGGCGGCGGCGCAAGCCGCGCTGCTGGGCATAGGCGGGCAATACCTGTGGCCGGACTCGCCGAGATGGAACGACCTTTCGGCCTTCCTGCTGCCGGTGCTGGCAACCTGCAGCGGCCTCTGGTTTGCCCGTGTGGTGACCCGCCCGCGCCAGTTCTCGGCCGTGCTGGACTGGCTGTCGCTCAGGCTGATCACCGTATTGGCGCTGCTGACGCTGCTGGACACCGCGCTCCCGACACGCGCGGGCTTCATCACCGTCACGGCCCTCATCGTCGCGGCCCTGGTGCTGATCTGCGTGATGGTGTTCATCGCCTGGCGAAGCGGTGAGCCCACCATGCGCTGGATCGCGCTAGGCTTTGTGCCGGTCGCGGTCGTGGTGCCCTTCCCCATACTGCGCGACCTGGGCCTGGTCCCGATCAGCTTCCTCACCCAGTACGGCCTTACCCTGG
Source organism: Polaromonas sp. CF318 (assembly GCF_000282655.1). Lineage (GTDB taxonomy): Bacteria > Pseudomonadota > Gammaproteobacteria > Burkholderiales > Burkholderiaceae_C > Polaromonas. The sequence continues at coordinate 46,731 of NZ_AKIV01000010.1, forward strand.
GCGCGGCGCTGGAAACGCCGCTGCTGTTTTACGGCCTGCTGCGGCGGGGCGCGCAGCGCCGCGAAGCCCGGGCGCGCGCCGCGGCGCTGGCGCAGACCGAGCCGCTCACGGGCCTGAGCAACCTGCACACCTTCGAGGCGCGGCTGCAGGAAGCCTTGCTGCGCTCCAGCCGCTACGGGCACCGCAGCGCGCTGCTGATGATTGAGCTCTCCAACCACGGCTGGTTCGCCAGGGAGCACGGGCGGCAGATCGCCGACTACGCGCTGGTGCTGGCGGGCTCCTGCCTGCGCAAGCTGGCGCGCGACATCGACATCGCCGCGCGCGTCGACGACAGCGAGTTTGCTCTGTTGATAGAAGGGCCTGTGACTGCCGCGCAGGCCGTGGCCGCGGCCACCCAGCTGGTGGCGCGTGCGCTACAGCCCTCGGACTTGCTGCCGGTGGGCTCGCACCTGAAGCTGCACGTCGCGATCGCCATGGTGCCGGACGCGCAGTGCGGCGCGCAGCCGGACGCGGCGCTGCACCTGGCCTATATGCTCAAGTCGCTGCGGGAGATGCCGGCCGACACGCGCAAGTCCATCAAGACGGTGAACTTTTAACGGGGCTGCTCAGGAGTTCTTCAGCAGCAGGCGGATGTCGGATGCCAGCGCCTCCGCGCCGCCGCCGTAGCGGTTGTACAGGCGTATGCGGCCCTTGCCGTCGAAGACATAGCTGCCCGCGGAGTGGTCCATGGTGTAGCTGCCGGGGGTCTTGCCGTCGACCTTCTTGTAATAGACCTTGAAGTCCTTGGCGACGTCCGGCAGTTGGGCCATGGTGGGGCGCAGCGCCAGAAAGCCCGGGTCGAAGTTGCCCATATAAGCCTTGAGCAATTCGGGCGTGTCGCGCTCGGGGTCGACGGTGATGAAGATGGCCTGCAGCTTGTCACCGTCGGGGCCCAGCAGTTTCTTGACCTGGGCCAGCTCGGCCATGGAGGTCGGGCAGACATCGGGGCATTGCGTGAAACCAAAGAAGACCACGACCACCTTGCCGGGGAAATCTTTCAGCGTGCGCACCTGGCCGTTGTGGTCAGCCAGCGTGAAACCCTGCGCATAGTCGGCACCGGTCAGGTCTATGCTTTTGAACTGCGGCTTGTCGGGCGCGCAGGCCGCCAGCAAGCCGGCCATGGCCGCGAGCGCGGCGCCGCCGGCCAGGGTTCGAATCGCGCCGCGGCGCGTGGGCGGCAAGGTGTTGGGGGTTTTCATGCGGGATTCAGACAAGGTAGTGGTCCAGCAGCAAGGCCGCAAACAAGACCGAAAGGTGGATCAGCGAAAAACGGAAGGTCTTGCGCGCCAGCGCATCGGAATAGTTGCGCCACAGGCGCCAGCCGTACCAGCTGAAGCCTATGCTCAGCGCCACGGCGGCCACCAGGTAGAGCCAGCCGCTCATCTTGAAGATAAAGGGCATCAGGCAGGCGGGAAACAGCACCAGCGTGTACAAAAACACCTGCAGACGCGTGAACTCGTTGCCGTGGGTGACGGGCAGCATGGGCAGGCCGGACTTGCGGTAGTCCTCGACGCGGTACAGCGCCAGCGCCCAGAAATGCGGCGGCGTCCAGAGGAAGATGATCAGGAACAGAATCAGCGCCTCGGGGCCGACCGCGCCCGTCATCGCGGCCCAGCCCAGCACCGGCGGCATGGCGCCCGAAGCGCCGCCGATCACGATGTTCTGCGGCGTCATGGGCTTGAGGATCACGGTGTAGACCACCGCATAGCCGATGAAGGTGGCGAAAGTCAGCCACATGGTGAGCGGGTTCACCCACACATACAGGATCCAGGAGCCCAGCGCGCACAGCGCGGCCGAGAACGCCAGCGTGAGCGGATTGTTGAGCTCGCCCTTGGCCGTAGGGCGCCACGCGGTGCGGCGCATGCGCGCATCGATATGCTGCTCGACCAGGCAGTTAAAGGCCGCGGCGGCCCCGGCGACCAGCCAGATGCCGGCGCAGGCGATGAGCGCGAGCCTGATGTCGGGCCAGGTGGGAACGCCGGGAACGGCCAGCACCATGCCGATCAGCGCGCAGAACACGATGAGCTGCACCACGCGCGGCTTGGTCAGCGCATAGAACTGCGCGAACTTCGACGGAACGTGGGGCGCGGCGGAAGCCGGGGCGGCGGACGGGGTGCTGGGGTTCATGGGGAATCGTTAGGCATTCAATTTTGACGCATGTGGCGCGAGGGCCCCGCCGCGGCCGGAAAAGACCACGCCGCTGAGCACAATGACCAGGGCCGCGGCGCCGCCGGTATGCATGACCGCGGCCAGCAAGGGCCAACCCAGCACGGCGTTGCTGATACCCGTGACGGCCTGCAGCAACGTGAGCCCGGCCAGCCAGCGCGCAGGCGCACGAAACGCCGGCACGCGATGCAGAAGGAAAGCCAGCGCGAGAAACGCGGCAAACACCAGGTAGGCCGTGAGGCGGTGCACATAGTGGATGGCCGTGAGCGCCTGGAAGCTGATGTTGGCGCCGTCATGGCCCGCGCCCAGCTCGCGCCACAGCGTGAAACCCTGGCGAAAGTCCATGGCCGGCCACAGCGAGCTCTGGCAGCCCGGAAAGTCGGTGCAGGCCAGCACCGCGTAGTTGGTGCTGACCCAGCCGCCCAGAGCAATCTGCAACCACAGCAAGGCGAAGGCCGCCATCACGGCCAGGCGCAGGCCCGCGGGAAGAACCGTGGCGCTGGCGCCGTGTGCCTGCGCGTACCGCGCGGCCTGCGCGCGCAGCAGCGCCAGCAACACCAGGCCGCCCAGCAGGTGCAGCGTGACGATGGCGGGGAATAACTTCATGGTGACGGTGAGCGCGCCGAATGCGCCCTGCAAGCACACCCAGACCAAGGTGGCGGTAGGCCACCAGGGCGAGACGGATATACGCCTGCGCTCCAGCCAGCTGGTCACCGCGAGGGTCAGGATCAGCACGCCGACGCCCGTGGCGAGGTAGCGATGGATCATTTCAATCCACGCCTTGGAATGCGTGACCGGCCCCGTGGGCATCGCGGCTTGCGCGGCTTCGATGTACACCTGCGCACCGACCGGGCTGGCGCTGCCGTAGCAGCCCGGCCAGTCGGGGCAGCCCAAGCCCGAATCGGTCAAGCGGGTGAAGGCGCCGAAGATCACCAGGTCAAAGGTAAGGAAGAGCGTGACCAGCGTGAGCACGCGCAATCGCTGCGCTACCGGCGCATGCTTGTTGTGCGCCCACACCCAGGCCAGCGGCCCGAGCGCAACCACAAGGCCCATGATCATCAGGCGCAGGGCGGGGCTCAGGTCGTAGAGGACGGTACTGGACATGGTGTGATGTGAGATGAGATAGGCGTTAAACCGGCTTTGTCGGTTTAACGTCCTTCTTTATCCCAGCTACTTGAGGCGCGCAACAGGCGCTCCAGGTCGCGCTTGGCCTTGGCCGCAGCGGCGGTATCCATGTCGGCCGGGAAACGCATCATCAAATTGCCGATGGGGTCGACCAGGTAGAGGTGGTCTTCCAGGCGCTTGCCGGCGGCGGGCTCCAGCCACTGCGCGAGTTCGGCCGGCGCCACGCGCAACACGGCCGACGATGCCAGCGCCGGCAGCAGCGCATCGCGCACGGGCGCGTCGTCGGCAACCAGCCAGACGCGGTCCAGGCGCTCTTTTTCCTTGCCCAGCGATTCGCGCAGCTGGCGCTGGAAATACAGGTTCTGTTCGCAGCGCGCCTCACAGGCGCCACCAGCCACGCTGATCAGCAGCCACTGGTTCTTGAGCGCCGTCAGCGTGCCGGTGCGGCCGTCGAGCGCGCGTGTGGCCAGCGGCGGCAGCGGGCGCTGCGGGTCTATCAGATCGCCGAAGTTGCGGCGGCCTTCAGGACGGACCACGTAGTAAGTGAAATAGGAGGCGACCACCGGGGCGGCGCACACCAGCAGCACGGCCAGCATCTTCCAGCGGCCGGCGACGGTGTTCGGCTCGCGCGTGCTGGACTGGTCCAGCACGGGCATGGCATGCACGGTCAGGCCCAGGGGCTGGTCCTGCGGGGCCGGCGCGGCGGCGGGGTTGGAGGAGGTGTCAGGCGTTGGGGTCACGGCAGTTGATCGCGGCTTGTTGGGCGGCGTGAGTGGATACGGGCACGGAAAGGAAGAACCAGCTGAAACCAGCCATAAAGAATGAATACCAGGGCGCACAGGCCGAACCACTGGAAGGCATAACCGTAGTGCTTGTCGACACCGAGATTCGGGGCGGCCCATTCGCGCAACAGGCCTTCGCTGGCCACGCCTGTCTGCAGCAGGGAGACCTCCAGCAGCGGCAGGCCGGTTTGCGCCCCATAGGCCGGCAAGTCGAGATTTTGCCGTATCCGGCCGGTCTCTATGCCCTGGAACTCATAAAGCTTGGAAGGTGACGAGGCGATACGGCCCTCCACCGTGACGGTACCGGTGGGCGTTGCCACCTCCGGCAGGCGCGTGCGGTCGGCGAAATCGCGCGGCACCCAGCCGCGCTGGACCACGATGGCCTGGGAGCCGCCTTCCAGCACCAGCGGCGTGAGCACCACAAAACCAGTCTTGCCGGCCATGGGCCGGTTGTCGAGGTAAACCGTGTGTTCCGGCCGCCAGCTGCCCTTGAGCACGGCCGGCCGGTGTATCTCGCCCGCCCTGTTCGGGCTCGCGAGCAGCGCGCGCGCATCGAGGGCGGGCAAACGGCCCTTGGACTCGACGTCCGCCTGCAGGGCTTCCTTCTGCGCGGCGCGGCGTAGCTGCCACTGCCCCAGCGAGAAGGTGGTGCCGGCCACCAGCACAGCGGCCGCGGTCAGCAGCCAGAAGCGCGGGGAATGCAAAGCCGGTGTCATGCGTCGATAATCCTGTTCATGAACTATCTCGTTGCACTGGCGTTTATCGCCATCCTGGCCAGCCTGGCTTCCGCGCTTTTTTTCATGCTCAGGGGCAGCGGCGACAGTAAAGATGGCAAGCGCAAAGCCAGCAACATGGCGCGCGCGCTGGCCTTCCGTATCGGGTTCTCTGTGCTGCTGTTCATTTGCATTCTGATTGCGTGGAAGCTTGGTTACATACAGCCCACTGGTATTCCCGCAGGCAAATAAACGTCACGCCAGCTGGCGAAATAAAGAACAAAGGCCGCATCAAGCGGCCTTTGATTGAGCGGCCGTAGCCGCAATTGGTTCCGTCTTAGAGCCAATACACCAGGATGTAGAGGCCCAGCCACACCACGTCCACAAAGTGCCAGTACCAGGCGGCGCCTTCAAAGCCGAAGTGCTTTTCAGGCGTGAAATGGCCTTTTTGCAGGCGCAGCGTGATGAACAGCAGCATCAGCATGCCGACGAACACGTGAAAGCCGTGGAAACCCGTGAGCATGAAGAAGGTCGAGCCGTACACGCCGGACGACAGCTTCAGGTTCATCTCGTGGTAGGCGTGGAAGTACTCATAGCCCTGCACGAACAGGAAGACCACGCCGAGCACCACCGTCGCCCACATGAAGGCGATGGTGCGGGCGCGTTTGCCTTCGATCAGCGCATGGTGGGCAATGGTGATGGTGACGCCGGAACTCAGCAGCAGCGCGGTGTTGACCGTCGGCAGGGAGCCCATGATGCTGGCCCAGATGCCGCCGCCCACGGCCAGCGGCTTCATGGCGGTGAATGGCTCGATGATGTCAGCGGGTGAAGCGGTCACGCCGGCGGCCAGGCTGGGCCAGACGGCCTTGAAGTCGGGCCAGAGCAGCGCGTTTTCCAGGCTGCCCAAGGCAGGCAGCGAGTGCGCGCGGGCCCACCACAGGGCGGTGAAGAAGGCTCCGAAGAACATCACTTCCGAGAAGATGAACCAGCTCATGCTCCAGCGGAAAGACATGTCGATCTTGCGGCCGTACATGCCGCTTTCGCTTTCGCCGATGGACTGGCTGAACCAGCGGTACAGCGTCACCAGCCACCAGATCATGCCGAAGGCCAGCGACCATTTGCCCCAGTCGTGGCCGTTGATCCATTGGCTGGCGCCGAGAATGACAAAAAACAGGCCGATAGACGCCATCACCGGATGGCTCGATGGGCTGGGAACAAAATAGTGGGGGGTTGACCCGTGGGTTGCTGATGACATCGCTGGACTCCTGTTTTTCTCTCGAATTTTCAATAATCTTTTAACTCACACCGTGATGCGCTGGCGGATGCGGCCTCAGCGCGCGACCATCCACTTCGCCAGCAGCACCAGGACTGCGACAAATACCACCACGGCGATCAGCCCGACCACAATGATGTGGAGAGGGTTCAGATTTTTCACGTCTTCCTCGTAATCGCCGCGCGCGCGCAGCCCCACGAAGGACCAGGCCACGGCCTTGACCGTGCGCCAGAAGGAAGGTTTTTTGGCGGATGCGGCGGCCATGCTGCTCATGCGCCTGCCTGTTTTTCCGCAGCAACACCGGCCGTCGTCGCCTTGGACGTCGCCGGCGCGGCCGGCGTCTTGCCGCCGACTTCAAAAAAGGTATAGGACAGCGTGATGGTGCTCACGTCTTTCGACAGCTTCGGGTCGATGACAAAGGCCACCGGCCACTGCTTTTTCTCGCCGGGCGCCAGGGTGTACTGGCTGAAGCAGAAGCATTCCAGCTTGTTGAAATGCGCGCCGGCCTGGGCGGGCGCGTAGCTGGGAATGGCCTGGGCGGACATGGTCCGGTTCTGCACGTTCTGGAATTCGTACATCACCGTGGTCAGCTCGCCCGGATGCACCTGCAGCGTGTTTTTCGCGGGCTTGAATTGCCAGGGACCGCGCGAATTCGCGTCGAACTCGACGGTAATGGTGCGGCTGAAGTCCACCTGGGTATTGGCCGGCAGGCTGGAAGTCGCCCCGGGAATCTGCCGGTCCGACAGGGCCAGCACGTTGATGCCGGTCATCTCGCAAATCGCCTTGTAAAGGGGCACCAGCGCATAACCGAAGGCGAACATGCCGAGCACGATCACGCCCAGCTTGCCCATCATCTTGAAGTTTTCGCGCTTGAGCCGCATCACAGTGGTATCGGTTTGAGCCTGTAGCCGGATGGACCGGTTCAGTGCGCCAGGAAAATCATCTTGGCCATGAAACCCACAAAAAAGACGAGCGCGACCGAGGCCAGTATCAGGGCCAGCCTCAGGTTGCTTTTCTTTTGCTCAGGTGTCGTCATGACGGTTTACCGATGGAGTTTGAATCAGCCGATCACGCGGGTTGCCGAGGCATCCAGCTTGGGCGGGGTTTCATAGGTGTGGAAAGGCGCGGGAGACGGGACTTCCCACTCCAGGCCTTCGGCGCCCTTGCCGCCTTCATCCACCCAGGGGTTCTGCTTGGCCGGGGCGCCCTTGCCGCGCATCGTGGGCACCACGATGAACAGGAAGAAATAGAGCTGCGCGAAGCCGAAGAAGAAGGCACCCACGCTGGCCACGGCATTGAAGTCGGCGAACTGCATGGGGTAGTCGGCGTAGCGGCGCGGCATGCCGGCCAGGCCCAGGAAGTGCATCGGGAAGAAGGTCACGTTGAAGGAAATCAGCGACCACCAGAAGTGGATCTTGCCGCGGGTTTCGTTGTACATGACGCCGGTCCATTTGGGCGACCAGTAGTAGTAGCCGGCGAACAGCGCGTAGAGCGAGCCGGCCACCAGCACGTAGTGGAAGTGGGCCACCACGTAGTAAGTGTCCTGCAGCTGGATGTCGATCGGTGCGACCGAAAGAATCACGCCCGTCAGGCCGCCGATGGTGAACACGAAAATGAAGCCCACCGCGAACAGCATGGGGGTTTCAAAGGTCATGGAACCACGCCACATGGTGGCGATCCAGTTGAACACCTTCACGCCCGTGGGCACGGCGATCAGCATGGTGGAGTACATGAAGAACAGCTGGCCCGTGACCGGCATGCCGGTGGTGAACATGTGGTGCGCCCACACGACGAAGCTCAGGATGGCGATGGAGCCGGTCGCGTACACCATGGAGGCGTAGCCGAACAGGCGCTTGCGCGAGAAGGCGGGAATGATCTGGCTGATGATGCCGAAGGCCGGCAAGATCATGATGTAGACCTCGGGGTGGCCGAAGAACCAGAAGATGTGCTGGTACATCACCGGGTCGCCGCCGCCGGCGGGGTTGAAGAAGCTGGTGCCGAAGTGGCGGTCGGTCAGCGTCATGGTGATGGCGCCTGCCAGGACGGGCATCACGGCGATCAGCAGGTAGGCGGTGATCAGCCAGGTCCAGCAGAACATCGGCATCTTCATCAGCGTCATGCCGGGAGCGCGCATGTTCAGGATGGTCACGATGATGTTGATCGAGCCCATGATGGACGAGGCGCCCAGGATGTGCATCGCGAAAATACCGGCGTCCATGGACGGGCCCATCTGCAGCGTGAGCGGCGCGTAGAGCGTCCAGCCCGCGGCGGGCGCGCCGCCGGGCATGAAGAAGGAGCCGGCCAGCATGATGCCGGCGGGAATCATCAGCCAGAAGCTGAAGTTGTTCATGCGGGCGAAAGCCATGTCGGCCGCGCCGATCTGCAGCGGGATCATCCAGTTCGCGAAGCCCACGAAGGCCGGCATGATGGCGCCGAACACCATGATCAGGCCGTGCATGGTGGTGAGCTGGTTGAACAGTTCGGGATTGACCACCTGCAGGCCGGGCTGGAACAGCTCGGCGCGGATCAGCAAGGCCAGCACGCCGCCGAACATCAACATGAAGAAACTGAACAGCAGGTAGAGCGTTCCGATGTCTTTATGGTTGGTCGCGAACACCCAACGGCGCCAGCCCGCCGGGGCATGGTCGTGGTGGTCGTCGTGCGCGTGGTCGTGATGGTCTAGAACTGCACTCATCTTGGCTTCCTTTGGTGGCTTTGGCCTGTAGCTTTATCTTGGCGGCCGGCGCGCGGGGCGCCGGCGAATTCTGGTCGTGGGACGGATCGGCTTACTTGCGGGCGGCCTGCACTTCGGCGGGCTGGACGATCTGGCCGGTCTGGTTGGACCAGTTGTTCTTGGTGTAGCTGACGACAGCCGCGAGGTCGGTGTCGCTCAAAGCCTTCCACGATGGCATGGCGCCGCCGGCAGCGCCATTGAGCACGATGGCGATCTGTTTCTTGTGGTCGGCGTCGAGAACGATGGCCGAGCCGTCCAGCGGCTTGATCGGGCCTGCGCCCTTGCCGTTGGGCTGGTGGCAGGCGGCGCAGTTGGCGGCGTAAACCTTTTCGCCGCGGGCTTTCAGGTCAACCAGGGTCCAGACCTTGGAAGGATCATCGGCCTTGGCGGCGGCTTCCTTGGCCTTGACGGCAACCCAGGCGGTGTAGTCGGCGGCGGAGACGACCTTCACGTGGATGGGCATGTAGGCGTGTTCCTTGCCGCAGAGCTCCTGGCACTGGCCATAAAAGTCGCCCACTTGTTCGGCGCGGAACCAGGTGTCGCGCACAAAACCGGGAATCGCATCCTGCTTGATGCCGAAGGCCGGCACCGCGAAGGCGTGGATCACGTCGCTGGCGGTGGTGATGATGCGGATTTTCTTGTTGACGGGAACAACCAGCGGGTTGTCGACCTTGAGCAGGTAGTTGTCGGGCGCCTCGCCGACCTTGGGGCCGCCGTTGTCGGACATTTCGCGGTGGGTGTTGTCGAGCGTGGAGACAAAGCCTATGCCTTCGCCTTCACCCTTGATGTAGTCATAGCCCCATTTCCACTGGATGCCGGTGGCCTTGATGGTCAGGTCGGCGCCGGTGGTGTCCTTCTGGGCGACCAGCACCTTGGTGGCGGGCAGCGCCATGGCGATCACGATGAGGAAGGGAACGATGGTCCAGGCGATTTCCACGGCGGTGGACTCGTGGAAGTTGGCCGATTTGTGGCCCACCGACTTGCGATGCTTCACGATGGAATAAAACATCACGCCGAACACCGCCACGAAGATCACGAGGCAGATGGCCATCATGAACCAGTGCAGCCACTGCTGTTCTTCGGCGATCTTGGTCACGGCCGGGTGCAGGTTCAGCTGGTTGACGGCGGGGCCGCCCTTCAGGTCGTTCACGGCGTAAGCGGCGGTGCTGACCCAGGCGGCCGCAGATACCAGAATTGCGCCTGCATGCTGCATGCCAAGCCGTGTCATTTTGCTCATGGTGTTGCTTACGTTCATCGTGATCACTTTTTCTGCTTCAATTACCGACCAAATTAACCGGCTGATTATAAAGTTAGCGGCGGGTCCCCCCGCCGCACCT
>NZ_AKIV01000011.1 GCF_000282655.1 Polaromonas sp. CF318
CCCCCCAGCCACTGGCCGCCGCCCTTGGTGAACACCAGGCGCGGGATTTTCACGCCCTCATGCTCGCGCTTGAGCTGGGCCAGCACCCGGGCCGTGTAGGCCAGGCTGAAGGTCTTGAAGGCCGCGTCGGCCAGCACGCCGCCCCAGCTGTCGAAAATCATCACCGCCTGGGCGCCGGCCTCGATCTGCGCGTTCAGGTAGGCGGCCACCGCGTCGGCGTTGACGGCCAGCATCTTGTGCATCAGGTCGGGGCGCTGGTAGAGCATGGTCTTGACCAGGCGGTAGTCGTCGGAACCGGCGCCTTCGACCATGTAGCAGGCCAGCGTCCAGGGGCTGCCGGAAAAGCCGATCAGCGGCACGCGGCCGTTCAGGGCCTTGCGGATGGAGGTGACGGCGTCAAAGACATAGCGCAGCTTGGCCAGGTCCGGCACCTGCAGTTTGGCCACGGCGGCCTCGTCGCGCACCGGGGTGGCGAAGCGCGGGCCTTCGCCCAGCGCGAAAGACAGGCCCAGGCCCATGGCGTCGGGCACGGTCAGGATGTCGCTGAACAGGATGGCCGCGTCCAGCGGGTAGCGCTCCAGCGGCTGCAGCGTGACCTCGGTGGCGTAGTCGGTGTTGGTGGCCAGGCCCATGAAGCTGCCGGCCTGGGCCCGCGTGGCGCGGTATTCGGGCAAATAGCGGCCGGCCTGGCGCATCAGCCAGACGGGGGTGTGGGGGGTGGCCTGGCGCAGGCAGGCGCGCAAAAAAGTGTCGTTTTGAAGGGGTGCGAACATGCACTGATTGTCTCAGGTTGGCTTTGTGTCCATTGACACGGGTGCCGGTGCTTGGGCTGGTGCTGGAACTGGCACTGATGCCGGTTCGGATTTACCATGGCCGCAAGGGCTTTCCAGGAGCATTCCATGCGCATGAACGACCAGGAGTATTTCCGCAGCTGCATCGCCAAGGAGCGGCACCTGGCGCAGTTGCTGGGCCACACGCACATCGAGGAATGCTACGAAAGCGCGGGCACGCTCTGGGACAGCGCCCAGGCCCTGCCGCAGTGGACGCGTGACTGGGCGGCCTGCGGGCCGCTGCTGGCGGCCCATGGCATCAGCGTGGGGTTTGACGCCGAAGGCGCGACCCTGGGCGCCACGCATGTGCATTTTTCCGACCACCCGAGCCGCGACCGGGCCCTGATGTACGGCATCGTCAAGGAAGTGATCTTCCGGCTGGAACACCACAAAGCCGCGCCGTCGCACGCGCTCACATGCGCAGCGTCTTGATAAAGGCTTCCAGCTCGTCAATCGGCAGCGGCTTGCAGAACAGGTAGCCCTGGTAGCAGTCGCAGCCGTGGCGCGACAGGAAGTCGCGCTGCGCCTCGGTCTCCACGCCCTCGGCCACCACGCCCAGCCCCAGGCTTTGCGCCAGGCCGATGATGGTGCGCGCGATGGCCGCGTCGTTGGGGTCGCGCAGGATGTCTTCGACAAAGGACTTGTCGATCTTGAGCTGGTCCAGCGGCAGGCGCTTGAGGCAGGAGAGCGACGAATAACCCATGCCGAAATCGTCGAGCGACAGGGTCACGCCCATCTTCTTGAGGCGGGCCATCTTGGTGATGGTGATTTCCATGTCCTCGGCCAGCAGGCTTTCGGTCAGCTCCAGCTTGAGCTTGTGCGGGCTGACCTGGGTTTCCTTCAGCGCGGCCATCACCAGGTCGACGAACTCCGGGTGGCGGAACTGCCGCACGCTGACGTTGACCGCGATGCTGAGCGCCGCGGTTTCGGGGCGCTGCGCCCAGGCCGCGAGCTGGCGGCAGGCGGTTTCCAGCGCCCACTGGCCCAGCGGCAAGATCAGCCCGGCGTCTTCGGCGGCCGGGATGAACTCGGCGGGCTGCACCAGGCCGCGTTCGCCGTGCTGCCAGCGCAGCAGCGCCTCCACGCCCGTCATGCGACCGTCGCGGCCCACCTGCGGCTGGTAGTACAGCAGGAACTGCTTTTCGCGCAGGCCGCGGCGCAGGTCGGATTGCAGCGCGGCGCTGGCCGTCACGGCCGCCTGCATGGCCGGGTTGAAGAAGCAGACCGTGTTGCGCCCGGCCATCTTGGCCTGGTACATGGCGAGGTCGGCCTGCTTGAGCAGGTCGCCGATGTTGTTGAGCGTCTGGTTGAAGGCGGTCACGCCTATGCTGCAGGTGCTGTAGTGCTGGTAGCCCGCCAGGCTGTAGGGCTCGCTGAGCGCGGCCAGGATCTGCCCGCTCACGATCTCGGCTTTCACGGTCGCTTCGCGCGGGTCCTGGCCCAGGTCTTCCAGCATCACCACAAACTCGTCGCCGCCCAGGCGCGCCACCGTGTCGGTCTGCCGCACGCAGGCCGCCAGGCGCTTGGCCACCTGCTGCAGCAGCAGGTCGCCCTTCTGGTGGCCCATGGTGTCGTTGAGCGTCTTGAAGTTGTCCAGGTCTATGAACATCAGCGCGCCTTCGCGCGGGTGGCGGCGGTTGTGGACCAGCGCCTTGTCCAGCCTGTCCATCAGCAGCTGGCGGTTCGGCAGCTGGGTCAACGGGTCGTAAAAGGCCAGGTGCTTGATCTCGCTTTCCGCCACCTTGCGCCGCGTGATGTCGCGGCCCACCGCCACCCAGTGGGTGAAAAACACGCCGGCGTCGTCGGCCACCGGCACGATGTCGACCTCCATCCAGAAATGCCGGCCGTTCTTTTTGTAGGTGATGAGTTCGGCCTGCACCGGCTCGCCCTTCTGGAAGGCGTTGCGTATGCGCTCGAGCTCGCCGCGCTGCGTCAGCGGCCCGCACAGCAGGCGCGGCGAATGGCCCAGCGCCTCGGCCAGGCTGTAACCCGTGTGCTGCTCGAAGGCGTTGTTGGCGAAGATGATGCGCAGCCCGGGCCGGCCCGAGGGAACCGCCTCGGCGATCAGCACGATGTCGTTGAGCCGCGAGATGCTGGTCTCCAGCAGCATGAGCTGCTCCCTGGCCTTGCGCCGTTCACTGACGTCGCGAAAGTAGATCGCCAGCCCGTCGGGAAAGGGGTAGGCGCGTATCTCGAACCATTTGTCCAGCGGCGCATACAGGGCCTCGAACTCCACCTGGTAGTTGCCCGCCACCGCCGCGCGCACCTTTTCGGAGAACAAGGTGTTGATGGCGCCCGGAAATTCCTTCCAGATGCTTTTGCCCAGCAACTCCGTGGGCGGCCGACCCAGCAGGCGCGCGCCCTCGCGGTTCAGGTAGCTGAAACGCCACTGCGGGTCCAGCGTGTAAAAGCCCTCGGTGATGCTCTCCAGCGTGATGCCCAGGCGCGTGGCCAGGCGCTGGGCGTCTTCCTCCGTCTGCCGCGCGGCGTGCTGCGGCTGCGCGTCCAGCTGGGCCGCCGCCAGCCCGGCCAGCGTCTCCAGGTCTTCTTCCTGGTCGGCGCCGAGGCTGCGCGCCGCCTTGTCCATGACCGCCAGCACGCCCAGCAGCGTGCCGTCTTCCCGGTTCAGCGGCAGGCCGCGGTAAAAGGCGATCTCGGGCGCGCAGCGCGCCGGCAGCAGCGGCTGGCGCGGCGGTGTTTCGAGGGTGGCGCCGCACAGCGCCAGCAGTCCCTCGCGCTCCTGCGGGGAAAAACCGGTGCCCGCGACGAAGCGGGCCTCGCCGTTTTCAAGGCCGGCGACGATGGCAATCGGTGCGCCGCAGGCGCGGGCCGCCAGCCGGGCGAGCCGGTCGGCGCCGGAATGCGGCAGCACATGGAGCGCGAAGGCGGGCGCCAGCTTGGGAACGGAAACGGACACGGGACGAGGACCTGCTTTTCAGAACATTCAATAGCCCATGCTGACGCATCGCGCCGCGGTTTTTTCGTGAGATTTGCAAGCGTTGGCGATAAAGCGTTGCAAAACGTTCCGTCACTTACCCGTGTACGGTTTTGTCCTACGCTGTGGGTCGCATGCTCCCCACGAGGGGTGGCCGCATCACCCTTCATGCTGCACCACCTCCGCGGCGCTATCGGCGCCAGCTTTCCCGTTGTTCCCGTTTTTATTCCAGGCAAGGACCCATGAGCTCCCCAGAACTCGACCAGTTGCAGCAATGCCCCGACATCGACACCCTGCAAACCGTCTTGAGGACCTTGTGCGCCCGCTTCGGCTCGGTCACGCAGCTCAACATCCTGCCGGCCGCCCATGCCGGCAAGCAGCAGGCCCTGTGTTTTCTGCGCATGGCCTCGGAGGAGGAAGAGCAAAAGCTCATGAGCGGCCTGGGCATAGGCCGTTTCGGCGGCGAGTTGGTGGTGGTCGTGGACCTGCTCGCCGGGCAGCCCTCGCCGACGGCCGATCTCTGGAGTTCCCCGGCCTGAAGGCCGGCGCTTATTTCGCGGCCGCGCCGACCGACACGTGCCTGAGCAGCAGGCGTTCCAGCGCGTTGAGCGTCTCGTAGGATTCGGCGAAGTCGGCAAACAGCACGGCATTGTCGGGCGCCTCGGCCTTGCCCTGCCAGGCCGCGCGGAACTGCTCGAAGATCTCGCCGAAGCTGCGGCGGCCATCTATCAGCGCGAGGATTTTCGCGCCGTACTTGCCGGGATTGACCATCACGGAAACACCCGAGTGCTGGTGCCTGAGCATAAAAGGCTGGCCGCGGCTGTTGCCGAAAACCTGGGACGCGATCTCGCCGGTCAAGGGCTCGTGGTAGAAAAAAGGCACGTAGTCGGTATCGCCGTAGGGCGCGCTGCAGGCCGCGTTGCGCGTCAGGTACAGCGAATGCGTGATGATGCTGCCGCCCATCAGCTCGGCCATTTCATATTGCTGCCTGAGCGGCAGCTTGCGCAGCGCCGCAGCCATGGCCGGCGGCTTGCTGCCCAGCACCATGTGCGGCAGGTAGGGCGATCGGCCGCGCTGCACGTCGCTGAAGGCCAGGTGCATGCCGTGGCCTTGTTTCCCGTCCGCCGCGCCTTCGCCCAGCCAGTCGAAGAGCTCCCCCACGCTGTACGAGCGGTCCTGTGAATGCAGCAGCAGGTCGTAAATGCCGGCGTCGCCGGCCTTGTGGTCGTGGTGCAGGTCTTCGCTGCGCTTGAACCAGTTGCCGGGCGGCAGGCTGGCCAGGATGTCGCGGGTATTGGCGATCTTGCGCTGCGCGTCCGTTTCGCCGCCGTTGACCATGCGCATCAGCGCCTGCATCTGGTAGACGCCGATGCGGCCCGTGGTGGCATAGAGCATGAGCCCGATGGCGCCGTCCGGTTTCAGCACGCTGAGCAGCGCCTTGAAACCCAGGTCGGGGTCGGCCAGGTGGTGCAGCACGCCGCTGCAGTTGATGTAGTCGAATGTGCCGAGCTGCGCGGCCAGCGCCGGCAGGTTCAGCAGCGAGTCGTGCACCCAGCTGATGTTGCCGAGCCCGCGGATCTGCGCGCGCTCCCGGGCCAGCGCGATGCTGGCCTGGCTCATGTCCAGGTGCACGATGTGCGCGTCGGTGTGGCGCAGCTGCTCGGCCAGGAAAATCGTCGCGTCGCCCGTGCCGCCGCCCGCCACCAGCGCCCGGAAGCCCTTCTGGAAAGACTGCTTTCCGGCAAAGCAGTAGTGGTTGATCATGGGCAGGTCTTCCAGCCAGGTCAGCACCAGGCGCTTGTGCTCGTCCTGCGGGTTGCAGGGCGGGTAAGGCAGGGCTTCGTACTGGTTTCTGACCTCGGGCAGGTAGTTGTCGGGCATGGCGTCTTCCGGAAATTGGCAGTAAAGACGTATTGTCTCCGCCCGAAGAGTGTTCCCCCCTTCTCCGCTCACTTCGTGTAGCGGGATCCCCCCTCAGGGGGCGACATCTACGGCCCGGCGAAGCCGGTTCCGTGCTGTCACTTGGTTAAGACAAGAGACTACCTGACGGGTAAAAACTGCAGGAAGGTCCCCCCGAGCAAGTTCTGCACGTAGGTGATCACCGCGCGCCGGTACTTCTCGGTCAGCACCGAGGCCAGCAGATCCAGCCGGCCGATGACCTTGCCGAACTCGCGCTCAAAGCTCAGGTTGCGTTCGCGCTCGGTGATCTCGTCGGCCAGCAGCAGGGGCTGGCCCGCGGCATTGCGGCGGTTGGACAGCATCCACACGGCGATCTCGATATTGCGCGCGGCGTTGTAGATGTATTGCGCGTCCAGGCTGTCGGTCAGGTAGAAGGCGGTCTTGCCGCCATGGGCCGTGACCACCATGTCGGCGCTGGCATAAATAAAGGCGGCCACGCGGTCACCCTTGAAGTCCGGGCCCAGGGCCAGCGACAGCGCGGCGATGTCGCGCTTGCCCTGCAGCTCCGGCCAGGGCGTGCGCGTGTCCACGGCCACGCGCAGCTGGGCCAGGGCCGCGTCGCGGCTGAGGGCGCTGGTCTTGCGCCATTCAGCCGGGTTGCGGCGGTAGAGCTTGTCGGCCAGGCGCAGCAGGCTTTCGAGGTTATCGCGCATGCCCAGCGTGGCCATGCGGTTCACGTCCGACTGGCCGACCTCGCCGGCGGCCATGGGCGCGGCCTGGGCTTCACCTTTGTGGGTGGGCGCATCGCTGGCGCAGCCGGCCAGTGCCGTGGCGGCCAGCAGCAGGCAAGGGCGCAAGAAGGAAAAAATCGAAGGCGGGACGGCGGGAATGGGCGGGAGGGTAGGGGCCGTGCGCTGGGACATGGCGCATTTTCAGCGGCGATGCGCGACCGCGCAAGCCTGGCTTTCCCGGGCTCAGGCCGAAGCCAGCAGACCGCGCGACTGCAGCACCCGGTGGTCTATCTTGATGCAGTGGTCCTGCACCACCAGCAGGCCGGCGGCCTCGGCCTTGGCCGCCGCGGCCGGGTTGCTGATGCCCAGTTGCATCCAGACCGCCTTGGCGCCTATGGCGATGGCCTCGTCGACCACGGGCGGAATGTCCTCGCTGTTGCGAAAGCAGTTCACCAGTTCGATTTTTTCGTGGCGCGCGGCTTCGGTCAGCGAGGCATAGGCTTTTTCGCCCAGCACCTCGCTGGCGTTGGGGTTCACCGGGATGATGCGGTAGCCGTTGGCCTGCATGTAGCGCGCCACGTCAAAACTTGCGCGGTGCGGCTGCGGTGACAGGCCCACCACCGCGATGTTGCGGTAGTGCTTGAGGATGTGCGGCATGCGCTCGGCGGGGGGCAGGGTGGTCATGAGCTGCGTGGCTGCGGGTTACGCCGCGTCCTTGTACTTGACCGAGCAGCCATAGGCGCGGCTGCTCGCCACGCTCAGCGGCTTGCCGCCCAGCGCTTCGGTCAGGCCCTGGCGCACATAGTTGGTGGCGGCCTTGATGTCGTCGACGCGGGCCGAGGGAATGCTGTCGATGCCGCCCGCATACAGCAGCTGGCCCTGCGGGCCGACGATGTACATGTGCGGCGTGGTCTTGGCGCCGTAGAGCTGGCCCACCTGGCCCGATTCATCCATCAGCGTGGCGCTGGGCTGGCCCTGCTTTTCGGCCATCCAGCCGGCGAGTTTGGCCGGCGCCAGGTAGTCGCCGCTGCCGGCTTCGGTGGAGTTGACGGCCAGCCAGACCACGCCCCTGGCGGTGAACTCTTTTTGCAGGCTTTGCATATTGCCGCTGTAGTGCTTGCGCACAAAGGGGCAGCCCGGGTTGGTCCACTCCAGCACCACCAGCTTGCCCTTGTAGTCGCTCAGGCGGTGGGTTTTGCCGGCGGTGTCCACGGCGGAAAAGTCGGGCGCCGCCTGGCCCACGGCGGCCGTCGCGGCCTGCGCGTAAAGCGGAGAAAACCCGGCCGACGCCAGCCAGGGCGCGGCGAGCAGGGAGCCGGAAAACTGCCGGCGGGTCAATGGGGAAACAGCGGGGGTGCGATTCAACATGGCTTGAACTCCTTGGCGAAGAAATCAATGACAGGAACGGCAAGATCTCACAGCTTGGCCAGCTCGGCCCTCACATCGTCAACCGACAGGATCTCCGACAGCACGACGGGCGCGCGGCCGGGCTTGTAGATCACATACACCGGCACGCCGCTGCGGCCCAGCTGGGCCAGCGCCGCGGTCACGGCCGGGTCGCGCCGCGTCCAGTCGGCGCGCAGCAGCGCCACGTTTTTGGCCTGCATATCGGCCAGCACCGCAGCATTGGCCAGCGTGGTTTTTTTGTTGTACTGGCAGGTCACGCACCAGGCGGCGGTGAAGTCGACGAACACACTTTGCCCTTGACCGGCGAGCTGGTCAACCCGGCCCGGCTCCCAAGCCTGCCAGCCGCCGGCGGCCGGCGCGGCCGAGGCCACGGCCACAGGCCGGGTGATGTTCGGGCCCACGGCCCACAGGCCCAGCGCGCCCAGCGCGATGGAAAAAGCCGCCAGCAGCGTGCGTGCCGTGCCGCGCAGCGTGAAAGCCCAGATCACCAGCGCCATCAACACCAGCAGGGCCAGCAGCGCGCCCGCGCCGTCCACCCCGCTTTGCTGGCCCAGCACCCAGACCAGCCAGGCGACGGTGGCGAACATCGGGAAGGCCATCAGCTGCTTGAAGGTCAGCATCCAGGGGCCGGGTCGCGGCAGGACGCGCGCCACGGCCGGGATGGCGCTGGCCGCCAGGTAGGGAATGGCCATGCCCACGCCTATGGCCGCGAACACCGACAGCGCCTGCAGCGCCGGCAGGCCCACCGCATAACCCAGCGAAGCGCCCATGAAAGGCGCGGTGCAGGGCGAGGCGATCGCCGTGGCCAGCACACCCGACAAAAACGCGTTGACCGTGGGATTTTTCGCCTGCCAGCCCGCGAGCCGCCCGGGCAGGATATTGCCGAATTCAAACAGGCCCGCGAGGTTCAGGCCCAGCATCGTGAACAGCGCCGCCATCAGCGCGACCACCGCCGGGTTCTGCAGCTGAAAGCCCCAGCCCAGCTGCTCGCCCGCGGCGCGCAGGCCCAGCAGCAACGCGCCCAGCGCCAGGAAGGACAGCACCACGCCCACGGTATAGGCCAGGCCGGTGGTCAGCCGCGTGGCGGCGTCTTTCACCTGCACAAACCCCACGACCTTGATGGCCAGCACCGGGAACACGCAGGGCATGAGGTTGAGCACCAGCCCGCCCAGCAAGGCGCCCAGCAGCGCGGCGAGCAGGCCCACGGGCGGCGTGCCGCCGGCCTGCACCGGCGCGGCGCCGGCCGAGGCGTTGGCGCGCAGGGCCGCTTCGAGGGCGGGCGGCACCACGGCGGCCGCCGCCGGCGCGGGCCAGCTGCCCTTTACCGGCGCGTCTATGCGGTAGGCCGCGTTCTCCAGGGCCACCACCAGCGGCATGCTGGCCGGGCTTTCGCTGCGCTGGCCGGACAGGGGCACCTCGGCCGTCCAGACCGCCCCCTGCCAGGCCTGCTGCCAGGCGGCCGCGGGTTCGATCACGCTGCCGGTTTCGGGATACAGCGCCAGTGTCTTGCCCTGCAATGCGGCGGGCAGGCCGGCCAGGGAAATCCTGATGGACTTGCCGCCGCCGACTTCCACCTGGCTGGCGCCGGCTGCCAGCGGCTTGGGCGTGGCGGCGAAGGTGTCCTGGAACAGCTGGCTGCTGGCGGCGGTCGAGCTGCGCACCGGGATGCTCAGCGCGAACTCACCCTCCTGTGGAATGCATTCCTTGCGGCAGACCAGCCAGGCCGCCTTGAGCTTGACCTCGAGCTGGCTGCCGGCAAAGCTGGGCGCCACCGTCAGCGGCACCGGCAGCAGCACGGTTTTTTCGTAGCCGTAGTTGGCCAGCGTGCCGATCGGGATTTTTTTCGGCGTCGGCCAGGCGATCTCGCCCGCGTCAATGCCGGCCGGCAGCTGCCAGTCGAGCTGCGTGGGCAGGCCCGAATCGCCTGAATTCTTCCAGTAGGTATGCCACTCGGGCTGGTGCGTGAGCGCCAGGCCCACCCAGACCGGCTTGCCCGGCTCCACACCCTCGGGCACCCAGGCCAGCAGCTCGGCCCGCACCTGCTCGGTGGTGACCACGCTGGCGGCCGCGCCGCGGCTGCTTTTGCCCGGCAGGTTCAAGGGTGTGCTTTGGGCACTGGCCACCGTGGGCAATACGCCGGAAGCTATCAAAAGCGTAGCGGTCAGGGCGGCGAACAGGGGGCGCTTGAAATGCATGGTGCGGGTGTGAGCGGGCGGTGGGGGCATTAGTTCCTGGGGACGGCCGGCGCCGGCCACCTGATTACAGCCGTTTTCGGAGCCAACTCCGATAATAGGGTCATGCCCCGTATTGTCCTCGCCACCCTGAATGCGAAGTACATCCACGCTTCGCTGGGCCTGCGCTACCTGCTGGCGAATATGGACAGGCACGGCGGCCCTGGCCTGCGCGAAGCCACGCAGCTGCGCGAATTCGTGATCCAGCAGCGGCCCACGCAGATCGTGGAAGAACTGCTGGCGCTGCAGCCCGAGGTGATAGGCCTGGGCATCTATATATGGAATGTGGTCGAAACCACCCAGGTCGTGCGCCTGCTCAAGGCCTTGCGCCCTGATATCAGGATCGTGCTGGGCGGGCCCGAGGTCAGCTACGAAACTGGCGAGCAGGAAATCTGCCGCCTGGCCGACCATGTGGTCACCGGCTGGGGCGACGTGAGTTTTCCCAGGCTGTGCCGCGCGCTGCTCGACGGCCCCCAGCCGCTGATGAAAGTGATTGCCGGCGAACAGCCGCCGCTGGAGGCGCTGGCCCTGCCTTACAGCGACTACAGCGCTGAAGACCTGGCCAAGCGCCTGCTGTATGTCGAGGCTTCGCGCGGCTGCCCCTTCAAGTGCGAGTTTTGCCTGAGCTCGCTCGACAAGACCGCCTGGGCTTTTGACCTCGATGTGTTTATGGCGGAAATGGATGCGCTGTACCGCCGCGGCGCGCGCAACTTCAAGTTCGTGGATCGCACTTTCAATTTGAAGGTCGAGAACTCGGTGCGCATCCTGCAGTTCTTCCTGGACAGGATGGCGCCCGATTTGTTCGTGCATTTTGAGGTCGTGCCCGACAGCCTGCCCGAGCGCCTGAAGGCCTTGATCGCGCAGTTCCCGGCCGGCTCGCTGCAGTTTGAGGTCGGCATCCAGAGCTTTAACTCTGAGGTGCAGCAGCGCATCTCGCGCAAGCAGGACAACGGCAAGACCGCCGACAACCTGCGCTGGCTGGTGAATGAAAGCCGGGCCCATGTGCACGCCGACCTGATCTTCGGCCTGCCCGGCGAAACCCTGGAAAGTTTTGCCGACGGCTTTGACCGCTTGTACGAACTCGCGCCGCATGAAATCCAGTTCGGCATCCTCAAGCGCCTGCGCGGCACGCCCATCACAAGGCACACGGCGGAATTCGCCATGGCCTACGACCCGCAAACGCCGTACACCATCCTGCAAAACTCCACGATCGACTTTGTCACCATGCAGCGCATCAACCGTTTTGCGCGCTACTGGGAGATGGTCGCGAATTCAGGCCGCTTCGCGCAGGGGCTCAAGCTGCTGCTGATGCCGGGCTCGGCTTTCGGAAACTTTCTGCGCTTCAGCGACTGGCTCTGGCTGACCACAGGCAAGACACATGAGTTTGCGCTCGAGAAGCTGGTGGACCTGTTGTTTGAGCACCTGACGGCCGTGCGCGGGCTGGCTGCGGAAGATGTGCGCACCGCGCTGCTGGCCGATTACCTGGCCGGTGGTGCGCGCGGAAGGCCGCAGTGCCTGGCCGAGGCCTTGGGCGCGGCGCATAGGGTGTCGCCACTGCGGGCCGGCCGGCAGGGCGCCGAACGGCAAGGGCGGCATTTGAATCAGCTGGCGGGACACAAAGAAGAGATCCAGAAGGCTGCCGCGGCGGCTTGACCCTGCGCAAATAGCTCAAAATACCCCTATGCCCATCCCAACCCCTCCCCGCTTCTGGTCCCAGCTCAAAAGCCCCGATTTCGCAGGCCTGGACCTGGCCCGCTGCATCGCGGTGCTGCCGGTGGCGGCGACGGAACAGCACGGCCCGCACTTGCCGCTGAACGTGGATGCGACGCTGGTCGATGGCGTGGTGCAAGCGACCTTGCCGCATCTGCCGCCTGCGCAGCCAATCCTGTTTTTGCCCACGCAGGCCGTGGGTTTCAGCCCCGAGCACACGCGCTTTGCCGGCACGCTCACGCTCAAAGCCGAAACCGTGATTCGCCTCTGGACTGAACTGGCCCAGTCGGTCGCACAGGCGGGTATCAAAAAGCTGGTGCTGCTCAATTCGCATGGCGGCCAGGTCGGCTTGCTCGATGTGGTGGCGCGCGACCTGCGGGCCCGGCTGGGCATGCTGGTGTACAGCGTGAACTGGTTCAACCTGCCGCTGCTGGGTGAAGACGGCAAGTCGGTGAACGATTTATTCAGCGCCGAGGAGCATCGCTTCGGCATCCATGCCGGTGAGATTGAAACCTCCATGATGCTGGCGCTCAAGCCGGAGCAGGTCGACATGGCCAAGGCGCAAGACTTTCATTCGAGCTCTCAGGACCGCGCGAAAAAATTCAAGCTCCTGGGCGACGGCCGCAGCGCCAAGCTGGCCTGGCAGATGCAGGACTACAACCCGCACGGCGCAGCCGGCAATGCGGCCGCCGCCACGGCCGAAAAAGGCCGTGCCCTGCTGGGCGCGGCGGGCCGCGGGCTGGCGCAACTGCTGGTAGAGATGGACCAGTTGCCGGCCGATACCTTGAGCGACAAAACGGCTTTCTAAAAACAGCTTCTAGCGCAGGATCACCGTCTGGCGCTTCCACGCGGCGTCCTGCCAGCGGAAGGCAGCCAGCGCGCCCGGGTCGCCGGCCTGTTTCTCGGCCGTCAGGGTGTCCAGGCGCGCCACCTCGAAATTGCGGCGCAGGCGACCGGCAATCCGGGTCTCGCGGGCCAGCAGCATTTGCGGCGCGCCGCGCACCCAGCCGGCAAATTCCACATAACCGAGCTCCGGGCCGTTGCTGGCGGGCGGCAGCACTTCAATCGTCCATTTCCCGGCACTCTTGCGAAACACCCACAGCTCGCGCCAGGCGTCCAGCGGCTGCACCGCGAGCGCCAGGGCCTGGCCGTCGGGGTGGGCGCTGGCGGATGCGGCCCACACAATGCCGTAGGTGCAGCGCCTGGCCGCGGCCTCCTTGCCGGGTTTGCCGTCGGCCTTGTTTTCATAGAGCGCCACGCAGGTCTCGCCGGCCTGGCCGGTCTCGGTGGCCAGCGTCAGTTTCGCAAAACGGGGCAGGGCGGTTTCGGCGGCCCAGCGCGATGCGCCCACACGGATCGCCGCATCGTTGTAGTCCTGGCGGTCGTTGTCGCTCAGTTCCAGCTTGTTCACCGCCGCGAGTTCGGCCAGCGCGCGCTGGGCGGCCGCCGTGGGGGCTTCGCCCCGGCGCGCCTGCTCGAAAGCCAGGCTGGCAAACACACCGGCGCGGCGCAGGCGCAAACGGTTTTTGCTGACTTCGGGCAAGCTCGCAAACTGCGCGGTGCTGAGCTTGTCCAGCACCTCGGCGCGCCATTGGTCCTGCGCCAGGCGTTCCTGCGGGTGCAGGTCGGGACTCATGCAGTCGGGGCGGGTCAGGGCCAGGGCGGCGCGGGCGCGCTGCTCTGCGTCGGAGGGCAAGGCCAGCACACGGCGAAAGGCCTCGCCGTTGTAGCAAAGCTGCATGCTACCGCCCTGCTCATAGCCCTTGAAGCCCACGCCGTAAAAGGAGGCCACTTCCATGTGCGCGGAGATCACATCGCTGGTGGCCTTGCCGTGTTTCATGGACGCGCGGCGCGCCAGGCGCTCGGCCATGGTGCCCAGCGCGTCGAAGGTTTCCGCGCCTATGGCCTCGGCCGGCGCGGCCTTGAGGTAGGCGGCGGTATAGGCAATGCCCAAAGCCTCGGCGCCCGGGCTTTCGCGCAGGAAGCGCACCACCGAGAGCAGCTGCGGCGCCTCCTCGAGCTGCAGCGAGACGGCGCGCACCTGGCTCACGTGGATAAAACCCGCGCGTTCGCGCCTGTGGTCGTAAACCTGCAGGTAGTCCATGCGCTGGCCGCGTATCTCGAGCGCG
Organism: Polaromonas sp. CF318; assembly: GCF_000282655.1. Lineage (GTDB taxonomy): Bacteria > Pseudomonadota > Gammaproteobacteria > Burkholderiales > Burkholderiaceae_C > Polaromonas. The sequence continues at coordinate 13,873 of NZ_AKIV01000011.1, forward strand.
TCGCCCTGCCACAGCGCCGCCTGCTGCGCGGCCGAATCGCGCGGCGCGGCGCGCAGGCTGGCCTGGTCTTGCGTCACGATGGCCAGGGTCAGGAGTGCGGTGGTGATCATTATTCGGCCTCTTTGTCGTCTTGCGTGTCGGCATCGCGCGGCGCTTGCGCCACGCTGCGGCCGGGCCTGGGCGCGCCGCCCAGCAGGCCCGCGCCCACAAAGCCGCCGCTGGTGGAGGGCGGGGCGATGATGACGGTGATCTTGTCGCTGAGCTTGTCGGCCATGGTTTTCTGGATCAGCAGCGGATGCCGCGTGACCAGCACACCTTCGCGGGCCATCTGCTCGCTGTTGATCTTGCCCACGCGGTCCAGCCGGTAGGCTTCGGCGTCCGCCAGTTTCTGCCGCGAATCGGCTTCACCCGCGGCCTCGATGCGCCGTGCCTGGGCGCTGCCTTCGGCCGTGCGTATGCGCGACTGTTTCTCGGCTTCGGCCTCCAGCTGGCGCTGCTCGATCTGTTTTTGCTTGAAGGGCAGCACGTGTTTCATGGCCTCCTCCTGCGCCCGGGCCGCGATCACCTGTTCGTTGGCGGCGGCCTGCGCATTGGTCTCGCGGCGCACTTTTTCGGCCATCGCGTCCAGCTCGGTTTCCTTGACGCGCTTTTCCTTCAGGGCCAGGGTGTAGCGCATTTTTTCCGTCGCGAGTTCCTCGGCCAGCAGCTTGTCCATGCCCTGGCGGTAGTCGGCGGGCAGGTCCACCTTGCCCATCTGCACGCTGCGCAGCAGGATGCCGTCGGCCGCGAGCTTGGGTTTGAGTTCGGCTTCAATGAGCTGCTGGATCTCGGCGCGCTTGCTCGAGAAAATTTCCCGCACGGTGTAGCGGGTGAAGGTCTTGTAGATCACGCCCTGCACGGCGGGCTGCACGATCTGGCCGGCAATGTCGTCGGGCAGGTTTTTCGACAGCGCGTTGACCCGGGCCGGGTCCAGCGCATAACGCACGGTGAGGTCCACGCCCAGCGACATGCCTTCCACCGACTGGAAAGGCGAGGGGCCGTCGGCGCGGCTGCTGCCCTCTGGGCGATACACCTGGTCGCGCAGCGAGAAGGTGCGCAGTTCGTGCAGGCCGGGCAGCAGCAGCAGCGAGCCCTCGCGGAACTCGTCGACCCCGCCGGTCAGCTGGTTGGTGCGTATGGCCACGTCGCCGCGCGCCACGGATTCCAGCGGCGGGTGCACCCACAGCAGGTAGCCGGCCGCGCCTGCCGCGGCGGTGGCGATCATCAGGCCGCTGGCGCTGGCGGCGCGCCGCACGCCTGTGGCGGCGATACGGCGGGTGCTGTGCACCCCCCTGGAAAAGATGGCGCGTATGCGCAGGGCGATGCGGCTAAAACGTGGGTTCATGACGGGCTCCTCCGGTCTGGTTTGGTGAGAGGCACGGTCTTGTGTTCTCTCTGGCCTCCATTGTTCGAAGCGGGCCCGGAGCATTCAATGCGCTTGCGCGGTGTCTTTGCGCGCTTTGGCGGCGGCATTCATCCGCCAACGGAAGAAACACTCACACGGCCGGGGGCGGCCCGCGCCCATAATCAGGCCACCCCTTTACTTGGCACGCCCCATGACCAAAATTGCCGTCATCGAAGACGATTTGCCCATGAGCAACCAGCTCAGGGGCTGGATTGAATCGGCCCGGCCGGGCATACAGGTCGACCAGTGGTTTAGCCGCGACGACGCCGAAGCCGCCGTCGCCCGCGAGGGCTATGACGCGGTGGTGCTGGACATCGAACTGGGGCGCGAACGCCATGCCGGCGTGGCCATCATCAACGCCATCAACAAGCAGCGGCAGGGCACGCCGGTGCTGGTGGTCTCGGCCATGCCGGCCGCCATCTACCGCAGCATCATGAAAGCCCTGGACGCCTGGGATTACCTGCAAAAAACCACATTTGAGGAAGCCGATTTCATCGAGACCTTCCTGGACATCCTGCGCAGCGCCAAGGCAAAACCGGCTGGCAAGGCGCCCGCGGCGGACGGCCAGGAGCTGCAGCTGGACCCGCTGCGCCAGAACACCGCCATCTGGCGCGGCCAGCGCGTGAACCTGCCGCTGACGGCACAGCGCATCCTGGCGGCGCTGCATGCGCGCCGCGGCGAGGTGGTCAGCTATGAAGACCTCTACCAGGTGGTCAAAAGCGGCCGCAACCGCGACAACATCCGCAAGCACGTGAGCACCATACGCGACGCCTTCAAGGAAATCGACGCGGCCTTCGAGGGCATTGAAAACGTGCCCATGCGCGGCTTTCGCTGGGCCGAGGCCGAGCCCGCCCCGCGCGGCAAGGGCCTGGCGTGAAGCTGCCGGCCGGGCTGGACGTCGAGCGCCTGCTGCCGGCGCGTGTGCCCTTCGGCCTGCGGGTTTTCTTTCGCGGCGCGTTTTTGCTGCTGGGGCTGGCCACCGTCGCGCTGGCCGTCGCCGTGCTGCAGGACGAAAAAGAGCGCAGCTACCGCAACTACCAGGACGGCTTTCGCAAGAACCAGGCGCAGATCGCGGCCAAGCTGCGGCATCCCACGGGCCAGCTGGTGCTGCTTAACCCCACGGCCTACGACCATGAGGTCACGCCCCTGCGCCCGCTGGTGCTGCCGTTTTCGGCCCTTGATTTTGACGACCGCAACAAGGCCCAGCAGGCGGTGGAGATGGCCGGCTGCCTAGTGCAATACCCCGATGCGGCCTCGATGTGCGTGGCCGTGGGCAACAACCCCTTTGCCGGCGGTTTCCTCTACGCCGTCGGCAGCTTCAACAGCGGGCCCCTGGTGTCGCACAGCTCGGGCACGCTGGACTTGAGCCTGGCGCACCGCGCCCGCATCACGGTCGACATGCGCGGCCAGCGCTACCGCTGGATCGCGCCTTTCCAGGCCATGCAGGCCGTGGACGAGGGCCGCAACGCCTCGCCTTTTGCCAACACCCGGGGGCGGCTGGTGGGTTTTGCCGACGACGGCCCCATCACGCCGGCCAGCCGGCCGGTGCGCGATTTCCGCGGCTGGCTCTGGCAGGACGGCCGCTGCGTGGACGGCACGCCGGCGGCCGGCCCGGATTGCGCGCGGCGCGCCTTTGTCAGCGTGCGCCTGCCGGTGGAGCTGTTTCGCGAGGCGCTGTTTGCCAAGGGGCCGGCAGACATCGTCTGGCCGCCAAGCGACCTGGACCAGATCAGGGTGCAGGTGGAGATGCTGGCCCCCGGCGAGGGCAAACCCCTGTTCGACAGCAATGCGGCGGGCGCCACCGCGCCTTTTTCCTGGTCCGAGCTGAGCCCTTTGCTGCTGCCCGGCGAGAAGCTGCGCATACGCAAGCTGGGCGCGGGCGGCGCCGGCAAGGACATCGTGGCGCTGTCCGGCGCCGAGGCCGCCGAGCGTGCCTCGCCGCTGATCGCCTGGCTGATCCGGCGGCTGCAGGTGGAGGGCTACGACGCGCCCGTCACCAGCACCGACATCATCAGCACGCCGCTGGGCCGCTATGAACTCACGCTGACCGGCGACATCCGCACGGTCAACAAGGCCCTCACGGCCGTGGCCACCCGCGTGTCCTGGTTTGTGGGCGGCATGCTGCTGGCCATCTTCGCGACCTGGCTGGCCATCGAGCTGCGCATCATCCACCGCATCACCGTGCTGACCCGCCGCGCCGCCACCGTCTCCAAGGGTGTGCGCGCCAGCGACGGCCTGGCGGCGGTGGACCTGGCCGACCTGCGCGGCGGCGATGAACTGGGCGTGCTGGCCGGCGGCCTGCAGGACCTGCTGCAGCGCGTGAACGAGGACGTGCGGCGCGAGCAGATACGCGTGGCCCAGGAAAAAGACACCTGGCACGCGGTCGGCCATGAAATCATGTCGCCGCTGCAGTCGCTGATGGTGCTGCACGGCAGCGCCGACGACCCGGCCCACCGCTACATCAGCCGCATGCAGCAGGCGGTACGCGTGCTCTACGGCAGCGCTTCGCCCAGCGAGGCGTTTGAATCCACCGCGCTCAATGTGCAGACCCTGGACGCCAATGAATTCCTGCGCCACGTGGCGCGCAACGCCGCGGCGGCCGGCATTCCCGGCGTGGCTTTTGAACCCCTGGCCCAGCCGGTGACGGTGCGTGCCGACGAATATTCGCTGGAGGACGTGGTCTCGCATGTGCTGCGCAATGCCGATCGTTACCGCCGGCCCGGCAGCCTGATCCGCATCACGCTGTCCCTGCAGGCGCAGGAAGGCACGGCAGCGCCCGAGGCGCTGGTCGCCATCAGCAACCTGGGCCCGCGGATAGACGCCGGCATGCTGGGCAAGATTTTTGAGTACGGCGTGTCCGACCTGCCCGACACCGATGCCGGCGCGCCGGGCCAGCGCGGCCAGGGTTTGTTTGTCGCCAAGACCTATATGGCCAAGATGGGCGGCACCATCACCGCACGCAACCTGGACGATGGTGTTTGCCTGGAGCTGCGTTTGCAGTGCTCAGTGGCCTGAAAGTCAAAAGCCCCCAGCGAGCGGTAACTTGCTGGAGGCCTTGTCTTGGTGGACGGACCGGTAAGCCCGCCGCCATGGAAGAAAGTATCGCCGGGACGGGGCCGAATAATTTGCTTGATTTGCTGCCGGATTTGCCGAATATGGATAAAAAATCTGTAAATCCGAAAAAATCAGATAAATTAGCTTAATGGATACTTTGGACCGGAAAATCCTTCAGGTTTTGCAGGCCGATGCGCGCGCCAGCCTGCAAGACATTGGCCAGGCCGTGGGCCTGAGCCCCTCGCCCTGCTGGGGCCGCATCAAGAAGATGGAGGAAGCCGGCGTGATCGAGGGCTACACGGTGCGCCTCAATGCGCAGGCCCTGGGCCTGGGCGACACCGTGATGGTGCAGGTCACGCTGGACAGCCATTCCGACAACACGCTGGAAAAATTCGGCGAAACCCTGGCCGCGATTCCCGAGGTGGTGGAGGCTTACCTGGTGTCCGGCGAATATGACTACCTGCTGCGCATCGCGGTGCACGACACCAAGGACTATGAGCGCCTGCTGCGCGAGCGGCTCTACAAGATCAAGGGCATACGCCACAGCAAGTCCAGCTTTGTGCTGCGCACGCTGAAAAAAGCCGATCTCCCCCTGCTGCCGGGCTGAGGCCCGGGCCCGACGCTGACAGGGCGCTGGGCCACCGGCTGACAGCTCCGGCATTCCCCGCGGCGCACAGTGGACGGGCGCGCCGCTGTGGCGCGGCACCCAAGAGAGAATGTATGCACGCCCCCGGCTATTCCATCAAGACATGGCTTGCGGCCTCGGCTTGCGCTGCCATCGTCGTCGGCCTGGTGGCCTGCGGCGACACCGCCGTGCTGCCACCCGAAGCCGGCATGGGCGCCAACCCCACGCTGCCGCAGCCCAGAAAAAGCTTGATCCCCACCGTGAACATCGCGCCGGCCAAGGGCTGGCCCGAAGGCGCCATGCCCACGCCCATGTCCGGCCTGGCCGTGACGGCCCTGGCCACCGGCCTGGACCACCCGCGCTGGGTTTACGTGCTGCCAAACGGCGACGTGCTGGTGGCCGAGACCAATGCACCGCCCAAACCCGAGGACGGCAAGGGCCTGCGCGGCTGGTTCATGAAAAAGGTCATGGGCCGGGCCGGCGCCGGCGCACCCACGGCCAACCGCATCACCTTGCTGCGCGATGCCGACGGCGACGGCAAGGCCGAAAGCCGCAGCGTGTTCCTGGAAAACCTCAACTCGCCCTTTGGCATGGTGCTGGTGGGCAATGATTTTTATGTGGCGAATACCGATGCGGTGGTGCGTTTCCCTTACCAGCCGGGCCAGACCACCATCACGGCGGCGCCCGTCAAGCTGGTGGACCTGCCGGCCGGCCCCATCAACCACCACTGGACCAAAAACATCATCGCCAGCCCGGATGGCGGCAAGCTGTATGTGACGGTGGGCTCCAACAGCAATGTGGGCGAGCGCGGCATGGAAGCCGAGGCCGGCCGCGCCGCCATCTGGGAGGTGGACGCCAAGACCGGCGCGCACCGCGTGTTCGCCTCCGGCCTGCGCAACCCCAACGGCATGGGCTGGGCGCCCGGCAGCGGCGCGCTCTGGACGGTGGTCAACGAGCGCGACGAGATCGGCAGCGACCTGGTGCCCGACTACCTGACGTCGGTGCGTGACGGCGTGTTTTACGGCTGGCCCTACAGCTACTACGGCAAGAATGTGGACGAGCGCGTGCGGCCGCCGCGGCCCGACCTGGTTGCCAAGGCGGTTTCACCCGACTATGCGCTGGGCTCGCATGTGGCGCCGCTGGGCATGGCGTTCTCGGAAGGCAGGGCGTTGCCGCCTCTGCTGGCATCCGGCGTGTTCGTCGGCGAGCACGGCTCCTGGAACCGGGTGCCCCACAGCGGCTACAAGGTGGTGTTTGTGCCCTTCGAAAACGGCTTGCCTGCGGGTTTGCCGATCGACGTGCTGAGCGGCTTCCTGAGCCCCGAGGGCCATGCCTACGGCAGGCCTGTGGGCGTGGCGATGGACAGGCGCGGCGCGTTGCTGGTGGCCGACGATGTGGGCAATGCCGTCTGGCGCGTGAGCGCTTCTCAATAAGCCGGCCCTTCAAACGGGCGGCAGCACCATGTCCGCCGTGCCGGGCCGCATCCAGCGCGGGTACTCGCGCGAGGTGTCTATGCAGCCGCCCGACTGGTACACGCCCTTGGGCTCGCGCATGCGCAGCATCAGCTCGAGTATGCGTGCCGTCTCGGCCGGGTCGGCGCTGGAGGCCTTGACGCCGGCTTCGACAATGCTTTCATTGATGCGCAGCTCCCCGGCTTCGTCGGTATAGGTCGCGTGCCGCCAGTGAAACAGCTCCAGGCATTTGGCCGTCAGCGAGTAGGGCTGCTCGCGTTTCCAGAAGTTGGTGAACAGCCCGTTGCCGATGTAAAACACCCAGGAGCCTTCATAGCCTGAGACGTCGGACGAATGTTCATCGGGGTTGCGGAACCACAGGCGGTCGCCGGGCACGTAGTATTTGGGCGGCAGCGGCTGCTCCATGGAGCCGTATTCGCGCAGGAACACGTCGTGGAACTTGCCCGACATGATGGCGCGCCGCTCCCAGCGCTGCTGCAGGCCGGCCAGCAGGGCCGGGTTGCAGGTCTCGAGTTCCTGCGCGATGGCCAGCAGGATCACATACTCGGTCGCGCGGTAACAGGAAAAGGAATACAGCTTGCCCGAGGCCTCGGGCTGGGTGGCTTTTTGCAAGGCGGGAATCAGCGCGTGGCCGGGCCGCACGGTAAAGCCGTCGTCCTCGGAGTAGGTCCAGCAGTCCTCGGGCCGGTTGACTTCGGTGGTGTGGAATTCCAGCGCCGTCTTGCGCGCGGCGACCACGATGTTGCGGCGCACGCGCACTGCCGAGGCCAGTTCCTCATGGCTGGGAAATTCGAAGGCGATGGGGCTCAGCAGCATGGCCAGCAGGATTTCGCGCTCCAGGTCCTCGCTGCTGCCCGTCGTATCCAGTTGCAGTTTTTCGGCCAGGCCCAGGGTGTCCAGGCCGGGCGCCCATTTGTCGGCCAGGCCGGGCGCCAGGCGAAAGCGCCGGCCCCCGGCGGCGCCCTCGCGCGCGGGGAGCTCCGTGGTTTCCACGGCGTCCTGCAGACCGAGCTGCTCGAGCTGCACCAGGAAGCGGTAGCTGGACGCCGCCAGCGCATCGCCCGTGGCGGCGTACAGGTGTATGCCGGCGACAAGCAGGCTGGGGTTAGGGGCGGCACTCATGTGCCAAAGAGTATCTTTGCTTGGCGCGATCCCGGCAATGGTGAAAACACCACGGAAGCCGATGCAAGGTTTGCGTCAGCGTTCAGGCCGTAAACAGCTTCTAGGCGTAGGTGATCCAGCTCGCGTGCTCTGGCGCGTCGAGGTGCGGCAAGGTGTTGTAGGTCACCAGCATGTGGCGCTTGGGCGTGAAGGCGAACTCGGTGAGTGAGCAGTTGCGTATGCGCAGGTTGAGTTCTATGGTGGTTTCCGGGCTGGTGCCCAGCACGTGGCCGACCGCGGTGGAGATCGGCCCGCCGCTGGAGACCAGCAGCACATTGCCGCTGTGGGTGCTGCGGATGTGGTCCAGCACGTCGGTGATGCCGGCGACGAATTCGGTGTAGCTGGGCATGCCCTTGGGGCTGACGACGCCGGCCATCCATTGCGTCAGGCCGTCGCGTAGCAGGCGGAAATGGCCGCGGTATTCCTCGGGCGTGGCGGGCTTTTCCAGCTTGTGCGGGTGGATCGCGCCTATCACCGCATGGCTGTCGTATTCATTGAGCCCGGGCCGCTGCTCGGCCTGCATTTCAATTCCCATGCCCTCGCAGATGCCGGCAAAGGTGTTGACCTGGCGCTGCAGCGTGCCCGTGAAGGCCGCGTCAAAGGCGATGCCCTTGTATTTGAAGTATTCCCCCAGGCGAAGGCTTTGCTGGCGCCCCATGGGGCTGAGCACGTCGTAGTCGTCTTCGCCAAACGAGGCCTGGCCGTGGCGCACGAGGTAGAGGGTTCCCATGGGCGGATTGTGGCGAATCACCACTCGCCTGCCAGTCGCACGTGCGACCGGCCCGGCGGCGATGTGGCGCTCATGGTTTTGTCATGCCAGTGCAATACACGGGCCCCATGCTTGGGGCCATCGTCAATGAATTCAACCATTCCGGACATCCACCCCGGCTTGCTGGCGCCGGTCGACGAGCGCCAGGCCCCTTACGCCGTGAGCCCGAATTCGCCGCTTCCCTGCGTCATTCGTGGCGCCGCTGCGCAATGGCCGGCGACGCAGCGCTGGACATTTGACCATCTCGCAGCGCTGGGCGGAGACCGCCCCGTGACACTGGTGGTGGGCAATCGCGAGCTGGGACAAACCGGTTTCGTGACCTCGACCTTCGCCGCCTGCGTCGGCAGCCTCGCGTCCAACGGGTCCATTTGGGAACAGGGCGCCGAGACCGCGCACCTCAAGGAATTCGACCTGCTGTGTGAATTTCCCGCGCTGCGAAACGACGTGAACATGCAGGCCCTGTTTCCCCCGCGCCACCATGTGGCCAGCAGCGCCTGGATAGGGCCGCGCGGCGCCCACACCGGCCTGCACTACGACCTGCTGGACAACCTGGCCGTGCTGCTGCGCGGAGCCAAGCGCTTTTACCTGGCGCGGCCCGGTGTCGTGGAAGCGCAAGGCGCGATGTCTTCCAAGTACGACCGCTGGGCGCGGCTGGCCGACATCGGAATCCAGGAGCTCGCAACGCGCAAGCTGCCGGAGGCGTCGCTGTTTGTTGCTGACCTCCGACCCGGTGACGCCATCCATGTTCCCAAGGGTTGGTGGCATGAAGTCGTCAACCTGGAAAGCAGCATTTTCCTCAGCGGGTTTTTCGGGCCCATGCCGCAAGTCACCTGCCTTTGGCTTTCGACAGGAATACGCCAGTTCGTCCACGACGCCATGCCTTTTGCCGGCAGGCGGTGCACTTGCCATGCCGCTCGTTGAGCCAACCTGCCTGCCAACACTTTTTGACCGAGCGAAAGGTATCCGTTTTGCCGAAAACTTTAGCACCCCAGCCACGCAGGTTTACCACGCGATTTCTGCGGATGGACGACATCCCCGCACTGCTGGCCCTTGAACGCAGGCAGTGGACGGCTGAACAGGCGGCGGGCCCCGCCGAGTTCCGCGAGAGGATCGAGGCCCATCCTGACCTCTGTGGCGGCGCTTTCTGCGCGCGCACCGGTGAGCTGCTGGGCTCGGTCTTTGCGAAGCCCACCCATGATGCCGAATGGACCGACCCCGGCAACTGGGCACAAAGCGCGAGCCTGGATGCCCAGCCCGCGGGGAAGTTGCCGCAACAAAAACGAACCCGCTGCATGTTCGGCATCAGCCTGACCAGTGTGGAGCCCGGTGCGGCGGTGCAGCTCCTGGCGTTTTACTACCTTTATCTGCTCAAGCGTGGATACACCGAGATATTCCTGGGCTCGCCCATGCCCGGATTGAAGCGCCACCTGCAGCGCCATCCCGGCGCCTGTGTGGAGGCCTATGCGCGCGCGACCCGATCAGGCCTGCCTGTGGATCCGCAGCTGCGTTACTACCATGGCAAGGGATGGCGGGAGATCGTCGCAGTTCGCGAAAATTATTTCCCGCACGAGGATTCCTGCGACTACGGGGCCATCCTCAAGGCAAAGGTGCCCTTGCGGCACCTGGCACTGCTGTTCAAGCTGGTCCCAGTTTCGGCGCTGCGGATGATCTCAGCCCTGGCGCCGCGTCTGGCAATCCCCGCGGGCCGTTGACCGGCCGGGGTGCGTCCGCTGCGACAACTCAGGCTTGAGGCCCGGCCAGCACCTCCGCGAACACGGTCCGGTCCACATTGCCGCCGCACAAGGTGACACCCACCACCTGGCCCTTCAGAAGTTCGCGCTCTTTCATGGCCGCGGCAAAACTCGCCGCGCCCGCGCCTTCGGCCACATTGTGGGTGTCGGTGTAGAGGTCACGCATGGCCTGGGCCACTTCGTCGTCCGTCACTTTCACGATATGGTCCAGCTGCGGCAGCAGGATGTCCAGCGCGGCGCCATCGGCAACGCGGCAGGCCATGCCGTCGGCCAGCTGGGTGGTTACGGGCGCTTCCACCACGCGGCCGGCGGCCAGCGAGTCGGCATAGGTGGTGGCATGCGCGCTCACCACGCCGACGATGCGCAGCTTGCGGCCCAGCGCCAGCTTGGCGGCTATCGCCGAACAGGCGCCCGAGCCCTGGCCGATCGGCACATAGACTACGTCGAGTTGCGGCACGGCCAGCATGAATTCCCACCAGTAGGTGCTGACGCCGCGCAGCAGGTCGGCATGGAAGCTGGGCACCATGTGGGCACCGCGTTCGGCGGCCAGCGCCATGGCGAATTCGCGGCTTTCCTGGAAGTCCTCGCCGTGTTCAATCAGCGTGACGCCGAGCGCGCGCATGGCGGCGTTTTTCTCTAGCGAGTTGCCGTGCGGAACCACGATGGTGCAGGCCACGCCGTGCGCGCGCGCCGCCCAGCCTATGCTCTGGCCGTGGTTGCCGCGCGTGGCGCTGACGACCTGCGCGGGCAACTCGCCGCGCCGCTGCAGCGCCTCGAAGTAGGTAAGCCCGCCGCGCAGCTTGAAGGCGCCGACCGGCGTGTGGTTCTCGTGCTTGATCCAGCAATCGGTGCCCAGGCGCTGGCTGGACAGGCCCCAGCGGTACTGCGGCGTGGCCTGGAATTCGCGGTAGACCACGCGGGCCGCGTCTTCGATTTCGCGCAGCGAGGGCAGCAGCTTGCCGGTATTCTCCAGCCCGGGCGCCCGGTCGAGTACGGCGCTCATTGGGTAGCCCGCTTTTCGGTCAGCAGGCGCAGCGCCAGCAGTCCCAGCACCGTGCCCATCACATAACGCTGCACGCGCATCCAGCTGAGGTTGCGGTTCAGGAAGCCGGCAATCGCCGCGGCAAAGCAGATCAGTACCGTGTTTACGCTGGTGCTCACGCTGATCTGCACCGCGCCCAGTGTCAGGCTTTGCAGCAGCAGGTCGCCGCGCTCGGGATGCAGGAACTGCGGGAAGAAGGAGAGGTAAAACATCGCGACCTTGGGATTGAGCAGGTTGGTCATAAAGCCCATGAGGAACAGCGTGCGCGGCGGGTCATGCGGCAGTTCACGGGTTTCAAAGGGCGCGAGGCCACCCGGCTTGACGGCCTGCCAGGCCATCCACAGCAGATAGGCTGCACCCGCCACCTTGATCGCATCGAAAGCCACCGGCACGGCCAGCAGCAGCGCCGTGAGGCCGAAGGACGCGGCCAGCAGGTGCACGACAAACCCCGTGGCCACGCCGCTGAGCGACACCAGGCCGGCGCGGGGGCCCTGGCACAGCGTGCGCGAGATGCAATAAATCATGTTGGGCCCGGGCGTGATCACCAGCACAAAGGCGGCGAGGGCAAACCAGGCGAGTTCGGTCGTGGTAAACATAGCATTCATAGGCCCTATATCCCCTTTGATTCAAGCGTGACAAGGCCGCGCGGCGTCTGCAGCGTGGCGATGAGGTTCGGCGGGCCCTGTGACAGGCCCACGCCGGCCAGGCCTATGGCCTCGTAGCCGGCGCGCAGCGCGTCGGGCCGCGGATGGCTGGCGTGCAGCGACTGCAGCGTGACGCCCGAGGGCGCCATGGTCTGGCTGGGATGGGCGTCGCCCCACTGGATCAGCGTGGGCAGCGCGCCGTAGAACAGGCGCTGGCCGTCTTCGCGCACCGTGATCTTCCAGGACAGCAGGCCTTGCGGCGTCATGCGCGAAGCTTCCAGCAACTCGCCGCGGTCCAGTCCCAGGCGTGCCAGCGCGCGCACGCCGCCCTGGGCGCGGGGGGTGGACGCCGCGAAGTGCGCGAGCTGCGGGCCGCCTTTGCTGAGCTGCAGTTGCAGCTCGAGGTCGTCCAGGTCAAACCAGCGCCTGGCCGGGGCCGGGCGTGTGCAGGGCTTGCCCGGCTGGATTGCGATGATTTCAAAGTAAGCCGTGGGAAAGGCCGGCGAGGCGATGCTGAAGAGCCGGTTGTGCGTGCCCATGAGCGTATGCTCGCCGCCCGGCCCAGGCGTGATGCCCAGCACGCGCTCACACCATTGCACGCCTTGCTCCAGGCTGGCCGCCACCACCACCAGGTGGTCGACCTGCGAGGCCAGCGGAGAGGATGCGGTGGTGGTTTCCATGGTGTTGGAGGGCCTTAGAGCGTGACGCTTCCGTCCACGCAGCTTACCGACTCGCCACCGACCCAGACCTGGCCGGCCGCGTCGCGCTCCAGGTGTACCTGGCCGGCGCGGCCCAGGCACACGCCCTGCGAGGCGGTGTAGCGCTCGGGCGCATGGCCTTCGGCGATCAGCCATTGCGCGAGGCTGGCGTTGAGGCTGCCGGTGACCGGGTCTTCGTCGACACCCAGGGGCGCGGCAAAGGCCCGCACCTCAAAGTCGGGTGCGAAGGAGGGCTGGGACGCCGCAAAAGCCCTGGCCTCGCGGTTGGCGCGCGCTATCAGCGGCGCGGCGTCTTCATGCGGGTAGCGCGCCGCCACGCCTATCTTGGTGCCCAGCTTGGCCAGCGCCTTGTGGTCGGGCGCCAGGCTCAGCACGGTTTCGGGGCTGTCCAGCAGCAGGCCCAGCCAGAGCGGGCCATTGTCCAGGCATTGCGCGGCCAGCACCTGGCTGGCCTTGAGACCCAGCGCCGTGGCCACCTGGGCCAGCACCGTGGGGCTGGGCGCCGAGCGCTTGAGCGCGGGTGCGGCAAAGGCCAGGCGTTTTGTGCCCGGCTCGCGGCGTATCTTGACCAGGCCGACCTTGCATTCCTGCACGATGAAGTCTTTGGAGCGCGGCTGCCCGCCGGCCTCGAGCCAGCCGTGGCAGCTGCCCAGCGTGGGGTGGCCGGCAAAGGGCAGCTCGCCGCCTGGCGTGAAGATGCGCACGCGGTAGTCGGCCGCGGCGTCCGTGGGCGGCAGCAGGAAAGTCGTTTCCGACAGGTTGGTCCATTTGGCAAAGCGCTGCATCGCGGCATCGTCCAGGCCGCTGCCGTCCAGTACCACGGCCAGGGGATTGCCGTAGTAAGGGTTGGGGGTGAATACGTCGACTTGCTTGAATGCGCGCTGCTTCATGGGGCTCTCGGTTTTCCAGGGGGTTTAAAGATTTATGACAGGGGAAGGTCCAGCACGCCGCGCGAGGCGGGCCGCGCCAGCAGGTTTTGGTACCAGCGGTCCAGGTGCGGCCGCGCGGGCCGCGGCTGCGGCAGGCCGAACCAGCGGTGCATTTCGCAACCCAGCGGGATGTCGGCCATGCCGAATTGCTCGCCGCCCATATAGGCATGGTCGGCCAGGTGCGCATCGAGCAAAGCCAGCAGCGGCTCGGTGGCAGCCACCGATTGCGCGATCAGCGCGGCATTGCGTTGCTCCGCCGGCGTGCGTATCAGCTGCACAAACGCCGCGCGGCCGGCCGGGTTGAAGGTGGTCTGCTGCCAGTCCATCCATTGCTCGGCGGCAAACCGCTGCGGCAGCCCCGCGGGATAGAAGTTGCCCGGCGAATATTTGGCGCACAGGTAGCGCACGATGACGTTGGACTCCCAGATGAGGACCTCGCCGTCTTCCACCAGCGGCACCAGCGCATTCGGGTTCTTGCGGCGGTAGTCGGCCTCCTTGACGATGCCGAACTGCCCGCCGGCATCGGTGCGCTGCAGGCTCAGGCCCAGCTCCTGGGCGGCCCAGACGACTTTGCGCACGTTGATGGAGCTGATGCGCCCCCAGAGATGAAGCATGTCAGATTCCTTTGGAAGGTCGGTCGAGGAACAGCAGCCGCAGCGCGAGCCCGGCCATGACAAAAGCCAGCAGGCCGCGCTGGAATTTCGCGGCGCCGGGCCGCGCCTGCAGGCGGCGGCCTATCTGCCCGCTGAAGGCGCCCAGCATGGTGTTGAAGGCCAGCGCCAGCGCCGACAGCAGGACGCCCAGCACCAGCAGCTGCAGCGTGACGTGTCCGCGCGCCGGGTTCACGAACTGCGGCAGGAAAACCATGAAAAACAGCAGCGCTTTCGGGTTCACCAGGTTGTTGAACCAGGCCATGCGCACAATGCGCGCGAAACCGGCGGGCTGGGCCTGCGCGGTATCGCGCGCGCCGGCCGGCCGCAAGGCCTGCCAGGCCAGCCACAGCAGGTAGAGCGCGCCGGCGTAGCGCAGCACATCGAAGGAGGGCGGCCAGGCGGCGACCAGCGCGGTCACACCCGTCGCGGCGCACAGGGTATGCACCAGGTCGGCCGCCGAGATGCCGATGGCCGCCGCGAAGCCGCCGCGCACGCCGTGCGCCAGCCCGTGCGAGAGCACGAAGGCCATGTTGGGGCCGGGCGAGATGAACAGCGCCAGCACCGCCAGCACGAACAGCGACAGCGTGCCCGTGTCCATCATGCGGCCGCGCGCAATTCAGGCAGGCCCGTGGGCAGCTGTTCGCGTATCGCCGCGGCCAGTGCGGCGATGCCGATGTTGATCTGCTCGACGCTGGACGTCACGAAAGACAGGCGCAGGGTGCGGGCGTCGGCATGGTCGGCGTAAAAAGCCCAGCCGGGCACAAAGGCCACGTTGCGCTCCACGGCCTTGGGCAGCAGGTCGATGGCGTTCATGCCTTCGGGCAGGCGCACCCACAAAAACATGCCGCCGGCCGGCGTGTTCCAGCTCACGCCTTCGGGCATGTCGCGCTGCATGGCGGCCAGCATGGCGTCGCGCTGCGATTTGTAGAGCGCGCGTATGGTCGGCACGTGGCGGTCCAGGAAGTTGTTCTTCATGGTCTCGACCACCATGCGCTGGTTGAAGCCGGGCGTGTGCAGGTCGGCGGCCTGCTTGGCCTGCAGCAGCTTGGGGTACAGCGACTTGGGGGCGACCATAAAGCCCAGGCGCAGGCCTGGCGCCAGGATCTTGGAGAAGGAGCCCATGTAGACGCAGCCTTCGGGGTTGCGCGCCGTCAGCGGCAGCGGCGGCGGCGTGTCGAACCACAGGTCGCCGTAGGGGTTGTCCTCGACGATGGGCAGGCCCAGGCGCGCGGCTTCGGCGCTCAGCGCGGCGCGGCGCGCCTCGCTCATGGTGCGGCCGGTCGGGTTCTGGAAGTTGGGCAGCACATAAAAGAAGCGCGCGCCGGCGGCCTTGCTCGCCAGGTCGGCGATGTCCACGCCTTCCTCGTCGCTGGCCACGCCCACGACCTCGGGCTCCATGGGCGTGAAGGCCTGCAGCGCGCCCAGGTAGGTGGGTGTTTCCACCAGCACGCGGCTGCCGGCGTCTATCAGTATCTTGGCGATGAGGTCCAGTCCCTGCTGCGAGCCGGTGGTGATCAGCACCTGCGCCGGATCGACGTCCCAGGGCAGCATGGCGGCCACCATCTCGCGCAACGGCGCATAGCCTTCGCTGGCCGCATACTGCAGCGCCGCATGGCCGTCCTCGCGCAGCACCTTGTCGCAGGCCTCGCGGAAGGCGGCGACGGGGAAGGTCTTGGGCGAGGGCAGGCCGCCGGCGAAGCTGATGATGCCGGGTTTCTCGGTGACCTTGAGGATCTCGCGGATCACCGAGGGGTTCATCTTGTGGGCGCGTTGCGCCTGGGTCCATGTCATGTCGCTCATCTCACTCTCCTCCTTGGGGGCCGCCTCGGGCGGCCCGGCTCACACAATGGTTGAAAAATTCAGGGTGCCGCGGTGCAAGGCTGCCGGGCACGGCAACCATGATCGCAGGCTGGCGGTTTTGCACAAGAGACTTTCATGCGGCCGCTCAATCCACCACAAACAGGGTGGCGCCCAGCGGCGAGGTCGAGCGGTGCGCTTCGGCCTGGTCGGCGACCTGGTAGCTCATGCCGGGCTCCAGCGTGAAGCGGCGGCCGTCCTCGAGTTCGGTATGCAACTGGCCCTGCAGGCACAAGAGGATGTGGCCCTTCTTGCACCAGTGGTCGGACACATAACCTGGCGTGTACTCGACCATGCGCACGCGCACGTCGCCGAATTTCTGCGTGCGCCAGAAGGCCTTGCCTTCCAGGGCCGAATGTTCGGTGCGAGCCACGGTGGACCAGTCGGTGGTGCCGAAAGGGATGTTGGCGATGTTCATGCGGGAACCCCCTGGCCGCGGTCGCGCTGGTTGGGCGTGATGTGTTCGATTTTGCCGTCCCCGTAGGAGCGCAGCACCTGCGAGATGACGATGTGAAAGCCCTTGTACCACTGGGTGTACTGGCGTTTGGCTTCCAGGTGCTTGGGGTGGGCCGAGAAGGCGCGCAGCGCCTCCTGGTTGTCCCAGAAATAGGTCGCGTTGCTGCGCGTGCCGTCGGGCGAGCGCCAGGTTTCCGCGCCCAGGTAGCCCGGGGTGGCACGGGCGGCTTCCTCGATCAGCGCGTCCAGTGCGTGGAAACGCTCGTCATAGGTGCCGGGTTCGAAAATAAAAGAGGCGCAGTACATCAGGTCTTCCGAGGGTGCAGCAACGAAGGGGGCACGGCGGCCGGCTGGTGCACCGGCATTTTTTTGCCGATGAACACGGTGGCGATCACCGCCAGGCCGAAGCCCACGGTCACCGCGTCCAGGCGTTCGCCCAGCAGCGGCACCGCGAACAGCATGGACAAAAACGGCTGCAGCAGCTGCACCTGGCTCACGCGCACCGTGCCGCCCAGCGCCAGGCCGCGGTACCAGGCGAAAAAGCCCAGCCACATCGAAAACACCGCGACGTAGCCAAAGCCCCACCAGGCAGACGCCTTGATGGCACCGGCAGGCCAGCTCAGGGCGGCCAGCGGCAAGGTCAGCGGCAGTGACAACAGCAGCGCCCAGCAGATCACATGTTCAGCCTGCATGCGCTGCGACAACCTGGCGCCGTAGCCATAGCCCACGGCGGCGCACAGCACGGCGGCCAGCAGCAACAGGTCGGCCGGGCTGATGGCCAGGCTGCCGCTGCCGGAGCGCAGCATTGCGAAAGCCACCACCAGCGCGCTGCCCAGGGCGGCGCACAGCCAGAAGCCGGCGGACGGTCGCTGGCGGTGTAGCAAGGCGCCCACGGCGGCGGTGGCCAGCGGCAGGGCGCCGATGATCACGCTGGCGTGCACGGCTTCCACATGGCGCATGGCGATGGAGGTGAAGAGCGGAAAGCCGAAGACCACGCCGCCCGCCGTGGCGGCCAGCGGCCACCAGTCCTCGCGCCGGGGAAAGGGTGCGCGCGTGACCAGCAGGAACACCGCCGAGAGGCCCGCCGCCACCACGGCGCGGCCCAGCGCGATAAAGACGCCCGACATCTGCGGCGCGTCGGGCGTGCCCACGGCCAGCCGCGTCATGGGCAGCGTGACGGAAAAGATCACGATGCCCAGCAGGCCCAGCCACAGGCCTTTCGTGATTTGCGCCTGGGTGTTCATATAAAGAGCATCCAGATGGCGGTGACGACCAGCACGGCAGCCATGGCGTAGTTGAACCGCCGCAGCCGCAGGCCGCTGCCGGCGGGGCCGGAAAGCCAGTCGCGCAGCAGCGAGCCGGCCAGCGCATACACCATGTTGCTCACAAAGGCATACGCCAGCATCACTGGCAGCACGATGGCCAGGCGCAAGGCGGGCGACTCGCGGCCGGCGATCCAGCCGCTGACGATGGCCAGCGCCAGCATCCAGGCCTTGATGTTGACGAACTGCAGCGCCGCGCCCTGCCAGAAGGTGACGCTCAGTCGCGATGCGTCGGCCTGGCTGAGCTGGCGCGATTGGGAAACCTTGAAGGCCAGCCACAGCAGGTAGGCCACGCCGCCGATCTTGACGGCCCAGCTCAGCAGCGGCACCGCCAGCACCAGCGCGCCCAGGCCCAGCGCGCACACCAGCAGCAGCGCGCCCCAGCCCACGGGCACGGCGCAGACAAACGGCAGCGCGCGGCGCAAACCGTGGTTGGCGCCCAGCGCGGTGGACAGCGTGGTGTTGGGTCCGGGCGAAAAACTCATCGCCGTGGCCAGCACCAGTAAAGCCGTAAATTCTTGCCAGTTCATGCTTCCCACTTTATAGTTGAAAGCAGTACACCACCAATACAGTTAGCGGTACAAATTCCAAAACTGTATTGGTCAAATAATCAGCACACCATGCCCTGCCGAGGGCGATGAACAGGAAAAAGGCCGCGCCATGTTGATGAAAGCCGCTTCACAATCCCTGACCGAACAGCTCTCGGCGCGTTTTGCCGAGCGCATACGCAGCCGACTGCTGGCGCCAGGCGCGCGCCTGCCTTCGGTGCGGCTGTGCGCCGAGCAGCAGGGCGTGAGCGTGTCCACCGTGGTGGCCGCGTATGACCAGTTGCTGGCGCAGGGCCTGGTGGTGGCGCGCAAGAACCGCGGTTTTTTTGTGCGCGATGCCTCGCTCAACGCGGCTTCGACGCCCGGTGCCAAGGCCCCGGCAGCGGCGCACGCTGGAAAGCACGGGCCGATGCAGGCGGCCGACCTGGCGCCGCTGGGCGCCTGGAGCACCGCCAGCTGGATGGCCGCGCGCCAGGCGCCGGTCGATGCCACCGCGCTGATACGCGGCATGTTCCACAAGGTCAGCAACAAGCCCCAGCCCGGCATGGGCGTGTTTCCCCCCGACTGGCTGGAAACCACCTTCATGCCCGCGGCCGTGCGCAAGGTCACCAGCGTCAGTGCGCTGCGGGATTTTTCGCTGCAGTACGGCGAACCCATGGGCGACAGCGGTCTGCGCCGCGCGCTGTCGCAGAAATTAAGCGCGCTCAATGTGCATGCCGTGCCCGAGCAGATCATCACCACCGTGGGCGCCACGCACGCGCTGGACATCGTGAGCCGCACGCTGCTGCGCGCCGGCGACTGCGTGATGGTGGAGGAGCCCGGCTGGGCGGTGGAGTTTGCCCGGCTGGACGCCTTGGGCATGCGCATCCTGCCGGTGCCGCGCCGCGCCGACGGCCCCGACCTGGAGGTGATGGCGCAGTACTGCGAGATCCACCAGCCCAAGCTGTTTGTCAGCGTCAGCGTGTTCCACAACCCCACCGGCTACTGCCTCACGCCGGGCAGCGCCCACCGCGTGCTGCAGCTGGCGATGCAGCACAACTTCCACATTGTTGAAGACGACACCTACAGCCACCTGGCGCCCGAACACGCGACCCGGCTGTGCTCGCTGGACGGCCTGCAGCGGACGATTTACGTCAGCGGTTTCGCCAAAATCCTCGCCCCCGGCTGGCGCGTCGGTTTCATGGCCGCGCCGCCCGACCTGGTCGAGCGCCTGCTGGACACCAAGCTGCTGGCCACGCTGACCACACCGGCCCTGCTGGAAAAAGCGCTGGCCTGGTGCATAGACCAGGGCCAGCTGCGCCGCCATGCCGAGCGCATACGCACCCGGCTCGATGCGGCGCGCGCCCGCAGCGTCAAGCTGGCGATTGCCCACGGCTGCCACTTCGCGACCGAGCCCGCCGGCCTGTTCGGCTGGGTGGACACCGGCGTCGATACCGACGCCCTGGCCCAGCGCATGCTCGACGAGGGCTATTTGATCGCCCCGGGAGCGCTGTTCCACGCGGTGCGGGCACCCAGCACGCTGATGCGGATCAATTTTGCGACCACGCAGGAGGCGGCGTTCTGGAAGGTGTTCGCGAGGTTGAGGGATGCGGTGAAATAGCCGGGTCTTGCTCCGGCTGAGCGCGCTCCCTTCCTTCCTCCTCTTTCCTCTTTCCTCTTTTTGGTTCTGCTGGCCGGGTCTCGCCCCGGCGGGGCGAGGCCCGGCCACAACCTCAGCAGAGAACCAAACCGCCGAAACCAAACCCCGGCGGCAAGGGAGCCACAACTCCCTTTTGTAACAACCACCCCGCGCCGCGCGCAAAAAACAAAACCTAGTCCCTAGGGTTTACGTGAATTTGTCACGAAAACCCGTCCTGTGTACTTGTGACTACTTGTAAGACAACAGGATGAAAAATTACAATAAGTCACAGATGCGACCCTAATTCAAACTGCTTTTGCGTGCTTTCTCACGGAAATCTGGGTTTTCTATTTGTTTTTTGGCGAATCGTGATTTAGTCGAGCCAAAAAAGAGCTATCAGTAACATAAAGTTACGTCCAAAGGCCTGTAAGCGCATACAGGCTGCACCGCCAACCACTGGCGCTGTTATCCGCCGACTTGTAACGAAAAGGATGTGAACCATGAAAACAGTTCTGAAATTTTGCATTTTTGCCGCCAGCCTCGCCCTGGGCCAGGGGGTTCTGGCGCAAGCCTCGCCGGTGACGTCCCAGCTGCTGGCGCAACGCGTCGAGATGGTGGCCGGCAAGCCGGTGCTCAAGCCTGCCGGCGACGGCAAGCCGGGCGACGTCCTGCAATACAGCGCCACTTACCGCAACAACGGCAGCGCCGCCGCGGGCAAGCTGCTGGCCACCGTGCCGGTACCGCCCGGTACCACCTTCATCGCCGCCAGCGAGCAGCCCGCCCAGGCCCAGGCCTCCACGGACGGCAGCACCTTCGCGCCCATGCCGCTGACCCGCATGGTCAAGCAGGCTGACGGCAGCACGCGCAAAGAGCCCGTGCCCCTGGCCGACTACCGCGCGCTGCGCTGGGAACTCGGCAGCCTGCCCGCGGGCGCCACCTCAGTGGTCAGCCTGCGCGTGAGCATCGATGCGCCGGCGGTCGCCTCGGCGGCCAAGCCTTGACGGCGGCCGGATCCGTCCGCAGCGCCCTTCCCAGTTTTAGTTGTTAGTTGTCTGTCGATTCACCGTTGTCTTGTAGCCAGGAGAAATACGCCATGTATGCCAACCCCCCGAGTCCGCGGCCCTTAGGGCTGCCGCACTTCTTCACCCACTGGATCGTGGGTTTGTTCGTTGCCTTCGCGCTGGTGATGGCCGGTACGGCGGCGCACGCCGCGCCACCGCCCGCCGGCACGTCGATCAGCAACCAGGCCTCGGCCACGTACTCGGATGCATCGGGCATCACGCGCACGGTGACCTCCAACGTGGTGCAGACCACGGTGCAGCAGATCGCCAGCCTGACGCTGGCCGCCAACGGCGCGCAAAACGCGACGCCGGGCAGCGTGGTGTACTACCCGCATACCCTGACCAACACGGGTAACGGCACGGACACCTTCAACCTGACCACCAGCAACACCGGTGCCTTCTCGATGGCGAGCGTGCAGATCTTCGCCGACAACGGCAGCGGTTCGCCCACGGGCCCCGCCATCACCTCGACCGGCGCACTGGCCGCGGGCGGCCAGTTCAAGTACATCGTGGTTGCCACGCTCCCGGGCACGGCCACGGCGACGCAGACCAACACCATCACGGTGACCGGCACCAGCGTGTTCGACCCGACCAAGACCCAGTCGAACACCGACGTGACAACGGCCACGACAAATGCGGTGGTGACGCTGACCAAGTCGGCCAGCGTGTCCAGCGGCTCGGCCGGCACGGCCATCACCTATACCCTGACCTATACGAACACCGGTAACAGCACGGCCACCGCCGTGGCGATCACCGACGTTCTGCCGGCAGGCCTGACCTACACCGCGGGCTCCGCACGCTGGAGCGTGACCGGCGCCACGGCGCTGAGTGACAGCGGCGGCTCCAGCGGCTCCGCGCCCAACACCCTGACGTCGGGCTACACCCTGGGCACCAAGACCCTGCTGGTCACGCTCAACCAGGTGACGGCCGGCCAGTCGGGCACCATCAGCTTCGGCGTGACTGTTGCCAACGGTACCGCACCCGGCGTGTTGAACAACACCGCGACGACCTCCTACAACAACGGCGCCACCACGGTGACGGGCGGCTCCAACACCGTGCCCTTCACGGTGCTGCAGACCGCCGCCGTGACGCTGACCGGCACCACGGTGCCCGGCCCGGCCGCGCCCGGCTCGACGGTGAGCTTCACCAACACGGTGACCAACACCGGCAACGGCTCCGACACCTTCAACATCACGCTGAGCACGGGCAACTTCCCGGCCGGCACGACCTTCCAGCTGTTCAAGAGCGACGGCGTCACGCCGCTGGTCGACACCAACAGCGACGGCACGGTCGACACCGGCCCCCTGGCTGCCGGCGCCACCTACAACGTGATCCTGAAGGCCACGCTGCCGCCGAACGCGACCAACACCGGCGCGCCTTTCATCGTCACCAAGACGGCCACCTCCGTGTTCGACCCGACCAAGTCGGCCAACACCCCCGATCAGCTGACCACCGTGGCCAATGCAGCGGTCGACGCCACCAACAACCTGCCGACCGCGGTGGGTGTTCCCGGCGTGGGCGTGTTCGCCAACGGTGAAGGCGCGGCACAGGTCACCAACACGCTGAACCCCGGCGCCTCGACGGTCTTCACCATCGTGGCCAACAACACCGGCCCTTCGCCGGACAGCTACAACCTGGGCGCCAGCACGGTGAACACCTTCGCCAGCGTGACGCTGCCGGCCGGCTGGACGGTCAGCTTCCGCGCCGACGGCGGCGCGGGCAACTGCTCGACCACGGGCGCCACCATCACCAACACCGGCTCCGTGGCCTCCGGCGGCAACGTCGTGGTCTGCGCGGTGGTCGGTGTGCCGGCCGGCTTCGCGGCAGGCACCACGCAGCTGTACTTCCGCACGCTGTCGCCCACGTCGAACGCTTCGGACACGTTGCATGACGCGGTGGTCGTGAACGCCGTGCGTTCCATCACCCTGACGCCCAACGGCGCCGGCCAGACCTACCCCGGCGGCTCCTACGTTTACAGCCACACCCTGACCAACACCGGCAACGTGCTGGAAGGCAACGGCACGGTCAGCACGGTAACCCTTGCCGGCGCCGACAACCAGGCCGGCTGGACTTCCGCGCTGTACTACGACGCCAACGCCAACGGCGTGCTCGACGCGACCGACCCGCAGATCAGCAGCACCCTGCATGCCGCGGGCGTCCTGCCCGCGGGCCTGGCACCCGGCGCAGCGATCACCGTGTTCAACAAGGTGATCGCACCGAGCGGCGCGACCCCCGGCGCGGTGGATGCCACGACCATCACGGTCACGACCAGCAACGGCAGCTACGTGACGACGATCCCCGCAGTGGCCACCGCCATTGACAGCACCACCGTCATCGCCGGCAACCTGACCCTGTCCAAGGCGCAATCCCTGGACACGGCCTGCGCCGGCGCCAACGGCGGCACGGTTTACGCGGCGGCCACCCTGAGCGCCCGTCCCAACCAGTGCGTGCTGTACCAGATCACGGTGACCAATGTGGGATCCGCGAATGCGACCTCCGTCGTCGTGTCCGACGCGACGCCGAGCTACACCACCCTGAGCAGCGCCGCTGCCAGCACGGTGGGCACCGTCACCGGCCCCGCCGCGGGCGCGGCCGGCACCGTCACCGCAACGATCGGCACCCTGACCCCCGGTCAGTCGGCTGTCGTGACTTTCGGTGTGCGCATCAACCCCTAACCCGGGACTGAACTCCAGCGCGGGAAGCGAAAGCTTCCCCGCTTTTCCAAGGGCACGGCCGCGTGCCCTTTGGAAAGCGACGCCCTGCCGCAACCCACCACCCACCCAGCCCACATGCTTTTTCGCCCGCTGCGCAAACTGCTGATTTCCTGCATGTTGCTGCTCTTCTGGGCAGCCGCACAGGCAGCGCCGACCCCGGTGGGGACGGTGATCAGCAACACGGCCAGCGCCACGTTTGTGGACGCCGCGACGGGCCTGTCGGTGCGCATCAATTCCAACACCGTGAACACCACGGTGGCGGCGCTGGAAGCGCTCACGCTGAACGCCAGCCAGAACCTGCTGATCGGCGTCGGCTCCTCCTTCACCATCAGCCACAACCTGGCCAACACCGGCAACACCGCCACCAACTACCTGGTGACCGCCAGCGTGGCCGGCGGCAGCGCTTTCACGCCGCTGAACCTGCAGGTGGTGCTGGACGTCAACGGCAACGGCCTGGTCGATGCCGGCGAGCCCGTGGTGCCCGCCGGCGGCGTGGTGCCGGTGGCCGTCGGCGCCACCGCGGGCCTGTTGATCACCGGCCAGATCCCGGCCGGCGCGGTGCCGGGGCAAACCGCGCAGCTCAGCCTGCGCGCGGTCAGCCAGCTGCAAAGCGCCACGGCCACCAACACCGACACCCTCAACCTGACCAACGGCGCGGCCGTGCAGGTCAGCTACGCGGCCAGTGCCGCCACCGCGACCCAGGGCGTGGCGCTCAATTTCACGGCCAGGGCCACCAACAACGGCAACATGGCGGCCAGCCCCACCAATGTGAGCGTCAACGGCGCGCCCGCCGCGCTGTTCATCCTGCGCGCGCCGGTGCCGGTGAACACCGCCTTCACCTCGGCCCAGCCCGCCACCAACCCCGGCGCGCAGACCCTGTACCACCTGACGGGCGCCGCGGCCGGCAGCTACGTCAGCGCGGTGCCGGCCGGCGCCGTTGTGGATGCCGTGGCCTGGGCCATCGCCACCTTGCCGCAGGGCGGGCTGTTCCAGGGCCAGTTCAGCGTCATGGTGAATTCGAACGCGGCCGGCAACGTGAGCGGCGCCGCCTATGCCGACTGGACCGACGCCGCCGCCCCGCTGACCACGGCCAGCAACACGGTGGTGCTGCCGCTGCCCGCGCATGCCGCCGGCATCTTCTTCTATACCAACAACAGCTATACCAACCGCGCCACCCAGAGCATTCCCGGCAATGCGCTGTTCGTGCAGACCGACGCCTCCATCTGCAATGCCGACCCTTCCACGGTAGGCACGGTGCCTGTCACCATCGTGAGCCAGCTCACCGGCGATTCGGAAACCTACACGGCCGTGGAAACCGGGCCCAATACCGGCGTGTTCCGCATCCTGCCCAGTGTCCCCACCGCGAATGCGGCCACGCACATCGTGGCCTCGGGCGACGGCATCCTCGAAGTGCTGCGCAACGACACCGTGACCGCCACCATCACCGCCTGCGGCGGCATCTCGGTGTCGGCCACCACCACGCTGCTGGTGGATCCGTCGGGCACCGTCTACAACTCCACGACCAACCAGCCGATCGCCGGCGCCACCGTGCAGCTGATCGACGTCACCGGCGCGGGCAACGGCGGCACCCCCGGCGGGCCGGCCGTGGTGTTCCAGATGGACGGCATCACGCCGGCGCCCAGCGTGGTCGTGACGGCGGCCGACGGTTTTTATGAGTTCCCGCTGGTGCTCAACAGCACCTACCGCCTGGTGATCACGCCGCCGGCCGGCTTTACCTATCCCTCGCGCATTCCGGCCGCGCTGCAGCCGGCCGGCCGGCTGATAGACACGCCGGGCTCCTTCGGCGGCAATTTCCTGGTGGCCGGCGTGGCGGTGCATTTCGACGTGCCCATGGATCCCGGCGCCACCGCCGGCGGCCTGTTTATCCAGAAAACCGCCAACAAAAAAACCGCCGAGATCGGCGACTTTGTCGATTACTCGGTCAAGCTGAACAACGTCTCGGCCGCGCCGCTGCCGGCCACCGTGGTCAGCGACAGCCTGCCGGCCGGCTTCGCCTATGTGCGCGGCACGGCGCGCCTGAACGGCGCGGCGTTGGCCGATCCGGCAGGCGGCGCCGGCCCCAGCCTGCAGTTCGCCGTGGGCACGCTGGCCGCCGGCGCGCAGCCCGTGCTGACTTACCGCGTGCGCGTGGGCGCGGGCAGCCAGAGCGGCAACGGCATCAACACGGCCCAGGCCGCCAGCGGCGCGGTGCGCTCCAACAGCTCCAGCGTGCGCGTGCAGGTGGTGGGCGGCGTGTTTTCCAACAAGGCGTATGTGATCGGCAAGGTGTTCGCTGACTGCAGCAGGAACGGCGTGCAGGACGCCGGCGAGCCGGGCATTCCGGGCGTGCGCATCTACCTCGAAGACGGCACCTATGCCGTGACCGACGAAGAGGGCAAGTACAGCTTCTACGGCCTGGAGTCGCGCACCCATGTGGCCAAAGTCGACAACATCACGCTGCCCGCGGGCGCCACGCTGGCCGTGCTGAACAACCGCAATGCCTTCGATGCCGGCAGCCGCTTTGCGGACCTCACCAACGGCGAATTGCACAAGGCCGACTTCGCCATCGCCGAGTGCTCGCCCGGCATTCGCGAGCAGATCGCGGCGCGCCGCAAGGCGCTGGGCAATGCGTCGGAAATCACCCAGGCCGCAGGCACGCTGCTGCAGGCCAACCGCGGCGCCGCCGCGGCCGACAGCCGCACGCTGCCGGCCAGCGGCGCGATGGGACTGCCGGGCGCGCAGCAAAACAATGCCGGCAGCAATGCCGTGGCGGCGGCGCCCCTGCCGGGTACCCTGGGCGCCGTCGGCGACACGGGTGGCCCCACCGCGCCCAATGCCCGCCTGCCCAAGCCCATCTACACGCCGGCCAGCGTGGAGCCGGCGCAGCCCGCCGCACCCGCCGGCGCCGAGGCGCCCGCGGCCGAACAGGTGTTGCAGCCGCTGGAAGACCTGCTGCCGGAGCTGGACGGCACGACCGGTTTTGTGGGACTGGTCGACGAACAGCTGCTGCCGGTGGCGCAGACCCGGGTCCGCGTGAAGGGTCCGCTGGGCGCACGCTTTGAACTCACCGTCAACGGCCAGCCCGTGCCCGCGACGCAGGTCGGCAAGAAGAGCAGCCTGGAGAAAAACAAGGTCCTGGCCTGGGAATACATAGGCGTGGACCTCAAGCCCGGCCGCAACACCCTGGCCGTGCGCGCCCTCGACGGTTTCGGCAATGCCCGCGGCACGGCGCAGATCACGGTGCGCGTGCCCGGTGCGCTGGCCAAGATCGAGGTCGCCGCGCCCGCGCAGTTGATCGCCGACGGCGCCACTGCCGTGCCCGTGACCATTTCGCTGCGCGACGCGCAAGGCCTGCCCGTGGCCGTGCGCACCCAGGTCAGCCTGCAGGCCAGCCAGGGCCAGTGGCAGACGCCCGACCTCGACGCGCGCCAGCCCGGCACCCAGGTGTTTGTCGAAGGCGGCGAAGGCCGCTTCCTGCTGCTGCCGCCGGCCCAGCCCGGCAAGGCCGAACTCACCATCACCAGCGGCACCGTCAAGTCCGTGTCGCCCATCGAGTTCATGCCCAACCTGCGGCCCATGATCGCCGCCGGCATCGTGGAAGGCACGATCAACCTGCGCAGCCTCAACCCTTCGGCGCTGCGGCCCGCGCAAAGCGGCGACGTGTTCGAGCGCCAGATCCAGAGCACCTCGCGCGGCTTCTCCGGCGGCAAGGGCGAGGCCGCCGCGCGCACGGCGCTGTTCCTCAAGGGCAAGGTGCTGGGCTCCTCGCTGCTGACGCTGGCCTACGACTCCGACAAGCCTGGCGACACGGCGCTGTTCCGCGACATCCAGCCCGGCCA
Organism: Polaromonas sp. CF318; assembly: GCF_000282655.1. Lineage (GTDB taxonomy): Bacteria > Pseudomonadota > Gammaproteobacteria > Burkholderiales > Burkholderiaceae_C > Polaromonas. The sequence continues at coordinate 41,551 of NZ_AKIV01000011.1, forward strand.
GTTCTACCCGGTCTACGGCGACTCGTCGGCGCGCGGCTTTGACGCGCAGTCCACCGGCAAGCTCTATGTGATGCTGCAAAACGGCAGCAACTACGCGCTGCTGGGCGACTACTCGACCCAGACCGACAACCAGGCGCGCCAGCTCACGCAGTATTCGCGCGCGCTGAACGGCGTGAAGGGCCGCTACCAGGACGGCGCGGTCACGGTGGAAGGCTTTGCCAGCCGCACCGCCACCACGCAGCTGGTGCAGGAATTCCGTGCCAACGGCACCTCCGGCCCCTTCCTGCTGAACATCAACGGCGTGGTCAACAGCCAGCAGGTCAACATCCTGACGCGCAACCGCAGCCAGGCCTCGGTCATCGTCAACGACACGCCGCTTACGCAGTTCACCGACTACGAGATCGAGCCCATGAGCGGCCGGCTGCTGCTCAAGGCGCCGGTGCCCAGCGTGGACCCCGACCTCAACCCCATCTTCGTGCGCGTGAGCTACTCGGTCGATTCCGGCGGCGCCAAACACACGGTCGCCGGCGCCGATGCCCGCGTGCAGGTCACGCCGGCCGTGACGCTGGGCGCTTCGACGCTGCGCGACACCGACCCGGCCAACCGCCAGAACCTGGACGGCCTCAACGTGACGGCCAAGCTCGGCGAGAAGACCGTGGCCACCGGCGAGATCGCGCGCAGCAGCACCGACCTGCAGGGCAGCGGCTCGGGCCAGCGCGTCGAGATCCGCCACGAAGACCAGGCGCTGCAGGCGCGCGTCTGGGGCGCCAAGACCAGCGCCGGTTTCTACAACCCCAACAGCGTGCAGTCGGCCGGCCAGTCCGAATACGGTGCCAAGATCGGCTACGCGCTGGACGAGAAGAACCGCGTGGTCGGCGAAGCGCTGCGCACCGCCAACAGCGTGACCGGCGCGTCGCAGACCGGCGCCGAGCTCAAGCTGGAGCACAGCATGGCCGGCAACGTCAAGGTGGAAGTCGGCGTGCGCTACAGCGCCGCCAACACGGCCGCAGCCCTGTCCGGCCCGGCCCTGCCGGGCTCCACCCAGCCGATCGTTCCCTCGGCCACGGCGCTGGCGGCGGGATCCTCCGAAGAAGTCGGCACCACCACCGCGCGCGTCAAGGTGACGGTGCCCGTGCCCGACGTGCCGCAGGCCGACGTCTACGGCCTGGCCGAGTACGCCATCGACGGCAGCGGCGGCCGCGAAGTCGGCGTCGGCGGCAACTACGCCATCAACTCGACGACGCGCCTGTATGCGCGCCACGACTTCATCAACAGCCTCAAGAGCATTTACACGCTCAACGCCTCGACCTCGCAGTACACCACCGTCGCCGGCATCAACACCGAACTGACGGACAGCACGCAGCTGTTCAACGAATACCGCATGGGCGACAGCATCAACGGCCGCACCAGCGAAGCCGCCCTGGGCCTGCGCCGGCTCTGGCGCCTGGACAACGGCGTTGGCCTGACGGCCAGCGTGCAGCGCATCAAGCCGATTTCCGGCGTGGTGGTCGACGACTCCAGCGCCGTGACGCTGGGCGCCGATTACACCGCCGCCGCCACCTGGAAGGCCTCGGGCCAGCTGCAGTGGCAGACTTCGACCAACTCGAGCAGCTGGCTGCTCACCGGCGCGCTGGCCAACAAGCTGGACGACAGCTGGACATTGCTCAACCGCGGCCTTTACAGCGAGCAGTCCAACCTCGGCGCCGGCGGCGGCAAGCGCGAGCTCATCACCGCGCAGTCCGGCGTGGCTTACCGCCCGGTCGATACCGATAAGTGGAATGCCCTGGGCCGCATCGAATACAAAAAAGATTCCGACAGCACTCTGGGCCCGGGCCTGAGCCGCGACGAGTCCGGCCTGATCCTGTCCACCCACCTCAACGTGCAGCCCAACCGCCACTGGACCATGAGCGGGCGTTACGCCGCCAAGTGGGGCAGCGACCGCTCCAACGGCATCAGCAGCCGCTCCTTCACGCAGCTGATCGGCGGGCGCTCCACCTGGGACCTGACCGAGCGCTGGGACGTGAGCCTGCAGGCCTACCGCTTGTGGGGCAACGGCGCCGCCGAAACCGCCGTGGGCGCGGAAGTCGGCTACCTCGCCTGGAAGAACATGTGGGTGTCGGTGGGCTACAACGTCAAGGGTTTCAAGGCCGCGGACATGGCGGGCGAGGCCTATACCCAGCGCGGCCTCTATCTGCGTGTACGCTTCAAGTTTGACGAGAACGTTTTCGGCGAGCCTTCCGGCGCGGCCGCGGCGTCTCCTTCCCGCACGGCGGCCCTCCAATAATGATGCTTCTTCAGTGCCCCGTTTTCCGTTTGCCGCGCAAGCCGGTGTTTTCACGCGGCCCGGCTCGCGCCGCATGGGCCGCCGCCTTGCTGCTGCTGGCCGCGCCCTGGGCGGCGGCGCAGACGACTTTTAATTACACCGGCGCGGTGCAGACCTACACCGTGCCCGCAGGCGCGGGCGGGGTGACTATCCAGGCCAACGGCGCGGGCGGCGGCAGCGGCGGCAACGACTCCAATGGCTGGGGCGGCGCAGGCGGCGCGGGTGCGCGGGCCACCGGCACTTACTATGCGGCACCGGGAACGGTGCTGAATATTTATGTGGGGCAAGGCGGCCGGGCGGGCAACACCTCGCAAGGGGCCTTCACCTGCGCCAACGCTGCCGGCGCGGGCGGCCTGGCCGGCGGTGCCACAGGGTTTGCGGGCGGCTCCGGCGGCCAGGCCGGTTGCGATGGCTGGTCCGGCGGCGGCGCCGGCGGGGGAGCGGCCAGTGTGGTGGCCACGGCCGCCAATG
>NZ_AKIV01000012.1 GCF_000282655.1 Polaromonas sp. CF318
CAGGCGGCCGCCGTAGTTGCGGGCCGCCTTGAGCGCGCTTTCTTCGGCGGACGTGGCCGCGCCCTGCAGGCGCTTGCGGGCCGCGCCGTAGTCGGCCGGGTTTTTGGCCTGGCCCATCTCGCCGATGTTGCCCAGCAGCTCGTCCGAGTCGTAGTGGCCGTAGCCGCTGTAGGTGGCCGAGGCAAAGGCGCCGCCTTCAAAGCCCAGCAGCGCGCTGTAGGCGCCCTCGGTGGGGCGGCTCGCATCCCAGGCGCCGGTGTGGGCGCGTACGCTGCGCACCAGCCCGCCGCCCAGCAGGCGCACGATGTCCATCTGGTGCGTGGCCTGGCTGTGAATCACGCCGCCGCCGGCGGCCGTGTCCAGCTCTTCGGGCCGGCGCGGGCGGTAGAGGAAGTCGGTGAAGTTCAGCGCGTGGATCATCTTCACCGCGCCGTAGCGGCCGCTGTCTATCAGTTCGCGCGTGCGCCGTATCGGGGTGTTGAAGCTGTGGCTGTGGCCCACGATCAGGTGAACGCCCGCATCGCGGGCCGCTTCAATCATGGCGCTGCATTCGTCTACCGTGAGGGCCATGGGTTTTTCGACCATGACGTGCTTGCCGAAGGAGGCGGCCAGGCGCACGTGTTCGGCGTGGAACTGGTGCGGCGAGGCGATGTAAAGGGCCTCCACCGCCGGGTTGGCGCACAGCGCCTCCATGGATGCGTAGCTGGGCGCGCCGAAGTCTTTTTCGAACTGCGCGCGGGCAGAAGCGATGGGGTCGGTCGCGCCCACCAGCTTCACGCGGCCGTCGTGCGCAAAGGTGGGCAGCATCAGCGTAAAGGCCCGCCCCAGGCCGACGATGCCGAGTTTGAGTATGCGCTCCGTCATAAGTCCAGTACCAGTTCAGGCGATTTTGCGCGCGAGACGCAGACCATGATGTGATCGGCCTTTTCCTCCTCGCTCAGCACCATGTCGCGGTGCTCGGCCTCGCCGGCCAGCAGGTGTGTTTTGCAGGTGCCGCAGGTGCCGCTTTCGCAGGAGCTGGCCACGCGCAGGCCGCTGCCGCGCAGGGCTTCGAGGAGGGTCTGCCCCGCGCCGACCTCCACCGTTTTGCCGCTTTGGGCCAGGCGCACGCTGAAGGGCGTGTTTTCCGCAAACACCGCGGCGTCGACGCCGAAGCTCTCGAAATGCACCTTGCCCGAAGGCCAGTGGCCCGACATGTCGGCCACGCTGTCCATCAGGCCCTTGGGGCCGCAGCAGTAGACATGGGCTGTGCCCGGCTTTTCAAACACCGGCCACAGGTCCAGCGCTTCGTTGATGTCGCCGTTGTCGTGGTGGATCTGCACCTGGCCCGGAAATTCGGATTGCAGCTCGTTGATGAAGGCCGTGCCGGCGGCGTCGCGCGTGCAGTAGTAGAGCTTGAAGCCGGCGCTGCCTGTGCGCTTGAGCTGTCGCATCATGGACAGAATCGGCGTGATGCCTATGCCGCCCGCGATAAAAATGAATTCGCTGGCATGCGCGGCCAGCTCGAAATTGTTGCGGGGCGCGCTGACGGCCAGCAACTGCCCGGCTTGCACCTCGTCGGCCATGCTGACGGAGCCGCCGCGCCCGCGCCCGTCGCGCTTGACGGCAATCTGCCAGGCGCCGGTGTCGGCCGGGTCGCTACACAGCGAGTAATTGCGGCGCACGCCGCTGGGCACTTGCACCGTGAGGTGCGAGCCGGCCGTGAAGGCGGGCAGGGGCGCGCCCTCGGGGTGGCGAAGTTCGAACAGGTAAATGCCTTGCGCGACTTCCTCTTTGCGCGCAACCTTCAGCGCAAAGAAGTCCGGCTCCGCCGCCGGGGTGTCATTGGCGCCGTGAGGGTTAACGCTCATTCTTGTCTCCACAAACTTTCTTGACAAAGCACAAAATAACGATATTCTTAGTTGTCTAAGAATAATCACCTTGCCCTGGATTGGCAAGTTGTTTTTAAACCTGTTTTGATTGAAGGCTCCCGCCCGTGGGGCCGTTACCGATAAAAGGACATTCGCGATGTTGACCGCTGAGGAAAATGAACTGCTCTGCCGTGTGGAGGGCCAAGCCCCCATGGGCCAGCTGATGCGCCGCCACTGGACGCCCGTCTGCCTGATCGAGGAGGTCAGCGAGCCCGACGGCACGCCCGTCAAGGCGCGCGTGTTTGGCGAAGACCTGGTGGTGTTCCGCGACACCAAGGGCCGCGTCGGCGTGATGGATGAATACTGCCCGCACCGCCGCGTCTCGCTGGTCTTCGGCCGCAATGAGGACTGCGGCCTGCGCTGCCTCTACCACGGATGGAAGATGGACGTGGAGGGCAATGTGCTGGAGATGGTCTCCGAGCCCGCCGCCAGCGGCATGGCGCAAAAGGTCAAGCACCTGGCCTATCCGGTGAAAGAGTGGGGCGGCTTTGTCTGGGCCTATATGGGCCCTAAAGAAACCCAGCCCGAGTTCGTGCCGCCGGCCTGGGCGCCCACGGCCGATGCCAGGGTGACTATCGCCAAGGCGCTGATCCCCTGCAACTGGGCGCAAATCCTCGAAGGCGCGATCGATTCGGCCCACAGCTCCAGCCTGCATTCCTCGGACATGGTGCCGGCGCGCGTGGACGGCGCCGAGGCCACCGACACCAACTGGCTGCGCCCCTCCACTGACAAGGCGCCGCGCATGCAGGTGGAGCGCGGCGGCTACGGCTTTCGCTACGCCGCTATCCGCCGCCCCATCAAGAATGCGGCAACCAACGATTACATCCGCTCGACGGTGTTTGTGGCGCCGTCCACCGCGCTGATCCCCCCCAACAACCTCTACAACGTGGCGAACATCAACATACCGATGGACGACACCAACACGGCCTTCTATTTCATCGCCTGGGGCCACCCTGAGCAGACGCCCGACACCGACACCTGGCGCAAGTTCCTGGGCCAGCAGCTGGGCTCTGACCTGGACGCCAACTATGCGCCGCTGCGCAACCGCGCCAACAACTTCTGGCAGGACCGCGAAGCCATGAAGGCCGGCAATTTCACCGGCATCACCGGCTTTCCCAACCAGGACATCGCGATGTGGGTCACCATGGGGCCGATTGCCGACCGCACGCATGAGCGCCTGGGCGCCAGCGACATGGCGGTGGTCGAGTTCCGCAAGCAGATGCTCGAAGCGGTACGCGCCTTCCAGGCCGGCGGCGCCGCCATAGGCACGGGCGCATTGCGCATCCCGTCCAGCGTGGTCGCCTTCCAGGCCATTGTGCCCAAGACCACCGACTGGCGCGCCTACCAGGCCTCTTATGTCTGGGACACGCGCGAGCCCGCGCTGGAGCCGTCCTACTCGACCTGAGCCCAGGCCGCCCCCAGGCGGCCTGTTTTTTTAATTTACCTTCTTCATACTGCTTCTTTATCCTTACCGCTTTCCGTTCCGCGTCAGTCAGAGTCAGTCAGAGTCAGTCAAAAAGTCAGCCCCTAAAACCAGGAGACAAGCCCCATGAAACCACAACGCCGCTCTTTCATGCTGGCCGGCGCGATGCTGGCCGGCATGCTGCTGCCCCAATTCGCCGCCGCCCAGGCTGCTTACCCGAACCGCCCCATCAAATTCGTCGTGCCCTATGCCGCCGGCGGACTGCCCGACACGGTGGCGCGCATCTATGCGCAGCGCCTGGGCGACAAACTGGGCCAGGCGGTGGTGGTCGACAACCGGCCCGGCGCCAACGGCGTGGTCGCCGCGCAGGCGTTGGCCACGGCCCCCAAGGACGGCTACACCTTCCTGGTGACCGATGGCTCCATGTTCTCCATCAACCCCGCCATCTACAAAAACCTGGGCTATGACTACAAGCGCGACTTCGTGCCGGTGTCGGCGGCGGCGCGCGCGCCGCTGTACCTCGCGGTGCATCCCAAGGTGCCGGCCAACACCTTCCAGGAATTCATCGCGCTGGCCAAGGCCAAGCCCGGCACGCTGAACTACGGCTCCTCCGGCATAGGCAGCACCCACCACCTGACCATGGAGGCCATGAAGGCCGCGCTGGGCCTGCAGATCACGCATGTGCCCTTCAAGGGCACCGGCCAGTCGGTGCCCGCGCTGATAGGCGGTCAGGTCGAGGTGCTGTTTTCGGCGCTGCCCTCGCTGTCGGGCTTTGTGAAAAGCGGGCAGGTCAAGCTGCTGGCCAACAACGCGGCGCAGCGTTCCAGCCAGGAGCCCAATGTGCCGGCCATCGCCGAAACCATCCCGGGCTTTGACTTCGCGCCCATCGTCGGCGTGCTGGCCGCCACCGGCACGCCGGCCAGTGCCGTCGAACGCATCAGCCAGGAGATGGCACTGATCTCCAAAATGCCGGACGTGATCGCCACGCTCAACAACGCCGGCATCGAACCCATAGGCAGCAGCCCGGCCGATTACGGCAAGGCCATCCTCGGCGAAAACGAACGTCTGGCCAAGGCTATCGCCGCCTCGGGAATCAAGCCCGAGTAAGCCCCACTGAAATCCCTCTCTCACAAGGAACACACCGCCACATGTCAAAACTGAAACTGAGCTTCGGCTGCTGGAACTACGACCGCACCCGCGCCCTGATGGACGGGAGCGTGCAGCCCGACGGCATAAACCTGAACTACCTCAACATGCCGGTGGAAGAGACCTTCTTCCGCATGTTGCGGCACAAGGAATTTGACGTCGCGGAAATGTCGCTCTCGTCGTACACGGTCTCCATGTTCAACGAGTCGCGTCCCTTTGTGGCCATCCCGGTGTTTCCCTCGCGCTTCTTCCGCCATTCCTGCATCTACGTGAACGCCAAGTCGGGCATCCGCGAAGCCAAGGACCTGATCGGCAAGCGCGTCGGCAATCCCGAGTACCAGATGACGGCACCGGTGTGGATACGCGGCATCCTGTCAGACCACTACGGCGTGCCCGTGGACAGCGTGACTTACTTCACCGGCGGTGAGGAAGAGCCCGGCCGCTCCGAAAAAATCAAGCTCGACCTGCCGCCCAACATCAAGGTTGAGCGCATAGGCCCGGACCAGACCCTGGCGCAGATGCTGCTCGACGGCGAGATCGACGCGCTCTACACCGCGCGCATGCCCTCGAGCTTCCTCAAGGGCGGCGGCAAGGTGCTGCGCCTGTTCGAGGACTACGAACAGGTCGAGCGCAATTACTTCAAAGAGACGGGCATCTTCCCCATCATGCACACGGTGGCGATACGGCGCGACGTGTACGAAGCGAATCGCTGGGTGGCGCGCTCCATGATGAAGGCGCTCGAAGAGTCGCAGCGCCGCACCTATGAAGACCTCTACGAAACCGCGGCCCTCAAGGCCATGCTGCCCTGGCTGACTTCGCACGTCGAGCAGGTCAGGCGTGAGATGGGCGAGGACTTCTGGCCCTATGGCTTCGAAAAAAACCAGGCCACCTTGCAGACCTTTTTGCGCTACTCTTTCGAGCAGGGGCTGTCCAAACGTCAGCTCTTGCCGGAGGAACTGTTCGCACCCGAGTCGCTGGAGGCTTTCAAGATCTAGGAGTGGCTGCAAGGCGCGCGATTTTCCGCAAAAGACCACAAGATGAGGCCGGATGTCTGACACCTACCTGGGCTACCTGGGCTACGTTCTGGCCGGCGCCGCCTTGCTGCTCTTCACCGCGTCCATCTTGCTCACCAAGCTGGCCTCTCACAGGCTGGACCTCGGCCTGGGCTTCCTGGTCGCCACCACCGCCAACGTCGTTTTCTCCGCCCTGGCCTTTGCGGTGCAGATGGGCCTGCGCGGCGACGCGCTGTCGTGGAACGCGCAGGCCTTCTGGCTGTTCGCCGCGGCAGGCGCCTTCACCACCTACCTGGGGCGTTTCTTTTTTTACGAGTCCGTCGTGCGCTTCGGCCCGGCCAAGGCCAGCATCTTCCAGATCAGCAGCCCGCTGTTCACCGCCCTCATGGCCTGGCTGCTGCTGGGCGAGCGCCTGAGCGTGCTGGCGGCAGTGGGCATGCTGATGACCATCGCCGGCCTGATGCTGGTGAGCTACAAGCCCGGCTTCTTCTCGCGCCGCAATGCGGTGGCCGTGATGGCACCCGACGGCGGTCCCGCGCCAGAGGCCCTCAAGTCCACCGTGATGCAGCGGACCCTGCGGCAGGTGATGCAGTCGGTGTTCCTGCTGGGCGTGGGCAGCTCCATGGCCTATGCCATCGGCAATGTGCTCAGGGGCTCGGCCGTGCGCGGCTGGAACGAACCCGTGCTGGGGGCGCTGGTCGGGGCGCTCAGCGGCCTGGCGCTGCACCTGCTGTTCAGCGCCGGCAAGCGCGAGATCGTGCAACGCCTGCGCACAGCCGACCGCAGCGGCGTCGCGCTTTTTGCGCTGATAGGCGTTTCAACGATTTCCGCGCAGATCTGCGTGATCGGTGCCATGCGCTACATACCGCTGTCCGTCGCCACGCTGGTGACCCTGTGCACGCCCATCCTGGTGTTTCCGCTCAGCCACCTGCTGTTCAAAAACCAGGACAGGATCACGGCGGTCACGCTGGCCGGCAGCTGCTTGACCTTGCTCGGCATCGCCATCATCGTGATGCGCTGAGTGGCCGCGGGCCGCGATCCGGCCACTTGGGTTATCTGGCTTCAAGGCCCTCAAAGCATGTGCTGAGCACCAAAGCCACGATTTCATCGTCGGTGTACAGCTCGCCCATTTTCAAAAACTCCAGCACCGGATCGCAGGCGCGGGCGTACAGGGTATACAGCACCGCGACGGGAGGGAGCTTGGGGTTGAGCGCGCCCTTGGCCTGTGCCGCCTCAATCCAGGCACCCAGGCGGTCGCTCACGTCCATGAGCCCGTCCATATAGTCCTTGTTGGCCATCAGCGCGGTGCGCAGGCTGGAATTCTGGCTGGGCAGCGAAGGCATTTCACCCGCCAGCTTCAGGCCCATGGTCCAGGCCACCACCTTGCGCAGCTTGTCCACGGCGGACAGCTCAGTCGGCAAGGTGTCCAGAAAAGCCTGTGCCCGGCGCATGACCGACACCATGGCCGCTGCCGCCAGGTCTTCTTTGCTCGGGAAGTGCTTGTAAAGGCTGGCTTTGGCAATGCCCACGTCGGCAGCCACTTCGTCCACCGTCATGGATTCAAAGCCTTTTTCCGCCAGCAAACGGTTGACCGACTGGATGATGGCGTCTTCACGCGCCAGCAGCATTTGTGCCTTGAAGGAAGCCTTAGGGGGGAGGGTGCTCGTCATGGCTTGATTTTAGCCAGTTTGGTTTGAAAAAAGAATTGTGAGGAAATATTAATACTGAATGGTATTAATAAATACTGATTGGTATAGAATTGGCCTCATCAATTCAAGGAGTGCCTGTGTCGATCAAAGTGGCCATCGTGGGTTCGGGTATTTCAGGCCTGGCGGCCGCCCATGCCCTCAGGGGCAAGGCGGACATCACGCTGCTGGAGGCGGGCGCCTGGTTTGGCGGGCACACCCATACTGTTGATGTGACGCTTCCGACGCCGCGCGGTGAGGTCACCCACGGGGTGGACACGGGGTTTCTGGTCCTGAACGAGCGCACCTACCCGCAACTGATCAAGCTCCTGGCGGAGCTGGACGTGGCGACCGCCAGGTCCGAGATGTCGTTTTCGGTGCAGGCCCACGATGTCGCCAATGGCCGCGCCATGGAGTGGAGCGGCTCCAGCCTGAACACCGTGTTTGCGCAACGCGCCAACCTGCTGAACCCGCGCTTTTGGGGCATGCTGCGCGACCTGCTGCGCTTCAACACCCTGGCCACCCGCATGGCTCAAGACGCAAGCGACGTGCAACTGCGCCAGCCGCTGGGCGCGTTTCTGGACGAGCACGGCTTCGGCGCCGCGTTTCGCGACTGGTATTTCCTGCCCATGATGGCCTGCATCTGGAGCTGCCCCACCGCGCAGATGCTTCAGTTCCCGGTCTCCACCATGGTGCGCTTTTGCCACAACCACGGCCTGCTGCAAATCACCAACCGCCCCCAGTGGTGGACGGTGCAGGGCGGCGCCAGGCGCTATGTGGAAAAAATCATCGCGGGCATCGCGGACAAGCGTTTGAACACCCCGGTGCGCCGTATCGAACACCTGGACGGCACACCGGACGGCAAAGGCGGCGTGCGCATCCACACCGATGCCGGCGTCGAGCTGTTCGACAAGGTCATCATCGCCACCCATTCCGACCAGGCCCTGAACATGCTGGCCGCGCCAACGGTGCGCGAGCGTGAAACCCTGGGCGCTATCTACTACCAGTCCAACAAGGCCGTGCTGCACACCGATGCCTCCGCCCTGCCGACGCGCAAGGCGGCCTGGGCGGCCTGGAACTATGAGCGCGCGGCGGCGCCGGGGCAGGAGGGCGCGCGCGTGTGCCTGCACTACCTGCTTAACCGTTTGCAGCCCCTGCCCTGGGAGCAGCCGGTGATCGTGTCCCTGAACCCGGTGCGCCCCATCGCGCAAGACCGCATCATCGGCGAATACGACTATGCCCATCCGGTGTTTGATCCGGTCGCCGTGGCTGCACAGCACTGCATGCCGGCACTGCAAGGCAAAAACCATCGCTACTATGCCGGCGCCTGGATGGGCTACGGTTTTCATGAAGACGGCCTCAAGGCAGGGCTGGCTGCCGCCGCGCAGCTGTTGGTGGACACATGAACCAGCCCGTGCCGCTCATCGCTTTCGGCCAGGTGCGCCACACCCGCCTGCGCCCGCGGCGCCACGCCTTTGCCTACCCCACCTATTTCCTGATGCTGCCGCTGCGCAGCCTGCACAGGCAGGCGCCCCGGCCCGGCCAGTGGGACATCAACCGTCCGGGCCCGCTGAGCTTTTTCGAGACCGACCACGGCGACGGACGCGGCCTGGAGCAGGGCGGCGCCATCGCCTGGCTGGACGAAGTGCTGCGGCGCGAAGGCATTCATGACGCGACCGGGGAGGCCTGGCTGCACACCTATCCGCGCGTGCTGGGCTACACCTTCAAACCGGTGAGCTTCTGGTATTGCCACCGCGCCGCGGACGACCAGGGCGGCGGCCTGCGCGCCATCGTGGTGGAAGTCAACAACACCTTCGGCGAGCGGCACTGCTATGTGCTGGACGCCCCGCGTTATGGCGTGGAGCAGCGCGCCGACAAGGTGTTCCACGTCTCGCCTTTCAACCCGGTGCAGGGCCACTACCGCTTTCGCTTCATGCGCTGCGAACACGGCGAACAAGGTGGGCAAGGCGGACTCGCGCGCACGGTGGCCCGCGTGGATTTTTATGACGACGACGTCGCCGACACCCCCGTGCTGCAAACCAGCGTCAGCGGCACGCTGCAGCCCATCACGCCCGCCGCCTTGCGCCGCGCCGTCTGGCGCCATCCCGCGATGACGCTGGGCGTGGTGCTGCACATCCATGTACAGGCGCTGCGCCTGTGGTTGAAAAAAGTGCCTTTCTTTCGAAAACCCGCGCCGCCGCAAACCTTTGTCTCGCGCTAGAGGCCTACGCGCAATACATACGCCCCATTCCAGGAGTCCGACATGAACGCCGTTACCCGCACCGCCCAAGGCCTTGCATTTCCAGAGGACGCGCCGGCCGCCGCCCGCAGCGCGCTGCGCCTGCTGCAAAACCTGCGCCACGGTGCGCTGACCCTGCACCTGCCCGACGGCTCGCAGCGCCGCTTCGGCGAGCACCCGCAGCAGCAGGGCATGCACGAGCCCGGGCATCCCAGCGCCAGCATCACGCTGCACAACTGGAAGGTGTTCGGCGCAGCGCTCAAGTCCGGCGACATCGGCTTTGCCGAGAACTACATCGCCGGCGACTGGAGCACGCCCAACCTGACCGAACTGCTCAAGCTGTTCTCCGTCAACCGCCGCGAGGTCGACGCCATGGTCTTCGGCACGTGGTGGGGCCGCCTGCTGTACCGCGTCAAGCACCTGCTGCACCACAACAGCCGCGCCAACAGCCGCAAGAACATCCACGCCCACTACGACCTGGGCAACGCGTTTTACCGCCTGTGGCTGGACGAGACCATGAACTACTCCGGCGCCTGGTTCGAGGGCGACCTGTCCCGCCCCTTGCCCGAGGCGCAAGACGCCAAGGTACGCCGCGCACTCGACATGGCCGGCGTGAAGCCTGGCGACCGCGTGCTCGAAATCGGCTGCGGCTGGGGCGCGCTGGCCGAGCAGGCCGCCGCCCGCCGCGGCGCGTCCGTGGTGGGCGTGACGCTGAGCACCGAGCAGCTGGCCTATGCCGACGAGCGCATGCGGCGCCTCGGCGTCAGCACCGGCGCGGGCGGGCGCGCCGACCTGCGCCTGCAGGACTACCGCGACATCCCGGACGCGCCCTTTGACGCGATCTGCTCCATCGAGATGGTGGAAGCCGTGGGCCAGGCCTATTGGCCCACCTACTTTGCCACCGTGAGCCGCCTGCTCAAACCCGGCGCCCGCGCCTGCGTGCAAAGCATCGTCATCGACGACGCGCTGTTCGACCGCTACGTCGCATCGACCGACTTCATCCAGCAGTACATCTTCCCCGGTGGCTGCCTGCCTTGCCCGCGGGAGTTCCGCCGCCAGGCCCAGGCCGCGGGGCTGGAGGTGGTGGACGAATTTGCGTTTGGGCCCGACTACGCGGAGACGCTGCGCCGCTGGCGCGATGCCTTCACGGCGCGCGCAACCGAAGTGGCGGCGCTCGGCTTTGACGAGCGCTTCATGCGCATCTGGGCGTTCTACCTGGCCTACTGCGAAGCCGCCTTCGATACGGGTGACATCAACCTGATGCAGTTCACCTTGCGCAAGCCCGCCGCGCTTTCAACATGAAAAACGCCGCTGCCTGCGCACTGTTGGCGGTGGCCGGCTGCCTTTGCGGCCTGCCCGCCCAGGCCCAGGCCTTGCCGCAAGAGCTGCGCCCCGCCTTGCCCACGGCCAGCCTGTCCGGCCAGGCCCGGTTCAAATACTGGGGCTTTGAGGTCTACCAGGCCACCCTCTGGGTCGCCCCCGGCTTTGCCGCGCCGGCTTATGACAAAAGCCCCTTCGCGCTGGAACTGGCCTACCTGCGCGACTTCAAGGGCGCGGACATCGCCAGGCGGTCCATCGCCGAGATGCGCCGCCAGGCGCCCATCACCCCCATGAGCCCGGCCCAGGAAACCGACTGGGAAACCCAGATGCGCGCGCTGTTCCCGGACGTCAGCAGCGGCGACCGCATCACCGGCGTGCACCAGCCCGCCACCGGCGCGGTGTTCTGGAGCAACGGCCGCCTGCTCGGTGAAGTGCGCGACCCGCTGTTTGCCAAACTCTTTTTCGGCATCTGGCTGTCCCCGCAAACCTCCGAGCCGCAACTGCGCCGCGCGTTGCTCGCCCAGGACAAACCTCCGGCCCCGGCGGGCGCCGCGCCATGAATCCCTCCATGGCCGTGCCCATCGAAGCGGCGCCGCGGATTCTGGGCCTGGGCGGCGGCGCGCGCTACGGCCTGCTGGGTTTGCCCCTGGCGTTTTGCGCCCTGCCGCTGTATGTGCTGATGCCCAATCTGTACACGCGCCAGTGGGGCGTTTCGCTCGCGACCTTGGGTGCCGTGCTGCTGGGCGCGCGCCTGCTCGATGCGGTCATAGACCCGCTGCTGGGCCGTCTGTGTGACCGCCTGTATGCCGCCTCGCTGCGCGCGGTGCTGGCCATGGGCGCGGTGGCCGCGGCCGTGCTGGCCACGGGATTTTCTTTTTTGTTTGTGCCGCTGGTGAGCGGACCCACGGCGCTGCTCTGGTGGGCGGGGTTCTGGCTGGTCGTGACCTACGCGGCCTACAGCGCCTTGTCGATCGCGCACCAGTCTTGGGGCGCCATGCTGGGCGGCGACGCGCTATACCGCAGCCGCATCGTGGCCTGGCGCGAAGGGCTCGGGTTGGTGGGTGTACTGCTCGCGTCGGTCATGCCCGCGCTGTTGGGCGTGCCTGCCATGCTGGCATTGCTGGTCGCCGGCCTGGCAGGGGGCTGGTGGGCCTGGTGCCTAGCGCCCCGGCCCGAGCGCCGCCACCTCGCGGCGGCAAGCGCAGCAGGCACCACCGCCGGCGCGCTCCGCCATCCGTGGCGCAACCCCGGCTTTCGCCGACTCCTGGGCGTCTACCTGCTCAATGGCATTGCCAGCGCCATCCCGGCCACGCTGGTGCTGTTTTTCCTGCAAGACCGCCTGCAGGCCAGCGAGGCCATGCAGTCCGCCGCGCTGGCGGTGTACTTTGTGTGCGGCGCGCTGTCCATGCCGCTGTGGCTGCGCGCGGTCAAGCGCTGGGGCCTGGTGCACAGCTGGCGCTTCGGCATGCTGCTGTCCATTGCCGTTTTTCTGGGCGCGAGCCTGCTGGGCGCGGGCGACGCGCCGTGGTTTTTGCTGGTGTGCGCCTTGTCCGGCGCAGCCCTGGGCAGCGACCTGGTCCTTCCCGGCGCGCTGCTGGCCGGCGTCATCGCCAGGGCCGGCGACCGCGGCCGCGCCGAAGGGGCTTACTTCGGCTGGTGGAACTTCGCCACCAAGCTCAACCTCGCGCTGGCCGCCGGCCTGGCCCTGCCTCTGCTGGGCTGGCTCGGTTATGTGCCCGGCGTGCGGGATGCCAACGCGTCCGCCTTGCTGACCGCCGCCTACTGCCTCCTGCCCTGCGCGCTCAAAGCCCTGGCGGCCGGCGCGCTCCATTTTTTCATCCTCTCAACCACGGCCCCGCCGCACACCCCATGACACAACGCAACTTTTTCCACCGCCCATTCCTTCTCGCCGCCGTGGTGTGCGCCGCCTTGCTGGGCGCATGCGGCACGCCGCAAGTCCAGGACTACGCCAAAGAAACCCCGGTGCTGGAACTGCGCGACTACTTCAACGGCACGCTCGACGCCTACGGCATCTTCACCGACCGCTCGGGCAAGGTCGTCAAGCGCTTTACCGTGGTGATGACCTGCACCTGGAAGGGCGACGCCGGCGTGCTCGACGAAGCCTTCAGCTATTCCGACGGCACGACCCAGCGCCGCATCTGGCGCCTGACGCGCCACGCCGACGGCCGCTACACCGGCCAGGCCGACGACGTCGTGGGCACCGCCGAGGGCCGGCAAAGCGGCAACGCCTTCAACTGGGCCTACACCCTGGCCTTGCCGGTGGACGGCCGGGTGGTCAACGTGCAGTTTGACGACTGGATGTACCTCATGAACGACAAGGTCATGCTCAACAAGGCCGCCATGCGCAAATGGGGTGTGGGCCTGGGCGAAGTGACGCTGTCCTTCACCAAACGATAGACCGCCATGGCTCTGAACTCTCGCATGCAAGACTGGCGCGGCCGCACCGTCTGGCTGGTGGGCGCCTCCACCGGCATAGGCCGGGCCACCGCATCGGCGCTGCACGCCCAGGGCGCGAAGGTCGTGGTGTCGGCCCGCGGCGCGGATGCGCTCAACAGCTTTGTCGACGCCCACCCCGGTGCCCTGGCCCTGCCGCTGGACGTCACCGACGCGCCGGCCGTCAAGGCCGCGGCAGCATCCCTGGCCGCGCAGGGTGCGCTGGACTGCGTCGTCTACTGCGCCGGCCACTACCACGCCATGGATGCCGCCCACATGGACCTGGCCGACCTGCTGCGCCACAACGAAGTCAATTACCTGGGCGCGCTCTACATGCTGGACGCCGTGGTGCCGCAGCTGCTGGCGCGGCAGCCCCACACGGGCAGCGCCCAGCGCGGCCACATCAGCCTCATGGGCAGCGTGGCCGGCTACCGCGGCCTGCCCAACAGCCTGGCCTACGGCCCCACCAAGGCCGCGCTCATCAACCTTGCCGAAACCCTGTACCTGGACCTCCATGCCCAGGGTGTCGGCGTGTCGCTCATCAACCCCGGCTTTGTCAACACACCGCTGACGCAGCAGAACCGGTTCAAAATGCCCGCCTTGATCACCCCCGAACAGGCGGCCCAAGAAATACTCAAGGGCTGGGCACGCGGAGAGTTTGAAATCCACTTTCCCAAACGTTTTACCCGCTGGATGAAAGCCCTGCGGCTTTTGCCTTACCCTTTGTTTTTCGCGGCAACCCGCCGCCTCAGGCAGGCCTAGGAAAATCCATGAACTCCGCCCACTCCGCGAACTCCGCTGTCGACCGCATTGCAGACACCTTCCAGCTTCTCACCCTCCCGGGCGTGGAAACCCTGGGCGCCATTTACGCCCCCGACGCGCGCTTCAAGGACCCCTTCAACGACGTGCAAGGCGTGGCCGAAATCCAGCGGATCTTTCGCCACATGTACGCCAGCCTGGACAACCCGCGCTTCGTCGTCACCGGGCGCATCGTGCAAGGCGAGCAGTGCTTCCTGACCTGGGAGTTCCACTTTGCCTTCAAAAATTTCCAGCGGGGAAAGGCGCAGCGCATCCTGGGCGGCTCGCACCTGGTGCTGGACGGCGAAGGCCGCATCACGCTGCACCGCGACTACTGGGATGCGGCTGAAGAGCTGTATGAGAAGCTGCCTGTGGTCGGCGGCTTGATGAGGTGGTTGAAGCGGCGCGGCGGTTCGTCATAGATGACTGCCTCACCGCAAAGCAGACATTCCTCCCAGTGATCGAATCCGGCGGACTCATTGTCTGCCCGGCCTCAACCTTCAGCACATGCGTGTAAATCATGGTGGTGCTCACATCAGAGTGGCCCAGCAGTTCCATCCATCGCTGCCAGCAAACCGGCAACTTCGTCCTTGGTCAGCACTGAGGGAATCCGCCGCGCGCGGGTCGGTCGGTTGATGTTGTCGAGCCAGGGCAGATCGACGCCAAGCACCTCCCGGTATAAAAACAGCAACGCGCTCAGGGCCTGGTTGTGTGTGGATGCTGAAACCTTGCGTTCCGTGGCCAACATAGTCAGAAAGTCCTCAACCTCCTTCGCCCCCATGTCGCGCGGATGCTTCAAACCATGCCAGCGGATGAAAAAACGCACCCAGTACACATAAAGCTTCTCGGTGCTGAAGCTATAGTGAAGATAGCGAATCCGCTCCCTGACCTGGTCGAGCAAGCGGGTCGATTGCAGCGGTGGGTTACCGGGTTTCATGGAAGTATTTGCCTGTATGGAAATACAGTATATTTTCCGAAAACCCAATGAACAAGAGGCTTTCGGACGATTTTTATGACCAAGTTAAACCTCAGCCACCAAGTTAAGCCGCAGGTTTTGCAGTCTAAATTACGTTAGCCCTCAAAGGAGAGTTTTATGCCAACTCATATTTTCGAGCTTGATGGATGTACCCACACCAATCTGCCTGCCGTACAAGGTTCGCTGGTGGGGATCCCAGGTTGCACAATCTACCGCTCGGCTAGAGGCTCTTTTCTTCTTCGCGTCGAGTGCGATGAAACGCCAGAGGGTCAAGTCGAGGCGCTCCTCGCGCCGCTACAGGTCAAGCCAGTCCAAGCAGTCGAAGTCCCTGGCATCAATCTAACGCGCTAGTCGAGGCCCCACAACGCGTCAGAAAAAGTCTTCTGGGTATGGAATGGTTGGGGTGTTCTCTTCACTGGGTTGGTTGGCCTATGGCTGCTACTTCACATCCCCGTTTCAGTAAAGCTGCGGCATCTTTTTTGGCTTCGCAATCCACTTGCGATCTTTGGCCTTTCAGCAATAGTGCTCACGTTCATTTCGTCTGGCTGGGTCGCTGGTTTGCTGTCGCTCCCTATCGGTGGGGTTCTGTCGGTAGCGGCCGCCCGATTGCTAGTGCCGCGCCCGTAGCGATTGGCCGCCTCAGTGGCTGCCTAAACGCTGTATTGAGGGCTAACCCGTCAATCGAGCGGATGCCCAACCGGCTGCGCCGGTCGGTCACCGCTCATGTCAAACGTTGGGCCTCATGAGCCGCGCACCCGTGACCGATGAAGATCGCGAGTTCATGCGGTCCTCCATCGACGAGATGAAGAAGGCCACCTCGCCGGGTCCGCGAGTTGGGGCCGCTGTTGCTCGGGATGGAGTGCTGATTGCCGCCGCTTGCCGAGGTGGTGGAAAGCATGCCGAGCGCGCTGCGATTGAGCTCGCTGAATTGAGCGGTCTAAGCCTCCGCGGCGCGACCCTCTACACGACGTTGGAGCCGTGCATTGATGTCGGTTCTGCGAAGGAAAGTTGCGCTGACCTAATTGCGCGCGTAGGGATCTCGACTGTGTTCATTGGAAGCTACGATCCCAACCCACTCATTTACCGCGCCGGCTGGGCTCGCCTGCGGGATGCTGGGATTGCGCTCCGCGACTACCCTGCCGATATGAGAGAGGAAGTCGAGTCACTGAACTCCACATTCGCTGAACACTTTACTTCCGGAATGGGGCCAAACGGCGGCGCGAAGTTCGATTACATGCTCAATGAGAGCAAGTTTGAGATCCAGTTTGCTCCAGGCGATGCTCGATCGATTGTGACTCGTTGGAGTACCAGAGGCGGGACATCCATTCACGCATACGCGGATAGGCCACAGCAGGTGGCTCTCGCTCGATACGCGCGGGAGTTTCACGAGATCGACGATCCAAGGGTCTTTGACTTCAGTTACACCGCGCCGATCCATGTCGGCGAGATCGCCGTCTTCGTGAGCGAAGACGGGGCGGCGCTGGTAAAGGTTGTAGAAGTTGAGGGCGGTCGAGATCATGGCGCCGAGCGCACGTCACTGAAGATCAAGTACGAGATTCGCGTGTGGAAATGAGGCCCAACGTGCCGGTCACCTTTGCGTTAAAGCGATCCTGTCCTCGAACCGAGCGTTGTTCCATGACATCCGCATCTGACCCCACAGATCCTGCTGAGTTGTGCATTCAAGTGCATCCAGATGCTGCCCCTGCGCTAGATCTGGCGATGCTGCGCGAGCAGTTCGAATCCATCGCGAACACAGAGTCCTGTGTCATTCGCAGTAGAGCGGAAGAGGGAGAAGACAACGGCAGATATCTGAACCTGGCCTTCAAGACTTCGAACCGGGCTCATCTATGGAGCATCGTCGAAGCAAAGCTGTATGCGCATCCGACGTTCGGTAGCTTGCTCCGCAAGTCTTCGATGACTATTTGCACCGGCGATTCCGGTTGGGATGACTACCTGGTGCTGTATCACTTCAATCCAGAGGTCGAGATCGATGCCATTGATGAGCTTTAACCGGTTGCTGGAGCGGACGGCTTCGCCGCCCGCTCAGCGCGCACGTCAAACATGATCTATCGAGCCGTTCTCGTATGCGATGGTGTTCCGAAGGATGCTGGCTCGGAGGCTGCCATCGACATCGCGAAGGAGTTTGCGGAACATCGCAAATGGCACGCGAACGTTACATGCGCCTGGGACGGTTCGCGACTCACACTTACCGCCGAGAACGACTACGACCCAAAAGGGTTGGCGCTCCTCGACGAGTTCTCAGATTGTTTGTCTGCGTACATAACTGGCGGGTTTGACGGTGATCTGAAAGTCAAATCGATCGATGAAGTGAGCGATCATGTCTAACAGGCTCGTCGAATGGACCCGCAACGACGGCCAGCGCGGTCGCCATTCTTGAAAGAAATCAATCAATCAATTACAGAGACATGGAGCGGGTGAAGGGAATCGAACCCTCGTATGAAGCTTGGGAAGCTGCCGTTCTACCATTGAACTACACCCGCATCTAGGTGGTTGCTGACGAACCACTTTGCGCTGAGCCTCGCCAGGAGCGGGCTCGCAGCGATTTTACACCCCGGTTTTGGCTTTCAAGCGCGCCAGTAGCGCTCAGGCAAGTGCGGCAGCGAAAGCTCCGGCTGCTCCTGCTCGCGCAGCGCCGCCTGCAGCGTGTGCTGCAGCTTGCCGGGCTGCTCCATGCCGGCGCACAGGGCTTCGATGTGGGCCCTGGCGGTCACGCGGTCGTTGTGCACGCCAAAAACCGTTTGCGCTTTTTTGAGCCAGTCCAGCCAGTCTTCGGTGGCTTTGGCATCGCAGCGACCGGCGATGAACTCCGTGAGGTAACGCAGCTTCTTGGCGGTGATGCGCAGGCGGTGCAGGCGGGTGGGGCTCAGGTGGTCCAGCCGGGGCAGGGCCTGCCGCAGCCTGTGGGCGAGTTTCTCGAGCCGCGCCGTGATCTCGTCGAAGGATACGGCCGGGCCATCGTTGTCCGGCTGCGCCAGGCAGCGGCCCAGCTGCAGCAGCAGGCGCTGGGTGTCGCGCTCCTCGAGGGCGGCCTGGGCCTGCAGGCGGGCAGTGGCCTGTTGCAGGCCGGCGGCTTCGTGGAGTTTCTGGCGCAGGGCGGCGTCGTTCAGGCCGTCCGCCAGCGGCGGCCAGGTTTCTTCGATGAAGACGTCCCAGTCGCGTGCGATGCCCAGGCGCTGGCCCAGGGTGCGCAGGCTGTCTTGCACGGGCGCGAGCGCTTCCTGTTGCCATTGGGCCGCGCGTGCCAGCGGGCCGCAGGCCACGCGCAGCCTTCGCACCGCCACGCGCAGCTGGTGCAGGTATTCGCTGTCATAACGCTCGCCTTGCGCCTGGGCCAGGAAGCCGGCTTCATTGGCTTGCCAGTGGGCCAGGGCGGCTTCTATGGCTGTGCGCGCCGCGGCGCGTGCATCGTCGCCTTGGGGCGTATCAGGCGTGGCGGCCTTGGCCGGTGGTGCCGGGGCCGCCCCTTGGGCCAGGCGGTCGCCGCGTTCGGCCTTGCTGCGGTTGTCCAGCACCAGCGGGTGGCGCTCCACCAGCAGCAGGGCCAGTGCGAACACGTCGTCGACCGGCCCGCTCTTGAGCTCCAGTTCCACCTCGCACAGCGGCTCGCTGCGCTCCCCGGCCAGGATGTCGCCTTGGTCGATGGCGACTTCGATGACGCCACCCGCGGCGCCGGTGATGTGGCGGATCTCGCGTTGGAAGCGGGTCTGGAACTGCGGCTGCAACTGGGCCTTGAGGGGCTCCAGCACGGGCGCAAAGGCCGTGCCCTTGAGCGGCTCCCATTCAAGGGCCGGGCCGGCGACCGCGAACTCGATTTCCGCGCGCTGGTGCAGGCCCGCGCGGCTGCCGCCGCCCTTGGCGGTCTGCAGCCAGTGCTTGCCGTCGCTGCGCAGGCGCAGGCCTATGCGGGCCCGGGCCAGCGCGCGCTGCGGCGTGTCGAAGTAAATATTGTCCAACTGCTGGTGCGTGGCGCGGGTATCGGTATCGGCCCACAGCGGGTCGGCGCGCAGTGCGGCCAGCGCGTCAGGGGGCAGCCTGAGCTTGAGTTCAATTTCCATGGCGGTGTGTGCGGCGATGCCTGTGCGGCAGATTTGGCCATGGTACTGCGCGCCCGCCCGCCCGGCGAGGCGGCGGCGGGCGCGGATGTAGTCACAAAGGTGTATCCATAGGTTACTATCGCTCGAGCCGCGCCTCCAGCCGGCTGCGTCCCCTGTGATGCCCGCGGTTTTGGGATTCAAGAAGGCTGTTTTGAACGACCACAACTTATTCAGTCCGAGCGAGTACACCGCCGCCTTGCTGCTTTACCTGCGCAAGCACCCGGCGCGCGTGCTGTCGTCCCGGGCGCTTGAGATGGGACCGGGCAGCGGCGTGGTGATGGCGACCTTGCTGGCGCTGGGGGCGCAGAGCGCTGTCGGCATTGAACTCGAGGCCCTGGCCGTCCAGGCGACGCAAGGGCTGCTGGACCAGGAGGGCCTGCGGGCCAGGGCCAGCCTGGTCCAGGGCGACATGTGGTCGGCCTGCGGGAACGACTGCTTTGACCTGGTGGTCACCAACCTGCCGCAGTTCGCGGCCGAGCACATCGAAGGCGACGGCCGCCTGCCGAGCTGGAGCGCCGGCGGCATAGACGGCCGCCGCAGCGTGGACCCGTTTTTGCAGGGCCTGGGCCGCCACCTGGCGCCGGGCGGCCTGGCCGTGATGACGCACAACGTGTTTCTTGATTTCAGCAAGACCGAGGCCATGGCCGATGCGCTGGGCTTGCGGGCCCGCATCGCTTACTGCGCTTCGGCGCCTTTGCCCGCGTACAAGCTCGCCTGCCTGAGCCCGCAGGTGCGGGCGCGTTTTGAAGGGCGGGGCATCCACAGGATGGGCGGCTACTGGTTTGTCGACTTCGACCTGGTGGAAATCAGCTGGAAGCATGATGAGCATGAGGACGCTTGATGGCGATTCGCAGCGCGGATAACAGCGGCCCTGCCATGCGAGCCGGGGTGCTGCTGCGCCGCCTGCTGGTCCTGGGCCTGGCGCTGCTGCTGAGCTTGGGCGCCGCCGGCCAGGATGCGCGCCAGCCGCAACTGTCGCCTGCGCCGCAGGCCGCCGCACAAAAAGCCAAAAAATGCGATGACGCGGTGGACGTGCTCGCGCGCGTGCTGTGCAGCAAAACCCTGAGGGTGGGGGTGCGCACCGGCTACCCGCCGTTCGCGTTCGAGGACGCCGCAGGCGCGCTGCAGGGTTTTGAAATCGAGCTGGCGCACCAGCTGGCGGGCTCGCTCGGTGTGGAGCCCGTGCTGGTGGTGGTCACGCCGGCCAATCGCCTGGCCTTGCTCGGTGAGGGCCGGGTCGACCTGGTCATCGCCACCATGGGCCACACCCTGCAGCGGGACCGCGAAGCGCTGTTTGTGCGGCCGCACTATTACCAGTCGCAAACCATTGTGCTGGGCCGCAAGGAGCTGCAAATCGGCGGCCTGGTCAAGCTGCGCGGCAACACCGTCTGCGTGACGGTGGGCAACAGCACCAATGCCGAACTGTCGGTCAACGGCGCGCGCCTCAAGCTGTTTGACAAAGCCTCCAGCCTGGTCGACGAGCTGCGCCTGGGCGGCTGCTCGCTGGTCGCGCAGGACGACAGTTTTTTCGCGTCCTACCTGCAGCAGCCCGCGTTTGCCGCGGCCTATGACAGCAAGTTCGGCTTTGCGCCGCTGCCCTGGGGCGTTGCCGTGGCGCGCGAGGGCGGCGAGCGCCTGGCCGACGTGCTGGCGCTTTCGATGCAGCAGCTGCACATCTCGGGTGCCCTGCAGGCCCTGGCCCGGAAACACGGGGTGGACTCGCCCTTTCTGGCGCAGCAGCGCAAGCTCTGGTCCAGCAGCACCTGTGCGCAGATCAGCGCCCTGAACGACCCGGCCTGCGTGAAGGCGCCGCTGGACAACCAGCTGCCGCCCACCTCCTTCGCGGCCAGGGTCGACCAGCTTGAACACTTCATCTACCAGGCCACCGGCACGCGGGTCACCCTGGCCATGTTCAAGACCTGGGTGGCGCTGGACCTTCTGCTGGAAGGTGTGTGGTTCTCCCTGCTGCTGGTGGCGGGTGCCGTCTTCGCGACCTGGGCTTTCGCGCTGGCCTTTGGTGCGGGCCTGACTTCGCACACGCCGTGGGTGCGCTGGTCCATGCGCTGCGTGCTCTGGCCCATGCAATCGACGCCGCTGATCCTGCTGATGATCCTGGCCGGTGCGGTGGTCGGCGCCATGGGCGCCACCTCACCGCTGGTGGCGCTGGCCGCGGCCGTGCTGGTGCTGGGCTTGTTCAACGGCAGCAATGCCGGGCAGGCCGTGGCCGAGGCCATGCTCACGCTGCGCGAGGAGCGCGCGCCGGCGCAGCCCGCGCTGAGCGCCGCGGTCTACCGGGCCCGGGCGCAGATGGTGGCTTTTGTCGTGAACGCCACCCGGGGCAGTCCGGCCGCGTCGGTAATGGGGGTGCCCGAACTGCTGGCGGCGCTGACCGACGTCGCGTCGTTTTCGAGCGAGCGCATCACCACCTACACTTTTTTGCTGATCTTCTACATGCTGCTGGTTGCCGTGGTGCACCGCCTGGCCGATGTCTGGCAGTCGCGCCTGGCCCTGAGTGGGGGCGCCTATGCTTGAGCTGCTGCCGCGCTTTTTGCCGGAGTTCCTGTCCGGCCTGGTGGTGAACTTCCAGATTGCGACCTGCGCCTTGCTGGGCGGCATGCTGCTGGGCGCGCCGCTGGCGGCCGCGCGCTTTCACAACGGCCTGGCCGCCACGCCGGCCGCCTGGCTGGTCGCACTGCTGCGAACCGTGCCCACCTTTGTCGTGATGTTCTTCCTGGTCAATGTGGTGCCGGGCTTTCACTTTGGCCAGCGGCAGTTCGCCATGACGCCCTGGCTGGCGGTGGTGCTTTCACTCACGCTGTATGCGGCGGCCTATGTGTCCGACCACGCGGTCGAGGCCATGCGCCAGCTGCGCAGCGGCTCGCCCGTCGCGGCCATGCTGTTTGTGATGGGCCTGGTGCGCGCCTTTTTTGTCATGGTGCTGTCCTCGGGTTTTGGCGCCGCCGTGGGTGTGGTCGAGGCCACCACCGTCACGCTGCGCGCCATCGAAACCCTGCCCAAGGCCGGCGACAGGCTGCTGCTGATCGCTCTGGTGATAGGGATCTTCACCGTCTGTTTCCAGCTGATCTACCACCTGATCAACCACTGGCGCGGCAAGCTGAACCAGCGCTTTCACCGGCCGGTGCAGGCGGCGCGGCTGGAAGGGGCTGAACAGCCTTGAGGTTTGTTTGCGGGCCTTAGGCTTTAAGGCCGCAGGTAAGCCCAGCCTTCGTGCTGCTTCTTCATGATCTCGGTCACGCCGGCGGGCACGTAGCTGATGCCGGCCAGCATGTCGTCCTTGGTGAGCTTCTGGGCGCGCATGGTGTTTTCGCAGGCGCTGACCTTGACGCCGGCTTTGGCGGCATCGGCGATGCGTGAACCCGTGGGGGATTCGAGCTTGAGCATGCCTATGCCGGGGCCGTAGGCGACGATCTCGATGTCGACATTGGCCGCGCCCACGTCGTCCTGCAGGTTTTTGGCGTTGTTGAGCGCCAGGTTCCATTTGGCCGGGTCGTTGTCGCTGACCTGGATCACGATGCCCTGGCGTTTCGAGCTTGTGGACTGGGCGAGGACCGCCGGCAGGAAGAGGGCAAAGGCCGCGGTGGCGCCGGCCTGGACGAAGAGTCTGCGGTTCATGTTGTAAGGTCTCCTCAAAGAGAGGCTTATTTCAACACAACGGCCGCATGAAACAAGCCCCCGGAACCGCCGCAAGGGCCGTTTCGGGGGCTTGTTGTGGGGGTGGGCCTTATTCGCCGGAAGCCAGCGACCCGGAGGTGGCCGCCGCCGCGACAGGCGTTGGGGCCTTGGCGCTCTGGCTCTCCGAATGGATGTGGTGGTCGGGCGACTTGATCAGCTTGCGGATAAACACCACCGTCTGCCACACGACCAGGATGCCGATGACGCTCAGCAGGGTGCCGCTGATGGGGCGGTTGACGAAGACGTTAAAGCTGCCGCGGCTCAGCAGCATGGCGCGGCGGAAGTTCTCCTCCAGCATGGGGCCCAGGATGAAGCCCAGCAGCAGCGGCGCGGCCTCCATGTCCAGGCGCAGGAACAGGTAGCCGATAAAGCCGAACACGGCGGTGGTGTAGATGTCGTCCAGGCTGTTGTTGATGCTGTAAGTGCCTATGCAGCAGAAGAACAGGATGGCCGGGAACAGCACGGTGTAGGGGATCTTGAAGACCGACAGCCAGTAGCGCACCAGGGGCACGTTGAGGACCAGCAGGAAGCAGTTGCCTATCCACATGCTGGCCA
The DNA here is from genome assembly GCF_000282655.1 of Polaromonas sp. CF318. Taxonomy (GTDB): domain Bacteria; phylum Pseudomonadota; class Gammaproteobacteria; order Burkholderiales; family Burkholderiaceae_C; genus Polaromonas. The sequence goes on from NZ_AKIV01000012.1 coordinate 23,328, forward strand.
CCAGGCCCCAGAACAGGTCGGGGTGGGTGGCGATCATGTTGGGGCCGGGCTGTATGCCTTTGACCACAAAGGCCGCCATCATCAGCGCCATGACGGCGTTCTCGGGAATGCCGATGGCCATCAGCGGGATGAAGCTGGTGCGCGCGGCGGCCTCGTCGGCGGCGGCCTGGCCGGCCACGCCTTCGATGCAGCCGGTGCCGATCTCGTGCTTGTACTTGCTGAGCTTTTTGTCGGCGGCATAGGCGGCGAACTGGGCGATGGTGGGGCCGCCGCCGGGCAGTATGCCCAGTACGGAGCCGATCACGCTGCCGCGCAGCGCGCTGGGGATGATGCGCTTGAACTCGGGCCAGGTGGGCATGAGCTTGATCTTGCCGTTAAAGGGCGTGAGCACGTTTTTGTTGTCGAGGTTTTTCACGACCTCGGCAATGCCGAAGCAGCCCAGCGCGATGCTGATCAGGCCTATGCCGTCCATCAGGAAGGGCAGGTTCATGGTGTAGCGCGCCACGCCGCTGTTGACGTCGGTGCCGACCATGCCCAGCAGCACGCCGACCATGGCCATGGCCAAGCCGTTGAGCAGGCTGCCGCTGCTGACAAAACTCACGCAGAAGAAACCCAGCAGCATCAGCGCGCAGTAATCGGCCGGCCCGAACAGGAAGCCGACTTCGCCCAGCGCGGGCGCCATGGTCGAGAGCACCACGATGGCGACCGTGCCGCCAATGAAGCTGGAGACGCCGGCGGTGAAGAGCGCCAGGCCGGTCTTGCCCTTGAGCGTCATCTGGTAGCCGTCTATGCAGGCCACGATGCTGCTGGCATGCGGGATCTTCATGGTGATGGCGCTCACGCTGTCGCCGTATTGCGCGCCGTAGTAGATGCCGGCCAGCATGATGAGGGCGCCGCCGGTGGGGATGGAGTAGGTCAGCGGCAGCAGCAGGCTGATGGTGGACAGGGGGCCCAGGCCGGGCAGCAGCCCGATCAGCGTGCCCACCGTGCAGCCCAGGGCGCAATACAGCAGGTTTTGCAGCGTCAGCGCGTGTTCGAAACCGAAGGCGAGGTTGTGCAGGACGTCCATATCAGTACAGCGGCAGGCTCAGGCCGAGAAATTGTTTGAAGGCAAAGGCCACGGCGATCAGCCCGATGGAGATCTTGACGTTGCGCACCAGCGAATACGAGGTGCCGGCCAGCGTGGAGCAGAACACCAGGAAGACGATGCCCAGGATCATGTTGACGAACTGGGAGATCACCGAGAAGCCGACCAGGCTCACCAGGATGATGGCGATGTTCTTGGCGCTGTAGTCCAGCGGCACGGGGTCGACAAAGTGCGAGCGCACCACGGTGAGCACGCCGATGACGAACAGGAAGGAGCTCACCAGCAGCGGGAACAGGCCGGGCCCGGAGCGGCTCAGCTCGCCCATGGTGTAGCTGAAGGACACCCCGCCAAAGACCAGGGCGATCGCCATGAGGCACAGGCCCCGTACAAAATTGCGGTTGTTGAAGTTCATCGTGGTGCGCTCCATGGCTGGGCCGCGAAGGGCCTTGTCGCAAACGGGGGGTGTGTCATCCGTGTCTCCTTGGGGTGGTGTCCCGGTCCCGGGCCGCTCGGGAAATGCGGCTTGGGGGCGTTCGGGCTGGAGGGGATGTTAGGAAGCGAGGCTTCCAATCGGCTTTCGTTTTGCGCGGCCGGGGCCAAAATACGTGTTATCACTAACGGGTGCGAGCCCCTCGCGGCCGCCCCGGCGCGGGCTTTCAGCGCTGCGGAACCGCCGCCAGCGGCAGGCGCAGGATGGCGCGCAGCCCGGTGCCTGTGGGCCCGTCGGCCAGCTCGATGTCGCCGCCGTTGCGCCTGGCATAGGCGCGCGCGATGGACAAGCCCAGGCCGGCTCCATGCGAGCCCTTTTCCGCCACCGAACCCGCCGAATGAAAGCGTTCGAACACTTCCGCGCGCCGCGCCTGGGCAATGCCGGGGCCGCTGTCGCGAACCTCGGCCAGCGCCATGCCGTCCCGGTTGCCCGCCATCACGGTGATCTGGCCGCCGGGCGGCGTGTAGACGATGGCGTTGTGCACCAGGTTGGAAAGCGCCTCGTGCAGCTCGGGCTCGCGGGCCAGCACCGGGACCGCGGGCGCCGGCGCATCGTCCGCCGCAGCCGTGTCCGCCGAATCCCCGCGGGCGTCGACCCAGCCGAGGTCGAGGTTTTTTTCATGGGCCAGCGCCAGGTGCTGCAGCACCACCTCGCGGGCGACGGCGTTGAGGTCGACGAGGGTCGGCATGCCGGCGGGCGGCGCGCTCTCGTTGGCGTGGGCCAGCGAGAGCAGCTGCTCGCACAGGCGCCGGCTGCGCGCGATCTGGGCGACCATGGCGCGCAGGGTGGTGTGAATCTGCCCGGTGTCCTTCTCGCGCAGCGCCACGCCGGCCTGGGTCAGCATGATGGCCAGCGGCGTGCGCAGCTGGTGCGAGGCATCGGCCAGGAACTGCGACTGCTGCTCCAGCAGCTCGCGGTAGCTGGCCAGGTGCTGGTTCAGGGCCTCGACCAGGGGCGCCACTTCATGCGGCACGCCGCTGGTGTCCAGCGGCTTGAGCTCGTCCCCCTTGCCTTGCAGCACCGACTTGCGCAGGCGCTCCAGCGGCTGCAGCGACCAGGTCACGCCCAGCCAGACCAGCAGCACCATCACCAGCACCATGCGCGCGTCGCGTATCAGTTCCTGCCGCAAGGTGGCGTCCTGCGCCCGGTCGCGCGGGACCGTGCTTTCGGCAACCTGGACCAGCAGGCTGAAGGGCCGGCCCTGCCCGTCAAGCACCTGGCTGCGCAGGGCCACCACACGCACCGGATGGCCCGCGTAGAAATCGTCGTACCAGACGGGCCGGACCCCGTCGGGGGAGTAGGGGTCCGGGTATGGCGGTGGCGGCCCGGGCAGGTCTGTGGCGCCCAGCAAGGTGGCCTCGGTCCTCCCGGCCTGTGTTTCGCCGTGATTTATCAACCCGACATGCAGGTATTTCTGCAAGGGGCCGGCGGTGGCGAACAGGGCTTGCACCCCGGCCGGCGCGTTGAGCTGCAGCGAGCCGTCCTGCGCCGGCGCCACGCTGCTTTGCAGCGCGTGCGCGGCCTCCAGCATGCTCTGGTCGTAGGCGTCCTGCACCTGGTTTCTGAGGGCGCGGTAGTCGTTCCAGCTGTCCAGGGCCAGCAGGCCCAGGATGGCCGGCAGCAGCAGCGTGAGCAGGCGCGCGCGTATGCCGAAGCGGTCGGGGTCAGTGCGCAGTATCTTCATGCGCGGTGTTTTCCGGCACGATGCGTTCCAGCATGTAGCCCAGGCCGCGCACGGTGACGATGCGCACGTCGCCGCCTTCGAGCTTGCGGCGCAGCCGGTGCAGCACCAGCTCGATGGCGTCGGGGCCGGCGTTGCTGTCGGCCGGGAAGACCTTGCCCGAGAGTTGCGATTTTTCCACCGGCGTGCCGCTGCGCGCCAGCAGCACGGCCAGGGCCGCGCTTTCGCGCGGCGTGAGCTGCAGCAGCGCGCCGCCCAGCGTGAAGGCGCGGCTGTCGTGCGGGCACGAGAGAGACCCGCACTGCAGCGGCGCGTGGGAACGGCCGCGGCTGCGCCGCACCAGCGCGGCGAGGCGGGCCTCGAGTTCCTCGAGGGCAAAAGGCTTGCTCAGGAAGTCGTCGGCCCCGACGTTCAGACCCCTGACCCGGTCCTGCAGCGAGCCCTGGGCGGTCAGCACCAGCACGGGCGTGCGGTTGCCGTCCTTGCGCAGCTCGGCCAGCAGCGCCAGCCCGTGTTTGTCGGGCAGGCGCAGGTCGAGCACCACGGCGTCATAGTCGTTGCCGGCCAGCAGCGACTCGGCGGTGGCCGCGTCGGGCGCATGGTCGGTCACAAAGCCGCTTTGCTTGAAGGCACGCAGCAGCCACGCCGCCATCTCGGCTTCGTCTTCGACAAGCAGCAGGCGCATAGCGGTGCCGGTGCGGGTTGGCGGTCGGTTTAGCGCTGGATGTCACCCAGGCACAGGTACTTCATCTCGAGGTACTCGTCCATGCCGTGGTGCGAGCCCTCGCGGCCCAGGCCCGACTGCTTGACGCCGCCGAAGGGCACGTGCTCGCTTGCGATCACGCCGACGTTGATGCCCACCATGCCGTATTCCAGCGCCTCGGCCACGCGGTAGATGCGGCCTATGTCGCGGCTGTAGAAGTAGCTGGCCAGGCCGAACTCGGTGTTGTTGGCCGCGTCAATCGCCTCCTGGTCCTTGTGGAAGCGGAACACCGGCGCGAAGGGACCGAAGGTTTCCTCCCGGGCGCACAGCATGTCGGCGGTGGCGTCGGAGACCACCGTGGGCTCGAAGAACTGGCCCTGGAGCTTGTGGCCGCCGGCCAGCAGCTTGCCGCCCTTGGCGAGGGCGTCGTCCACATGGCGCTGCACCTTCTCGACGGCGGCGTCCTCGATCAGCGGGCCTTGCACCACGCCGTCCTCAAAGCCGTTGCCGACCTTGAGCGCCTTGACCTTGGCGGCGAATTTGGCGACGAACTGGTCGTAGACGCCGTCCTGCACATAGATGCGGTTGGCGCAGACGCAGGTCTGGCCGGCGTTGCGGTATTTGCTGGCCATGGCGCCCTCGACGGCCGAATCCACGTCGGCATCGTCGAACACGATGAAGGGCGCGTTGCCGCCCAGCTCCAGCGCGAGCTTCTTGACGCTGGGCGCGCTTTGCGCCATCAGGATGCGGCCGACCTCGGTGGAGCCGGTGAAGCTGATGTGGCGTACCACCTCGCTGCTGCAGAACACCTTGCCCACGGCGATGCTGTTGGTGCTGTCGGCCGTCAGCACATTGAGCACGCCGGCCGGGATGCCGGCGCGCACGGCCAGCTCGGCCGCGGCCAGGGCCGTCAGCGGCGTGAGCTCGGCCGGCTTGATGACCACCGGGCAGCCGGCGGCCAGGGCCGGGGCAACCTTGCGGGTGATCATGGCCAGCGGGAAGTTCCAGGGCGTGATGGCGGCGCACACGCCGATCGGCTGCTTGATGACCATCAGGCGGCGGCTGTTGTCGAACTGCGGCAGGGTTTCGCCGTTGACGCGTTTGGCTTCTTCGGCAAACCACTCGACAAAACTCGCGCCGTAGGCGATCTCGCCCTTGGCCTCGGCAAAGGGCTTGCCCTGCTCGGCGGTCATGATGCGGCCCAGGTCCTCCTGGTTGGCCATCAGCAGCTGGAACCATTTGAGCAGGATGGCGTGGCGCTCCTTGCCGGTCTTGCTGCGCCAGGCGGGCCAGGCGGCGTTGGCCGCGGCGATGGCGGCTTCGGCGTCCTGAGGGCCCAGGTTGGCCACGTCGGCCAGCTTGCGGCCGGTGGCGGGGTCGTTCACGTCAAAACGGGCCTTGCCCGCGACCCACTGGCCGTTGACCAGCGCGTCGGTCTTGAACAGGCTGGGGTCTTTGAGCAGGGAAATGGGGGAAGTTTTCATGTCCATGAACGGGAGTCCTTAAAGCGGGAGGATGCTGGGGGAAGTGGGAGGGGAGAGAAGCCGTCGGGTGATTTTGACAGCTTTCGCAGGGGGAGAAGGACGGTGAGTTTGTATGCGACTTCGATAAAGGGTTTCAGTGCGAAAGGCGCGGATGCGGCACGCCGGCCGCTACTTGATGCGTTGGGCGAACTGCTTTTCCAGCGCCGCCCCGCCGGCCCTTGTCCAGAAGGCCGGGTCAAAGGCCAGCGAACGGCGCATGTTGCCGGGCGCCGACGGCAGGTCGCTGCCGGCCATGGACAGGTCCGTGACCGGCGCGCTGGCGGCGGGGCGGGCGCGGCCGGTGTCGTAGCGCAGGATGGCGTTGAAGTGCGTGGGGCCGTAGGGAATTTCACGCGAAAAGGCCAGCTGTGCTTCTTCCGAGGTGGCGAAACCGATGAAGGCGCGCGCCAGTTCCAGCCTCGGTGTGCCCTTGATGATGACCCAGTAGTCCAGCTCATACACGGCGTCCTGCCATGAGATGGCCAGCGGGCTGAGCCGCTCGCGGTTGGCCGCGGCGATGCGGCCGTTGAAAGCGGTGGACAGCGTGGTCTCACCGGAGGCCAGGCGCTGGGGCGGCTGTGAACCTGACTCCCACCAGACGATGTGGGGCTTGAGCTGCTCGAGCTTGGCGAGGGCACGCTTGACACCCGCCTCTGTGGCCAGCGTGGCGTACACGTCGCGGCGGTGCACGCCGTCGGCCATCAGCGCGATTTCCATGTTGTAGCGCGCGCCCTTGCGCAGGCCCCGCTTGCCGGGAAAGCGCTGCACGTCCCAGAAATCCTGCCAGCTGCGCGGAGCCTCCTTGAAGCGGCCCGGTTCGTAGGCCATCACGGTGGCCCACACAAAGGCGCCGACACCGCATTCCTGCACGGTGCCCGGCAGCAGCATGCCGGCGTGGGGAATGCTGCCGCGGTCTATGCGCTCGAACAGGCCCGCGTCGCATCCCGCCTTCAGGTCGGCGGACTCCACTTCAGCCACGTCCCAGTCGTTCCTGCGCTCGCTGACCATGGTGCGGATGGCCGAGAGTTCCCCGGAATACTCAACTCCCCGCGCTCCGGTTTTATAGGCCGCCTTGAAGGGCTGGATGAAAGCCGTCTCCTGCGCCTTGCCGTTGGCCCCGCCGAAGTTGGCGACGGTCAGTCCCTGTGCCGGTAGTTGAACGGGTGTCTGGGCCTGTGCGGACAGCATCAAGCCAAAGGCAGCCGCAAGCATGGGTATGAGCACGAGTGTACGGAGTGTTTTCATGGAGATAGTGCTTCGGTGTTCGAGGGCGAAGGCTCAGGCCCTGCGTCCGCGCAGCCACTCGAGCAGCAGCAGGAGGGAGGTGGTGAAAAGAATGAGAAGGGTGGCCACGGCGGCGATCGTCGGCGAGATGTTTTCCCGGATGCCGGTGAACATCTGCCGCGGCAGCGTGGCCTGGTCGGCGCCCGCCAGAAACAGGGTGACGACCACTTCGTCAAACGAGGTGGCGAAGGCGAACAGCGCCCCGGAGATCACCCCCGGCGCGATGACCGGCAGGGTGACCCGGAAAAATGTCCGCAAAGGCGTTTCACCCAGGCTCAGCGAAGCCCGCACCAGGTTGTGGTTAAAGCCCGCGAGCGTCGCCAGCACGGTGGTCAGCACGAAAGGCGTGCCGAGCGCGGCGTGAACGGCGATCAGGCCCAGGTAGCTGTCGGCGAGCCCGAGCGGCGCGAAGTAAAGGTAGGTGGCCACGCCTACCACCACGATGGGCACCACCATGGGCGCGATCAGGATCGCCATGAGCAGGTTCTTGAAACGGAAGTGCGTGCGCGACAGGCCCACCGCGGCCAGGGTGCCCAGCGAGGTGGCGATCAGCGTGGCCGCCGGCGCCACGATGAAGCTGTTTTTCGCGGCCCGGGCCCATTCGGGCGAGTCCAGCAGGTTGCGGTACCACTTCAGGGACCAGCCCGGGATGGGATAGGCCAGGAAGGAGCTGTCGGAAAAAGACAGCGGCACCATGACCAGGATGGGTGCCAGCAAAAAAGCCAGTATGGCGACGCAGGCCGCGCGCACCCCCCACCAGCCGGCTTTGTCGGCCAGGGTGGCATAGCGCGGAAAAGCGGGGCCGGTGATGATCTTGGGCATGGTCTGTGAAGGTCCTGGAGTTCTGCGTCGGGGAAAAGTGTCAGGCGTCAGGGGGCAGGCCTCAGCCCATGCTGAGTTCGGCCTTGCCGATGCGCCTGTAGACGCCGTAAAGCACCATGGTGGCCGTCAGCAGCAGCGCGCCCAGTGCGCAGGCCATGCCCCAGTTGATCTCCACGTTGGTGTAGCGCGCGATGTAATAACTCAGCATCTGGTCGTCCGCGCCGCCCAGCAGGGCGGGGGTCACGTAATAGCCGATGGAGAGGATGAACACCAGCAGCGCCCCGGCGCTGATGCCCGGGTAGGTTTGCGGCACATAGACGCGGATGAAGGCGGCCAGGGGCGCGCTGCCCAGCGAAACGGCGGCGCGCACATAGGTAGGAGGCACGTTTTTCATCACGCTGTAAAGCGGCAGGATCATGAAGGGCAGGAGGATGTGCACCATGGCGATCACCACGCCCGCGCGGTTGAACAGCAGCGGCAGGGGGCCGTCTATGAGGCCTATGCCCATCAGGCCGCGATTGACCAGGCCTTCGGACTGCAGCAGCACGATCCAGGCGGCCACCCGCACCAGGATCGACGTCCAGAAAGGCACCAGCACCAGGATCATCAGCAGGTTGGCCTTGCGCGCCGGCAGCGAGGCCAGCCACCAGGCCAGCGGATAGCCCAGCGCCAGGCAGAACACGGTGACGACAAAGCTGATCTGGAAGGTGCGAAGCAGGATGGGGCCGAAGGCCCGCTGCTCGGGCGGCATGCGTTCGACCTCACCCAGGCTGTCACGCCGCAGGTCCACCGAGGCCAGCAGGTAGTCGGGTGTCCAGCGGGAACCGTTTTTGGCGATGGCTTGCCAGAAGGGCGGTTCCGCCCATCGCGGATCGAGCTGGACCAGCCTGTCCCGTATTTCCTCGGCCGATCCCGTGACCGGCAAGGCGCGAAATGCGCCCATTACCAGGGAACGCGCGCCGGGGACTTCGGCGTTGAGCCTGCGCGCCAGCGCACCGGCGTCCGAGCTGTCGGAGAGGCGGCCCAGGTCTTCCACCAGGGCCGCGTAGCTTGCGGCGGAGGGCGGCGCCTGCGGATTCCAGCCCTTGAGGCTGTGGACCGTGCGAGGCAGCGCATTCACGACTTCGGGGTTTTCGACGGCACGCTGCAGCAGGGCCGCAATCGGAATCAGCAGGGTCAGCAGCAGGAACACCAGCAAGGGCACGGTCAGGGCGAATGCGCGCCATTTGCGCCGGGCATCGGCCCGCGACAGCGCCCGGCGCAGCGCGCGGGAGTCTTCGCCCGACAGGGCCGCCTTGCTGGTGAAACTGTTCATGCTGGCCTGCTTCCCGGGTTTATTGCGTGGCCCAGGCGGCGAAGCGTTTTTCCAGCGCCTCGCCCTGGTCGGCCCAGAAGCCTACGTTCATCTGGATCGCCTCTTTGGCGTTGGCCGGCGAGGTTGGTAGATCGTCCAGCACCTTTTTGTCCAGCTTGGCCAGGGCCTTGGTATTGACCGGGCCGTAGGCGATGTTCTGCGCGTACACGGCTTGCGTGGCGGGCTGGCTGGCGAAGGCGATGAATTTCATCGAGGCGTCCTTGTTGGGCGCGCCCTTGGGGATGACCCAGTAGTCCAGGTCGTAGATGCCGCCCGGCCAGTAGATCTTCAGGTTGCGGCCTTCGCGGTTGGCGGCGTCTATGCGGCCGTTGTAGACCGTGCTGAGGGCCACGTCGCCGGCCACCAGGAACTGGGCGGGCTGGGCGCCGGCTTCCCACCACTGGATGCTGGGCTTGAGTTCCGTCAGCTTGCGGAATGCGCGGTCCGCCCCTTCCTTGGTGGCCAGAACCTTGTAGACATCGGCGGGTTTGACGCCGTCGGCCATCAGCGCGAACTCTAGGTTGTAGCGGGCGCCCTTGCGCATGCCGCGCTTGCCGGGAATCTTTTTGACGTCCCAGAAGTCGGCCCAGCTGGCAGGGGCGGTCTTCACCTTGTCCGCATTCCAGGCCATCACGGTGGACCAGACAAAAACGCCCACGCCGCACTCGCTGACGGCGGCGGGAAGGAAGTCGGCCTTGGCGCCAATCTTGCTAAAGTCGATTTTTTCGAACAGGCCTTCGTCGCAGCCGCGCTGCACGTCGGGCGCCTCGACCTCGACCACGTCCCAGGTGACCTTTTTGGTCTCGACCATGGCCTTGATTTTGGCCTGCTCGCCGTTGTATTCGACAGCCACGACTTTGGTGCCCGCCTTTTCATAGGGCTCGTAATAGGCTTTTTTCTGCGCATTGGCATTGGCGCCGCCGAAGTTGACGACGGTGATCTGCTGCTGCGCGAACGCGGGCACGGCCAGGCAAGACGCCATGGCGATGGCGATGATGTTTTTGTTCATGGGGCTCTTCATGGTGCGACTTCCTCGGTGGTTGATAAAAGTTGAAAGCTAAAACTTGAAAGCGAAGATCGAAAACGGGTGAGAAAGAAAGGCTGCTATGCCGCGTAAATCCGCGTGAACGCGGCGGGAAACTCAAGATGCACGGCCTCTCCCGGCTGCGGCGGCGCCAGGCCGTCCAGCTGCGTCAGGGGTAGCTTGACTGTGGCCTCCGCCTGGCCGCTGCCGACCTCACACAGCAGCCGCAGGTGGTCGCCGAAATAGATGACGCGGGCCACGCGGGCCGGCAGTGTGCCGGCAACTGAAACAGGCGCCTGGCGATGCAGCACGATGCGCTCGGGCCGGACGTAGGCCTCAGCCTGCGCGCCCGCAGGCGCCTGGTTGACGTTGATCCCGTTGAGGAAGCGGCCGTCCGGCAGTTCGATGCCGGCCGTGGTTGCCTTGCCCTTGAGCACCGTGCTGTCGCCCACAAAGCCGGCCACAAAGCGGTTGGAGGGCGTTTCATACAGGGCTTCGACGGGGGCCAGCTGCTGGATCACGCCATCGTTGAACACCGCCACGCGGTCGCTCATCGTCAGCGCTTCGCCCTGGTCGTGCGTGACGTAGACAAATGTGACGCCCAGCTGCTTGTGCAGCTCCTTCAGTTCAATCTGCATGTGCTCGCGCAATTGCTTGTCGAGTGCACCCAGCGGTTCGTCCATCAGCACCAGCTGGGGCTCGAACACCAGCGCCCGCGCCAGGGCAACGCGTTGCTGCTGGCCGCCCGACAGCTGTCCAGGCAGGCGGTCGGACATGCCCGACAGGCGGACCATGTCGAGCGCCCGCTGCACGCGGCTGTCTTGTTCGCCCTTTGAAACCTTGCGCACGGTGAGCGGATAGGCCACGTTCTGTCCCACGGTGAGGTGTGGGAAGAGGGCGTAGTTCTGGAACACCATGCCGAAGTTGCGCTTGTGCGGCGGCGTGCCGGTGATGGGCGAGCCGCCGAGGAAAATTTCCCCGGCGGTCGGCGATTCAAAACCGGCCAGCATCATCAGCGTGGTGGTTTTGCCCGAGCCCGAGGGGCCGAGCAGGCTGAGGAATTCCCCCTGGCGGATGTCGAGGTCGAGCTGCTGCACGACAAGCTGCTCGCCATCGTAGGTTTTTTGCACGCCTGAAAAGCGCACCAGGACCTTGTTGTCGCTCATTGTCTGCTCATCGTTGTTTGCGGGCCGGCCATGCCGTCAGCGCACCGCGGCGAAGCTGTCGGCCAGGATCTTCAGGCCTTCATCCAGCAGCGCGTCGGAGGCTGTGAGGGGAACCAGGATCCGGATCACGTTGCCGTAAGTGCCGCAGGACAACAGGATCAGGCCGCGCCGCGCCGCTTCGGCCACCACGCGTCTGGTCAGCGCCGCGTCGGGGCGGGAAGGCGCTCCGTCCTCGCAGATCTCTATGGCCACCATGGCGCCCAGGCCGCGCACGTCGCCAATGGACTTTTCCGTTTCGGCGATGGCGCGCAGTCCTTTGAGAAGGTGGGCGCCCATGGACTTGCTGCGCTCCAGGAGCTTTTCTTTTTCGAAAACCTTGAGCACCGCCAGGGCGGCCGCGCAGCCCAGGGGGCTTCCCGCGTAGGTGCCGCCAAGCCCGCCGGGGCCGGGTGCGTCCATGACTTCGGCGCGGCCGACCAGGCCCGCGATGGGGAAGCCGCCCGCCATGGATTTGGCCAGGGCAATCAGGTCGGGTGCCACCGGCCACTGTTCGCTGGCGAACCAGGTGCCCGTGCGGCCCGCGCCGGTCTGGACCTCGTCGGCGATCAGCAGGATGCCGTGCCGGTCGGCCAGGGCCTTCAGCCGGCTGATGAATTCGGGCGGGGCGACGTAAAAGCCCCCTTCGCCCTGCACCGGTTCAATGATGAAGGCCGCCACGCGTTCGGGTTCAACGTCGTTTTTGAGGATCTGCTCGACCGAGTGCAGCGCCTGGTCCACGCTCACGCCGTGCAGGGCGTTGGGGAATTCGGCATGGAACACCTCACCGGGGAAGGGGCCGAAGCCCAGCTTGTAGGGCGCGACCTTGCCGGTCATGCCCAGGGTCATGTTGGTACGGCCGTGGTAGCCGCCCGTGAAGGCGACGACGCCGGGGCGCCTGGTATAGGCCCGGGCCACCTTGACCGCGTTCTCGACCGCTTCGGCGCCGGTGGTCAGCAGCAGGGTCTTTTTGGCGAAATGGCCGGGCGCCAGGGCGTTGAGCTTTTCCGCCAGCTCCACATAAGGTTCATAGGCGACCACCTGGAAGCAGGTATGGGTGTAGAGGTCGAGCTGGGCCTTGACCGCGGCGATGACTTCGGGGTGCAGGTGGCCGGTGTTGAGCACGGCGATGCCGCCGGCGAAGTCGATGTAGCGGCGGCCTTCGACGTCCCACAGTTCGGCGTCTTTCGCCCGTCCGGCAAAAATCTCGTGTGCCTGGCCCACGCCGCGTGTCACGGCGGCTTGGCGGCGCGCCATCAGGGCGGCGTTGCTGGTAGTCTGGTTTGGCTGCATGTGAAGGTGTTTTCAGGTTTCGGGTGAAGGGACGGGTGGACTGTAGAAGCCCGCGACCGGCCCGTCCATGTACACCTTTGCGTGCTTTTCAACACACTGTGCGGGTCTAGAATCCTGTACATGGATTCCCCAACCCGGTGCATGAGGATTGCGATGCACAATCTGCCTTTTTTGGTTTTTTGATGCTCACACTGCGCCCGGAACTACAGACGCCCCTGGTGAGCCAGATCGTTGACGGCCTGCGTGGGATGATTGCCGGGCAGGCGCTGAAACCGGGCGTCAAGCTGCCTTCCATCCGCGGTTTTGCCGCCATGCACGGCGTCAGCGTCTTCACGGTGGTGGAAGCCTACGATCGCCTGGTGGCCCAGGGATGGCTTGTTTCCCGGGCCAATGCCGGGTTTTTCGTCAAGCGCCGGGGCGACGAGGGGGCATCGGGCGCGCCCTATGCGCAGCCGCCCCAGCCGAAATTTGATGCGCGCTGGTACCTCAAGCAGATCTTCGAAAACCGCAACCTGCCGATGAAACCCGGCTGCGGCTGGCTGCCCCACGATTTCCTGTTCGGGGACGCGCTGCGCCGCAGCATGCGGCAGCTGTCGGTGGACGGCTCCTCGCTGGAGGGTTACGGCCTGCCCCATGGGCATATGGCGCTGCGCATGGTCATCGCGGAGGCCCTGGCCGAAAACCAGATACCGGTTGAGGTGAACCAGGTGCTGCTGACCCAGGGCTCCAGCCAGGCGCTGGACCTGGTCGCCCGGCAACTCCTCAAGCCCGGCGACACGGTGCTGGTGGACAACCCGGGTTATCCCAACCTGATGTTCATGCTGCGTTTCCTGGGCGCCAATCTGGTGGGTGTGCCGCGCACTCCCACGGGCTACGACCTCGCCGCGCTGGAGGCGCTGCTGCTTGAGCACAAGCCCAAGGCCTTTTTCACGCAGCCCCGCCTGCAAAGCCCGACCTGCTCCATCGCCTCGGCGGCCCATCTGCACCGCTTGCTGCAACTGGCCGAGGCGCATGACTTCATGCTGGTGGAAAACGACATTTACGCCGACATGGACCCGACCTCACGGTCCACGCTGGCCAGCCTGGACCAGCTGCGCCGCGTGGTGTACATCGGCAGCTTTTCCAAAACCATTTCCCCGAACCTGCGCGTGGGCTACCTGCTGGCGCGAGGCGAGCTGATTGAAGACCTGGCCCAGCTCAAGATGATTTCCGGGCTGACGTCCTCGGACATCGCCGAGCGGCTGACGTTCGGGGTGGTCACCGACGGCCGCTGGCGCAAGCACCTCAAGTCGCTTCGGGAAAAGCTGGCCCTGGCGCATCGCAAGACCGAAAAGAATCTAAGCAGCCTGGGATTCGAGCTTTTCCATGAGCCGGGGGCCGGCATGTACCTGTGGGCCCGGCATCCGGACCTTCCGGACGGCGCCGTGCTGTCCAAGGAGGCCACGCCCGAGGGCATCATGCTCGGCCCGGGGCAGCTGTTTCTGCTGGAGCCCCACCCCACGGGCTGGCTGCGCTTTAACGTGGCTTTCAGTGACGATGAGCGCATATGGCGCTTTCTGGCCCAGCGCATTGAGCTGGGCCGGCAAGCCGCCCAGTAGCGGCTTGGTCAGATCTCGATGACGCGGCGGGCAAAGCCCTCAAGATAGTCCATGAGCTTGTTGGCGCCCAGCACCGCGGCGGCCTCGTCGCCCGTGGCGATGCCCTGGGCCAGTTCCATGTGAAAACGCGCGCCTTCGGCGATCTCGCCCTCGTGCTGGTAGGCGTACCAGAAGCGGCGGCACTGCACGATCAGCGGCACCACGCTCTTGACGGCCGAGCTGTTGCGGCAGGCCTCGTGGTTGACCAGGTCCAGCTCGTGGTCGGCCGCCATATAGGCCTCGAGGTTGGCGCGCTCGGCGGCCTTGACCATCTTGGCCGCGCAGCCGACGATGGCCTTGCGCTGGGCCGCCGTGGCGCGGCGCGCCGAGCACGCGGCGATCACGCCTTCGAGCACGCGCCGTGTGAGGATCACGTCCAGGTGGTCGGCCAGGTCGATGTTGGAGACCAGCAGGCCGCGCCGGGGCTGCTGCACGATCAGGCCTATGGAGACCATGCGCAGCAGCGCCTCGCGCACCGGGGTGCGGCCCAGTTGGGTGCGCTGGGCCAGGTCGGCCTCGACCACGGGCGCCCCGGGCTGCAGTTGCAAGGTGGCGATCATGGCTTCGATCGCGTCGTAGGCGACGTCGGCGGCCCGGCGCTTAAGGGGTGTTGGCTGTGCGGTCGTGGACAGGGACATGGTGTTGTTGGGCATCTCGGCGTTGCAACAGGGCCTGCCATTCGCCGACCAGGCCGCGCCGGAAGAACGATACACAGACGATGAAGGTCAGGCCTATGAGCACGGTCACCACGCCGCCCAGGGCGGCGAGGTGGTTCTGCAGGCTGACCACCAGTGTGGAGCCTACCACGGGCCCCCAGCTGGTGCCTAGCCCTCCGAGCAGCGTCATCAGCAGCACTTCGGTCGAGGTGCTCAGCATCACGTCGTTGAGTGCCGACAGCTGCAGCACCAGCGCCT
Organism: Polaromonas sp. CF318; assembly: GCF_000282655.1. Taxonomy (GTDB): domain Bacteria; phylum Pseudomonadota; class Gammaproteobacteria; order Burkholderiales; family Burkholderiaceae_C; genus Polaromonas. The sequence goes on from NZ_AKIV01000012.1 coordinate 38,342, forward strand.
TGAGCGAGCCGGCCAGCCCGGCCAGCGCGGCCGACAGCATGAAGGCGTAAAGCTTGCAGCGGTCGGTGTCGTAGCCCAGCGAGACGGCGCGCGGCGCATTGTCGCGCAGCGCCTTGAGCGCCTGGCCGAAGGGCGAGTGCACGATGCGGTGTATCGCCAGGAAGGCCGCGACGAACACCGCCAGCGTGAAGTAATACATGTTGTTGTCCACCGAGAGGTCGACCAGGCCCAGCAGCTTGCCGCGCGGGATGCCCTGCATGCCGTCCTCGCCGCCGGTCCAGGGGATCTGCACCGCCAGGAAGTAGGCCACCTGCGAGAGCGCCAGGGTGATCATCGCGAAGTAGATGCCGGTGCGGCGTATCGCCAGCGTGCCTATCAGCCAGCCTATGGCGGTGGCCACC
>NZ_AKIV01000013.1 GCF_000282655.1 Polaromonas sp. CF318
TACTGCGCGTACTGCAGGTCCAACTTGGGATAAACCGCAGCGTTCGGGGAAACGTCCTTGGTGTAGACCGTATTGTCAGTGAGAGATTTGTAGGCAAACGTCGCCGTGATTTCAGCACCCTTTGAAACAGATTGCAGCAAAGCAGCTGGAAACGTGGAAAGGGAGACATGCATGATGGCTTCACTTTGTGTCACCAGGATCAAGTCCATCTTGCCGTCACCATTGACATCGACGAACTCCCGGGGATAGGCACTCAGAGTCCAGCCGTTGCCGCTAATGTCTGTCGCTATGGGCTGCTGTGCAAACGTCCCATCTGCCTGGCCTAAAAATACAAAGGTCTGAGCTTCGCTGGCCAAAGTCATCACCAGATCGACCCGTCCATCTCCGTTGATGTCGACCAAATCGCGGGAATAAGCCAGTTCAGTCCATCCACTGCCATTGATATCGGTTGACACAGCCTGGGGCACAAACGATCCGTCGCCCTTACCCAGGAAGACATGCGGTACCGTTTCATCCTTGTCAATCAGAATGAAGTCCGGCAGACCATCACCGTTCACATCAGCGAATCGCCGGACATACGCGCTGGAGGTCCAGCCGCTTCCGTCGACGTCGGTCGATATCGCCTGCTGTGAAAAGGAGCCATCCGCCTGGCCAAGAAACACGTACACCTGCGCGTCACTGTTAGCAGCCATCACCAGGTCTGCCCGCCCATCGCCGTTCACATCTATCAGATACCGGGCATAAGCTGATTCAGTCCATCCGCTGCCATTGATGTCGGTTGATACGGCCTGGGTTGCAAACGCCCCATCGCTCTTACCCAGAAAGACATAGGGAACCGCCTCATCCTTGTCAATCAGGACGAAGTCCAGCAAGCCATCACCGTTGACATCAGCGAATCGCCGGGGATATGCGCTGGAGATCCAGCCGCTTCCGTTGACGTCGGTCGATATGGCCTGCTGTGAAAACGAGCCATTCGCCTGACCGGGAAACACATACACCAGCGCTTCGCTCTCGGCAACCATCACAAGGTCTGCCCGTCCATCCCCGTTCACATCTAGCAGATATCGGGGATAAGCTGATTCGGTCCATCCGTTGCCATTGACATCCGTCGAGACCGGCTGTACCAGGAACGAACCGTCTCCCTTGGCCAAGAACACGTGGGCTACCGCCTCATCCTTGTCGATCAAGACAATATCGGGCATTCCATCCCCATTGACATCGGCGAATCGCCGCGGATAGGCGCTGGATGTCCAGCCGCTCCCGTTAACGTCGGTTGCGACAACTGCTGCGTCCATCCCGTTGATGCCGCCCAACCAGCTAAAAGTCGTCGATGGAAGGCATGCACCAGATCCATCACATTCCCGTATGCCAGTTACCCGCGTTGAACCTCCGGCAAGCAGGGTGTCATAGGAAAGGGCATAACTTTTAAGCAGCGGCAGGCCGGCATAGGTTTGGACGGAAGCCAGCCGAAGTGCATTCCTGCTTTTTGAGCCATTTCTGTACCGAACCAGAATATCCGGCCTTGCCTCATAGTTAAAACGTATCTGAGCGGCCGGGTTGGTGCCACTGCTGGCATTGCCGGCATAGTCAATGCGGGCGGGGTAGTACTCGCCATTTACATCGTCTTCGGTATAGCTGAACGTCATGTAATTGGTCTTGACGTCGCTGATCTTGTTGACGGCCCAGACCCGCACCGTGGCCTTACCCTGCGCCTCAATGCGCGAGTCGGCCGTGTTGCCGTATTCCATGGTCAAGCCGGCTTTGGTCTGCACGGTGAAGGAGGCCACGCCGTTGCCTGCGGTACCCGACGCGACGATTTTGCTGAAGCCGTCGAGCTCGGTGCGGTATTCGCTGCCGGCCACGCCATAGGTGCCCGACACCAGGATCAGCCGTTGGCCGTCCAGGCAATAACGGTCGTTCATGTCGAGGTTGACGCCACCCCTGACGCCGTCAACAGCCATGGTGCGGGGACACCGGCCTATGGCGCTCAAACCGCTCAAACTCCAGCCCATGCCGAGCAAACCATTGCCGCCTTGGCTGTTGTAGCTGAGTTCGAGTTTGGGCTCCATACCGGCGACGCCGGGAGGAACCTGGATGGGGATCCGGTAAGTGGCCGCACCCGATTCATTGACCGAGAACTGGCCGGGCGTGATGCCCGCGACCGTGGTGGTCTGGGCCTGGGCCAGGCCGAGCCCGGCGCCCAACAGCCACAGAGCCGCGCAGCGCAATACCTTGCTGTGTTTACCTCGCATTTCCCCGCCCTCTTTTTTATCTCTTGCTTTTGCTTTTGCTTTTGCTTTTGCTTTTGCTTTTTAGCTTCTGCTGAGTATCGACTTTAGCTG
>NZ_AKIV01000014.1 GCF_000282655.1 Polaromonas sp. CF318
CGCCGCCGGCCGCGGCGGGCGCGCGCGCCAGGCGCGTGCGCAGCTGGCCGTCGGCCGTGCCCGCGCGTTCGCTGTCCCAGCGCAGGGCCAGGGTGACGGCCTCGCCTTCGCTTTGCAACGAGAGCCGCGCCTCCTTGACGCCGGCCGCGACGCGCGCCGAGGTGCCTTGCGCGGTTTCAGCCTGCACCGTGATGTCGCCGCTGCTGCGCGCCAGGCTGGCTTTGAGGCGCAGGGTGTCGCCCAGCGTGGCGTCCCAGTCGCCGTCCAGCAGCAGGGTGCCGCCCAGGCCGGCGCCGGCCATTTGCGGGCCGGCAAAAAGTTCTATCCAGGCCAGGGGCAGGCCGCTGAGTTTGCCGGCGGTGACGAGTTCACGTCCCGGCCGCCAGCGCAGCGGTTGCCAGGCGAGTGTGGCCTGTGAGGGTGTTGTGTTGCCGGAAGCAGGTGCGATGAGCAGCGCCTCGCCGGCGCCGCTTTCAAACGCGCCGCCGCTGCGCGCGGGTGTCCATTTGAGCGGCACGGCGCCGCGTGTCTTGAGCTGCCAGGCGCCTGTGCCCAATGCGGGATCCTGCACGCCAAGGTTCAGCTGCTGCAGCAGGCCTTGCCAGGGCGAGTCGGCCAGCGGCGTGCCGCGCGCCGCGCCGCCGCGCCCGCCCTGGGCCGTGAGCTGCAGGGTGTAGCGGCGCGCGCCGGCTTCCACGCGGCCCTGGGTGTCGAGCTGGGCCTGGCTCAAGCGGCCCGAGAGTGTGGACTGGAAGGCGCGGATTTTGATCAACCCAGCGTCTTTGGTGGTGGCCGCGGCGGCAGCGGGCGTTGATGCCGCCATGCGCCAGTCCAGCGAGGGCAGGTCCAGCCGCGCCTGCAGGGCCGGGTCCTGCCAGCCGCCTTGCCAGCCGGCCTGCAGTTCGGCGCTGCCGGTTGCCGAGGCGGACTTGAGCGAGGCGGGCATGCCGGGCAGCTTTTGCAGCCAGCGCAGGGCCTGGGCCATGTCGCGGCCGCGCAGGCTGATGTCGCCCTTGCCGCTGGCGGGGCGCAGCTCGCCTTGCACTTGCGCATCCAGCCCGGGCGCGGTGAGTGTGAGCTTGCCTTTGCCGCCTTGGGCCGCGGGCTGGGCTTCGATGTTGCCGCTGAGTTCAGCGTCGTCGCTGCGCACGCGCAGGGCTGAAAGCAGCAGGGTGCCGCCGGCTTGCTCGCTGTTCCAGCTGCCGGTGGCGCTGGCGTCGCGCAGGCGCAGCGCGCCCAGGGGATGGTTCTTGGCGCTGGCGGCGTCGTTGCGCGCCGCCTGCAGGTTCGCGTCAAACGTGATGGCCTCGCCTCGCTCCCCTTGGCTGTGGGCCTGGGCCTTGCCGTCCAGCGGCAGGGGTGCGAGCTGGCTGTGCAAAAGAGCGGGGTTGACCTGTTGCAGGCTGGCTTGCATTTTCCAGGCGGGGGTTTTGGCCGTGGCAGCCTTCGCCGGCGCATCGGCCCATTCGCCGCTGGCCAGCAGCTCGCCGCCGCCCAGCCTGGCCTTGAGCGTGCGCACCAGGGCCGCGCCGCCGCGCCATTCGCCCTGAGCCTCAAGGCGTTCCAGCGGCAGCTTGTGCTGATCCCAGGGGCCGGGCTGGCTGTTGGTGAGCTGCAGTTGCAAGCCCCAGGCGGAAAGGGATGACACCGGAGCGCTGTCCGCCGGCCGCACACCGGCACTGCCTGTGAGCTGGGTTTGCGGCCCGTCGGGCCAGAAGGCGGCGATGTCGAGGTCGCGAAATGTCGCATCGGCCTGCGGCAACGGTTGCGCGGCCCAGGGCATGACGCGGGCCGTGGCGCTGGCCTGGGGTTGCGGCTGTTTTTTTTGCGCGGCGGCGTTTTCCATTTGCAGCTCGGCCTTGAGCAGCAGTTCGGTGAGCGGGCCCTTGGCTGTGGCCTTGAAGGCCAGCGGCACCCTGGTCTTGCCGCCGGGCAGGGCTGCGTCAAGCGCGCCGTTGAGGCTGGCGTCGAGCTGCAGCTTGCCGTGCGCGGCGAGTGTGGCCTTGCCGCTGTAGCGCCCTTGCGCGACCTGCGCACCCAGCAGTTCAAGCTGGTGCGAAAAACCGTTGAACGAATAGTTTCCGTGTATGCCCGATGCGGAAAAGTCCGCGCCGCCGCGCCATTGAAATTGCCCGATGGAGAAACCTTCGAGCAGCACCGGCAGCGGCAAGCCGAGCGCCGAGGGTGGCACCGAGGGCTCGGTGGAGGGGGGTCGCTGGTCGTCGACCCGCACGCCGACGGCGGCCAGGCGATTGACCTTGAGTGTGCCCTGCAACAGCGACCAGGGCTGCCAGGCCAGCGTGAACTCGCGCACCTCCACACGCAGGCCGTTTTGTTGCCAGACCAGCTGTTCAACGCGGCCGCCGGCGCGCAGGGAGCCTGTGACACCTTCGGCGCCCAGCGGCTGCGAGCGCGCCATCCAGCCGAGCGCGGTGGCCAGTGAGCCATCGGTGCCGGCCCACCACCAGGCGCCACCTGTCGCGGCGACGGCCAGTGCCACGACGCTGCCTGCGGCCCAGGCCGCGGCGCGCAGCCGGCGCCGCGGCGGGCGAACGGGTTGGGTGGGCGTGGTGGATGCGTCCATCAGAAAACAAATCCCACGCTGACATGCAGGCGCAGCTGTTTGGGTTTGATGCCGTAGGCCACGTCCATCTGCAGCGGGCCTATGGGGCTTCGCCAACGCACGCCCGTGCCTATGCCGACGGAGGGCTTCATGTCCTTGGGGTTGTCGGCCACGGCGCCGGCGTCGATGAAAAAAGTGTTCTCCCACTCGCTGGGCCGGCCGTCGCGCAGCATGGGGCGCTGGTATTCGACGCTGCCCACGGCCATGTAGCGGCCCGGCCCTATGACGCCGTTGTCCAGCTTGATGCCGATGTCGCGGTAGCCGTAGCCGCGCACCGTGGTGTCGCCGCCGGTGCGAAACAGCAGGGTGCCGGGAATGCGGGCCGAGTCTTTCGCCAGCACCGCGCCGCCCTCGGCGCGCATCGCGATGCGGCCGCGCTCCAGCGGCATGATGCCCAGCCAGCGGCCCACGGCGCGAGTGAAGGGCAGGTGCTGCGTGCCCATCGTGCTGCCGCCGCCGAGTTCAAAGCCCAGGCCGTAGCCCTTGTTCGGGAAGGGCAGGTTGTCGAAATAGCGGCCGGTCCAGACATAGTTGACCGACAGGGCCGAGCCGTCGCCGATGTCGGCGGCGCTGCTGTTGAGCTGGCCGCTGCCGCTGACGCTGGCCCTGTCGTACTGCACATACATATTGCGGTCTATGCGATCGCCGGCCTGGGTGCGGCCGAAGCGCAGGCGGCTGGAGCGCGTGACCAGGTCGTCGTCGTCGACGCGCTCGGCGCGCGCCAAGGCCACCCAGCGCCAGTTGGATTCGTCGGGAATGGAGGTCCATTCGGTCTGCGCGTAGGGTGCCTTCCTTTCAAGCTGCAGCTTGGTGACGGCGCGCCAGTTGGTGCCCGGCACGCGCTGGTGGGTGTGCTCGACCGAGGCGCGCGGGCCGCTGTCGGTGGTGACGCCCACGCCCAGGATGACTTTTTGCAGCCTGGCTTCGCGCACCTGCACCTGCACGGGCGCGGCCTGCGGGTCGCTTTCGGGGTCGACAAAGATATAGGCCGAATCGAAGTAGCCGCTGGAGGCCAGGCGCAGCTGTGCCTCGTTCAGCTGGTTCTGGTCATAAGGCGTGCCCGGGGTCAGGCGCGCCAGGCGCGGCACCAGCACCGGGTCGTAGCGCTCCACGCCGCTGACCTGCAAGGGGCCCAGGCGGTAGAGCGGGCCGGAGTCGAGCTTGAGGCTGAGTGCCGCGCTGTGCCCGGGCGCGTCCACGTCGGCCAGGCTGTCGGCCAGCTTGCCGGCCGGGTAGCGGCGCGCCACCAGCTCGCGCAGGGCCTGGGTCTTGGCGCCGTCCCAGGCGTCCTGGGTGAAACGCTGGCCCGCGGGCAGGCGCCAGTCGCGCTCTATCCCCTCGCGCTGGGCTTTCGCGGCGGGATCGGGGGAGTCGGCGATGTCGCCCGCGAAGTCGATCGCCACCGCGCCCACGGTGGTGGCCTGGCCGGGCTCCACGGCGACCACAATGGTCGGCTTCTGGCCGGCCGCGCCTTCGCGCGTGATGGTGATGCTGGGGCTGAAGTAGCCCAGCGTGCCGGCCAGGTTGCGCACATTGCGCTCGGCCAGCACGATGAGGCGCGCGAGTTCGGCCTCGTCGAGGTCGGTCACGGCGCGGTAGCGCTGCAGCTCCAGGTGTTTGTCGAGCAGGTCCTTGAGGGGCTGGGGCGCGCGCACCGCGATGTCGAAGGCGCTGACTTCGGGCTGGGCGCTGGTGGGCCCCGTGGCGCCCTCCGGCGTGGGGCCGGGCGAGACTTTTTCAGGCGGTGGTGGCGGGGCCGGCGCGGTCTGCGTGACAGTGGAAGGCGGCGCCGAGGTGCTGCCCGCGGGCGCAGCCGTCTGCGCACCGGCCAGGGGCGCCAGCAGGATTGCAAGGAGGGCGGAAGCAGGGATGAAACCGGCGCTAGGCATTGCTCAGTCCTGCCGGGGTGGCCGTCCGTGCGCAGTGGGTACTGTGGGTACGGGTACTGGGGTGGGTCACGGGGGCAGTTTACTTGAGCACCCCTGGGGCTCGCGTAGGAGGCCGGCTCTTATTTGGAGAGCATTCGCATGGCTTCCTCGAGGCCTTTGATCGTCAGCGGGTACATGCGCTGGTTGACCAGCTGCTGGATCACGCCAATGCTTTGCCGGTACTGCCAGACGCCTTGCGGCTCGGGATTGATCCAGGCGAACTTGGGGAAGGCGTTGGTCAGGCGCTGCATCCATTCGGCGCCGGCTTCCTCGTTGTTGTATTCCACGCTGCCGCCGGGCTGCAGGATTTCATAGGGGCTCATGGTCGCGTCGCCGACGAAGATGAGCTTGTAGTCCTTGTTGTACTTGCGGATGATGTCCCAGGTCGGGAATTTTTCGCTGAAGCGGCGGCGGTTGTTCTTCCACATGAAGTCGTAGACGCAATTGTGGAAGTAATAGAACTCCAGGTGCTTGAACTCGGCCTTGACGGCCGAGAACATTTCCTCGACGCGGTGGATGTGCTCGTCCATGGTGCCGCCCACGTCCATCAGCAGCAGCACCTTCACGTTGTTGTGGCGCTCGGGCACCATCTTGATGTCCAGCCAGCCGGCATTGGCCGCGGTCGAGCGTATGGTGTCGTCCAGGTCCAGCTCTTCGGCATTGCCCTGGCGCGCGAACTTGCGCAGGCGCCGCAGCGCGACCTTGATGTTGCGCGTGCCCAGCTCCTGGGTGTCATCGTAGTCCTTGTAGGCGCGCTGGTCCCAGACTTTCACCGCGCTCTTGTTGCGGCTTTTTTCCTGGCCTATGCGTATGCCCTGCGGGTTGAAGCCGTTGGCGCCGAAGGGCGAGGTGCCGCCCGTGCCTATCCATTTGCTGCCGCCTTCGTGGCGCTCCTTCTGTTCCTCAAAACGCTTTTTGAGCGTTTCCATGAGCTCGTCCCAGCCCATTTTTTCGATCTTGGCTTTTTCCTCGGGGCTCAGCTCAAGCTCGAGGTTTTTGCGCAGCCATTCGAGCGGGATGTCTTTCGTGAAGTCGGCCAGCATTTCCACGCCCTTGAAGTAGGCGGCAAAGGCGCGGTCGAACTTGTCGTAGTTTTTTTCGTCCTTCACCAGCACCGTGCGGCTCAGGTAATAAAAGTCGTCGATCTTCCAGGCGCCTTCGCCTTCGTGCGCTTCAAGCTTGTCGCTGTTGGGCCCGACCACGCCGGCCTCGAGCGCCTCGAGCAGCATCAGGTATTCTTTGACGGAGACCGGCAGCTTGGCCGAGCGCAGGGTGTAGAAAAAATCGATGAGCATGGGAAAACTCGCTTCAGGCTCGAGGTTTGTCCAGCAGGTACAACAGCTGTGCCTTGACCTCCGGCCATTCGCCGGCGGCCAGGCTGTACATCACGGTGTCGCGTATGGTGCCGTCGCGGCGCAGTGCATGGCCACGCAGCACGCCGTCCTTGCGCGCGCCCAGGCGTTCGATGGCGCGCTGCGAGGCGTGGTTGAAGTTGTCGGTGCGCCAGCCCACGATGTTGCAGCCCAGGGTCTCGAAGGCATGCGTGAGCATCAGCAGCTTGCAGGTGGTGTTGATGTGGGTGCGCTGGCAGCGCGCGGCGTACCAGGTGTAGCCGATCTCGACACGCTTGAGGTCGGGCACGATGTCGTGAAAACTCGTGGTGCCCAGCACTTCGCCGCTGGCCGCGTCGGTCACCGCGAAAGCGAAGCGGTTGGCCGTGGCCAGTGCCGTTTCGATGTAGCCGCGGGTTTCATGCGGCTCGGGCACGGAGGTGATGCGCAGCTTCCAGAGCTCGCCGTCGGCGGCCGCGGCCTTGAGGCCGGCCTCGTGTTCCAGCGTGAGCGGGACCAGCTTGACGCCGCGCGCCGTGAGAGTGACGGGTTCTACGAAGGCCATCCGGCAATCCTTTTCCTGTTGAGCAGTGTGTTCATGTGGATCGCAGCCTGGCACAGGCTGCGGCTGCCTGACCGCGCGGATTGTCCCGGCACAGGCTGTTGAGTTCGTTCCTGGCGCCGGCGTGGCCGGCATGGGCCGCGCGCACCAGCAGCTCCATGGCATGCCAAGGAACATCCGCGGCCGGGCGGTGCGGCGGCACCGGCCGCGCGGCGGCGGCCTTCTCGGATTCGAGGGAGGCCTTGGCGCGCAGAGGCGGCGGCCCGGCGGCGGGCCGGCCTTCCAGCAGCCTCACGTAGTCGTGGACCATCAGGTCGGCATCCGTCGCCGTCAGCTGTTTGCGCGGGAAGGATAGCCAGGAGCGTGTGCCGGCGTCAGGCACATCGCTGAGTTTTCGGCCGGGCGCCGTCAGCATGGCGGTGACTTCGTCGGGCACGGCCTTACCCAGGCCTGCCGCGCGCGACAGTTCGTCGGCGCTCATCGCGCCGGCCGCCGCGTTGCGTTCGGCGGCGCCGGCTGCGGCAGCCACATCGCCCGCGCCCAGCTCCGCCGCGCCGGCGGCCTTCGCCGCCTTCGCCGCCGCATTGGCTCCCTGCGTCACCTCGACAGCGCCGGCCACGCCCGCCGCGCCGGCCGCACCTTTCCCGGCGGCACCTGCGGCGCCGGCGCCCTTGCCGGCAGCGGAGCCGAGCTTGCCGAGCAGGCCCCAGAAGGCATAGGACGGGGCGGGGAGCAGCGTCAGGGCCAGCAATGCGGCCAGGCAGCTGCTGTGCAGGGCTGCGCGGCGCAAGGGGGCGGTTGGGCGTTGCATGGGGTTCTCCCAGTCAGGTGTCCGCGGGTCAATCGGCCTTCTTGCGGCGGGCGCGCCAGGCTCGTGCGAGTTGCAAGCCGCCGCCGCCGCCCAGTCCCACCAGCACGATGCCGCCTATGGCGGCGTTGCCGTAGCCGTCCGCAAAAATGTCCAGGCCCAGCAGGCGGCCGGCCCAGAAGCCCAGCAGGGCGCCGCCGACAAAACCGACCGCGTCGGACAGGCCTTCGAGCAACATGGATTTTTGGTTCATGAATCGGTCCTGTGCTTCAGCGGTTGTTGCGCTGCATGAAAACCAGCTTCTCGAACAGGGTCACGTCCTGCTCGTTCTTGAGCAGCGCGCCCACCAGCGGCGGCACGGCGACCTTGTCGTCCTTGCTTTGCAGGGCGTCCAGCGGGATGTCCTCGGCGACCAGCAGCTTGAGCCAGTCCAGCAGCTCGCTGGTCGAGGGTTTCTTTTTAAGGCCGGGCAGGTTGCGCACGTCGTAAAACGTTTTCATCGCGGCCGTCAGCAGCTCTTTCTTGAGGTCGGGGAAGTGCACATCCACGATCTGCTTCATGGTGTCGGCGTCGGGGAACTTGATGTAGTGGAAGAAGCAGCGGCGCAAAAACGCGTCGGGCAGTTCTTTCTCGTTGTTGGAGGTGATGAACACCAGCGGGCGGTGCCTGGCCTTGATGAGTTCGCGTGTTTCATACACATAGAACTCCATGCGGTCGATTTCGCGCAGCAGGTCGTTGGGGAATTCGATGTCGGCCTTGTCGATCTCGTCGATCAGCAGCGCCACCGGCGTTTCCGAGGTGAAGGCCTGCCACAGCACGCCCTTAACGATGTAGTTGTGGATGTCCTTGACCTTCTCACCGCCGTCCACGGTGGACAGTTGCGAGTCGCGCAGGCGCGACACCGCGTCGTATTCATAGAGGCCCTGCTGCGCCTTGGTGGTGGACTTGATGTGCCATTGCAACAGCGGCAGGCCCAGGGACTGGGCCACTTCCTCGGCCAGCATGGTCTTGCCGGTGCCGGGCTCGCCCTTGACCAGCAGCGGCTTTTTCAGGGCGGCGGCGGCGTTGACCGCGAGCATCAGGTCCTGGGTGGCGACGTAGTTTTTTGAGCCTTGAAATTTCATGTTCTTGGGTCAGGGAGGTGAAGGTGGAGGGGGCTTTTGCGGGGCCTGGCCGGCAACAGGTGCCTGGCCGCGGCGGGCCCAGATATAATCCAAGGTTGTTTTATACGATGAATCCCCACCTGATTGTGCGCGCAAAATGAATAAGCTGTTCACCACGATATTCGCCGTTGCTGTCTCTTGTGCGACGGCTGCCAGCCTGGCCCAGGAGATCAAGGGCGACGCCAAGGCCGGCGAAACCAAGAATGCCATGTGCATCGGTTGCCACGGCATCAAGGGCTACCAGGCCTCTTTCCCCGAGGTCTACAAGGTGCCCATGATTTCCGGCCAGGGCGCCAAATACATCACCGCCGCGCTCAATGAATACAAAAAAGGCGAACGCAAGCATCCGACGATGCGCGCCATCGCCGACTCGCTGACCGACCAGGACATCGCCGACCTCGCCGCCCACTACAGCGCCGACGGCGCGGGCGAAGCGGCCAAGGCCGCCAGGGAGCCCAGTACCGAAGTCAAGGCCCTGCTGGCCAAGGCCAATTGCGCCTCTTGCCACGGCGACAACTTCAGCAAGCCGATTGACCCGGCCTACCCCAAGATCGGCGGCCAGCACGCCGACTACCTGTTCGTGGCGCTCAAGGCCTACAAGACCGAAAACAACCCCAAGGTTGGCCGCAGCAACGCCATCATGGCCGGCATGGCCAAGCAGTACACCAATGCCGAACTCAAGCAACTGGCCAACTACCTGGCCTCCGTGGACGGCGACCTGAAGACCATTCCGCAGAAGAAATTCCGTTAAGCCGGGATCTCCCGCACATAAAAAAGCCGCTGGAACAGCGGCTTTTTTATTGTCTAGTCTTTAGTGGCTCTGCGTTGCACGCAATCGATATAGGCCGCGCCATCAGGCGGGCGTCCCGCGCGCTGGCTTTCCCAGACCATCTGCCCCAGGCAGTCCATGGTTTCGTGGTGGGCATCATGCAGGGAGTTGCGCCTGGCCGTTAGCAGTTCCACGGCCTGGCGTATGCCGCGCGGCTGGTCTATGGAGCATTGCTCGCTGATGGACAGGTGCATGGACAGGTGCAGAAACGGGTTGGTCTTGCCGGCTTCCACGTCGTACATTTTTTCGAGCGCGGCATCGGCATCGGCGAAGTCCGGGTGGTATTCGGGGTGCTCTTCAATCCACTGGCTGGCGATGGTTTCAATCGCCTCCATGGGCTGGCCGGCGCGGGCCTTGGCATAGACGGAACAGAAGAAGCGCCGGACGTCGGCTTGCGAGGGCGTGAACATGGGCGAAAGCGTATCACGCAGGGGTTTTCCACTGCCGGTGTGTGCCTGTTTTCAGCGCTTGGGCCACAGGGGCCGCGGGTTGCGTCCTACAGACAGTTTGCGCGTCCCTGCCTACGCTGCTACCAGCGAGTGGCGCAGTTCCGGGGCGGGGCCACTCTCACCATTCACAGCCCGGCGAGGAGATCAACACCATGAACGCAGCACGCATCACAGGCATAGTCCTGATTGTTTTGGGCCTGGCCGGGTTTTTCACCGGCGGCTTCAGCTTCACCAAGGACACCACCGCCGCCAAGATAGGCCCCATACAGCTGACCGTGAAGGAAAAAGAGTCGGTCAACATTCCGCAGTGGCTGAGCCTGGGCGCGGTGGTCCTGGGGGCCGTCGTCCTGGTCTTGGGCTTCAAGAAAAGCTGATCTGGCCAGGGCGTGTTAAGGCTATGTATTCCAGGTGCGTTACCGGAATGACTTAATCTGCGTAAATCTGCGTCATCTGCGGATTTGAAGAATTTATCCGCAGATGACGCAGATGAACGCAGATTGAAAACAAGACCCCAATGGTCTGTGGAGGAGATGAAGTGTCCCCATCTGCCTCGCATCATTCGCGTAACGGGCACTAGTTGCGCTGGACGCTTAGCAGACGCGAGATAGCGCTCGCTGCTGACAGCAACTGCGGCAACATGCTCTCCTGCATGGCCTTGGCGCTGGTGCGGTTGGCCTGGCCGCTGATATTGAGGGCGGCCACCGTCTGGCCGGCGCGGTTGGTAATCGGTGCCGCCATCGACACCAAACCTTCCTCGAGTTCCTGATTCACCAGCGACCAGCCCTGCTTGCGCACCTGGGCGATCCTGGCCGCGAGTTCCTTGACGTCGGTCACGGTATATTTGGTGCGCGCCTCCAGCGTGGAGGCCTGCAGGCACTTCATGAGTTCGGCCTCGGGCAGGGCCGACAGCAGCATGCGGCCCATGGAGGTGCAGTAAGCCGGCAGGCGCGAGCCCACGCCCAGGCTGATGCTCATGATCTTGTGCGTGGGCACGCGCAGCACGTAAACAATGTCCGTGCCGTCCAGCACTGCGGCCGAGCAGGACTCCTTGACCTCGGCGACCAGGGCTTCCATCACCGGCTCGGCCAGGTTCCAGATCGGCATGGACGACAGGTAGGCAAAGCCCAAATCCAGGATGCGCGGCGTGAGGCTGAAGAGCTTGCCGTCGCTGCTGACATAACCCAGTGTTTCCAGCGTCAGCAAAATGCGGCGCGCGCCCGCGCGGCTCAGGCCGCTGCGCCCGGCGACTTCGGTCAGCGTCTGGCGCGGCGCGTCGGCGCTGAAGGAGCGTATGACCTCCAGCCCGCGCGCGAAGGACTGCACATAGCCGTCGCCCGGCTTGTGGGCTGTGGTGGGCGTGGATGCGGCGTTTGCCATGGTGAGCGAAATCTCCTAAAATTCATTATACGAACTCTTGTTCTAATAGCGAACAATATTTTGATGGCGGCCGATGCTTCATCGGCGTGGCCGCCGTTCCTGGAGACGATTCAATGATCAACAAGATTGCCGCTTCCGTCGCCGACGCGCTGGCGGACGTGAAAGACGGCGCCACGGTGCTGATAGGCGGCTTCGGCACCGCGGGCATTCCCAATGAGCTGATCGACGGCCTGATAGCGCAGGGCGCCAAAGACCTCACGGTGGTGAACAACAACGCGGGCAATGCCGAAGTGGGCCTGGCCGCGCTGCTCAAGGCCGGCCGCGTGCGCAAGATCATCTGCAGCTTCCCGCGCCAGGCCGACAGCCAGGTGTTTGACGGCCTGTACCGCAGCGGCAAGTTGGAGCTGGAACTGGTGCCCCAGGGCAACCTGGCCGAGCGCATTCGCGCCGCGGGCGCCGGCATAGGCGCCTTCTTCTGCCCCACGGGCTACGGCACCGAACTGGCCCGCAATGCCGACGGCAGCGCCAAAGAAACCCGCGAAATCAACGGCCGGCAGTATGTGCTGGAAATGCCCATCCACGGCGACGTGGCGCTTATCAAGGCCGAGCGCGGCGACCGCTGGGGCAACCTGACCTACCGCATGGCGGCGCGCAACTTCGGCCCGGTGATGGCGACGGCGGCGAAGAAAACCGTTGCCACCGTGCATGACATCGTTGAGCTTGGCGAGCTTGACCCTGAAATCATCGTGACGCCGGGCATTTTTGTGCACCACGTCGTGAAGATCCCGCGTATCGCCACCCAAGCGGGCGGCTTGAAGAAGGCTGCATGACCATGACTTACCAACGCCGCAGCAAGGACCAGCTCGCCGCCCGCGTCGCGCAGGATATTTTTGACGGGGCCGTCGTCAACCTCGGCATAGGCCAGCCCACGCTGGTCGCCAACCATTTGCCGGCCGGCCGAGAGGTCATCCTGCAAAGCGAGAACGGCATCCTGGGCATGGGGCCGGCGCCCGCCGAGGGCCAGGAAGACTATGACCTGATCAACGCCGGCAAGCAGCCGGTGACGCTGCTCAAGGGCGGCGCTTTTTTCCACCATGCCGACAGCTTCGCGATGATGCGCGGCGGCCACCTCGACATCTGCGTGCTGGGTGCCTTCCAGGTTTCGGCCACCGGCGACCTGGCCAACTGGAGCACCGGCGAGCCCGGCGCGATTCCGGCCGTGGGCGGTGCCATGGACCTGGCCATAGGCGCGCGGCAGACCTGGGTCATGATGGACTTGCTGACCAAGCAGGGCGCCAGCAAGCTGGTGAGCCAATGCACGTATCCACTGACCGGCATAGGCTGCGTCAAGCGGGTTTACTCAGACCTGGCGACACTCGAATGCACACCGCAGGGACTGAAACTCATAGATACCGTCGACGGCCTCACGCATGCCGAGCTTGAAAAACTGGTCGGCCTGCCGATCGCGGCCGCCTGACGCCTGGTATTTCCACCCTCTTCGAAAAGACACACCATGACCCAAGCTTTTATCTGCGACGCGATACGCACACCCTTCGGCCGCTACGGCGGCGCGCTCAGCAGCGTGCGCACCGACGACCTGGGCGCGATCCCGCTCAAGGCGCTGATGGCGCGCAACCCGAATGTCGACTGGCAGGCCGTCACCGACGTGATCTACGGCTGCGCCAACCAGGCCGGCGAGGACAACCGCAACGTGGCGCGCATGGCGGCCCTGCTGGCCGGCCTGCCCATGGATGTGCCGGGCTCCACCATCAACCGCCTGTGCGGCTCCGGCCTGGACGCGTTGGGCACGGCCGCGCGCGCCATCAAGTCGGGCGAGGCCACCTTGATGATCGCCGGCGGTGTGGAAAGCATGAGCCGCGCGCCCTTTGTGATGCCCAAGGCCGAAAGCGCCTTCAGCCGCGCCAACGCGGTCTACGACACGACGATTGGCTGGCGCTTCATCAACAAGCTGATGAAGGAAAAATACGGCGTCGACGCCATGCCCGAAACGGCCGAGAACGTGGCGACCGATTACAAGATCAGCCGTGAAGACCAGGACAAGATGGCGCTGGCCAGCCAGCTCAAAGCCGTGGCTGCTCAAAAGGCCGGCTACTTCGACGCCGAAATCACACCGGTGACGATTGCCCAGAAAAAGGGCGACCCGATGGTGGTGAGCAAGGACGAGCACCCGCGTGAGACCTCGCTCGAGGCGCTGGCCAAGCTCAAGGGCGTGGTGCGCCCCGACGGCACGGTGACCGCCGGCAATGCCAGTGGCGTGAACGACGGCGCCTGTGCTCTGCTGCTGGCCGATGAAGCCACCGCCGCCAAAAACGGCCTGACACCCAAGGCGCGCATTGTCGGCATGGCCACGGCCGGCGTGGCGCCGCGCATCATGGGCATAGGCCCGGCGCCCGCCACGCAGAAAGTGCTGGCGCTCACCGGCCTCACGATGGCGCAGATGGACGTGATCGAGCTCAACGAGGCCTTTGCCGCGCAAGGCCTGGCGGTGCTGCGTTTGCTGGGCGTGCGGGACGACGACCCGCGCGTCAACCCCAACGGCGGCGCCATCGCGCTGGGTCACCCGCTGGGCGCATCGGGCGCGCGGCTGGCCACCACGGCGGTCAACCAGCTGCACAAGAGTGGCGGGCGTTATGCGCTGGCCACCATGTGCATAGGCGTGGGGCAGGGCATCGCGGTCATCCTCGAGCGCGTCTGAGCGGCATGAGGTGCTGCTGCCGGATTGACGGCCGGCGGCTAACATGGCGCCTTTCTTTCCTTGTGCCTGTACGCCACGGCCTGGGTAAACCGAAAGACACGCCATGAGCTTCCCGCTGATCACCGACCCCTTTTTCTACGCCGTGGCGATTCCCGCCGTGCTGATGCTGGGCGTCAGCAAAAGCGGCTTCGGCGCGGGCTTTGGTTCGCTGGCGGTGCCGGTGATGGCGCTGGCCGTCACGGTGCCGCAGGCCGCCGCCATCCTGATGCCGGTGCTGCTGCTGATGGACCTGCTGGGGCTGGCGGCTTTTCGCCGCGACTTCGATCTCAAGTTCCTCAAGTTTCTGGTTCCCTTCGGCCTGCTGGGCACGCTGGTGGGGGCCTTGCTGTTCAAGCTGCTGGACGCCAAGCTCGTTGCGGCCCTGGTGGGAATATTCACCTTGTTGTTTTTGGCGCAGCGCCTGCTGTTCCCGCCCCGGCCCGACAGCCCGCCGCCGCCGCGCTGGCTGGGCGCCATCCTGACGGTGACCTCGGGTTTCACCAGCTTTGTGTCGCATGCCGGCGGGCCGCCGCTGAGCGCCTATGTGATTCCCATGCGCCTGAGCCCGGTGAAGTTCACCGCCACCATGGCGGCCTTCTTTTTTGTCATCAACCTGTCCAAGTGGATTCCCTATGCCTGGCTGGGCCTGCTGGACCTGCGCAACATGGCGACCTCGCTGGCCCTGCTGCCGCTGGCGCCGCTGGGCGTTTGGATGGGGGTGCGCATGGCGCGCAGCATCAGCCCGGTGTTGTTTTACCGCCTGCTTTATGTAGGTATGCTGCTCACCGGGTGCAAGCTGCTCTGGGACGGCTTCCACTGAAGGCTGCCCATAGCGTGATTCGCCTGCCGCGTCCAGCCAGCCCCCTTGGCCGCGCGGGGTTTTGGGCCCAGACCCGGGACTTTTACCCGCCTGCGTTGCGCGAATTTCTGTGAGAATCGCGAGCATGAGAACAATATGCTTACTCTGCGGCTGACCCTTCTTTCATGACCACTGTTGTTTTTGCCGATCTTGTGGGCAGCACCAGCATGTTTGAACGGCTGGGCGATGAGACCGCGTCGCGTTTCGTGACGCAGCTCATAGGCGTGCTCAGCCAGGTCTTCGAGCAACACCAGGGCCGGGTCGTCAAGCTGCTGGGCGATGGCCTGTTCGTCGTCTTTCCCAACGAGGGCGACGCGCTCTCGGCCTGCATCAGCATCCAGAAGCGCCTGCAGGAAAAACCCATCAAGCCCGGCGGCAGCGGCGCGCCGGTGCAGATGCAGATGGGCATTGAATCGGGCGAAGTGGTCGAGATCGACGGCGACTGTTTCGGCGACACCGTGAATTCCGCCGCCCGCCTGGCCGACCTGGCCGGCGCCGCGCAAATCCTCACCACCGAAAACGTCTGGACCGCGCTGTTGCCGGTGCAAAGGGCCGCCCTGCGCAGCATGGGGCCCATGTACCTGCGCGGCCGGGCCGAAGCCAGCCACGTCTACCGCGTCGAATGGATGACCGGGCGCGACGAGGACGCCACCATGGCGGGCCGCTCCATGTTCGCCTCGCCCAGCCAGGCCTTCCTCGAGCTGAGCTTTGCCGGCCAGACCCTGAGGCTGGACGCCAAAAGCAGCAAGCTGGCGCTGGGCAGGGGCGCCGATGCCGCGCTGAACCTGAACGACCCGCGGGTCTCGCGCATGCATGCCACGTTGGAGTGGCGCGGCGGGCAATTCGTGCTGACCGACGCCTCCAGCTACGGCACCTGGGTCTACCTGGGCAACCAGAGCGAAGCCGTGGTGCTGCGCCGCACCGAGTGCTACCTGGTGGGCAGCGGCCACATCGTGCCGGGCTGCGAACGCACGGACGACAATGCGCCGCTGGTCGCGTTTGCCATCCGTACCTGAGAACATGATCGTGGCCGCGTGTACGGGCCGCAACAGGCGCGGCGCATCGGGAAAAGTTACGCTTTCCAGAGGCTTGTCCGTCCGGCGATGCAGGCTAGAATCGATTTTTGTTTCAAGACGTAGCCGGGCCTTTGGGTAGCCCGCAGGCCATCCCGCCTTTTTTGCCTCCTCAGCCCATCTCGCCCAATTCCACCTCCTCATGAGTCTCAAGAAACTTGGCCGATACGATCTGATCAACGTCCTCGGCAAGGGTGCGATGGGGCTGGTGTACGAGGGGCGCGACCCGAACCTGGACCGGCGCGTCGCGATCAAGACCATCAAGGTGGAAAACCTCTCCGAGGAGGCGGCCGCCGAATACGAGGTGCGCTTTCGCACCGAGGCCCGCTCCGCCGCGCGCCTGCAGCACCCGCACATCGTGAGCGTCTACGACTCCGACCGCGACGGCGACATCGCCTTCCTGGTGATGGAGTTCGTCGACGGCGACGACCTCAAGCACCACCTGGACAAGGGCAACCTCTACACGCTGGAGCAGACCCTGGGCATCATGGGCGACCTGCTGTCGGCGCTGGAGTACGCGCACCGGCAAAGCATCGTCCACCGCGACATCAAGCCGGCCAACCTGCTGATAGAGACCAGCGGGCGGGTCAAGCTGACCGACTTCGGCGTGGCGCGCATCCAGGATTCGGGCGAGGCCACGCGCACGCAGGGCTCCATGGTGGGCACGCTCAAATACATGTCGCCCGAGCAGGTGCAGGGCCGCCCGATAGACGCCCGGGCCGACCTGTTCGCCGCCGGCATCGTGCTGTACCAGCTGCTCACGGGCAAGCGGCCCTTTGACGGCGACACCGATTTCGCGACCATCCAGCAGATCGTGGGCCACACGCCCGCGCCGCCCAGCAGCTTCAACCCCAAGCTGCCCGCCGCGATCGACGCGGTGGTGGCCAAGGCCCTGGCCAAGTCGCGCGACCAGCGTTACGCCAGCGCGCAGGACTTTCTCACGGCGCTGCAGGCCGCGGCCCGCGAAGCGGCCGACACCACGGTGCAGCCGCCGGCCATACCGGTGGGGCCGGGCAGCAACTCGACCTGGACTTCCACGCTGCTGGCCGGCGAAGCCCTCGTCGGCCTGCAGTCGGGCACCAGCGCCGACATCCCCATGGTGACGCAGGAGCTCGAGCTGGTTTACTGGAAAGAGATCAAGGAGTCCATGGACGTCGAGGACATCCAGGGCTTTCTCGCCAGGTTCCCGTCCGGCATCTATGCCGACCTGGCCCGCCGCCGCCTCAAGAAGATGGGCGTGCCGGGCGGGGAGGATTCCGACATCGGCAGGCGCCTGGGCACCGGTACGCTGATCGTTCCGCGGCCGGCCGGCCAGGACGCGGCCGCCGGTATGACCAACCCCGGTATGACCAACCCCGGTGCGACCAATCCCAACGCGACCAACCCCGGCGTGACCAACCCCGGCGTGACCAACCCCGGGATCACCAACCCCGGGATCACTCGTCCCGCGGTGACCCATCCTGGGGTGAGCAGTCCCGGGGCGACGAATCCTGGGGTGACCCATCCCGGCTCGGCGACCGACCTGGCCTGGAAGGCGCTCGAGGAAGCCGCGGCGCAGGCGCCGGTGGCGCCCCCGCCCTTGCCGGCCGCCCCCGCAGCCGACGACCCGGATGCCACGCGCCTGGGCGCGCCGGTCATGGCCGTGCCGCCGGTACCGGCCGTGCCGCAGCCGCAGAGCGAACCTTCTGAATGGCCGGAGACCGTGTTCAGCGATGCCGGCCCTGTGACGGTCCAGCTCGAGGCCGCCGAGGCAAAAACCAAGGCCGACGCCTCGCCCGTCGCTGCCGCAAGCGCCGCGGCCGCCGTGCCCGAGGCCAGGCCGGAGTCCTCGCGAAAGCGCCGCAGCGCAGAGCCGGGCGCGTCCGCGAAGGCGTCCGCAGCCTCGCCTCCTCCTTACCTGGTGTGGGGCGGGATCGCCTTGGTGGCTTTGGTCATTCTGGGCGTAGGCGTCAGGCAACTGTCGAAACCGAAGGTGCCGGCACTGGCGGCTGCCCAGCCGGTCGCCGCGGCGACCGATGACGGCCCGGCGCGGCCCGCGGCACCGGCCGTTCCCCAGCCGGCGGCGCAAGCCGCGCAGGCTCAGCCCGCAGCGGCAGCGGCACCCGCACCGGCTGCGGCGGCATCGACCGCGGCCGTGGCCGCGCCGCTGTCCCCGGCCTCCAAGGCCGCTGCGGCGCAGGCCATCGCGGCCAAAAAGGCTGCCCTCGAGAAAGAGCGGCTGGCCAAACAGCAGGCGGCGCAGGCCAAATCGGGCGGCAGCACCACCGCGCCCGCGGCCGTCGAGCATGCCCCGGCACCGTCGCCGTCCGCGAATGCCGGCAATCCGCGCCAGGCTTGTGAAGACCGCATGCTGATCGGCTTCCAGATCTGCATGAACGAGCAGTGCGCCAAGCCGGCCTTTACCAACCACCCGGTCTGCGTGGAGCGCCGCGCGATGGAGCAGCGCCGGCGCGAGGCCGAGCAGCTCAGGCGCTGACCCACAAAGGGACAGGCGCCCCCCGGTTTACTCCTCGTCCGGCGGCTGCTGCTGGCCGTACCAGCCGGCGGGCCGGCGCTGCGCCTGTTGCTGGCGTTCCTGGGCCAGTTGCTCCTCAAGCTGCAGCCGGCCCTGGGTGGCCACGGCGATGACCTTGGTGCGGTCCTTGCGGTGCGGGTACATGCGTTCGAACAGCTCGAGGTTGTGCCGGCGAAAACGCATGGCGGCTTGGCGCGCCTCGTGCGGCGGCTGGCCCAGCAGTTCCAGCACGCTGCGCGCGCTGCGCAGGCTGGATTCGAAGACCTCCCGTTCGACCAGCATCACGCCGCGGTCGCGCAGCGCGTTCCAGTGCGTGACGTCGCGCGCGCGGGCCACGATCTGCATTTGCGGGAAGTTCTCGCGCGCGATGTCGACGATCTTGAGCGACTGCTCCATGTCGTCCACCGACAGCACCAGAATCTTGGCGGTGGCCGCGCCGGCGGTGCGCAGCAGGTCCAGGCGCGTCGCGTCGCCGTAGAAGACGCGGTAACCGAAGGCGCGCACGGTTTCTATCATCTCGGCGTCATGGTCCAGCACCGTGGCCTGGACGCCCTGGGCGAGCAGCATGCGGCCCACAATCTGGCCGTAGCGGCCGAAGCCGGCGATGATGATGGGCGCTTCCTGCTGCTCGGAGATTTCCTCGAGCTGCGGCAGGTTGCAGTTGGCGTAGCGCGGCACCCAGAGCTTGTCCACGGCCACCAGCAGCAGCGGGCTCAGCAGCATGGACAGCGCCACCGCGCCTATCAGCAGCGAAGCCGTTTCGGCGGAAAACACCTGGGCCCCGGCGGCCGCCTGGAACACCACAAAGGCGAACTCGCCGCCCTGCGCCAGCAGCACCGCAAACACCGGCCGTTCCTGGAAGGGCAGCTTCATGAGCTTGGCCAGGCCGTAGATCACGGCCAGCTTCAGGCCCAGAAAACCGGCCAGGATGACGGCCATGAGGCCGGGCGAGCGCCACAGCACACCGAAATCGATGCTCATGCCCACGGCGATGAAAAACAGCCCCAGCAGCAGGCCCTTGAAGGGCTCGATGTCGGTTTCCAGCTCGCGCCGGTATTCGCTTTCCGCCAGCAGCACGCCGGCCAGGAAGGCGCCCAGCGCCATGGACAAACCCACGAACTGCATCAGCGCCGCGATGCTGACCACCAGCAGCAGCGAGGCAGCCGTGAAAATCTCGGGCGTGCCGCTGTTGGCGATCCAGCGCAGCAGCGGGCGCAGCAGCAGGCGGCCGCCCAGGATGATGGCGGCGATCGCGCCGACGATCTTCAGCGCTTCAAACGCCCGGCCGCTGTGGCTGGCGGCCTCGTTGTCGCCGGCCATGGCGCCCAGCAGCGGCAGCAGCGCCAGGATGGGAATGGCCGCAACGTCCTGGAACAGCAGGATGGAAAAGCCCGCCTGCCCGCTCGACGTCGGCATCAGGTGGCGCTCGCCCATGGCCTGCAGCGCGATCGCGGTGGACGACAGCGCCAGGCCCAGGCCGGCGACCAGCGCCGTCTGCCAGCCCACGCCGAAGGCCATGGCCACGCCGGTCAGCAGGGCGGCGCAGCCCAGCACCTGGGCGCTGCCCCAGCCGAAGATGGGCCGGCGCAAATTCCACAGGCGCTTGGGCTCCAGCTCCAGGCCGATCAGGAACAGCATCAGCACCACGCCGAACTCGGCGAAATGCAGGATGTCCTGCACATTGGTGACCAGGCCCAGGCCCCAGGGGCCTATGGCGATGCCGGCGGCCAGGTAGCCGATGATGGAGCCCAGGCCGAGTTTTTTGGCCAGGGGCACCGAGACGACGGCAGCCGCCAGATAGATAAAGCTGTTGACCAGCCAGGTCGGCGCGTGCTCCATCAGACGGCTCCCCCGGCATTGGCCGCGGCTGCATGCTCGACCAGCCGGTCCCTCATGGGCACGACGCAGGCGGCGCATTGTTCCAGGTCCTCGAGCTCGGGCCAGTCGGGATAGCTTTGCAGGCGCTGGCTGAAGGTGGCGACGTGGTCGGCCACGGTGTGCCGGTCCACGCTGTGGGCGCCGTGCAGTACCAGGGGCGGCAAAAAGCGCATGCCGCACAGGGCCGCGCTTTGTTCATAGGGCGGCAGGAAGGCGTCAAAAAAATACCGGTTGTAGCCTTGCGGGTGGTAGGAGGCCTCGGGGCCGCCCGTGGTGGCGACCAGCCACAAGTCCTTGCCCTGCAATGCCCGGCCCTGGCCGCTGTTCTCGTCGCCATTGCCGTCACCTTCGCCGTAAGCCCAGCCGTAGCTGAACACCTCGTCGAGCCAGAGCTTTTGCAGCGGGGGCATGGAATACCACTGGATGGGGTGAAGCAGCACCACCAGTTGCGCGCGTTCCAGGGCCGCCTGCTCCTTGGGAACATCGATGGCGTAGTCGGGATAACTCGAGTAAAGGTCTTGCACCTGCACACGCGGCAAGGCTCGCGCGGCCTCCATCAAGGGGCGGTTGACCCGCGATTCGCGCCAGGCCGGATGGGCCGCAATGACATAAATGTCAGTGTTGGCCGTATCGCCCGTGGGTTTGTCAGTGGTTGTGATAAGGCTGTCCATGCCGTTACCATAGCGGAAAAGCAAGCTTCCATAACAAGGAGATTCGCATGCCCGTGGTTGTGATCGCCAATCCGAAGGGGGGCGTCGGCAAGACGACGCTGGCCACCAACGTTGCCGGATTTTTCGCCAGCCAGGGCCATACGGTCATGCTGGGGGATGCCGACCGGCAGCAGTCTTCGCGGCTGTGGCTGGGCCTGCGCCCGCCGGCCGCCCGGCAGATCGCCACCTGGGACGTCAACGCCGACCTGATCGTCAAGCCGCCCAAGGGCACGACGCATGTGGTGCTGGACACCCCCGGCGGCCTGCACGGCTGGCGCTTCAACGACGTGCTCAAGCTGGCCGACAAAGTCATCGTGCCGCTGCAGCCCAGCGTGTTCGACATCTTCGCCACGCGCACTTTCCTGGACCAGCTCGCCGAACACAAGCACGCCGGCAAGATGCAGGTGGGCATTGTCGGCATGCGCGTGGATGCGCGCACCATCGCCGCCGACAAGCTGCGCAGCTTTGTCGAAGGCCTGGGGCTGCCGGTGCTGGGCTACCTGCGCGACACGCAGAACTATATCCACCTGGCGGCCCGCGGCCTGACCCTGTTCGACGTGGCGCCCAGCCGGGTCGAAAAAGACATGGAGCAGTGGAAGGGCATCTGCGAGTGGCTGGAACGCTGACTTGTCGCTGAGCCGACAAGGACCGGGCGGCCGGGCCGCTACAGTGGCGGCATGAGAATCTTCGCAACACTGGCCGAGCTGGCCGCCTGCACCGGCCAGGAAGTCGCCGTCAGCGACTGGATCACCATCACCCAGCAGCAGGTCAACCTGTTCGCCGAAGCCACGGGCGACCACCAGTGGATACACGTCGACGTGGAAAAAGCCGCCACCGGGCCCTTTGGCGGGCCGATCGCGCACGGCTTTTTGACCTTGTCGCTGCTGCCGCGCTTTTTTGAGTCCTCCTTTGACATCACCGGCTCGCGTATGGGCGTGAACTACGGACTGAACAAGGTGCGTTTCACCGCGCCGGTGCCGGTGGGCAGCCGCCTGCGGGCGCGCATGAAGCTGCTGGCGGCCGAGGCGATAGACAACGCCGGCATGCAGATGAACTGGGAAGTGACGGTGGAGCGTGAGGGTTCGGCCAAGCCGGTGTGCGTGGCCGAGTCGCTGGTGCGGCGCTACCCCTGAGCCGCGAAAGGCCCGGAAAGCCTAGATCCGCAGCAGCTGGCCGGCCGGCAGCCAGCCTTCAAACACGTCGATCAGGCTGTTGATGCGTTCGGCCGCCTCGCTCTGGCTGTGCGTCTGGGCAATGCATTGGTGCAGGTCGCTGCGCAGCAGCCACAGCTCGGCCGGCGTCTTGGCGACATTGACCTTGTAGATGAGCCGCTGGGTGCGCATGTCGCGGCAGTCGTGCAGCAAGGCCAGCAGGCTTTCGCGGATCTGTTCCACCGGCACGCGGTTGACCGGTCGCCCCGAGTCGGAAAAAGCGGGCGCCGCAAGGCCCAGGATACGCTGGATAACCGTGTTCACAGAAGGCTCCTGCCAGTCTTGTGAACTGGGCGATGGGGATAGATAAGGCCGGAATCGCCGGGTGCCGGCATCCACGCGCTTTAGTTTGGAGGACGAATAATAGGGTTTTCACCTAGCTTCTGGCAAGGAATTTGGGCCGGTAGCGGGTGGGCGGCCGCCGGGCCGTCAGCCGGTCGTCAGCTTTGCGCCGCGCCGCCAAAACCGTTTTGCCGCCAGGCCTCAAACACCGTGACGGCCACGCTGTTGGACAGGTTCAGGCTGCGCTGGCCGGGCCGCATGGGCAGTTTCAGGCGTTGGCCCGGGGCGAAGGATTCCCGCAGTTCGGGCGCCAGGCCGCGGGTTTCCGCGCCAAACACCAGCCAGTCGCCGGGCAGGAAGCGCGTTTCATAAAGGTTGGCCGACCCCCGGGTGGTCATGGCAAACAGGCGGTCTGCGGGTGGCTGCTCACTTTCGAGCAGGGACTGCCAGCTGGCGTGACGCAGCAGCTGCGCGTACTCGTGGTAGTCCAGCCCGGCGCGGCGCATGTGCTTGTCGTCCATCGAAAAACCCAGGGGCTCCACCAGGTGCAGGCGGCAGCCGGTATTGGCCGCCAGCCGGATCACATTGCCGGTATTGGGCGGGATTTCGGGTTCGACCAGAACAATATTGAACATGCGGGAGACCGGTGAAGCGGAGCCGGCGATTCTAGGCCGCGGCTGTGCGAGCAAACACCACGGCGGTGATGTGCGCGGCGCCCGCATCCCGTAGGGCCTGCGCGGCGGTGTACAGCGAGGCGCCGCTGGTCATCACGTCGTCGACCAGCAGCACGCGCCGGCCCCGCAGTTCCGCGGCGCGCAGCGGGTCGACCTGGAAAGCGCCTTTGACATTGGCCAGCCGCTCCTGGCGCTTGAGCTGGCTTTGCGGGCGGGTGTGCCGCACGCGCAGCAGCAGCCGCGCGTCGGGGCGGGCGGAGGTCCGCGTCTGCCGGGCCAGCGCCGCGCACAGCGCCCAGGCCTGGTTGAAGCCGCGTGCCTGCAGGCGCTCGTTCGATAGCGGTATCGGCAGCAGCCAGTCCTCCGGCTCCAGTTCGCCGAACAC
>NZ_AKIV01000015.1 GCF_000282655.1 Polaromonas sp. CF318
GGCGGCCGCGGAAAGCCGTAAAGGCCGGCCGCCAGGTCGAAGTAGTCGCCCATCTTGAGCTGGGTGTCGTCGCTGGCATTGCTGGCGCGCTGCGGCTTGCCGCGCCACAGCGCCGCGAGGCAGGCGCGGGCCAGGTCGTCGGCGTGGATGTGATTGGTATAGACGTCGTCTTCCGCGCGCAGCACCGGCGTGCCCTTGAGCAGCCGGCCGCGCGGCGTGCCGCCTTCGCGGTCGGGCGCGTAAATGCCCGGGATGCGCAGCAGGTGCACCCGGGTGCCGGTGGCCCGGCCGAACAGCCGCACATGGGCCTCGGCGTGCACGCGGCGCTGGGCGCGGGGCGTGAGGGCGTTCAGCGGCCGGGTTTCACGCACCCATTGGCCGCCGCAGTCGCCGTACACCCCGCTGGTGGAGGCATAGACCAGGGAGCGCGGCAAGCCGCGCAGCCGCAGGGCGCGCAGCAGGGCCAGCGTGCGCGGGTCGCTGCGCAGCTCGGCTTTGTCATTCGGGGGCGGCGCCAGGTGCAGCACCCGGGTGGCCAGGCCCGCCAGGCGGCGCAGCGAGGCGCCGTCGTCCAGGTTGCCCCGCAGCGGCGTGATGCGGCTGGCCCGCAGTTCGGGCACGCGCGCGGCCGAAGAGGTGAGCGCCATGAGCCTGGCGTTGCGCGGCAGTTGCCGGGCCGCGCGCAGGCCCACGTCGCCGCAGCCGACGATCAAAATGCGCTCCCGGCGAAAACGGGAAGGCAGCGCGCCTAGGGAGTTCAGGTTTGAGGGCAAAATTGGGGGGTTGCCGGGAAAACCGGCCGAGTCGAGAACAGTTACCGCAAGGATACCGAATATGAGCTTTAACGTGACCGTGCAGCCCAGCGGCCGGACTTTCATCGCCCAGGTGGACGAAGCCCTGCTGGCCGCCGCCATACGCCAGGGCATAGGCCTGCCCTACGGCTGCAAGGACGGCGCCTGCGGTTCCTGCAAATCCAAAAAACTCGAGGGTACGGTGACCCACGGCGCGCACCAGGCCAAGGCCCTGTCGCCCGAGGAAGAAGCCGCCGGCTTCATCCTCACCTGCTGCGCCACCGCCCATTCCGACGTGGTCATCGAGTCGCGCCACGTGACCGACGAAAGCGCCTTCCCCGTCAAAAAGATGCCGGTGCGTGTCAACAGCCTGGCCAAGGCCTCGCACGACGTGATGGTGGTGCGCCTGCAGTTGCCGGCCAGCGACGTGTTCAAGTACCACGCCGGCCAATACGTGGAATTTTTGCTGCGCGACGGTGACCGCCGCGCCTATTCCATGGGCAACGCACCGCACACCCAGGCCGAGAACCCGGGCGTGG
The DNA here is from genome assembly GCF_000282655.1 of Polaromonas sp. CF318. Classification (GTDB taxonomy): domain Bacteria; phylum Pseudomonadota; class Gammaproteobacteria; order Burkholderiales; family Burkholderiaceae_C; genus Polaromonas. Next base: position 1,331 of record NZ_AKIV01000015.1, read on the forward strand.
AACTGCACATCCGCCACATGCCGGGCGGCAAGTTCACCGAGCATGTGTTCGGCCCCATGAAGGAAAAGGAAATCCTGCGCATCGAGGGCCCCTTCGGCAGCTTCTACCTGCGCGAAGACAGCGACAAGCCCATGGTGCTGCTGGCCTCGGGCACCGGTTTTGCGCCCATCAAGGCGCTGATCGAGCACCTGCAGTTCAAGGGCATCACGCGCCCGGCCGTGCTCTACTGGGGCGGCCGCCGCCCGGCCGACCTCTACATGGACGAGTGGGTGAAAACCAAGACCGCCGAAATGCCGAATTTGCGTTATGTGCCTGTGATTTCCAATGCCCTGCCCGAGGACAACTGGACCGGCCGCACCGGCTTTGTCCACCAGGCTGTGCTGGAGGATTTCGCCGACCTGTCGGGCCACCAGGTGTATGCCTGCGGCGCACCCATCGTGGTGGACTCGGCCCAGGCCGCCTACACCGCCGCCGGCTTGCCGGAAGACGAGTTTTATGCAGACTCTTTTGTGACTGAAAAGGAAAAATCCCAGGCCACTGTTCCCGCGCAGGCCTGAGCGGCGCCCCCAACAAACAAGAAGAATAAAAGAAGAAGAAAAAGAAACGCCCCGGCTGATGCATCAGCCGGGGCTTTTTTATGCGCGGGCCAAGGGCGGCGAAGTTCAGCCGGCTTTGGCGGGCGCGACCTGCCGGTCGTGCTTCTGGCGGCGGATGGCGGCGCTGGCGCGGTTTTCTTCGTGCTTGAGTTTGCGGCGTTCGGCCTTGGTGACCTTGCCGTCGGATTTGGCGGCCAGCTTGTCGGCTTCGATTTTGGTCTCGCGCTTATCGAGCTTGGCCGTCTCCTTGGCGGTCAGCGCGCCCGAGCTCACGCCCTGGTCAATGCGCTTTTCCTGGTTGGCCTGGCGCTGGTCGATGCGGGGCGTGGCCAGCGGGTCTTTGGGCGCCGCGGGGGCGGCGGGCGCCTGGGCAAAGGCATGGCCACCGGCAGCCAGTGCGAGGGCAGCGACAAGGGTATGAATCTTCATGGGGTTTCCTTGAGTTTGAGGGGGGAGAAAACATGAAGCGGGCGCCTCATGAAACCCCAACGCGGCGCGGCCGCCGGGCGACCATGTCCCGCAGGTAAAGATGCTGTAAGCGCATGCGACGGAGCGGGCAAGCGCGGCACGGCTGACTTTTTTGCAACAATAGGGCAATGAATATTCGACCCCTCCCCCTCCCCTTCCTGATGGCCAAAAGCCTGGCCGTCGTTTTGATGGCCGGCGCGGCCCTGTCGCCCATCCCCGCGCTGGCCCAAGCCAAGATCATGCGCATCATCGTGCCGTACGCGGCCGGTGGCCCCATTGACGCGACCGCCCGCCTGATGGCCGAGCGCGTGAAAGACTCGCTGGGCACCGTGATCATTGAAAACAAGCCGGGCGGCGGCGGCAACATCGGCGTCGACGCGATCGCCAAGGCCCAACCCGATGGGCTCACGGTCGGCATCTCGGCGGTGGCCACGCATGCCATCAACCCCTGGCTCTATAGCAAGATGCCGTACAACGCGGCCACCGATTTCGCGCCCATCACGCAGATGGTGCGCGTGCCCAATGTGCTGGTGATGAACGCCGACACCGCGCGGCGCCTGAACATCAACACGCTGGCCGACCTGATCAAGTACGCCAAGGCCAACCCGGCCAAGCTCAACTACGCCAGCGGCGGCAACGGCAGCGCGGGCCACCTGGCCGGCGAGATGTTCAAGGCCCAGGCCGGCATCTTCGCGCTGCACATTCCCTATAACGGCGGCAACCCGGCCCAGCTGGCACTGCTCAGCGGCCAGGTCGACTACAACTTCGACAACCTCGCCACCGCCTCGGCCAACATCAAGGCCGGCAAGCTCAAGGCCCTGGCCGTGACCACGGCCAAGCGCAGCGCCATGCTGCCCGAAGTGCCGGCGGTTGCCGAGACGCTCAAGGGTTTTGAAATCGACACCTGGTGGGGCCTGGTGGCGCCCGCGGGCACGCCCAAGGACGTGGTGGCCAAGCTCAACCAGGCCTTTGTCGCCGCACTGAACTCCCCCGAAGCCAAGACCCGCTTCGCCACGTTGATGGCCGAGCCCGTGGGCAACACGCCCGAGCAGTTCGGCGCCTTCATGAAAAGCGAACTGGCCAAGTATGAAAAAGTGGTGAAAGCCTCGGGCGCCAAGGTGGACTGACCCGACGCCCATAAAAAAGGCCGGCCCCACGAAAGGGGCCGGCCTTTTTATTTGTTATGCGCCGTGACGGCTCACCGGGTCACACGATCACCGTAGCGGATGCTTTTGAGGGAGCCCCCCTCAAACAACAGCATGGTCATGAACTGCCCGTAGCCGGGGTTGTAGGTCCATTCCTCAACCTGCTGGCAGGTGTTGACCGTAACGTTGGTGGTGGTGCCGGAGGTGCTGGGCACCGTCGGCGTGGTGACGGGCGCGCTGGAGACGGTCTCCTGCACCGGCTTGCAGAAGCTGTCTTTCATGACGGGCTCGCCGCATTTTTGCAAAATGGTGCTCTTGGAGTTGCCGATCTGCGCAAGGTCGCCCTTGCAGCGCAGCGACTGGGCGGAGGCACCGGTGAACGCGGACGAAGCCAGGAAGGCCAGGGTCACGGCGGCGGCGCGGATAAAGATTGGATTCATTTTTTGTTCCCGGAGTTCTATAAAGATGCGCATGCGGCGCATCCTTTGAACTTTATGCGCAAAGATTTGGCGCCGCAAGGCATTTGTGGCCCCGGGGCGGCCCGCCGGTGTTACGGCTGTAATGCGCATCCCGCGGCGCCGTGCGGCGCGCGGGGCTGGCGCAATGCAATGGCTTACTCGCCGAGGTAGGCGGCGCGCACGCGCGGGTCGCTGAGCAGTTGCTTGGCGTCGCCGTTCATGGTGACGTTGCCGGACTCCATGACGTAGCCGCGGTTGGCGATGCCCAGCGCGCGGCTGGCATTTTGCTCGACCAGCAGTACCGTCACGCCGCGCGAAGAAACGTCCTTCACGACCTCGAAGATCTTGTCGACCATGATGGGCGACAAACCCATGGAGGGCTCATCGAGCAGCAGCACCTTGGGGCGGCTCATCAGCGCGCGGCCCATGGCCAGCATCTGCTGTTCGCCGCCGGACATGGTGCCGGCCAGCTGGTCCTTGCGCTCACGCAGGCGCGGGAACAGCACGAACATCTTTTCGATGTCTTCGGCGATGCCGGCCTTGTCGCTGCGGATGTAGGCGCCCATCTGCAGGTTCTCGGTAATGGTCATGCGGGTGAATACGCCGCGGCCCTCCGGCACCATGGCCAGGCCTTCCTTGACCAGGTCCCAGGCACCGCGGCCCTTGATGCTTTTGCCCAGGTATTCGATGTCGCCGTCCAGCATCGGCAGGGTGCCGGTGATGGCTTTCATGGTGGTGGTCTTGCCGGCGCCGTTGGAGCCGATCAGCGTAACCAGTTCGCCTTCGTGGACTTCGAAGTCCACGCCCTTGACCGCCTGGATGCCGCCGTAGGCGACTTTCAGGCCGGTCACTTTGAGGAGTGTGTTTGCTGCCATGTTCTTGTTTTCCTTCAATGACCGGTGCCGAGATAGGCGGTGATCACTTTTTCGTCTTTTTGCACCTCGGCGGGCGCGCCTTCGGCGATCTGCTTGCCGTAGTCGAGCACGGTGACGCGGTCGCACAGGCCCATGACCAGCTTGACGTCATGCTCGATCAGCAGGATGGTGCGGTTGTCCTTGCGGATACGGTCTATCAGTTCGCGCAGCTGCACTTTTTCGGTGGCGTTCATGCCGGCGGCAGGCTCGTCGAGCGCGATCAGCTGCGGATCGGTGGCCAGCGCCCGAGCGATTTCCAGGCGGCGCTGGTCGCCGTAGCTCAGCGTGCGGGCCTTGAAGTCGGCGTATTTGCCTATGCCCACGTAGTCGAGCAGTTCCTGCGACCGCTTGGCGATGGCGGCCTCCTCGTGCTTGAAGCCGGGCGTGCGGAACACCGCGCCCATGAGGCCGGATTGGGTGCGGATATGGCGACCGACCATCACGTTTTCCAGGGCCGTCATGTCGGCGAAGAGCCGGATGTTCTGGAAGGTGCGAGCGATGCCGGCCTTGGCGACTTCATGCACGGCCGTGGGCTTGTAGGCCTTGCCGGCGAGTTCAAAAGTGCCGCTGTCGGGCGTGTAAAGGCCGGTCAGCACGTTGAAGAAAGTGGTCTTGCCGGCGCCGTTCGGGCCGATCAGGCCGTAAACCTGGCCGCGCTCAATGTGGATGCCGACGTCGGAGAGGGCCTGCAAACCGCCGAAGCGCTTGGAGACACCGGAGACTTTAAGAATGGTTTCGCTCATGTCCATTCTCCTTAGGGGTTGATTGACTGGATGGGGTCTTTGCCGACGACCTTGTTCAGCGACTTGCCGTGCTCGGCGGAAGGCCAGAGGCCGCGCGGTCGCATCAGCATGATGGTGATCATGGCCAGCGCAATCAGCAGCTGGCGCAGGATGGCGGAGTCGAGGCGGCCGTCGGTCATGGCCTGCAGCGGGCCGGCGACGTGGCGCAGCACTTCGGGCAGGGCGGCCAGCAGCAAGGCGCCCAGAATGACACCAGGCAGGTGGCCTATACCGCCCAGCACCACCATGGCGACGATCATGACGGACTCCATCAGGCTGAAGGATTCGGGGGACACAAAGCCCTGGAAGGCCGCGAACATCGAGCCGGACACGCCGCCGAAGGTGGCGCCCATGCCGAAAGCCAGCAGCTTCATGTTGCGGGTGTTGATGCCCATGGCCTTGGCGGCGATTTCGTCTTCGCGGATGGCCATCCAGGCACGGCCTATACGGGAGTTTTCCAGGCGGTGGCAGATGACGACCGAGACGATCACCAGCACCAGGAACAGGTAGTAGTACATGGACACCGAGTTGACCTCGATGCCGAAAAACTCATGCGGCTTGCCCAGGTCGAAACCGAAGAACTTCATCGAGTCGATCTGGTTGATGCCCTTGGGACCGTTGGTCAGGTTGATGGGGCGGTCCAGGTTGTTCAGGAACACCCGGATGATTTCACCAAAGCCCAGCGTCACGATGGCCAGGTAGTCGCCGCGCAGCTTGAGGGTCGGGGCGCCCAGCACCACGCCGAAGAATCCGGCCAGGGCCGCTGCGGCCGGGATGATGGCCCAGATCGGCAGATGCAGCCCGTTCGGAAACTGCGCAGCGATCCAGGGGAAGGCATCGGCCAGGTGGGGCGAGCCCAGCAACGCGAACAGGTAGGCGCCGACGGCGAAGAAGGCGACATAGCCCAGGTCCAGCAGGCCGGCGTAGCCGACCACGATGTTCAGGCCCAGGGCCAGCAGCACGTAGAGCAGCGCCATGTCGACAATGCGCACCCAGGCGTTGCCGCCCTGCTGCAGGATCAGGGGCAGCACCAGCAACGCCGCCGCGACGACCAGGAAGGTCACCAGTTTTTTCGATTGTGTGGAATTCATCAATATTCTCCTTGTGTACCGGATGGCAGGGCCTTCAGGCCCGGTCCGCCACACGCTCACCGAGCAAGCCGGAAGGCCGCAGCGTGAGGACAAAAATCAGCACGATAAAGGCGAAGATGTCGGAGTACTGGCTGCCCAGCACCCCGCCGGTCAGCGGTCCGATATAACCCGCTCCGATTGATTCGATCAGGCCCAGCAGGATGCCGCCCAGCACCGCGCCACCCAGGTTGCCGATGCCGCCGAACACGGCGGCCGTGAAGGCCTTGAGGCCGGGCAAAAAGCCCATGGTGTGCTGCACCGTACCGTAGTTGGAGGCGTACATCACGCCGGCCAGCGCCGCCAGCACGGCGCCGATGATGAAGGTTGCGGAGATGACGGTGTCGGGCTTGACGCCCATGAGCGCCGCCACGCGCGGGTTCTCGGCGGTGGCCCGCATGGCGCGACCCAGCTTGGTGTAGTGCACCAGCCACATCAACACCGAGAGGGAGACGGCGGTGGCGCCCAGAATGAAGAGCTGGGTCACCGTGATGACGGCGCCGCCGACCTGGAAGGGCTCGGTGGGCAACAGGGTGGGATAGGGTTTGTAATTGGGTTTCCAGATGATCATGGCCAGTGTCTGCAGCAGCAGCGACATGCCGATGGCGGTGATCAGCGGGGCCAGCTTGGGGGAGTTTCGCAGCGGCCGGTAGGCGATTTTTTCAATCGCGAAATTGAGGGCCCCGCAGACGACAAAGGCAATCAGCAGCGATATCAGCAGGATCAGCCAGCCCGGTGTGCCCGGCATGGCGCTCTGCATCAGGCCGATAATGGTCCAACTGGTCAGCGCCCCCACCATCAATACCTCGCCGTGCGCGAAATTGATCAGGTTGATGATGCCGTACACCATCGTGTAGCCCAGCGCGATCAGGGCATACATGCTGCCCAGGACCAGACCGTTAATGATCTGCTGTAGCAATACTTCCATAACTCACTCTCCCGTGTAAATGAAATTGCCAACTCTGCTGGCGGCGCCTGCTGCCGGGATCACCGACGGCTGGCACGAGTTAACAAAAAGCCCGCCCATCAAAGCCGGTTGGCTGCTGAATGGCGAGCTAGTCCGCAAATTGTAGCCACCGGTGTTAAGCGAGAATCGGGCCAAGCGGGCGGTTTTCGCGGGGTTTACCCTTAACATTTGGTGAAACATCGATTTTTAACTTTTCATTAGTCAGTCTTATGTTGATCGCTCCTTGAAAATCAGACCTTATGCGAAGCCCACCTCGCCACCATGCGGCACCCCGTTGACACAGCGCAATTCGTTCATTTTTAGATTACGACATGCGATTTCATAAATACGAGGCCATCAACGCGGTATTTCTCTGCGGCACCGTCACAGGCGCGGCAAAGATGCTCAATCTTTCCCAGCCGGCCGTGTCCCGCCTGATTTCCAGCGCGGAAACCGAACTCGGCTTCCTGCTGTTTCACCGCCAGCAAGGACGCATGGCGCCGACCGACGAAGCCCAGCAGCTGCGTCCGGCGATCCTGAAAATCATGGAATCCATGAGCCATGCCTCTTCGCTGGCAGCCGGGCTGCGCAACGGAGGCGTCAAGCAGTTGAGGATCGCAGCCGTACCTTCGCTGGCCACAGCCGTCCTGCCCAGCGCTGTGAGATCCTTCATCGGGCAATATCCCAAATGCAAACTGACGCTGGAAACCTACCACTACGACTCTCTTGTTGAGGCGCTTCTGGCCGGGCAGGTCGATATCGGGTTTGTTTATGAACCGGTCGCGCACGCGGCGCTCGACACCACGGACCTGCTCCAGGCCCACTTTTGTTCAGTCTCCACATCGGGTTATTTTTCCAAATCCAAAAAATCCATCTCCATCCAGGACCTCGGCTCCTGCAACATCATCGGACTGAGCAAGGATGACCTGGTTGCCTCGCTGATTGCCCAAACGGACGGGATGGCGGACATTGCACTCACCCGCAATGTGTCGGTCGAAACCAGCGTGGTCGCCATGCACCTGGCCATGCAAGGGATGGGAGTGGCATTGGTCGACTCCCTGACCGGCGCGCTGGGCAAAATGCTCGGAGCGCAGGTTTTGCCCTTTGCGCCCGAAGTGCCAATACGGGTCGCCGCGATGCGCCTGGTTACGCACCAGGCAGGCTTGCATGAGAAAAAGTTTATGGAGCATTTCAAGGCCCAGGCGAGTCTCATTCATGGTGGCTGAGGTGGCGGCAGACACGGGCTTTGTCGCTCAGTAATTGTCGAAATAGCACTGCAACTGCACCGCATCCTGCGTCAAGGTCAATGCCAGGCAAAGCAGCACACGGGCTTTTTGCGGGCTGAGCGTGTCGGCACCCACACTGCCAAAGGCATCATCGTTCATCGCACCGTTGCGCGAGACAAGGCCGCTCCCGGTGCGGGAACTCCTGACAACCGGGACGCCGCGAAGGATCGCCTCGCGATACGCCGCCCGATGAACACTGGAGATGGAACCATTTCCGGTTCCCGCATGCACCAGGCCGCGCGCGCCATGGCTCAGGAACGCACGAATACTTTCACAGCCGGCGCCTGCGTAGGCGTAAACAATATCCACCTTCGGCAGGCTATGCAGACCGGCCACGTTGAAAGGCGAATCCATCGTGTGGTGACGCGACGGCATCCGATGCAGCTTGACCTCGCCGTTTTGCATATAGCCGACACAACCAAATTCAGGACTGCCGAAACTGTCAATCGACGAAGTATGGGACTTGGTCACTTCACGAGCCGAAAAGATGCGCTCGTTGGCAACCACCATCACACCCAAGCCCCGTGCAAGGGGGCTGGCGGCCAGTTGCACCGCCCGCAGGAGATTCAGAGGACCATCCGCGCTGAGGGCCGTTGCCGGCCGCATGGCCCCCACCACCACGACCGGCTTGGGCGTCTTGATCGCCAGGTGCAGAAAGTAAGCGGTCTCCTCCAGCGTATCCGTCCCCTGCGTCAACACAAATCCGTCCGGCGCCTCGGTCTCCTCAAGGCGGGTAATCGCGTCAGCCAGGCCGAGCCATGTATCGGTGGAAAAGTTTTCGCTGCCCAGCTGGCTGATTTGAACCACGAGCAGCTCAACGTTCCCGGGCAAATAGGGCCTCAAAGGCGCCAGTGTGTCAGCCGCGGAGAGTTGGGAATCCTGGTAGTTAAGTACGTCCGCCGCGGAATTGGCTTCGCCCGCGATGGTGCCTCCAGTGCCCAGAACGGCAATTTTTATTTTTGGCATCAATGTTCAACGATTGCGTTAGGCGCGCACCGGGAAGACAGCGGCGAGAATCACCGCCGCAGTCTTCTAAGGTGCTCGAACTTTCCAGGCGCGGTCACTTCATCGTGACAAGCGTGGTCTTGATGCCCTGGGGATAGGTGGACAAGGTGACGGCAGCATTCTTGCGCTGGCCCGTTCCGTCAAACTCGATATGCCCGGTGATGCCCTCGTGCTTTGTCTTGCCGACATACGCCAGGTATTTCGCGGGCTCCGCCGAACCGGCCGCACGCATGGCATTGGCCAAGATCATGACGTTGTCATAGGCATAAGGCGCATAAACCACGACCTCGGCACCGTAAGCGGCCTTGTAGCGTTTTGCAAAACCGGGGCCGCCTTTCATATCCATCAAGGCTTCGCCGCCGTCACCGCAAATAACGTTTTTCCCAACGGCCTGCGCACCCAGCTTGGGCAGATCGCCGGTGCAGACACCGTCACCGCCCATGAAAGGAAGTTGCCCCATTCCCAATTGGGCCATCTGGCGAAGCATGGACCCGGCCTGTCCATCAAGCCCACCAAAAAAAACAGCCTGCGCCTTCTTGCCTTTGATCGTCGTCAGGATAGGAGAAAAATCGCTCGCCTTGTCATTGGTAAATTCACGCGCGACAATTTCACCGCCCAGTGATTTGAAGGTTTTTTCAAACTCGTCCGCCAGGCCCTGGCCATAGGCCGTACGGTCGTCAATCAAGGCAACTTTTTGGAGCTTGAGTTTGGTCGCCGCGAACACAGCCAGGGCACTACCGATCATTCCGTCATGCGCAATGGTGCGGAAGGTGGTCTTGTAGCCCAGCTGGGTGAGTTTTGGGTTGGAGGCCGCCGGGGTGATATGCGGAAGGCCGGCTTCGCTGTAGATGCGGGCGGCGGGAATCGTGGTGCCGCTGTTGTTGTGGCCCACAACACCGTTGACGCCGCTGTCCACCAGCTTTTGCGCAACGGCGGTTCCCTGCTTCGGGTCGGCCTGGTCGTCTTCGGAAATCAGCTCAAACTTTACGGCCTTGCCGCCGATCTTGAACTGGCTGGCGTTCAGGTCCTCAATGGCCAGCTGCGCGCCGCGCTCATTGTCTTTTCCGTAGTTCGCCGCCTGGCCGGACAAGGGCCCGACGATGGCAATTTTTATTTTTTCCTGGGCGAAGGCCGAAGTTGCCGAAACAACTGCCAGCACCGAAAGAATGCTTTTTATGCAATAACCTGACGACATACCGACTCCTGATGAATTGATGAGTGGGTAGTATCAAACGGGGATTTCTCTTGGCGCATGCGCAGACGGGGCACGCCATGCAGAAAGCGTATGCGCTGTTTTGGGGAGCGCCGATGCGCATCGGGCGAGCCGCTCTTCGCTGCCCGCCGGCAAGCCCCGCCTCAACTCGCCGCGCGCGGCTTATTTCTTCGCGTCGTTCTTTGCCCGCAGCTGCTCGAGCTTTTCAGCGATTTTCATTTCCAGCCCCCTGTTAACCGGCCTGTAAAAGCCCGGGGCCCGCATGCCTTCGGGAAAGTAGTTTTCACCGGCCGCGAAGCCGTCTTCCTCATCATGGGCGTAACGGTAGTTTTTCCCGTAGTCCAGCTGCTTCATGAGCTTTGTTGGTGCATTGCGCAAATGCAGGGGCACCGGGCGGGTGCCGTCCTTGGCGATAAACGCCTTGGCCTCGTTGAAGGCCTTGTAGACCGCGTTGGACTTGGGCGCCACCGCCAGGTAAATCACGCACTGGGCCAGGGCCAGCTCGCCTTCGGGGGAGCCCAGGCGCTCATAGACCTCGGCCGCGTCCAGCGCCATGCGCAGCGCGCGCGGGTCGGCCAGGCCTATGTCCTCGCTGGCCATGCGCACCAGCCGGCGCGCCATGTAGCGCGGCTCGGCGCCGCCGTCGAGCATGCGCATGAACCAGTAGAGCGCGGCGTCGGGGTCTGAGCCGCGCACCGATTTGTGCAGGGCCGAGATGGTGTCGTAGAACTGCTCGCCGCCCTTGTCGTAGCGGCGCAGGCGCTCGCCCAGCACCTTGAGCAGCCAGGCGTCGGTAACCCCGGTGACCTTCTCGGCCTTGGCCGCCACGCTGAGCGACTCCAGCGTGTTGAGCAGGCGCCGCGCATCGCCGTCGGCATAGGTCACGAGGCGGTCCACGGCCTGCGCATCGATGGCGGTGATGGCCGGCAAGGCGTTTTCGGCCAGGACTTTGTCCACGATCTGTTTCAGGTCGGCCTCGCCCAGCGGCTGCAGCACATAGACCACCGCGCGCGACAGCAAGGCCGAGTTGACCTCGAACGAGGGATTTTCGGTGGTGGCGCCTATAAAGGTGAAAAGGCCGCTCTCCACATGCGGCAGGAAGGCATCCTGCTGGCTTTTGTTGAAGCGGTGCACCTCATCGACAAACACGATGGTGCGCCGCCCGCCCTGGGCCTGCCAGATGCTGGCCTGCTCCACCGCTTCGCGGATGTCCTTGACGCCGCCCAGCACAGCCGAGATGGTGATGAAGTGGGCGTCAAAGCTGCTGGCCATGAGGCGCGCGATGGTGGTCTTGCCGACGCCGGGCGGGCCCCACAGGATGCAGCTGTGCGGCTGGCCGGACTCAAACGCGATGCGCAGCGGCATGCCTTCGCCCAGCAGGTGCTGCTGGCCTATGACCTCGCCCAGGTTTTGCGGGCGCAGGCGCTCGGCCAGGGGCTGGTGGGGGGTGGACGCGGCTTTCACGGGGAGGCTGGAAAACGGAAGGTCAAGGGGATGATGAACGGCAATGACACGAGTCTAAGCCACGGAGCCCGACCCGGCGGCAGGGTTGCGGCAAGTCAGGTACAACGCCAATAACCTTCAGGAGGAATCCTCATGCCAAGCCCCGAAACACTGGAACGATTTATCGCGCGCGTGGAACAAAACGCCCATGCCGAGGCCATCGCGGAGTTCTACACCGAGAACGCTTCCATGCAGGAAAACCAGGCCCCGCCCCGCGTGGGGCGCGCCAATTTGATCCTGGGCGAGCAAAAGGTAATGGAGAGAGCGAAGTCCCTGACATCGACCTGCGTGCGCCCCGCCCTGCTCCAGGGCGACCACGTGGTGATCCGCTGGATCTTCCGCTTTGAATGGCAGGACGGCAGCCGCACCGAGATGGAGGAACTCGCCTGGCAACGCTGGGAAGGCGAGCGCATCGCGGAAGAAACCTTTTTCTACGATCCCGCGCAGCGGCTTCCCAAGCCCCCGGTCGCCTAGAACCGGTTTTGTTTACTGCCGGATCACGTCCGCGCCCTTGGGCGGGGTGAAGCGGAAGGTATCGGCCGGCAGATTGGGGTTGACCTCGACCTTGCTGAAGCTCAGCACCGAGCGCTGGCCGAAGCTGTCGGTGATCTCCAGCGCGGCCAGGCCGGAGGATTTTTCGCCGGGGCGAAAGCCCACGCGCACGGACTGCAGCTGGCCTTCCTTGGTCTTGGGCGTGGCCACCACCCATTGCAGGCCGCCGGCATCGGGCGCGGCGGCCAGCGTGAAATCGGCCTGCAGGGCGCGCAAGTCGGGCGCCGCGGCAATCAGCGCTGCGGGGGTGGAGCCCAGCACGCTGGACTGCTTGCGCGAGGTGACCTGGTTCAGGTCCACGTCGTGCAGCCACAAAGTCTGGCCGTCGGCCACGATGCTTTGCTCAAAGGGCTTCTTGTAAATGAAGCGAAAGCGGTTGGGCCGGGAAAACTCAAACGTGCCGGTGGAAGTCTTGCTGCGCGCGGCCTGGCCGTCCCTGGCCGGCGCGGTGACGACCTGGGTGAATTCGGCGCGGCCGCTGCTGACGGTCTTCACGAAAGCCTCCAGGCTGTCCAGGCCGTCGGCCCAGGCGGGATGCGCACAGGCCGCCACCAGCATCGTTGCAATGTATTTCTTCATGATCGTCACTCCGCCCTTGCGGGCACCAGGATGTCGCGCTGGCCGCTGCCACTCATGGCACTGACCAGCCCGGCTTTTTCCATGTCTTCGACCAGCCGCGCGGCGCGGTTGTAGCCGATCTTGAGGTGACGCTGCACCAGCGAAATGCTGGCCTTGCGGTTCTTCAGCACGACCTCCACGGCCTGGTCGTACATCGGGTCTTTCTCGCCGCTGCCGCCGTTGCCGCCCTCACCCAGCAGGTCGCCGTCCTCGCCATCGACCGTGCCACCTTCGAGCACGCCTTCGATGTAATTGGGTTCGCCCTGCTGCTTGAGGTAGGCCACCACGCGGTGCACTTCGTCATCACTCACAAACGCACCATGCACCCGGATTGGAAAGCCTGTACCACTCGGCATGTAAAGCATGTCACCCATTCCCAGCAAGGCCTCGGCGCCCATCTGGTCCAGGATGGTGCGGCTGTCGATCTTGCTGCTGACCTGGAAGGAGAGGCGGGTCGGGATGTTGGCCTTGATCAGGCCGGTGATCACGTCCACGCTGGGGCGCTGGGTCGCCAGCACCAGGTGGATGCCGGCGGCCCGGGCTTTTTGCGCCAGGCGGGCAATCAGCTCCTCGATCTTCTTGCCGACCACCATCATCAGGTCGGCCAGCTCGTCGATCACCACCACGATGTAAGGCAGGCGCTCCAGCGGCTCGGGTTGCTCGGGCGTGAGGCTGAAGGGGTTGTAGATGAACTCGCCCTTGGCCTTGGCCTCGTCCATCTTGGCGTTGTAGCCGGCCAGGTTGCGCACGCCCAGCTTGCTCATGAGCTTGTAGCGCTTTTCCATTTCGGCCACGCACCAGTTCAGGCCGTGGGCCGCCTGGCGCATGTCGGTAACCACCGGGGCCAGCAGGTGCGGAATGCCTTCGTAGACACTCATCTCCAGCATCTTGGGGTCTATCAGCAGCAGGCGCACGTCGCGCGCATCGGCCTTGTAGAGCAGGCTCAGGATCATGGCGTTGATGCCGACCGACTTGCCCGAGCCTGTGGTGCCGGCCACCAGGCAGTGCGGCATCTTGGCCAGGTCAGCCACCACCGCGGCGCCGCTGATGTCCTTGCCCAGGCCTATGGTGAGCAGGGACTTGGCTTCGTTGTAGACCTGCGAACCCAGGATTTCGCTGAGCTTGATGGACTGACGCTTGGCGTTGGGCAGTTCCAGCGCCATGTAGTTCTTGCCTGGAATGGTTTCGATCACGCGGATGGAGACCAGGCTCAGGGCGCGCGCCAGGTCCTTGGCCAGGTTGACGACCTGCGAGCCCTTGACGCCCGTGGCCGGCTCTATCTCATAGCGGGTGATCACGGGGCCGGGCGCGGCGGCGACCACACGCACCTCGACGCCGAAATCCTTGAGCTTTTTCTCGATCAGGCGCGAGGTCATCTCCAATGTCTCGGGCGCAACGCCCTCCTGGCGCTGCAGCGCGCCGTCCAGCAGGTCGACCTGCGGCAGCTTGGAATCGGGCATTTCGCTGAAAAGCGGCTTTTGCCGTTCCTTGGCCACGCGCTCGCTTTTGGGAATGTCGACCAGCACAGGCTCAATCAGCACCGGCACCGGGTGGTGTTCCTCGATTTCGATGCGTTCGTCGATCAGTGTCTCCTCACGCTCGCGGGCGGCCAGCTTGCCGAAGGCCAGGTCTTCGGCGATTTCGCGCTTTTCGCGGCGCGAATCGATCAGGTTGTCTATCCAGGCGCCTACGCGCAGCGCCACATGGGCCCACGAAAAACCAAAGACCGCCGACACGGCAATGACGCCCAGCGCGATGAACACCAGGCCGGAGCCGGCAAATCCCAGCCACTTCTCGCCCTGCACACCCGCCAGGTAGCCGAGCACCCCCCCCGCATGGCCGGGCAGCTTGAATTCAAAGCGGTAAAGCCGCGACCACTCCAGTGCCGCGCTGGCCAGTAGCAGCAGCAGCAAGCTGAGCCAGAAACGGATGCGATGGGACTCCCCGGCCTCCAGGGGTTCGCCGCGCAGCCAGCGCGCCAGCGACCTCAGCCAGGCTTGGCCGCCCGCGGCCAGTGCCCACCAGACCGAAAAGCCCAGCAGGTAATAGCTGGCATCGGCGAGCCAGGCGCCCACGCGCCCGCCCCAGTTGAGGGTCGCGGCATGGCCGCCGGCCACGGCTTGCGCGGTGCCGGAAGTCGACCAGGCCGCATCCTGCGGCGAATAGCTGAGCAAGGCGGCCAGCCAGAAAACCAGGCCGAGCAGGCCCAGGATCAGGCTGACTTCATGGGCAAAGCGTTTGATGCCGCCGGGCGCGCCCGTGACGGGGGAGTTTCTGGAGTTCAGGGTATCGAGTGAGTAAGTCATGGCTCACTTGAAGCTTACCGCAGTTGAGTGCAAGCCTTGAAGGAGCGCCATGGGCGCCAAACGGGTGGCGGGCGATCGGCCGGGCGTGTTAACCCAGGGTATGCAGCCGCTCTTTCACGAGCACGGAGCCGTCGTCCCGGGTTTCAATGAAGCCGCGCTCCTCCAGGTCCTTCATGACCCGGCTGACCATCTCGCGCGAGGCGCCGACCATCTTGGCCAGATCCTGGCGCGAGACCTTGTCGCGGATCACGGTGTTGCCGGTGCCGTCGTCGCTGGCGAACTCCAGCAAGGCCCTCGCCACGCGGCCGTAGACGTCCATCAGGGCCAGCGACTCGATCTGCCGGTCGGCGTGGCGCAGCCGCTGCACCAGGCCCTTGAGCACGGCATAAGCCATGGAGCTGTTCTCGGGCAGGCAGCGTGCGAATTCGAGGCGGCCCAGGATCAGGGCGTCGGTCTGGATCTCGGCGCGCACCGTGGCCGAGTGCGGCTCGTTGTCGATCAGGCTCATCTCGCCGACGTAATCGCCGGGGTGCATGGTGGCCAGAATGACCTCGCGCCCGCGGGCATCGGTGGTGACGACGCGGGCCCGGCCCGTCAGGATGATGGATAGCGCATTGGACTTCTTGCCCTGCTCGACGATAGGCTCGCCGCGCTTGAAGCGGCGCTTGACCACCGTATCGGCGACGGAAGCGGCCTGGGCGGCCGTCAAAACGGAGAAAAGGGGTACCCGGCGAATCAATTCCAGGTTGGACACCATCGTCGTCATATCTGATATCTCCCAACCTCACAAACAACGGGACGTCGCGTGAGTTCTTACAATGGCACGTAATTTATAAAACCCAATGCCGCAAAAGTACTACCTCGACGGTTTTACCTTGCGCTGCGCTTATGCGGCACGACTCTACCCGAGTTCTTACACTTTCCCAATCAGTTTTTCAACATGAAACATTCAAGCGTCTTAATCCTCGGTTCGGGGCCCGCCGGCTACACCGCGGCCGTCTACGCGGCCCGCGCCAACCTCAACCCGGTGCTGATCACCGGCATCGCGCAGGGCGGCCAGCTCATGACCACCACCGAGGTCGACAACTGGCCGGCCGACGTGCACGGCGTGCAGGGACCGGACCTGATGCAGCGCTTCCTCGAGCACGCGGAACGCTTCAAGACCGAAATTATTTTTGACCACATCAACAAAGTCGATTTCAGCAAGCGCCCCTTCACCCTGACCGGGGACAGCGGGACCTACACCTGCGACGCGCTGATCATCGCCACCGGCGCCTCGGCCAAATACCTGGGGCTGGAATCGGAAAGCGCCTTCATGGGCCGCGGCGTTTCCGGTTGCGCCACCTGCGACGGCTTCTTCTACCGCGGCCAGGAAGTCTGCGTGGTGGGCGGCGGCAACACCGCCGTGGAAGAGGCCCTGTACCTGTCCAACATCGCCAGCAAGGTCACGCTGGTGCACCGCCGCGACAAATTCAAGGCCGAGGCCATCCTGATCGACAAGCTGCACGAGAAGGTCAAGGCCGGCAAGATCGAGCTCAAGCTGCACCACACGCTGGACCAGGTGCTGGGCGACGCCTCCGGCGTGACGGGCGTGCGCCTCAAAAGTACCCAAAGCGACGCCACGCAGGATCTCAGCCTCAAGGGCTGCTTTATCGCCATCGGCCACCAGCCCAACACCGACATCTTTGCCGGCCAGCTGGAGATGAAGGACGGCTACATCATCACCAAAACCGGGCTGCAAGGCTTTGCCACCATGACCAGCGTACCGGGCGTTTTCGCCGCCGGCGACGTGCAGGACCATGTCTACCGCCAGGCCATCACCAGTGCCGGAACCGGCTGCATGGCGGCCCTGGATGCCCAGCGTTTCCTCGAACAAGCAGAGTAATCAAAAAATCCCTTATAATTCAAGGCTTTGCTAAATTTGCCCTGTTAATTCCGATTAAGGGGCCGGTTTGGCAGTCTCGGGTTACCGCCACCCTATTCTGGCGAGGTGAGGCAGGCATGACGACAGGCACAGGGTGCTTTCGGCGTGGCTGCTGTTGAAAATACTGGAGTGCATATGGCACGCGTATGTGAAGTCACGGGCAAGCGCCCAATGGTGGGCAACAATGTTTCCCACGCCAACAACAAAACCAAGCGCCGGTTCCTCGTGAACCTGCAATACCGTCGTTTCTGGGTCGAAAGCGAAAACCGTTGGGTCCGCCTGCGCGTTTCCAGCGCCGCCCTGCGCCTGATCGACAAGAACGGCATTGATTCCGTGCTCGCAGACCTGCGCGCACGCGGCCAAGCTTAAGGAGCACCATCATGGCTAAAGGCGCACGCGAAAAAATCAAGCTGGAATCCACCGCCGGCACCGGTCACTTCTACACGACCACCAAGAACAAGAAGACCACGCCCGACAAGATGCTGATCATGAAGTTTGATCCCAAAGCACGCAAGCACGTGGAATACAAGGAAATCAAGCTGAAGTAATTCGGCTCTTCCCGCCAAAAACCCGCCGCATCCCGGCGGGTTTTTTTATGGCCGACAATTTTCTCGCCGCCTTCTTTTACCAACTCGTCGGCCCAGGGTGATGCGCCCAAAACAAAACCGCCCCCGTGAATCAACAACGGAGGCGGCTTGAGGGGTCGGCGGGCCGGCCCAGGCCGGCGGACGGGGTGGCGTCAGGCGCGGGCGGCGCGCAGCTTCAGCGAGAACTCGCGCAGCGCGGCAATACCGCTTTCTTCCGCGCGGTGGCACCAGGCCTGCAGGTCGGTCGCCAGTTGCTCGCGGGAGGCCGAGGTGCTCATCCACATCTGGCGCAGCTCTTCGCGCATGGTGACCATCTTGTCGAGCACGGGGTGCTCGGCGCGGGCCTGGGCCAACTGCGGCTTGGCGGCCGCAGGCACCTTGTCGTCGTCGCGGTGCAGCCAGCGGTTGGCCGCGCGCAGCACGGACACGTCGGCCTTTTTGGCCTTCAGCACTTCGATTTCAGCCTTGCCGGCACGGCGCAGTTCGCGCGCAAAACCGGCCATCACTTCGTAGCGGTGGGCGATCAGGGCTTCCAGCGTTTTCTCGTCAGCCACGGGCTGGATGGAACCCAGCTGGAGCTTGGGCGGCACCTTCTTCACGGCGGCAAGGCCCATTTTTTCGAGGGCGCGGATGTAAATCCAGCCGATGTCAAACTCATAGGGTTTGACCGAGAACTTGGCCGAGGTCGGGTAGGTGTGGTGGTTGTTGTGCAGTTCCTCGCCGCCGATCATGATGCCCCAGGGCGAGATATTGGTGCTGGCGTCGGGTGCCTCAAAGTTGCGGTAACCCCAGTAGTGGCCGATACCGTTGATGATGCCGGCCGCCGTCACGGGAATCCAGGCCATTTGAACCGCCCAGACCGCCAGGCCGGCCGCGCCGAAGAAAGCCAGGTCGATGATCATCATCAGGCCCACGCCTTGCCAGCTGTAGCGGGTGTAGACATTGCGCTCCAGCCAGTCATTCGGTGTGCCATGGCCGTACTTGGTCATGGTTTCCTTGTTCTTGCTCTCGGCGCGGTACAGCTCGGCACCTTCCCAGAACACCTTCTTGATGCCGTGGGCTTGCGGGCTGTGCGGATCTTCAAGGGTTTCGCACTTGGCGTGGTGCTTGCGGTGAATGGACACCCATTCCTTGGTCACCTGGCCCGTGCCCAGCCACAGCCAGAAACGGAAAAAATGCGAGGGGATCGCGTGCAGGTCCATGGCGCGGTGCGCCTGGTGGCGGTGCAGGTAAATCGTCACGCTGGCGATAGTGATGTGGGTGGTCACCAGGGTGTACAACACGATCTGCCACCAGCTGGCGGCGAGCAGGCCATTCGCCAGCCAGTCGAGGGCGGCATCAAACAAAATCATAAAAATCCTTTAAACAACCTGCACCAGCCGCCCATCCAAATTTGTCTCCAGGCGCTGCACCAGACAAGGGTCTTATTGTAAGGCGAACCCCTGCAAACACCAAGTCGCCTGAGGCACAGGCGAAGGGGCAAATCAGTGCGAAAAATCACGAATAAATATGTAACATCAGCCTATCTGTCGTCTTTTGCCGGCAAAAATATCAGGACTTTTGCCATACTGCGGCGAAAAACCCGTCAGTCTGGTGCAAGTAGGGCCAGAGGCGAAGGTAGGGGCCGCGGCAGAGTTTTTCGGCATGTTCCACCCCCAGATGGGTCAACAAAGGCCCGGTTTCAAGGACGTTAAACCCTGTATTGGCCGCGCTGAAGGCTTCGGCAATCGCCTCGTTTTCTTCGCGCAAAACGCTGCAGGTGGCATAAACCAGCCGGCCGCCGGGCTTTAAAAGCCGCGCGGCGCTCTGCAAAATCGCGGTTTGCTTGGCCTGGAGCTCTTCGATGGCCTTGGGTGTCTGCCGCCATTTGAGGTCGGGGTTGCGCCGCAAAGTGCCCAGGCCCGAGCACGGCGCATCGACCAGCACCCTGTCTATCTTGCCGGCCAGGCGCTTGATGCGGTCGTCGCGTTCATGGGCGATGGCCACGGGGTGCACATTCGACAGCCCGCTGCGCGCCAGCCGGGGCTTGAGCGCATCAAGCCGGTGGCCGGAGGTGTCAAAGGCATACAGCCGTCCGGTGTTGCGCATGGACGCGCCCAGCGCCAGCGTCTTGCCGCCGGCGCCGGCGCAGAAATCGACCACCATCTCGCCGCGCTTGGCGTCCATCAGCAGGGCCAGAAGCTGTGAACCCTCGTCCTGCACCTCGATGGCGCCGCGCGTGAAGGCGTCCAGCTTGGCCAGCTGGGGCTTGCCGTCTATGCGCAGGCCCCAGGGCGAATACGGCGTGGCGACGGTTTTGATGCCCGCCTTCGACAGTTCTTTCTGGACATCGGCGCGCTTGTCTTTCAGCGCGTTGACGCGTAAATCCAGTCCGGCCGGCGCATTGAGGCTTTCCACCAGCGGCCAGAAATCGTCGCCCAGTTGCTCCTTGAGCGGTTCCACCAGCCACTGCGGCAGGTTGTGGCGGTGCAATTCCATCAGGTCGCCTGGCTTGACCTGATCGCAGCGGGACAGCCAGTCTTTCTCCTGGTCGGTCAGCGCGCCCAGCAGGAAATCCCGCTCGGCGGCAAAACCCAGGATCGCCAGGCGCCGCTCCAGCGGGCCGCTGCCGTGCTGGGCCAGGTAGGTATAGAGGTTTTTTTTACGCAGCACGCCGTAAATGGTTTCCGCCACGGTGGCGCGCTCGCGCGGGCCGAGCCGATAGTCGCGGAAGTAGCGCGAAACCACCATGTCGGCGGGATGATCAAATTTGAGGACCTGCTTGAGAAGCTCGGAACAACTGTCGAGTAAGGCTTTGGGGTGCATGGCCCCATTGTCCCACCCTTGCCGAGCGGCTCAACCCGGTTCAGTCCATGGCGCGCAGGTAGACGGCCTCAAAAGCGTTGCGTTCGATGTCACCCAGCGTGGGCGAATAACCGGCCCACAGGACCAGCACGGGGCCCGGCAGGTCCAGCGAACGCTCCAGGTCGCGGCACAGCGCATAGCGCGATTCATCATCCAGCCCCGGCAGGTCCAGGAACAGCAGGTAGCAGCGCCTGTGGGCAAATTCCTTGAGGTTCTTGCGCACCAGCCAGGCCCGCGCCACCGGCTTGCAGCGCGCAAGCTGCGCCTGCAGTTCGCCGTGCTCAAAAAGGCTGAGGTCGTGGCGACCTATGGCCTGGAAAAACGGCGTGTCGGTCAGCTCCTCCCAGGCACGCCCCTCGGCTTCTTCCGCCTGCTTGAGCCGTTCACGCCACAAGGCCAGGGCCTTCTCATCAAAACTGCCGTCGACGGCGGGCTGCTCCATCTCTGCCACGGCCACCCGGCAGGCCCACCAGCGGCTGGCCACGCTGTGCTCGAACAGCTGCCCCAGGCAATCCAGGCGCAGCGCGCGCTCCGCGGCCGGCAGGCATTGCGCCAGGCCGCGCAGGGCCCCTGCATGGCCGGGCGTCATCTGCAGCGCGCGCTCGTAGTGGCCGCGGACATCGGCCCGCGCGTCCAGGCGGCGCCGCAGGTTGCCCAGTTCGACCATTTCCTCGGCGTTGTTGCGCTTTTCGCTGGAAGCCAAGGCATCGGCACGGGCCCGCACCCGCCCCAGGTAGGCGTGGTGCTGCTTCCAGTCGCTGGCGTTGTCCCTGCACCATTGCTTGTCGAAATGCGCGATCCATTTCGCGCCGCCGTCACCCAGCAGCGCCAGCGCGGAGCGCGAAGAAGCAGACCATGCCGGCAGGTTTTTGCCGGCTTTCAGCGCCTCCAGCCGGTCGCGCAGGCCCGGATGGGTGTCGTCCACGTCGCTGATGCGGCGCAGGGCCTGCCGCAGCGACTCGCGGGCGAAATCCCCGGGCGGCGCCAGACCCAGCAAGGGCCGCATGGCCGCGTAAGGCCCCACCGGCAGGGCCTGGGCCGCGGCGGCGCTCCAGTGCTCGAGCCAGAACTCCCTGGCGACCCAGTCGCCCTTGACGGCCAGTTCGGTCAGCGCCGCGGCGGCGACGTCCTTGCCCAGCAGCTTTCCGGAAATGCGGTCGGCCTCGTATTCGTCCTGGCGGGCCAGCGCAAAGGTCTTGGCCGAAAAACGCGGAAAGTACCAGCGCAGAAAAGCCTGCGTGGCGGCCGCCACCGGGCCTTCGTCGTTGCGCAGGCCGTGGTTCAGCATGGCCCAGCTCAGGCGGGTGCGGTAGATCCAGGCGGCGAAACGGCCATGGTCGCCTCGCAAATGGCCGTACTCATGGGCCAGCACGGCCAGAAAGCGCGGACGGTCCAGGGCCATCAACAGCGGCAGGCCGATATTGAGGTGGTTGACGCCGCCGCCAAACAGGCCGAAGCGCGGATGCTGCCGGATGCTGGCGTTGAAGTCCGCGTCCAGCCGCACGCAGTGTATGGGCGGACCCTTGATCTTCCTGCGAATACGCTCCAGCGCCTCGAACAGGGCCGGCGCGTCGGCCGGCTGCAACACCACGCCTTCCGGCTCGTCAAAACGGCACCACAGCGCCCGCAGGCTGGTCCAGAGCAATCCCCCGGCCGCGACGACCAGGGCGACATAAAAACCCTTGATGCGCCCATGCATCATGGCGCTGGCGACCCAGGCCAGGATGCCGGCGGACAGCAGCAGGCAACCGACGACCCAGGCGTAACCCAGCGCCGCAAAAGCCGCCACGCTGCGGCGGTAGGCCTTGCTGTCGTCGGCGCTGGCATGCTCGCTCAGGCGCACCAAATGGATGAAATCTGCCCGGTCCATCGGCCCTCCCATTTTTGTTGGCGACAATCTTACCCATGAACCAAGACCCAGACCTGCCGCCCCTGATTGAAACCCCGCCCGGCCTGTACCGCCACTACAAGGGCATGCTTTACGAGGTGGTCGGCACCGTGCGCCACAGCGAAAGCCTGGAGCCCATGACGCTGTACCGCGCGCTTTACGGCGAAAAAGGCCTGTGGGTACGGCCCGCCGCCATGTTCAATGAACAGGTGGTGATAGACGGGGTGCAGCAGCCGCGATTTGCCCTGCAACCCGGCCCGGTGCCCGATTAAGCGCCGTCATCGATAATCGTGGGTTATGTCCGAATCCACCGAAATCGAAAAACAGGTCAAACGCCGCCGCACGTTTGCCATCATCTCCCACCCCGACGCGGGTAAAACCACGCTGACCGAAAAGCTGCTGCTGTTCTCGGGCGCGATCCAGATCGCCGGCAGCGTCAAGGCCCGCAAAGCCGCGCGCCATGCCACCTCCGACTGGATGGAGATCGAAAAGCAGCGCGGCATCTCCGTGGCCAGCTCGGTCATGCAGATGGAATACCGCGACTGCGTCATCAACCTGCTGGACACCCCGGGCCACCAGGACTTCTCGGAAGACACCTACCGCGTGCTGACCGCCGTGGATGCGGCGCTGATGGTGATCGATGCGGCCAACGGCGTCGAGCCGCAGACGCGCCGCCTGCTGCAGGTCTGCCGCGCGCGCAACACACCCATCCTGACCTTCGTGAACAAAATGGACCGCGAGGTGCAGGACCCGATGAGCGTGATGGACGAGATCGAACGCGAACTCGGCATGACGGTCATTCCCTTCACCTGGCCGGTCGGCATGGGCAAGCTGTTTCACGGCGTCTATGACAGGCGCGAAGACCGCATGCGCGTCTTCAGCCCCGGCGAGGAAAAAGCCGGCGGCGACGACGAGATCCTGGCCGGCCTGGACAACGCCGAAGCCGCCAAGCGCTTCGGCGCCGAATACGCGCAAGCCCAGGGCGAAATCGAGCTGGTCGCCGGCGCCACGCCCGAATTCGACCGCGCCGAATTCCTGGCCGGCAGGCAGACCCCCATGTTTTTCGGCTCGGCCATCAACAACTTCGGCGTGCAGGAAGTGCTGGACGCGCTGGTCGACCTGGCGCCCGCGCCCGCCGAGCGCGGAGCCATACAGCGCGTGGTGCACCCCGAGGAGAAGAAATTCTCCGGCGTGGTGTTCAAGATCCAGGCCAATATGGACCCGGCCCACCGCGACCGCATCGCCTTCCTGCGCGTGGCCAGCGGCGAATTCACGCGCGGCATGCGGCTGAAGGTGGTGCGCAGCGGCAAGGAACTGCGGCCCAACACCGTGGTGAGCTTCATGAGCCAGCGCCGCGAGCTGCTGGACACCGCCTTTGCCGGCGACATCATCGGCATCCCCAACCACGGCGTGCTGCAGCTGGGCGACACATTGACCGAAGGCGAAGCCCTGCAGTTCACCGGCCTGCCCTTCTTCGCGCCCGAAATGTTCCGCGCCGTCGAGGTGGCCGACCCGCTGCGCAGCAAGCAGCTGCGCGCCGGCCTCACCCAGCTCGGCGAGGAAGGCGCGATCCAGGTGTTCCGCCCGATTGCCGGCTCCCTGCTGCTGCTGGGCGCGGTCGGCCAGCTTCAGTTTGAAGTGGTCGCCCACCGCCTGGAGCACGAATACGGCGTCAAGGCCCGCATCATGGGCAGCAATTTCAACCTGGCACGCTGGGTCACCAGCGACGACGCCAACGAGCTGAAGAAATTCATGGATGCCAATGCCCACCGCGTCGCACTGGACGCCGTCGACGCGCCCACCCTGCTGGTGGACCACAGCGCCACGCTGCGCGCCGTGGAGCAGCAATGGCCCAAGATCAAGTTCCATGCGCTGCGCGAGCACGCCGGGCTGGTGTTCCAGTCCAAGATGTAAGCGGCTTTCCCCTCGCCTGCCCCAAATGCAAAACGGGCGCCAGAAGCTATCCGGTGGATAGCGGCTGGCGCCCGTTCTTTTGCGCGGCTTATTTGGCGTTCAAAAGCTCCCCGACCTCGAGCAGGACCAGTTCGTTGTCATCGGCCTTGTTCGGCTCGCGGCTGCTCGAAAACGGCAGGTTGTTGTCGTTGCCGACCACGATGTGGGTCGCGTCCACCACGTCCACGTTTTCAATCGTGAAGAAGGGGAATTTGAGCACGCCGTCGTTCAGCGGCTTGCGCGCCAGCTTGTGGGGGTCGGCGATGTTGAGCAGGTCGATGTAGCCGACCTTGCGCACCGGCCCGCCCACATTGGCGTCCGTCATTTCAATCTTGTAGACGCGCTTGAACTTCGCGATGTCGTGGAAGCAGTCGGTGCGTTTCTGGCCTTCGGGGCAAGCCTTGTCGGCCGTGCCTTCGCCGTTGTCGCGCTCGATGATCAGGCCGGTCGTGCCGTCGATCATATTGAAGTCGCCGATGGCGTTGCCGTTGGCTTCCAGCGGGTACATCCATGAACGGCCGCTCCACTTGCCGGCTTGCACGTCGAACTCCAGCACGCGCAGGGCTTCCTTGCCGGCCACGCGCTCATAGTCCTTGGCCTCGGCGTTCCACACCGGGCCTTCGAGCAGCGCGTAGAGCTTGCTGCCGTCCTTCGACGAGGCCATGCCTTCAAAGCCCTTGGAGCGCTTGACCTGGAAGTCAACCGCGCCGCCGGGCGCACCAGGCGTGGTGACGGCCGGGTGGTCGGGCGAGCGCACGACCTTGCCGTCCACCAGGGTCTCGAACACCGCCAGCACCTTGCCCTTGAGGTCGGCCTTGATCAGGAAGGGGCCGAACTCGTCGCCTATCCACAGCGCGCCGCCGGCGAACTGGAAGCTCTCGGTGTCGAAGTCGCTGCCGGTCAGGTAGCGTTTTTTGCTGCCTTCATGGACGATGCGAAACGGCACCTTTTTGTCCGGATCATGCAGGAAGACGGTTTCCAGCTTTTTCATGCTGCCGGCCTTGAAGTCGACCTTGTAGCGGTTCAGGTACAGCATGGCATCGGGCGAGTTCGCCTTGGCGCCGAAACCGTTGTCCGTGAGGATCCAGAACGTGCCGTCGGCCATCTTCTTGATGCCGGAATGGCCTTGCAGCGGCTGGCCCTTGAAAGGCAGCGACACGCCGGTGGGGCGGCCGGCCGACAGGCCCGGCACCGTGCCCAGCGCCTCGGTGCGCTGGCCGTTGGTGAACTTGCCGCTGACCTGCAGGTCCTGCGGCGCGTCCTTGGGCGCGGGAACAAAGGATTGGGCGGGCATCACCGCATGGCCTGCCAAGGTGGCCGGGAAAGCGGCGGGCGACTGTGCCAGCGTGGGCAGGGGGGACGCCAGCAGCACCAGCATCAAGGAAGAAAAAAGGCCGGCATGGCGTTTTGGCAAGGTGCGGGCGGTGCCGCCGAGGTCAGATAAGAACATGTGTCATCCATGGTTAGAGGAAGACGCATGGTCGCCACCCGGTGTGACGTCACGATGACATGGGATGCTTGAGGCCCGGTTCCGCCAGGCAGCGAGACTGCGGAAAACCCGGCCCTTACTGCAAGAAATACAAAATTGCCAAAGATGCTTTCCAGGCCGACTGGATGTGCAGGAACAAGCCCCGAGTTTTCAGGCGCCTGCGCCTTCTGACCGCGCTCTTTGGCGAGCGGCTGCAAGGCAGCGGTATCGGCCCTGCTTTTTTTATTGCCGGATTCTTCCGTTTCCGCTGACGATGGTCATCTCCACGAAGCGCGAACCGTTGCGCATCCCCGGGCGAAATCCGACGACATATCCTCCGAGGTCAAAGCTTTCCAGCCCGTCCAAAGCGGCGGCAAAACCTTCACGGGTCACACGCGAGCCTTGCCGCCGGGCGGCTTCAACGATCACCTTTGCCGCGATGAAACCTTCCATCATGGCGTAGCTGATCGGAACATCCTGCGCTCCGGCCGCCGCCGCGATGTCGTTGAACTCCTTGGAAAGCCGGTTTGTCAGTTTGTAGGGGCTGGGCGTGACCTGGGCGATCGCGATGCCTTGCATCTGCTCTTCAGAAAGCCGCTTTGCCATCTGCTCGATGTCCGCGCCAGAATGCGTATACAGTTGGGCCGCTCCTCCGGCTGAACGGTATTTCTCAATAAAGCTGGAAGCAGCGCCTCCGCTCGCAATCATGATGATCGCCTGCGGTGATGCCTGCAGCATGGCGTCAGCGGCGGCGTTCACGCGGCTGGTTCCAGCGTCATAACCCGCCGTTTGTATGATCCTGGCCTTGGCATTCGCCGCTGCTTCCTGTGCCGCGGCGATGAGGGGCGCGGCGCCGGCGCCATTTTCGTAAAACAGGCCGAGCCTGGTGATTCCGACCGTCGCCAGGTGCGCCGTGATTCGGGCAGGTTCGTCCCGCAGCGTGGCGCGTACGCCGTAAAGTTGCGGGGCTTCCAGATTCAGTTCGGTCGCGCGGAAACCGACCAGTACGATACGCTCGCGCTCAAACAAGCCCGCGCTGAGCAGTTGAGCGATATTGCGGCTTCCAAAGTAGCCGGCAAGCACCACGGGTTTGTCCTCGGCCAGAAGCGCGCGCGTTTGGTTCAGTGTTTCATCGGGTCGCCCTGCGTCGTCGCGGCGCGCCAGGATGAAGGTGTTTCCGTTGACGCCACCCGCCTTGTTCACGGCGTTGAAATGCAGCTGCATCCCAGCCGCGTAGGCACGGCCCTGGCTCGCGTCGATACCGGTCAAGGGCGCCACCTGGCCGACCACAAGCTGCGCGGCCAGTGTGGACGACGCGATGCCGCTTGCGACGACCAAGCCCGCCAGGCGGGCAATCAACTGACCAGTTCTCATTTCCAGTTTCCCTCATAAAGTCCAATTCGCATGTGCAAGGCTTTCACGCGGCACCCATGGTTTGTCCGGCGGGACCTGCCGGCGTCGGCGGGCCACCGTGATAGGGCGGCGCCGAGACGATCGAGGTCAGGGCGGGCTCGACGGCCTGCAGGCGGTCCAGCGCGGGACGCGGCCGTCGCAGCTCATCCGAGCCGGCAAAGGCCTGCTCCAGGGCCGCCGCCACGCCAAGCACCTGCTGGTCCGCGCGGAAGTGGCCGACGATTTGCAGGCCGAAGGGCATGCCCGCGTGGTCAACCCCGCAAGGCAGGCTGAGCGCCGGCAGGGTGGCCAGCGTCACGACATAGGTCAGGGCGAGCCAGCGGTAGTAGTTGGCTTGCGGCTTGCCGGCAATGGTGTCGGCGTGCAGCGTTGTCCAGGGGAAGGGGGACAGCGGCGTGGTCGGCGCCAGGATCACGTCATAGCCCGCCATCGTGGCGTTGAAGCGGGCCAGGATGCGTGTCTGCTCGGCCTGGGCCCAAGCGCTGTCCAGCAGGCTCATCGCCGCGCCCATCTCATAGTTGGCGCGCGTGTTGGGCCCCAGGCTGGCGGGGTCGCGCGCGTAGGCGTCGCGGGTCGCGGCCACAAAGGCCTCCGCGCGCAGCACGTCAAAGCAGCGGTGCACCTCGCCCAGGTCGAACTCCACCTTTTCGCAGCTGCGAAACAGGTGCGACATGGCGCGTACCTTGCGGCCGAAGGTCTCCCGTATCAGGGGATCGACATCGCAGGCGCCGAAGTCCTCGGTCCAGCCGACGCGCAGGGTCCCGAGGTCCAGCGCCGGGGGGTGCAGGAAACCGGCCGCGTCCACCGGATAGCTGAGCGGGTCGCCCACGGCGGCGCCGGCCGAGGCGGCCAGTTGCTGGCAGGTGTCGGCGACGGTGCGGCCCATGGGGCCCACCACGGAGATCGGGGTCCAGCCCAGCGGCTTGCGCGAACTGGGCACCAGGCCCGGCGAGGGCCGAAAGCCCACCACGCCGCACAGGGCCGCCGGTATGCGCAGCGACCCGCCGGTATCGGAGCCGGTGCATACCGGAAGCATGTCGCAGGCCAGCGCCGCCGCCGAGCCGCCCGACGATCCGCCGGCGTTGAGCCGGGGGTCGAAAGGGTTGCCGGTGGCGCCCCAGACCGCATTGCGGGTGTTTGCGCCTGCGCCGAGCTCGGGCACGTTGGTCTTGCCGACCACGATGGCGCCGGCGGCGCGCAGCCGCGCCACGAGCACGTTGTCGGCCGCGGGCACATGGTCGCGGTACAGCGCCGAGCCCAGGGTGGTCAGCAGGCCCTCGGTGGCCTCCAGGTCTTTCACGCCCATGGGCAGGCCGTGCAGCAGGCCCAGCGTGCGGCCTTGCATCACCGCGCGCTCGGCGTCCTTGGCCTCGGCACGCGCACGTTCAAAACAAGTGGCCGTCACGGCGTTGACGAAAGGGTTGACCGCCTCGATGCGATCGATGCAGGCTTCCAGCAGTTCGACGGGCGATACCTGCCTGGCCTCTATCAGGCGCCGCAGCTCCACCGCCGAGAGAGCTACCAGTTCCTTGCGGCTCGCCACCGTCAATCAATCCGGATGTTGGAACGCAGGGCGATCACGCGCATGCGGGGCAGCTCGTTTTCGATGCGCGCAGAGACCGCGGCAGCGGGCTCCCAGGCGTACTCGAGTCCGTTCGCGATGAGTTTTTCGCGAATCTCCGGGTCCTTCATGGTGTCAGCCAGCGCCTTCTGCAGCTTGGCTTTGACATCCGCCGGCACCCCCTTGGGCGTGGCAATGGCCAACCAGGAATCGGCCGAGAAACCTTTGAAGCCGCTCTCCGCCACGGTCGCCACCGTGGGCATTTGCGTCGCGCGGCTCTCGCCGGTGACGGCGATGGCCTTGATCCTCGGCTTGGCCGCCTTCAGCTGCGGTAGCGCGGCCGCGACGGTGTCAATGGTGAAAGGGATTTGCCCGGCCATCAAGTCGTTCATCGCCGGCGCGCTGCCCTTGTAGGCGATGTGCTGCAGCTTGATGCCCGTGGTGCTCCACAGCATTTCGCCTGCGAAGTGCCCCGTGGTGCCGTTGCCGAACGAGCCATACATGTATTTGTCCGGTGCGGCGCGCACTGCTGTTATGAGTTGCTTCAGATCGTTGATCGGGACATCGACGTTGGCCAGCAGCACAAGGGGCACGCGCGCCACCATCCCGACAGGCTCAAAACTCTTGATCGGGTCGTAAGGCAGCTTGGGCATGAGTGCCGGGTTGACGGTGAAGGTTGATCCCGAGCTGATCAGCAGCGTGTAGCCGTCCGGCGCGGCCTTGGCGACGAAGGCGGCGCCGACAACGGTGCCGGCGCCCGGCCGGTTGTCGATGACCACCGGCTGTCCCAGGCGCTCGCCCAGCTTCTTGGCGACCAGCCGCCCGGCGATGTCGGTGGCGCCTCCCGGTGGAAACGGGATGACCAGCTGGACCGGCTTGGACGGATAGCCCTGCGCGTGCACGCCGGCCCAGGGAGCCAGCAGGACCAGCGCCATGGCCAGGAGGAAGCGCTTCTCATACCTTGGTTTCATCATCGTACTGCTCCTTTTTGATACGGCACGGGCCGCGTTGATCAACCGTTGCGAAACAGGAAGCTGTAGGCATTGAGCGCCGGCACGCCGCCCAGGTGCGCGTACAGCACGCGCGAGCCGGCGGGGAATTCGCCGCGCCGCACCTTTTCAATCATCCCGTGCATGGACTTGCCTTCGTACACCGGGTCGGTCAGCATGCCCTCCTGCCGCGCGCACAGGCGAATCGCCTCCAGCGTGCCTTCGTTGGGCAGGCCGTACTCGGGGCCGCCGTAGCCGGTGTCCAGCACCACGTCTTTCGCGGTGATCTCGCGATTGAGCTCCACCAGCTTGGCGGTGTTCTGCGCGATGCGCAAAATCTGCGCATGGGTTTTTTCCGGCTTGGCCGACGCATCGATGCCAATCACGCGGTCGGCCCGGCCGTCGGCCGCGAAACCCACCACCATGCCGGCCTGGGTGCTGCCGGTGACCGAGCAGACCACGATGTAGTCGAACTGGAAGCCGAGTTCGGCCTCCTGCGCGCGCACCTCTTCGGCAAAACCGACAAAGCCCAGGCCACCGTAAGGATGCTCCGAGCAGCCCGCCGGAATCGGGAAGGGCTTGCCGCCGGCCTTGCGCACGTCGTCCATGGCCTGTTCCCAGCTGGGGCGTATGCCGATGTCGAAGCCCGCGGCGTCCAGGCGCACGTCGGCGCCCATGATGCGGGACATCTCGATATTGCCCACGCGGTCATACACCGCGTCGGAGTAGTTGACCCAGTTCTCCTGCACCAGCACGCACTTCATGCCCAGGTGCGCGGCCACCGCCGCCACCTGCCGCGTCTGGTTGGACTGGATGCCGCCTATGGACACCAGCGTGTCGCAGCCCTGGGCCAGGGCTTCGGGAATCAGGTATTCCATCTTGCGGGTCTTGTTGCCGCCGAAAGCCAGGCCGCTGTTGCAGTCCTCGCGTTTGGCAAAGAGCTCGACCTTGCCGCCCAGGTGGGCGCTCAGGCGCTTGAGCGGCTGGATGGGCGTGGGGCCGAAGGTCAGCGAATGTCTGGCGAATTTCTGGAGCTGCAGCGGATGTTTGAGAGGATGCTTGAGCGAAGTGGACATGAAGGAGGTTCCCGGTTGAAAGTGAAACTGAAGCCTTGAAGCGACGATGAATCAAATCGTAGCCAGGCCCTCCTGCAATGAGTTGCTTAAACAGCCATTCAAATAGACTAAAAAATCTTCCTTTAATGAATTTATGTGATTAATTCCATAAATTCTATTTTTCACGCAATATTTGTAGAATCCCCCCATGGAACACACGCTGGACCGCATTGACCGCAAACTCCTGAAGCTGCTGCAGCAGGACGCTTCCCTGCCCAATATCGAGCTGGCTGAAAAGACCAGCCTGAGCCCGCCCGCCTGCTCGCGGCGCGTGGCCAGGCTCAGGGAAGCCGGCCTGATCCGCAAGACGGTGGCGCTGGTGAACCCGCGGGCGCTGGGCTACAACGGGCTGGTCATCATCGGCGTGGTACTGGACCGCTCCACCACCGACTCCTTCGCGGCGTTTGAGAAAGCCGTGGCCGGCCTCACGGGCTGCCTGGAAGTGCAGCTGGTGACCGGCGAGTTCGACTACTTCGTGAAGCTGCGTATCCAGAGCATCGACTCCTTCAACGAGCTGCATGCGGCGCAGCTCATAGGCCTGCCCGGGGTGCGGCAGATCCGCACCTTTGTCTGCCTCAAGGAGGTGTTTGAGACCACGGTGATTCCGGTTTAGACCGGGCTTTTGCCATAAGCTATGCCCATGTCCCTCAAAGCAAGCCTGCGTGGTTTTTTCTTCATGCTGCTGTGCGCCCTCTGCGGCGCCGGCCATGCCCAGGTGTTTGACCGCCTGTATGAAAGCAGCACCCAGATCACCCTGGCCCAGCCGCTGCAATGGATCGCGGTGCCCAGGGATTCCATCGCATCGCCCGATGCCTTCGCCACGGGCGAATTCGCGGCCGCCGCAAAACGCGCCTTCCAGCCCTACACCGACGACACAATTCTTCCCACCTCGGACACGCAGGAAGTCTGGGCCAGCTTCGCCCTGCCCACCACGGAAACCCTGCAGACCTGGTACATCCGGCTGGCAGGCCAGGCTGTCTACAAGGTGAGCCTTTACTCGCGCGACGCGCAAGGCGGCTGGCAGGTCCATGCCGCCGGCGAGGCGATCGCCCCCGCCTACTGGGCCCTGCGCACCCGCGTCCCGAGCTTTGAGCTGCAATCGCACACCGACCAGCCACAAACCTACTACCTGCGCTTCGAACACCGCCGGCCCATCACCGAGCGGCCCATGCTGCTCACACCTGTCGAGTACATAGACGGCGCCTCGCGGGTCGGCGTGGTGATAGGCCTGATGTGGGGCATGTTCAGCGTGCTGGCGGTGCTGTGCCTGGCCGCCTTCAGCATGTCACGCAGCAAGGTCTTCCTCTGGTTCGGCGCCGTAGTGATCACACTGATGTTCACGCAGCTGGTGCTGATCGGCTACGGCGGCTGGCGCATCTGGCCCTACAGCGTCCATCTCAACCAGGTCATGGGCTGGGTGTCGGCCACGGTGACCATGGCCGCGGCCGCCTGGTTCTGCGCCCAGGCCAGCTATGCGCGCGACGGCCATCCGCGCCTGTACCGGCTGCTGGCCGGCGTCACGGCAGGCAGCCTGCTCATGGCCTGCGTGATGATGGTCCGACTGGACTTCGTGCCGCGCGACCTGCGCAACCTGTGGCTGGCGCTGGCCACCGTGGCGATCCTCGCGAGCCTGGTCTGGATATCGCTGCGCGGCCAGGCCTGGAACCTTCTTTTATTGATAGGCGCCGCGCCCATAGGCGGGGCCGCGCTGGCGCGGCTTTCCTATAACGCCGGCTGGGTGCTCAATGTGGAATCGGCGCAGGCCGCAGGCGTGCTGTCGGCCATGGTCGGTCTGCTGTGGATTTTCGGGGTGCTCGCGTGGCGCAGCCGGGCGGCACTGTTTTCCAACCACCGCGGCGCGGCTCTCGCGACCTACGACGCGGCCAGCGGCCTGATGCTGCCCCGCATCATCGAGGCCAGGCTGCCGGCCATGCTGCTGCGCGGCCGCCGGCAGAAGCTGGCCTGCGGCGCGATGATGCTGCACTGGCTCAACCAGGCGCCCAGCCATGACGAAGTGGGCGACTTGAAGCGCGGTGCCGCACTGTCGCGCATCGGCGAGATCCTGCGCCGCGCCGCGCGCGACGTGGACACCGTGGCACGCTGCGACGAAAACCATTTCATGGTGCTGGTCGAAGGCCCCGTCAGCCGCGCCGTGCTGTCCGAGATTTCCACCAAAATCCTGGCGGACTGCATACGCGCCTCTGAAAAACAGGGCGAGGCCGACGCCTTCACCCTGCACATCGCCATATGGCACGACACGCCGCGCGCACAGACCGCCGCGGAGGTGACCGACCTGCTCAAGATACGCCTGCACCACATGGCTGCCGGCACCAAACGGCCCGTGCAGTTTGTCGACTCGCCGCTGGAGCCCGCCAGCGCCGCGGCCGAAGAGGCCAGCCGGCGCGAAGACCTGGTCGCCAAAATCAACGCGATCGAGACCTCGCATCCCACACTGGGATAAAGGCGGCTCGCTGGAGAGCCGCCCCGGTCAGTGCCCGGGAAGCGGCAGGGCTGTTTTGTACCGGACCTGCTTGAGCGCAAAGCTCGAGCGGATTTTTTCGATCCCCGAGATCGGCGACAGCTGCTCGAGGATGAATTTCTCCAGCGCGCCTATGTCGGCCACCGCCACGCGTATCAGGTAGTCACTGTCGCCCGACATCAAATAACACTCCATCACCTGGTCGTGCTCGGCAATGCGCCGCTCAAAGTCGGCCAGCGACTCCTTGCTTTGCGTGCGCAGGCTGATCGAAATAAACACATTGAGGCCCAGGCCCAGCGCTGCGGCGTTGGCAATCGCCACATACCGGTCAATCACGCCGCCAGCCTCCAGCGCCTTGACGCGGGCCAGGCAGGGCGAGGGGCTCAGGTGCACACGCCGCGACAGCTCCACATTGGACAGCGAGCCGTCGCGCTGCAGTTCGTCGAGGATCTTTAAATCGAGGGCATCAAGCTGCATCATCTGTAAAAACCAGTTTTCACGGCATTTTATGCCTCTCAATAGTCAAATACCACGATATTGAGGCTACAACTTCTGGACAAACCTGCGTACAGTCATTTTTGCCATGAACCATTCCACTCCCCACCATTTGCTGGCGCAGGCCGAAATGCCCGCCGATACCGATCCGCAGGAAACCGCCGAATGGCGTGAAGCTTTCGAAGCCCTGGCCCTCACCCATGGCCCTGCCCGCGCGCGCCACATGCTGGGCGAATTGAGCCGCGTCGCACGCAAGCAGCGCATAGGCTGGCAGCCCGAGCTGGCCACGCCCTATATGAACACCATCGCCGTGGACGAGCAGCCCGTGTTCCCCGGCGACCTCGCGCTGGAAGAACGCCTGGCCTCGCTGATGCGCTGGAACGCGCTGGCCATGGTGGTGCGCGCCAACCAGGCCGAAACCGGCGGCTCCGCCGAACTCGGCGGCCACATCGCCAGCTACGCCAGCGCGGCCGACCTGTTTGAGACCGGCTTCAACCACTTCTTCCACGCACGCGAAGGGGTGGCTGAAGGCCAGCACCGCGGCGACCTGGTGTTCTTCCAGCCGCACAGCGCGCCCGGCGTCTATGCGCGCGCCTACCTCGAAGGCCGGCTCAGCGAAAAAGACCTGGGCTTTTACCGCCAGGAGCTCAGCGCGCCCGGCCAGGGCGCGCAAGGCCTGTGCAGCTATCCGCATCCCTATTTGATGCCGGACTTCTGGCAGTTCCCGACCGGCTCCATGGGCATAGGCCCCATCAGTTCCATCTACCACGCGCGCTTCATGCGCTACCTCACGCACCGGCGCTTGCTCGACTGCGCGGGACGCAAGGTCTGGGGCGTGTTCGGCGACGGCGAGATGGATGAGCCCGAATCCATGAGCGCGCTGACCCTGGCCGCGCGCGAAGGCCTGGACAACCTGGTCTGGGTCGTCAACTGCAACCTGCAGCGCCTGGACGGCCCGGTGCGCGGCAACGGCCGCATCATCGACGAGCTCGAAAAACTGTTTGCCGGCGCCGGCTGGAACGTCATCAAGCTGGTCTGGGGCAGCGACTGGGACGGCCTGTTCGCGCGCGACCTCACCGGCGCGCTGACGCAGGCTTTTGCCCAGACGGTCGACGGCCAGATGCAGACCTTTGCCGCAAAAGACGGGCGCTTTAACCGCGACAATTTTTTCGGCCAGAACGCCGAACTCGCGCGCCTGGCCCAGGGCATGACCGACGAGCAGATAGACCGCTTGAAACGCGGCGGCCACGACCTCGTGAAAATCCATGCCGCCTACGCTGCGGCGGCGAACCACCAGGGTCAGCCCACCGTGATCCTGGCGCACACCAAAAAAGGCTACGGCATGGGCAGCGCCGGTCAGGGCCGCATGACCACGCACTCGCAAAAGAAGTTCGACGGCGAGGACCTCATTGAATTTCGCAACCGCTTCAACTTGCCCCTGTCCGACGAGCAGGCCAGAAACCTGGCTTTCTACAAACCCGCCGCCGACAGCGCCGAGATGCAGTACATGCACGCCAGGCGCGCGGCGCTGGGCGGCTATTTGCCGCGCCGCGAGACGGCAGCCGACGTGGTGGACATCCCCGCCCTGTCCTCCTACGCCCAGTTCGCGCTGGCCGCCGACGGCAAGGACATGAGCACCACCATGGCCTTTGTGCGCATGCTGGGCGGCTTGCTCAAAGACCCGGCGCTGGGCCCGAAGATCGTGCCCATCGTCGCCGACGAGGCACGCACCTTCGGCATGGCCAACCTGTTCAAGCAGGTCGGCATCTATTCCAGCGTGGGCCAGCGCTACGCGCCTGAAGACATAGGCTCGGTGCTGAGTTACCGCGAAGCGCTGGACGGCCAGATCCTCGAGGAAGGCATCAGCGAAGCCGGTGCCCTGGCCAGCT
Organism: Polaromonas sp. CF318; assembly: GCF_000282655.1. Lineage (GTDB taxonomy): Bacteria > Pseudomonadota > Gammaproteobacteria > Burkholderiales > Burkholderiaceae_C > Polaromonas. The sequence goes on from NZ_AKIV01000015.1 coordinate 36,855, forward strand.
GGACGGCCGCCGCCACCAGCTACAGCGTGCACGGCCTGGCCATGCTGCCCTTCTATATCTATTACTCCATGTTCGGCTTCCAGCGCGTGGGCGACCAGATCTGGGCCGCCGCCGACCAGCGCGCGCGCGGCTTTTTGCTGGGTGCCACCTCGGGCCGTACCACCCTGGGCGGCGAAGGCCTGCAGCACCAGGACGGAACCAGCCACCTGGTCGCCGCCACCATCCCCAACTGCAAGGCCTATGACCCGGCTTTCGCCGGCGAACTCGCCGTGATCCTGGACTACGGCATGCGGGAAATGATGGTCGAGCAGAAAGACGTCTTCTATTACGTCACGCTGATGAACGAAAACTATGCCCAGCCCGACCTGCGGCCCGGCGCCGAGGCCGACATCATCCGCGGCTGCTACCGCTTTGACAGCTTCCTGCCCGCCGGCAAGAAGGCCGAGGGCGAAGTGACCCTGATGGGCTCGGGCGCCATCCTCACCGAAGTCATCAAGGCCGCGCGGCAGCTCGCGCAACAGGGCATCGCCGCCACGGTGTACAGCGTGACCAGCTGGAGCGAACTCGCGCGCGACGGTGCAGCCTGCCAGCAAGCGGCGCTCAACGGTGAAGCGCACGCCACAGCCTTTGTCGCGCAGCAGTTGAAGACCGGCACCGGCCCCATCATCGCCGCCACCGACTATGTGCGCGCCGTGCCCGAAAGCATCCGCGCCTTCCTGCCCGAAGGCCGGCGCTACCTGACCCTGGGCACCGACGGCTTCGGCCGCAGCGACACGCGCGCCGCGTTGCGCGAGTTTTTCAGCGTCGATGCGCAAAGCATCGCCAAGGCCGCGCTGCACCTGCTCAAGCCGACCTGAGGCCCTTCACCGGGCAGCCGGGCGGCCAGGCCGCACCGGCCCCGCCCCTGCGTGTCCCCGGGCACGCCTTCACCCGTCAACCCTTCTTCGCGAGTTCGCGCGGGCTTAAGCCTGCCCGCGACGATTGCTCGCGCCTCAGGCTGGGTTCATGAGCACACACAAAAGAAACAGCAACATCCCACAAACATTGTCCGCACAAAGACCATCTCTCATCTCTTGGAAGGGTGTGCTCAGTAAGCTTCAAAACATTCTGTATCGCGAACTACTACTGGCTGCTGATCTCCTTCATCACCGCAACATGCATTGCACCCACGCCGCGCCACACAAGATGGCACCTTCCTACACCATCACGCCGACGGCGGCTGGCAACAAGGCCTGAACCATGATCGCCGGCAACATCAGCTACAGCCACGGCACCACCATCGGGTTTGAGTGCTCCGCCGCCATGATGGCGATTTTGATGATGGCCCGACGCCAGCCCGACCGCTCCAGGGTCGGCGCCCCTCGCCAGGCCCACCTCGCCCATCGCTCCCGCCAGATCATCCGCATGATGCTCGTAGCACTGATGGGTTGCTCGCTGCCCTGCGGCGCGGTCAGCCTCGGCGACGCCACCCTGCTGTCCGGCCCAGCCCAACCGCTGCGTGTGGAGATTGAACTCGCATCCGAACTACAGCCCGGCCTGCAGGTCAGGCTGGCTTCCGAGCAGGCATTCCGCGAAAGCGGCATTGCCTATCCGGCCTGGCTGGGCAATGCGCAAGTCTCCCTGCTGCAGGCGCAGGGCCGGCGCAGGCGCCCCGCGCTGCTGCTGCAGGCCCCGCAAGCGGCGCAGGCGCAGCTGGTCGAACTGGTGCTGGAGTTTTCCTGGCCTGCGGGCAGCAGCCAGCAGCTCTACGTGCTGATGCTCGATGCCCCGGTCCAGGCCGGAGACACACGAGAAGTTGCCGACGTACCAGTCCCCGCGCTAACTGCGCCGCCGGCAGACGGCATCGCTGAGCCTATTGCCAGCAGCCCTGAACCCAACCCGGCGGTCGATGCAATGCGGCCCGGCCTGCTCAAGGGCATGACGTTCGAAACGGCGCTGCGCTTTCCTTTTAAGAATCGCGAGCATGCCGGCGTGGTCTCCGCACGGCGCGCCTCGCCGCCAGCCGCCGGGCCCAAGCAAGACCGCCTGCGGCTCGCAAAAGCCAAATCGGACCAAGCCGACCGCATCGCGCAGGAGCGCCGCGAGGCCGACCAGCAGGCGCGCATGCGGGAGCTGGAACGCAACGCGCGGCAAATGCGCGAGCTTGCCGACCAGGTTGCGGCCGCGGCACCACAAACTCCCGCGTCCGCCGCGACCCCTGCACCCGCCACATTGGCCGTGGCACTGGCGCCCAAGGCGGCTCCCCTCCCACCTCAAAAGCCTGCCCATACCGGCCAGCGCAACTCCGCATCCGTCTGGCCCTGGGTGCTCGCCGGGCTCACCGTGCCGCTGTTTATCGTCTGGGCCCTGCGTTTCTGGCTGGCCCGGCGCCGCCCTGAATTCGCCGACAGCGCGGGCGCGGCGCGTTCGGTCTTCGAACTCAGCCCGGACGAAGCCGAGCGTGCCTACACCGACTACATGCAGCAACGGCAGGCGCCGGTGCACGCGGATGCGTCACCGCTGGAAGACGCCCGCGCCCTGTTTGTCGTCGGCCGCTTCGCCGATGCACAACAACTGCTGGACACCGTGCTTCGCGAGAACCCGCGCAACCATGAGGCCTGGTTCGTCCAGGCGCGCGTGCTGTGCGCCCAGGGCGACAGCGCCGGCCTCGCGCGGCGCATGCCGCTGATCAAAAAATTGACCGGCGAGACCGGCGAACTCTGGGACCGCGTGCTGATGCTGGGCCAGGAGCTGGACCCGGGCAATCCGCTCTATCAGGCCGCCGTACGCCAGCCGCAGCCGCAAGAGCGGCCCGTGCCGCCCGCGGCGCAGGTGGTGCCACCAGGCAGCCAGAAAGCACCCGCAGCTGCCACCGCCAGCAGCGCCGTCGACGACGCCCTGCGCATGGCCACAGCCTATGGAGCACGCCCCGCATGAGCTGCATCCCCTCCTCCTTGTCTCCACCAGGTCTTCGGCTCGCCTGGCCGCCTGGCCTTGCCTTTCTTTCTGGTTTTCCCCTCAGTCCCCTCTCCATCGCCAACATCAACAGGAGCCAAGCATCATGAAACGCCATGCATCCAGTACCCGCCGCCAAGGCGGCTTCACCCTTGTGGAAATCGCCATTGTGCTGATGATCGTCGGCCTGCTCATAGGCGGCATCCTGCGCGGCCAGGAGCTGATCCAATCGGCGCGCGTGCGCAACATCATTGACCAGAAGTCGGCCATCCAGACGGCGTATATCGGATTCCTGGACCGTTACCGCATGCTGCCGGGCGATTTGACTGTGGATCAAGCCAAAACTGTCGGAAACAGTGCCCAGCCCGGTAAAACGGGCAGCAGCGGCGACGGGGTCATTACCCTTGCCACCGAATCCACGTTGTTCTTTCAAAACCTCACTGCCTCAGGTTTTCTGTCCTGCGGTGGCTGCATGACTGTAGTGACTTCCGACACCGGTGGCGATGGGCCAGCCCCCGACATCAGCAACAGCCCGATCAACGTATACGGCACCCCGCTTTCGATAGGCCATTTGGCCAGCAATACCGCCGCCTCTGCCACAACCAAAGGTTTCGACTGGTTTGATGAGAAAACAGTTACTCGCCTTGTCATGGCAACGGGGTCCAGCATTCCTTCGCAGGTTATGGCGGAGGTGGACCGCAAGGCCGATGACGGATTGCCCGGCACCGGGCAACTTCGCTTCGCGGCTAGCGGTAGCGCCACGCTCACAAATTGCGCCAAGGACCTGAGCGCCACAGCTTTGAAAACTCAATGGGCCAATCCCAGTCAAGCCAACTGCCAGGGTGCTTGGCTGTTCTGATCATCCGCGTTTTTTTCTAACCTGGAGCTCAAGACCATGAAAACCTGTTCAGATACCCACCGCCAAGGCGGCTTCACCCTCGTCGAAATCGCCATCGTGCTGATGATCGTCGGCCTGCTCATAGGCGGCATCCTGCGCGGCCAGGAGCTGATTCAGTCGGCGCGTGTGCGCAACATCATTGACCAGAAGTCGGCTATCCAGACCGCCTACATCGGCTTTCTGGACCGCTACCGCATGCTGCCGGGTGATTTGACGCAGACTCAAGCTGATGCGCTGGGAAGTGCACGGGCCAGTGCTCCTGCGACAGGTAGCGACGCTCTTGCCGGTGACGGAGTCATCACGTGGGATAGCGAGGGGATTCTCTTCTTCCAGAATCTGACCGCCGCGGGTTTTCTTTCCTGTGGAGCCTGCATGACTGTGACAGGCAATGGTGCAGCAACCGTCACCAACAGCCCCACCAATGTGTATGGTGACTTTCTCAATGTTGGGTTCCAGAAAAGCACCACGAAGGGTGACGGAACTTCCTGGTTCGATCCGACGACTGGCGGTCTTACCCAATTGGTCATGACGACAGGAGGAACCGTCCCTTCGCAGGTTTTGGCCGAAGTTGACCGCAAGGCAGACGACGGAAGGCCTGGAACCGGCCAGCTCCGGTTCTCTGTCTCAGATAAGAAGACAGATGACCTTGACAAATGCGCGCCTCTTGGCACGGGAACGGGTGCCGTTAACACCTGGGCCAATCCCAGCGAGAGCAACTGCCAGGGCTCCTGGTTGTTTTGATCCTCGAAATATCTCGCCTGCAGGTTTGGGAATCACAGGCGCCGAAATGGGGCCACCATGCCCCATCGACACCATTGCCATGGCATGCGTCATGCCTGCATCACTGAGGAGGCAAATATTATGAAAAGCCATTCCGACACCTGCCGGCAACGCGGCTTCACTCTTGTGGAAATCGCCATCGTGCTGATGATCGTCGGCCTCCTGATAGGCGGCATCCTGCGCGGCCAGGAACTGATCCAGTCGGCGCGCGTGCGCAACCTCATCGATCAGAAAACAGCGGTTCAGACGGCCTACATCGGCTTCATGGACCGTTATCGGATGTTGCCAGGGGATTTAACGGCCACTCAGGTCGCGACCGTGGGGAGCAACGTGATCGCCGCTCCTGCGGATACGACTGCCGGTGATGGGCTGATCAACGACTATCACCACTCTGTCGTGTTCTTTCAGAATCTCACGGCCGCGGGATTTATTTCCTGCGGTGCCTGCATGACCGTGACAGGTACCGCCATTCCACGCGTCTCCAATTCCCTCATCAATGTTTATGGTGACTACCTTGTTGCAATGCACCTAGCCAGCAACACTACAGGTGATGGCGCCTGGTTTGACACCACGCCGGCACCAGGCATCACCCGCTTCATTGTCGGCACGGGTGGGTCCATCCCTTCGCAGGTAATGGCCGAACTTGACCGCAAGGCCGATGACGGCTTGCCTGGCACCGGTCAACTTCGGTTTTACAAAATGCTGACTTCAGCAGCCGCGGACGTATGCGCTCCCGGCATGACCACCACCCCAAAGGTCAGTGGCTGGGCCAATCCCAACCAGGCGAATTGTGCGGCGGCCTGGCTGTTTTGACAGAGAGCGGTACACCCACATGAAGCAGACGGAAACGACGGTTGTTTTTGCGCTTGCGTTGCTGACCGGCTGCGCAGTGCCACCGCCGCCTGCCAGCACGCAGCACATAGGCATGTTCGAACCGGCAAAGGCGCCGCCCGCACCGGCGGCGCTGCGCCCTGTGCGCCTGCCGGCACTGCCGGCGGCGCCCCAACCGCAGGCGCAGCAGGAGCTGTTCAGCGTGGTGGTCAGCGAGGTACCGGTCAAAACCCTGCTGTTCGCGCTGGCGCGCGACAACCGGCTCAATGTGGACATCGCCCCTTCAGTGGCCGGCCAGGTCACGCTCAATGCCACTGATCAAACCTTGCCGCAGCTGTTTGAGCGCATCGCTCAACAGGCCGACCTTCGCTACGAAATGAGCGGCAACACCGTTCGGATGCAGCGTGACACACCTTACCTTGCGCACTACGCAGTCGACTATGTCAATCTGAAACGGCAATCATCCAGCCAGACTTCCGTGTCTTCCCAGCTCAGCGGGAGCACGGCTGGCTCGTCGAATGCCAGCATCAGCAACGCCGCCGACAACCAGTTCTGGGACACGCTGATCAACAACGCCTGCCTGATCATTGGCGCGGCCAATCTGGAGTTCAAGCAAAAAGACGACCAGGCCCAGAAGCAGGACCGCGACCGTGACCGCGACGAGCGGCTGCGCATCGCGATGGAGCTCACGCGCGCCGCGCCGGCAAGCGTATCTGCTACCGGAACCACCACGACCCGATCAGCCAACAACGAAACTTCCGACGTCCTCAAACAAGTGCTCGGAACAAAGGACGCCGTGGACAGGGTCGATTGCAGCAGCGGTTCAGGCGCTTCGTCGGGTACTTCCGGAAGCTCCTCCATATCCAGCTCCAGTTCCAGCGCCAACAATATCGTGGTCAATCGGGAGACCGGCCAGCTCTCGGTCTACACCACCTCACGCGGCCATGAGCAGTTCCGGCAGTTCCTGGACCGCATCAGCGCCAGCGCGCGACGCCAGGTGCTGATAGAGGCCACCATTGTCGAAGTCACACTGTCGAATGCCTCGCAGCAAGGCGTCAACTGGCAAAAAGTGGTGCAGGGCGGGCTGCTGCGCGGCCTGAATTTCCAGATGCTGCCTTCGGGTACCGGTTCGTTTTCCGGCACGCAGGATGCCTCAATGCTGCGCATGAGTTACACCAGCGGCAGCGGCGACTGGAGCGGCATCCTTACCTTGCTCGAATCCTTTGGTCAGGCGCGCGTGCTGTCCAGCCCCAAGGTGTCCGTGCTCAACAACCAGACGGCCGCCCTCAAGGTGGTGGACAACTATGTTTACGCCACCATCGCTTTCACCCCTGGCACACGCACGTTGAGTTCCGCCGGACAACTGGTGCAGACCTCTCCCGACACCTACACCACCAACGTCAATTCCGTACCCGTCGGTTTTGTGATGACCGTAACGCCTCAAGTGGCCGAAAGTGGCGAAGTCACACTCAATGTGCGGCCCACCATCAGCCGCGTGGTGCGCGAGATCATAGACCCCAACCCCGCATTGCTGGGCGCGACCCCGCCCATCGTCAACCGCCTTCCCGTGGTGCAGTCACGCGAACTCGAATCCGTGCTGCGCGTGCAAAGCGGCGAAATCGCCGTGCTGGGCGGCCTGATGCAGGACGCCAGCAACGACGGCGAAGACGCGGTGCCCGGCCTCAGCCGCATTCCTTTGCTGGGTGAGGCCTTCAAGCAGAAGCAGCAAACCCGCAGCAAGACCGAGCTGGTGGTGTTCTTACGGCCCGTGGTGGTGGGCGATGCCTCGGTGAATGGTGATTACAAAGCCTTCAAACCGTTGTTACCCACGTCCAGTTTCTTCAAGGATGCGGCGCCGGAAGCCCTGGGCCGAAAGCCGCTGGAAGCCCCGCCATCCCGCTGACCCGATAAAAACCCATGAAGCCCTCTCTAAGCCTCCTGCCCTTGCTACTGTGCGCCGCCTCCCTGGCGTGGGGCCAGGTCAAGCCAGGCACCGTCGCGCCAGCCCAAACCAGTGCCGCATCGCGCGATCCCGACATCCGCATCACCCGCCGCAAGCCCGCGCCCGTGGTGGACGCGGACGTCAAGCGCGGCTATGAAGCCCTGCAAGGCGGGCGCTACGGCGAAGCGCGCGGCGCGTATGAACAGGCCTTGAAGCGCGACGGCGCCCTGCGCGATGCCTTGATAGGCCTGGCCTGGAGCCTGGAAGGGCTGGAAGACCACCAGGGCGCGCAGGTGGCGCTGCGCCGCCTGCTGGAGCTTTACCCGCGCGACGCCGAGGGCCTGGCCGCGCAATACCTCGTGGGCGGCGGCATTCCCGGCGATGCGGCCGCCCGCTTCAAGCAGCTGGCCGAGCGCAGCGAGCGCAACGCCCCTTTGCATTTCGCGCTGGGCGTGATCCATGCCGAGCAAAACCGCTGGGGCGAAGCGCGCCTGTCTTTTGAGCGCGCGGCGGCGCTGGAACCCGGCCAGCCCGACTACCTCTACAACTTCGCCCTGTCGCTGGACCGTCTGGGCCAGGGCCCCGAGGCCATGCGGGCCTATGTGAAGGCCCTGAACCTCTCCTTCCGCCAGCCCGCCGCCTTCAACCAGGAAGCGGTGCGCAACCGCCTGCGCGCGCTGGCCGCGCCGGCTTCCTGATTCCCAAAGGTCGCCGCACATGTCCATGGCACCCGCAGCCCATCTGCAAGACCCGCCGATGGTCATGCGCAAGGCGGAGCGCGAGCTGGCCGAGGCCCTGCTCCAGCAACGGCGCCTGTCGTCCTCCCAGTTGGCCATCGCGCTGGCCGAAAAACGCCTGCGCGGCGGCAGCCTGCATGCGCAACTGGCCGAACTGGGCTTTGTGAGCGAACTGGAGCTGCGCGCCCTGCGCGCGCAACTGCACCAGCTGCCCGAGGTCGACCTGGTGACCCGGCGCCCCGACCCCACCGTGCTGCCACTGCTGGCCGCACCGCTGGCGCGCAAGCACGGCGTGCTGCCGGTGGAAATGACGGCCCAGGGCGAGCTGCTGCTGGCGGTCGACGAAACCGACGACCTGGTGGCGCTGGACCAGATAGGCGCCCACCTGCGTGCCAAGGGCGTGCCCCGCATGCGCCTGGCGCTGGCGGCGCCGGGGGAACTGGTGCGCGAGATTGACCGCGTCTACGGCGAACGCCCCAACGTGGACGCCCTGCTCGCCGCCAGCGGCAAGGAGCCGCCCGTGGACAAGCTCATCGAAGCCATCGTCCACAACGCCTACGACAGCCTCGCGTCGGACATCCACTTCGAGCCCGACGAGCACCTGCTGCGCGTGCGCAACCGCGTGGACGGCGTGCTGTTGCAGGCGCACCTGCTGCATGCCTCGATGTGGCCGGCGCTGGCGGTCAAGCTCAAGGTCATGGCCGGCATGAACATCGCCGAAAGCCGGGCCGCGCAGGACGGCCGCTTCTCCATGCAGGTGGGTGCGAGCCGCATCGACTTTCGCGCCGCCTGCCTGCCCACGGCCCACGGCGAGAACATCGTGCTGCGCCTGCTGGACCGGCGCCGTAGCATCGTCCCGCTGGAGCGCCTGCAGCTGACCCAGACCATCATGGACAGGCTGCATTCGCTGATGAACCGGCCCGAGGGCATCGTGCTGGTGACCGGCCCCACCGGCAGCGGCAAGACCACCACGCTGTACTCCATGCTGGCCGAGATCAGCACCGAGGCGGTCAACGTCATGACGCTGGAAGACCCCATCGAATACCCCCTGCCGCTGATACGCCAGACCCAGGTGACGGAAAAAATCGGTTTTGCCGAGGGCGTGCGCGCCCTGATGCGGCAGGACCCGGACGTGATCCTGGTCGGCGAGATCCGCGATTCGGAAACGGCCGAGATGGCTTTCCGCGCGGCCATGACGGGCCACCAGGTGTTCGCCACGCTGCACACCAATTCCGCCCTGGGCGCGGTGCAGCGCCTGCGCGACATCGGCGTGTCGGCCGAAATCCTCGCGGGCAACATGATTGGCGTGATAGGCCAGCGCCTGGCGCGGCGCCTCTGCCCGCACTGCAAAACCCACCGCCCGCCCACCGCGCAGGAAAAAATCCTGCTCGAACTGACGGAGGACGACCACCCCCTGTACCAGGCCGTGGGCTGCGCGCACTGCAGCCAGCGCGGCTTCCTGGGACGGGTGCTGCTGATGGAAGTGCTGTGTTTCGACGAAACGCTGGACCACCTGGTGGCCAAGCACGCCAGCCACATCGAACTGGCGCGCCATGCCCGCGCCGAGGGCTTCACCTCGCTGCGCGACGACGCGATCCGCTACGTGCTGGCCGGCCACACCACGGTCGAAGAGGTCAGCCGCGTGGTCAACCTCGCGGCGCACTGACGCGCGGCGGGAAAGAGGAAGGGAAGCCGCCATGCCGCGATACAAATGGACCGCACTGGCCGCCGACGGTGCGCGCCTCAGCGGCCAGACCACCGCGGCCGACGCCGGCGCCCTGGCCGCGCAACTGGAGCAATCGGGCTTGCTGCTGGTCAAGGCACGCGCCCAGGGCGGTTCGCTGCACCTGCTGCGCGCCCGCATACGCCTGCTGGATTTGGTCAACTTCAGCTTCCAGGCAACCATGATGCTGCGCGCCGGCGTTCCGCTCATGGAGGCCTTGCGCGACATGGAGAGTGCCGAAGGCAACCCGGCACTGCAGCAGGTGATCAGCGGGTTGGCCGAGGGCCTGAGCTCGGGAAAGACGCTGTCGCAGGCCATGGCCGCACACCCGCAGGCCTTCGACGAGGTGTATGTGAGCCTGGTGCGCGCCGGCGAGAGCAGCGGCCAGTTGCCCGAGGTCTTCGCCAAACTCACCGAGACGCTCAAGTGGCAGCATGAAATCGCCTCGCAGACGCGCAAGGCGCTGATCTATCCTTGCGCGGCGCTGGTCATCATCACCGGTGTCACCCTGTTCCTCATGAGCTACCTGGTGCCGCAGGTCGCCAGCCTGCTCAAGGTCATGCGCATCGAGCTGCCCTGGCAGACCGTGCTCATGATCAAGATTTCGGAAGTGGTCGAAGCCCATGTGGGCAAGATCGTGGTGGGCTTGGTCTTGCTGGTCGTTGCGCTGCCGACGCTCGCGCGCATACCCGGGCCCATGCGCGGCGTGGTCGACGGCGTCAAGCTCAAGCTGCCCATCGTGGGGCCGGTGCTGCGCCAGATCGCGCTGGCACGCTTTGCCTATGTGCTGGCGCTGCTCTACGCGGCCGGCATCACAGTGGTGGAGGCGCTCAAGGTGGTCGAGATCGCCGTCGGCAACCGCGCCGTGGCGCAGGCCGTGGCGGTGGCGCACGGCAGCATCGTGCAGGGCCGCGGCCTGAGCGCCGCGTTTTCCGGGATGACCATGTTTCCGCCCATGGTGGTCAGCATGCTGCGCGTGGGCGAGGCCACCGGCTCGCTGGACGCCGCGCTCGAAAACGTCAGCTACTTCTACACGCGCCAGGCGCGCGAGTCGGTCGAAAACCTGCAGGCCACGCTGCAGCCCGTGCTCACCGTCGTGCTGGGGCTGATGCTGGGCGCCGTGATCTTCTGCACGCTGGGGCCCTTGTACGACTCGGTGATCACCAATGCCAAATTCTGAATTCGCTCCCGCGCGGCTGCGCATCCTGCACCTGGAGGGCGAGCAGCCGCGCGTCTATGCGGTCACCGGCCACGGCCTTGAGGAAGAAACAGGCCCGCAACAGGGATGGACACAACCCGAGGCGCTGGCCGACCACGCGCGGCATGACCCGGCCTGCCGCTGGCTGGTGCTGGCCGACTATGCCGAGGAAGAGTTCTGGGGCGACGTGATGCCGCCCCTGCGCGGCGCGGCGCGCAAGGCCTGGCTGGCGCGCATGCAGCATCGGTTCGCGATGGAGTCGCCGTTTCGCTGGATCTCCCTCCAGGGCGCCAGCCGCTCGCGCCCCGGCAAGCTGCGTGTGCTGGGCTACAGCCTGGGCAATGCCGAACGCGTAATGCCCTGGCTGGAAGCGCTGGAGGGCGCGCAGGCCCGGCTGGGCGGTGTCTACACCCCCATCATGCTGGCGGCGCCGCTGCTGCGCCGGCTCAAGCTGCCACGGCGCGGCGCCGTGGTACTGGCCACGGCGCATCCGTCCGGGCTGCGGCAATGCGTGGTCATAGACGGCCGCCCCTGCTTCTCGCGCCTGGCGCTGCGCGCCGACACCGCCGGCGCCGGCTGGCTGCCCGCCGTGCGCGAGGAAACCGCCCGCCTGAAGGAATACCTGTTCGAGAACGGCATCCTCGTGCGCGACAAGGCGCCGCTGCACGTGGTGAGCGTCTGCCCCCCCGGCATGGACGGCCAGGCCGCGCCCGGCCCCGACGCGGCGCAGAACATCCACCACCTGCTGCGGGCCGATGCCGTCGCCCGGGCCCTCAAGCTGCCGCCGGCCTGGGCCGCCTCCCCGGAGCTGTCCCGGCTGCTGTTCGTGTTCGCACTGGCCCGCGGCACGCCGCCCGACCAGCTGGCGCCGCCCACCATGCTGCGCAACGACTGGGTGGCGCGCATGGCGCGCAACACACGCCTGGCGGGCTACGGCTTCAGCGGCGCGTGCCTGCTTTACGCAGCCGGCCTGGCCGTGTCGCTGTGGCCGCTGGCCGGGGAGCTGAACGACGCCGCGGCCAGCACCCGGAAATTCGACGCCCGCTACCAGCGCGAAGCCGCCACCTTTCCCGCATCCCCGCTGAAGGCCGATGAACTCGTCGCGCTGGAGCAAAAAGCCAGGGCCCTGGCGCCATCCCCGCCCGGCCCGCGCGCGCTGCTGGCCTCGGCAGGTAGCGTATTGGAGAAACACCCCGAGCTGCAACTGGACCAGTTGCGCTGGGAGCAGGAGGCCGCCAGTCCCGCAAGCCCGCCCACGCTGCGCATCCGCGGCGAGGTGCGCGGCCTGCAGCCCGACGACCTGCGCGGCACGCGCGATGCCATGGCGCGCTTTACCGCCAGCCTGGCCTCCTCGGGCCTGTCGGCCGAGGCCACCAAGGTGCCGCTGGACCTGCAAAGCAGCGCCAGCATCAACGGTTCGGGCCAGCAGGACAAGGCCGAACTCGGTTTTGAGGTGAAGGTATGGAACAAATAGCATCACGCCCGGCCTGGCACCCCGGCGCATGGCCGCCGCCCCTGCGGCGCGCCGTGCTGCAGGCCGGTGCCCTGGCGGCGCTGGGGCTGCTGCTGGCGGGCGCCTT
>NZ_AKIV01000016.1 GCF_000282655.1 Polaromonas sp. CF318
GGCGGTTGTGGCCTGCGCGGCGCGCACGCGGGCGCGGTCGTCGTCCAGTTCCTGGTCCGAGGCCGCGCCTTCGCGGGTCAGTATTTCCGAGCGGGCCAGCCGGCGCTGGGCACTGTCGAGATCGCTCTCGCGCTGCACCACGCCGGCCAATGCCGCCTCGCGGTCGCTTTCACGCACCGCGACCTGCGCCTCGGCGCTGGCGACGGCGCTGACGGCCTGCTGCTGCCGGGCGAGGGCCTCGTCGCGCTGCGCGTCCAGCGTCTGCACCTGCATGTGGGCCAGCAATTGCCCGGGCGAGACAAACTCGCCCTCGCCCACCAGGATGTCCTGCACGCGCCCGCCCAGCTTGGTGGCGATGTCGATCTCGGTGGCCTCGATGCGGCCGTTGCCGCTGGCAAAACCTTCGCCGGGCCCGGCCGGGTACAGCGCGCTCCAGCCGTAGGCCATGACGACGGCCGCGGCCAGCGCGGCGGCGGCGCCCGCTGCCAGCCAGGGTTTGGGGGGGAGTTTCAAGGTCATGGGTGTCCTGCTTCGCGAGGGGAAAGGGGGTTTGCCGGGGCGCCCGCAAGGGTTTCGGAAGGATCCGGCCGGCCGCCGCCCAGCGCGGCATAAAGACCGATACGGCTTGACAGCAAGGCGCGCCGCAGTTGCACCACCAGCTGGCGCGCGGCCAGCAGGTCGCGCTGCGCATCCAGCACCTCCAGAAAGGCGGCGGCGCCGTTGTCGTAACGCAGCTGCGACAGCCGCGCGCGCTCGGCCTGCGCGGCCAGCGTGCCGGCGGCCACGGCCTGTTGCCCGGCCAGCCAGCGGCCCGCCGCGAGCGCGTCGGCCACGTCGCGAAAGGCCGATTGGATGGCTTTTTCGTAGTTGGCCACGGCGATGGCCTGGCGCGCTTCGCTGGCATGCAGGTTTGCGCGCAGCCGGCCGCCGTCAAAAATGGGCAGCGAGACGGCCGGTGAAAACGTCCAGGCCCGGCTGCCCGTGCTGAAGAGGCCGTCCAGGCTCGCGCTGGCCGTGCCCAAAGACCCCGTCAGGCTCACGCGCGGGAAAAACGCCGCCCGGGCCGCTTCGATGTTGGCGTTGGCCGCCAGCAGACGGTGCTCGGCCGCCATGATGTCGGGCCGCCGCAGCAGCAGGCCGGAAGGCAGGCCCGGATCGAGCTCGCGCAGCAAACCCATGTCGGGCAGCGGCCCGGCGGCCGCCAGCCAGGGCACCGGTTCGCCGACCAGCAGGGCCAGGGCGTTGAGCTGCTGCTCCCGCGCCTGGGACAGCTGCTTGCCCAGCAATTGCGCCTGGTCGTGCAGCACCTGTGCCTGCGTGAGGTTCAGGCGCGATGTGGCGCCGGCTTCAACCCGCCGCCTGAAGATGCGCAGCGTTTCGGCGCGGCTGGCCAGGGTCTGGTCGGCGATGGCGATGCGCTCGTCGAGTTCGCGCAGGCCCAGGTAGGCATCCGCCACCTGCGAGACCAGCAGCACCGTCACGGCATCGCGCCCCTCCTCGCTGGCGAGATAGCCCTGCTGCGCGGCTTCATCCTGGCTGCCGAAACGGCCCCAGAAATCGGGCTCCCAGCTGGCGGCGACGCCGGCCTGGTACTGGCTGGTCACCATGGGGCGGCCGCTCAGGCTGAGGTCCGCCGGCACACGCGCGCGATCCCCGCCGGCCTGCGCGGCAAAGGCCGGCAAGGCATCGGCATGCTGCAGCTGCCAGAGCTGGCGGGCCTCGGCGACACGCAGCGCGGCCACGCGCAGGTCGCGATTGCCGCGCAAGGCCTGGGCGATCAAGGTTTGCAGCGAGGGGTCGGGAAAGTATTCGCGCCAGCCGACGGACGCGGACAGCGAAGATAAAGGCGTGTTCGTCCCAGGATACTGGCCGGGCACAGGCATGACAGGCGTCGCCACATCGGCGGCTGGCCCGGCACAACCGGCGACCAGCAGGGCCAGCGACAAACCGGCGCCGGCCAGGGCGTGGGGCCGCACACCGCGCCGGCCGGGCACCGGGGATGAGAATTCCCACGCCGACAGGCCAATGCGCAGATTGTGGGAAATCGTTTTGAAATGACGGGCTCTCACAGCTGATCCTTTTTAGTCCGGCCGTGTTGCCGTCTCAAGCCAGATTAGCGGCCGCGGCCCTGGATACGCTTGCGCAAGATCAAGCAGGCCGGACATTTGGGAAAGACGTTCCGGCCGCGCATGGGCCTGGGCCTATTCGTGCGACAGCGGCGCGGCCTTGCGGTGCGGCAGGAAGGGCGGCGGGCTCCACGGCGGCCGGTCGTCACGCGCGGTTTCAAGCACGACGAGGTAGCGCCCGGCCTCGGGAACAGGTTCGCGGTCCGGCCGCAGCACCCAGAGCTGCCGGCCTTCCCGCACGGACTGCAGGTAGTCGGCATCCAGGATGGCGTGGCGGTCCAGAAAGGTGTTGAGCGTGGCGGGGATGCGGATGCATCCTTTGGACTGCGCGCTGCCCAGGCGCTGCTCCAACGCGTCCGGGTCGGTGGCATGCATCTGAAGGCGCATCTCCATCACCTTGCCGTCTCCCCAGCCTTTGGGCACGCGCTGCCAGCCGAAATCGAAAACGCGCATGCCCTTTGCCCCGTAACCGCGTATGCCGTTGGCATTCAAAGTGCCTTCGGCGCGGAAATCCGGGTTGTCCAGGCTGTGCGCGAAGACGCCCAGCGGCGTCTCGAAATGGTCGAAGCTGCCGGGCAAGCCCGTCGAGACGGGCGCCGCCCCCATGCCCGACCACTCGCCGCCAGCCGAGCGCAGCAGCACGAAAGCGGCCTGGACGTAGGGATGGCGGTCCACCACCACGAAGTACTGCGGCCCCTGCAACACAACGCCCGCTTGCGCGAGCGCCGACTCGGCAAGCCTGCCGTAGTTCGCCAGTTCGGCGTCGGGCACCTCCAGGCGCCGGTCCACTTCCGCACGGAAGGCGGCCGCGAGGCCGGCCCCGGCCTGCGCATCCTGCGCCTGGCTTGCGTGGATGGCCAGCAGGAGTGCTGCGGCCGTGGCAAGAACGGTCAGTGGGCGCATGGCTGGCTCGTCGCGGGTACGAACCCGGTGTAATGGCGCATCATTTTTTCTCCTTGGGATGCTCGCGATTTTGCGGGGCCGGTGCGCCGAGCCGTTGACCTGCATCAAACGCGGCACCGCTCAAATTCCGCGCGGTGGGTTCGTTCGCAGCGCGCTTGATACAGCGCAATGCACGACCCGTTCAAGCGCCTAAAGTATGCAGGTGGGCGTCGGCATGCCGCCGAAAGCGCCCTCCCCCACGGAAGGCCGAGCATGATGCGCGCAATGGTTCTGCATACCCCCGGCCAGGCGCTGCGCCTGGAGGAACGCCCGATTCCCGAGCCGGCGGCCGGCGAAGTGCGGCTGCGCATTGAGGCCTGCGCGGTCTGCCGTACCGACCTGCACATTGTGGACGGCGAGTTGCCGTTGCCGCGCCTGCCGCTGGTGCCCGGCCACGAGATCATCGGCATCGTCGAATCCCTCGGCGAAGGCGTGCACAGCTTGCGCAGCGGCGACCGTGTCGGCCTGCCCTGGCTTGCGCATACTTGCGGGGATTGCTCCTTCTGCCGCCTCGGGCGCGAAAACCTCTGCGACCACGCGACATTCACAGGTCATGGGCGCGACGGCGGCTTTGCAACCCACACGCTTGCCGAAGCCGCTTTCTGCATACCCCTGGCGCAGTCGGTGGACCCCGTCCATATGGCCCCCATGATGTGCGCCGGGCTGATCGGCTGGCGCTCCCTGCGCATGGCGGGCGACGATGCGGACAAGCTCGGGCTCTATGGCTTCGGGGCCGCAGCGCACCTGGTCGCACAGGTCGCGCGGCGCCAGGGGCGCAAGGTCTATGCGTTTACGCGCCAGGGCGATACACAAGCCCAGGACTTCGCCCGCTCGCTGGGTGCGGTATGGGCCGGCGCCTCGGAAGAGATGCCGCCCGAACGCCTGGATGCCGCGATCATCTTCGCGCCGGTGGGCGAGCTGGTGCCCTTGGCGCTTCGCGCAGTGCGCAAGGGCGGGCGCGTCGTCTGCGGCGGCATTCACATGAGCGACATCCCGTCCTTTGCCTACGAATTGCTCTGGGAAGAGCGGCAGCTGGTGTCGGTCGCCAACCTCACGCGCGCCGATGCGGCGGGTTTCCTGCATTTCACGGCGGCGCAGCCGCTGCGCGCCGAAACCACCACCTACTCGCTGGAGCGGGCCAACGAGGCCCTGGACGACCTGCGGGCCGGCCGGCTCAACGGGGCCGCCGTACTGGTGCCTTGACCCGCCGGCAAATACGCCCTGTCTGCGCTATGTCAAGCGCGCCGGTTTTCAGCGCGCGTAAGCTGGCGGCATGAATATCCAATTCCTCGGTGCTACCGACACCGTCACCGGCTCCAAATACCTGGTCCGGCATGTCAAATCCACCTTGCTGGTCGATTGCGGCCTGTTCCAGGGCTACAAGCCGCTGCGCCTGCGCAACTGGTCGCCGCTGCCCGTGGATCCGGCCGGCATTGACGCCGTGATCCTGACGCATGCCCATATCGACCACAGCGGTTACCTGCCGCTGCTGGCGCGACAGGGTTTCAAGGGCAAGGTGTTCTGCACGCCGGGCACGGCCGACCTGTGCCGCATCCTGCTGCCCGACGCCGGCCACCTGCAGGAGGAAGAAGCCGAATACGCCAACCGGCACGGCTTTTCGAAGCACGCGCCGGCCCTGCCCCTGTACACGCGCGAGGATGCGCTGCGCTGCCTCAAGCTGCTGCACCCGGTACCCGTCGGCAAACCCTGGCATCCGGCGCCGGGCCTGAACGCCAGCCTCACGCCTTCTGGGCATATGGTGGGCTCGTCCTTCGTGCGGCTGGACAACGGCTCGCGTTCCATCCTGTTCTCCGGCGACATAGGCCGGCCCAACGACCTGGTGCTCAAGCCGCCCGCCCCCATGGAGGGCGCCGACTACCTGGTGGTGGAATCCACTTACGGCGACCGGCTGCACAAGGACTCCGACCCCGTGCTGGCGCTGGGCCAGGTGATCAAGCGCACGGCGGCGCGCGGCGGCGTGGTGGTGATCCCGGCCTTCGCGGTGGGGCGTGCGCAAAGCCTGCTGCACTGCGTCCAGGTTCTCAAGGCCCAGGGCGTCATACAGCGCAGCCTGCCGGTCTACCTCAACAGCCCGATGGCGGCCAAGGCCACGCAGGTCTACCTCAAACACAAGGACGAGCTGCGGCTGACCTCCGCGGAGTGCGAAGCCATGGCCCACACGGCCCACATCGTCGAATCACCGGAAGAGTCCCGCCTGCTCAATGCCAAACACGGCCCCATGGTCATCATTGCCGCCAGCGGCATGGCCACGGGCGGGCGTGTGGTCCACCACCTCAAGGCCTTTGCGCCCGACAAGCGCAACACCATCGTGTTTGCCGGCTTCCAGCCCGGCGGCACGCGCGGCGCCCTCATCGCCGGCGGCGCGCCCACGGTGCGCATCCATGGCCAGGAGGTGCCGGTGCGCGCCGAGGTGGCCATGCTGGACGATTTGTCGGCCCATTCGGATGCCGCCGAGATCATGGGCTGGCTGCGCGGCTTCAAGTCCGCCCCCAGGCAGGCCTTCATCACCCACGGTGAGCCGGCCGCGGCGGACGCCATGCGCCAGCGCATAGAACGCGAGCTGCACTGGTCCTGCAAAATCCCCTGCTACCTGGAGACTGCGGCGCTGGCTTGAATGCATCCGCTGCCGGAACGCCCTTTCACGCTGCGGCTTGATGCAGGTCAAGATCGCCGCGCCAAACCCGCCAATACTGTGCTTGTCGCAACTCCAGATCGAGGCAGTCACCATGTTCAAACGAATCCTGATCCCCGTGGACGGCAGCGAGACCTCCAACAAGGCGCTGGTCGCTGGCTTGCGCATGGCGCGCGAAACCAGCGCCAGCGTGCGGCTGCTGCATGCCATCAATGAACTGGGTGCCATGGCTGCCGATGGCACTTACTCCGGCGACGTGGCCGGCATGCTGCGCGAAGGCGGCGCCAAAGTGCTGTCCGATGCCATGGCCATCGCGCAGTCGGCCGGCGTGGCGGCCGACCAGAGCCTGTGCGAAGAACCCGGCAAACGCCTGGGCGAGGTCGTGGCCGAGGCCGCCAAACTCTGGGGCGCCGACCTCGTGGTCGTCGGCTCCCACGGCCGGCGCGGCCTGGGGCGCGTGCTGCTGGGCAGCGGCGCGGAGCAGATCCTGCGATTGGCGCCCGTGCCTGTGCTGGTGGTTCGTGATGCGACTGCGGAGCATGGCGGCCGGGCCGCGAACACAGGGCGTAATGCGGAGCTTGCGGCCTCGCTTTAGCCGGGTGCGGTGGGCTCAGGCCTGCGCATAGGCCAGCGCCTGATCGTTCATGTTGATGTAGATCAATATCCAAATCTCCGCAGCCTCTAGATTACCTGTATCGCAAAAGCCATTTCTGCCGCATTCAACCCATGAAGACCCTCTTCAGCCGCCGGAACACACGCTACACCGCTAGCGTGATGCTGTTCGTTTGGCTGATGGCTTTGGGTGCCGGCATTGCCAATGCCTGCTTGCTGAGCGATGCGCACGGCCATTCCGGGTCAGTGCAACAGGTTCAAGCGACTGCGCACACCGAGGCAGACGAGCACGCACCCGACCCCGACCAGGCGATTTGCCTCACCGTGTGCGCTGCGGAACAAACAGCCGCCATCAAAGTCAAGCCTTTTGACAATGCCGCTGATTCGCAGTCGGCGCTCGTTGTGTGGGTGCCTGCGCTAACCGTTGCGCATGTCGATCTTGATGATCGGCCCACACCCTTGGCAGTTCAGACCTGGCGCGAGCCACCGGTGTCTATCCGCTTCCTGCGGCTCACCCTTTAAATCCTCGCTTCCCGGGCGTGGTGGCTCAGTGCGCAGGCGCTGGGTACCTGCTGTCCAGCGCATGGAATGTGCTGTACCACGCACAGCGCAGACACACCCTGGCGACCGCCGGGCCTTATGCCCGGATTCGGCACCCGCAGTACGTGGCCTTTGTCTTGATCCTGCTGGGTTTTCTGATTCAGTGGCCTACCCTGCTGACCTTGCTGATGTTTCCTGTCCTGCTGGTGATGTACGGGCGTCTGGCCGTGACGGAGGAAGCCGAGATGCGCGCCCGGTTTGGCGCTGAATTCGACATCTATGCGAGGCATACGCCCCGGTTCTTTCCGCGCTTCGGCAAGTCGGCCTCAGCGGCTTGAGCGGTAGCGCGCGATGTTTGCTTTTCTCCACAACGCTTTACGCTTTCGGGGGTGCTGAAATGAGTTCACAGTTTCCATTTCACCGCGAGGCCACGGTTCGTGTGGCGGCGAAACCCGAAGCAGTGTTCGCATTGCTGGACGACCCTCAACGGCTGGGGGCGCACATGGAGAAGCCCTCACTGATGATGGCGGGGGCCACCATGAAGATTGAGACCGACAGCAACAAGGGAAAAGCGCTCGGTTCGGTCATCACCTTGAAAGGACGGGTGCTCGGCATGGCCCTGTCGGTGTCGGAGAAAGTGACCGACTATGCGCCGCCGCTGCGCAAGTCATGGGAAACCTTTGGCGAAACGCATCTCCTGGTCGTTGGCGCCTATCGCATGGGTTTTGTGCTTACCCCGGACGCCGGGTCGTCAACGTTGCGCGTGTGGATTGATTACGACTGGCCCGCGGGACGATGGGCACGCTTGCTCGGGAAACTTCTGGGGCGTCTCTATGCCGACTGGTGCGTGCAACGCATGGCCATCGATGCGGTGCGTGCTTTTTGAAAGTGAAAGCCAGGGGAGCGTTGGCTGCTTGGCTAAAACTCCTTGAATCAAGGCAGCGCCTGTATCCTTGAAAAAACGCATGCACCGCACCGCCGGGCCTACTTGCCCAGCCCGATCGCCGCGCGCATCTTCTCCAGTTGCTCCGCCGTCGGCGCCACAAAGGAAAACTGCGGGCCCAGGTCCATGGCGACGGCGAGCGGCTTGGACGGTGCCGTCAGGCCCTGGAAGGCGGCGACGGCCTTCTTGGCGGCGGCATCCGGCACGCTGGCGTGCAGGTACAGGCCAAAGCCGACGCTGGTGGCCTTGGTCGGAACGACCACGAGGCGTGCCTGGTGCACCTTTTCGGAGCGCCCGGCCAGGCCCTTGAGGCTGACGCCCAGGGCGGCGGGCTCCCGGGTGACGACGCCTGCCCAGGATTGCTCCTCCCACGCAAAGACGGCTTTTGCAATCAGGCCCTGCTGGCCGACGGTGGCTTGCGGCGCGACGTCCTCCACATTGCCGCACAGGCCCTCGGCTTTGGCGATGGCCGCTTCCACGCCGGCGGCCGTGCCAAAGCATTTGGAGCGCTGTAACTGGTCCAGCACGGCTTTCTGCTCCGCCGGCGGCAGGGTTTTCAGCGCCACGGCGCCCGCGTCGGTGGCGGCCTTGCCGGCCGCGGTGATGGCCAGCACCGCGGGCTGGACCACTTCATTGTTGAACACCGCGAGCTTGTAGCCGCTCATCAGGCCGGTGACCTGGTTGGTGTAGACCCAGCAATAGGGCGTGCGCCCCGAGGCGGTGATGTCGTCCACTTTCTTGATGGCATACAGGGGCGCCTGCGGCAGGCCGGCACGGCCTATAAAGGCATGCATTTCCTGCTCGGCCACGGCGCTTTGGTAGGCGGCTTCACCGCGGAAGAGCTGGGGGTTCATATAGGCCCCTCCCTCGCAGCCTTGTGCGCGGACGGCCGGTGACAGGCAGGCGGCTGCCAGTGAAAAGGAAATGAGGGACAGATAACGCATGGTTGGCTCCCGAAGCAGTGGCGTTTGACATTGAGGCAGCTGGGCTGCAGTCACCCGAATTGGTAACCAAACGTCACAAGCACACTTCGGGCCATCATACGGACGCCCTGGCTGAAAATGCTGTCTTTTTACTGCGGGTTGACCCGAGTATTAGGCGGAAAGCGTACCTATTAGTTCTAAATCTGACACTCCGGCACCCGAACACCTCGGATCAAGGCAGCGCCTGTATCCTTGAAAAAAACACACGCATCAGGTCCGTGAACGCATCCGCCGAAACGGTTTCGTGCCGGCGGGCGTCCAGCTCGGCGATGTGCTCCATCTCCATGGGCAGCGCTTCAAGCGCCGCCATGGAGATGTTCTTGAAGATGCGTTCCTCGGTGGTCGTGATGTAGACGATGCGGCAGTTGTGGTGGCGCATGTCGGTGGCGATCTGCACATACTTCCTCAGCACCGCCTGCTCCGGGCCTTCCAGGATCTGGGCGAACACGCCACCCCCAAAAACCAGCAGGCCGGTGATGCCCAGGGGCGGGTTGTTTTTGGCCGCGCTTTTCAGGACGCCGTTCACGGCCTCTTCGTTGATGCCTTCATGGGCGTCGCTGATATAGAGCAGTCTGATCATGATGCGGCTCCCTGGCTGAACTTGCAGTGTCCGGATGGGGAAGAGATGGCTTCCCCGGGTGATGAACCCCCATCATCCCACCCCGCTCCACTTTGTGGGACAGGGTGGAGCCTTCAGGCGGAAAAAAAACCTCCGCTCAGGGGCCGGACAAAGGCTAGCCCAGGCGTCCTTCTTGCCGCAGCCGCGCTCCGATCCGCTGGATCTCGGCCTCCCCCTGGGCCAGTGCCGCCCGGCTGGTGTGCACCGAGTAATACCCCATGACCAGCTCATGCGGATGCTTGACGGCCGAGCCCAGCAGAAAAGCCGTGTCACCCCGGGCGCTGAAGTGGATGGCCTCGCCGGACTCTTCGAACACCGCGAGTTCGCCGGTGCCTATGGGGCCGCCGCTGTCGTCGCCCGCATCCAGCCGTCCCTGGTTGACCGCGACCCAGCCCACGGTGTGGCCTTCGGGCGGTGTGTAGCGCCAATGCTCGCCGTCCTTGAGTTTGACGGCCAGGTAGTTCATGTCGGCCGGCGCGGGAATCAGGCTTTGCGCCGCGCCATAGCGGCCCAGCAGCACACGGGCCGGGCCCTCTTGCGGCAGCTGTTCGGGCGAAAGGTAAAGGCTTTCGGCCGGCGCAGTTTCCTGCGCGGCGGGCAGCGCGACCCAGAGCTGGAAGCCCTGGACCGATGAATCGCTGACGGGCGCGCCGGTGTGCCAGACGCCCTTGCCGGCGCGCATCCACTCCACGCCGCCGGCCGGCAGCACGCCTTTTTTGCCGGTCGTGTCTTCGTAGCCGACCTGGCCTTCCACCATATAGGTCAGCGTGGCGATGCCCGAATGCGGGTGGAAACCAAAGCCCTTGTGGTCGGCCGATGGCGTAAAACCGAACAGGTCGAGAAACACAAAGGGTTTCAGGAATTGACCCAGATCGCCGGGGCTCACCAGCCGCGTGATGGGCCCGTGGGCACTGCCGCGCGTGCGATGCACGATGGCGCGGG
The DNA here is from genome assembly GCF_000282655.1 of Polaromonas sp. CF318. GTDB lineage: Bacteria > Pseudomonadota > Gammaproteobacteria > Burkholderiales > Burkholderiaceae_C > Polaromonas. The sequence goes on from NZ_AKIV01000016.1 coordinate 10,361, forward strand.
CGGCCGTTGCAACAGCGGCGCCGCTCATACGGCCTCCCTGGCGGTCTTGAGCGCCCTCGCCCACCAGGCCATGTCGTCGAGCAGGCCGGTGGCGGCCTGGGCCAGGTGCGGGAAGTCTTCAAAGCTTTTGCCCTGCTGCCAGATGCCCATGAACTCGACCATGCCGATGTGCACGGCATTGCGCACGGGCGCCATCTGCAGTTCGGTGGCGATAAGGCGCAGCTGCTCGACGGCACGCGCCGCGCCCACGCCGCCATAGCCGACAAAGCCTATGGGTTTGCGGATGAATTCCTTGTAGGCATAGTCCAGCGCGTTTTTAAGCACGGCACTGGGGCCGTGGTTGTATTCGGGCGTGACGACGACCAGGCCGTCCAGCGTGGCGAGTTTGGCGGCCCAGCGCTGCGCGGCTTCGTTCTTCACGGGCGCCCAGGCGGGCGACATGGCTTCGGCGAAGAAAGGCATGGGGTGGTCGCGCAGGTCTATCAACTCGAAGGTCAGGTCGCTGCGCTGCTGGGCCAGCTTGTGTATCCATTGCGCGGGCTTGTCGCCGAAGCGGCCTTCGCGGGTGGAGCCGATGATGATGCCGATACGGGGTGTGTTTGAGCTCATGGGATGTTCCTGGAAAGCAAGGTGGGAGGCCTGGCGGCCCATGGACTGAAGATTAGGGCCACCCTCATTCATTGACTAGATGGCAGAATCGGATTGCAGCCATCCATTAAAAGAAGGAATAAGCCATGCTGGACCTCAACGACATCGCCATGTTTGTGCAGGTGGTGCGCTGCGGCAGTTTTGCCGAGGCGGCGCGGCGCCTGGGCCTGCCGGCGAACACCCTGAGCCGGCGCGTCCAGCAGCTGGAAAGCCGGCTCGGCACGCGGCTGATGCAGCGCTCCACGCGCAAGCTCACCTTGACCAGCGCGGGCCAGGCTTTTTATGAGCGCTGCGCGGGCGCGGTCGACGGGCTGGCCGAGGCTGGCCAGGAACTGGCGAGCGGCAGCCAGGAGCTCAGCGGCCTGGTGCGGGTGGCGGCGACGGCCGATTTTTTTGATTTTTTCCCCATGGAATGGGTGGCCGAATTCCTGGCCGCGCACCCGCGGGTGCGGCTGGACTTTGTGCTCAGCGACGCCCACGCCGACCTGATTGCCGAGCAGATCGACGTGGCCTTCCGTGGCGGGCCGATGCGCGACTCGGGTTATGTGGGCCGCCAGCTGCTGGGCGCGCGCAGCGACGGCATGGTGGCCAGCCCGGCCTACATCGCCGCGCGCGGCACGCCGGCCACGCTGCAGGACCTGCTGGCGCACGACTGCGTGACCTCGCCCCACCCCAGCGGCCGCACGACCTGGCGCCTGGCGGGCCCCGGTGGCGTGGAAGAGGAGGTGCAGGTAGCGGGGCGCTTCAGCGGCAACACCGCCCAGGCCCTGCGCAAGGCCACGCTGGCCGGCCTGGGCATCGCGCTGCTGCCGCCCGCCATGGCCAGGCTGGACGTGCAGGCCGGCCGCCTGGTGCCCGTGCTGCCGCAGTACCAGCGCACGAGCCACGGCCTCAGCGTGCTTTACCCGAGCCGGCGGCAGTTGCCGCTGGCGGTGTCGGCTTTTATTGCCCTGGTGGTGGACAAGCTCAGCGAGGTGGAGGCCTTGCCGGAGGTATTGAAGCCCGAACGGCGCTGAGCGGCTAATGCGGCGATCAGTTCACCGAAATGGTGTCGTCGTTCACGGTGATGTTGATCACCGCGACATTGCCGTACACGTCCACCTTGATGGAAATCTGGGTGGGGGCGGTGGTTTTGTAGACGACAAGGTCGCATATTCCTTCCGCCACGTTTTGCGACTGGCCGAAATTCGCGGTGCCGTTGGCACCCCACCTGACGGCGCCCACGGTCACGGCAGTCGTGTTCTGCGCCTGGGTTCCACCCACAATATTAACGGTTACAGCAGTCATATCGTTCTCCATCTGGTTTGAGGAATATGTGAATCCGCTGATCCCACACGCTGGCGGGCCAGGGAGAAACCACTGTAGGACGGCGTCTGCCGGAAAACCATTACGAAGGATTACGCGTCATTCAGCGCGGTTGGGCCGATTGCGCCGATCACGCGTCATTACGCGGGCCGCAGCACGGTCGGCGGCCGGTGCAATTCGGGTGCCGGGTGAAAGGCGGCCGCCTACGCAGGCAGGCTGTGGATGCGGCGGCTAGCGCTCGCCCGCC
>NZ_AKIV01000017.1 GCF_000282655.1 Polaromonas sp. CF318
GGCCGGCGGGGGGCCGGCCGCCGCAGCGGGCGAAGGCGAGGGCGCGGCGGCCGCCTCCACGGGGGCCGGTTCTTCGGCGGGCTTTTCCTCAATCACCGTCAGGCTGCCGACCAGGGTCAGCAGCGCGCGCATGGAGGGCGCCTCGCTGTCCTTGTCGGCCAGCAGCGCGTCCATGGCCTGCAGGCTGGCCGTCAGGCGCGCCACGAGTTCGGCCTCCTGCGGCGGGAGCGCGCCCCAGTCGGTTTCGGTGGCGCGCTGCTGCACGCGGTCTATCAGCCATTGCAGCGCGTTGCGGCGACCGCGCATGCGCTTGAGCCCCGGGTACAGCGTGTCCCAATAGCTTTGCAGCATGTCGGCCAGCACCTTGAGGCCGTCGGCCAGGCCGTAAAGGCCGCGCACCTCCAGCAGGCCGCCGGCCAGGTAGCAGGCCACCAGCAGGTCCTTGCCCTTGGTGGACAGCAGCTCGACGGACCACTGGTTGACCTTGTTCCAGTCCATGGTCACGCTATGCACCGGGCTGGCCAGCTTGGCAACCTCGGCCTCCAGCAGCTCGAAGGCGGGCTCCTCGCGCACTTCGTTGCCGGCGGGCTGCGGCCCGGCGATGGGCTGTTGGCCGAGTTCGGTGATCAGGTCAGTGGTCATAAGGGGTCGCAAAAGATGCCATGGGGGAAAAGAGGAGCAAGAGCCGGGAACTTCACTCCCACAGCGCTTCGACCTCGGCATTGAGGAAGTAGCCCACGCCGCGCTCGGTGCACAGCAACTTGGGGTTTTTCGCGTCGGCCTCAAGCTTGCGGCGCAGCCGCAGTATCTGCACGTCGATGGCGCGGTCGTAGATGTCGTCGAAGGCGCGCGTGCGCTCCAGCAGTTGCTCGCGCGAGATGATGCGCCCGGGCGTGCCGAGGAACACCGCCAGCAGGTTGAACTCGGCATTGGTCAGCGACACCGGCTTGCCTTCGGGCGAGGTCAGGCGGCGCGTGTTGAGGTTCAGGCCCCAGGCCGCGAAGCGGTAGGCGCGCGGGTGCTTGCCGCGCGTGACGGGCACCTGCACGCCGCTGTGGCTGGGCCGCTCGCCGGCCGGCTCGCCCGCCGCGGCCGCGCCGCCGGCGCGGCGCGTCACCGCGCGTATGCGGGCCAGCACCTCGCGCAGCGAAAACGGCTTGGTGATGTAGTCGTCGGCGCCCAGCTCCAGGCCCATGACGCGGTCCGCCTCCTCGAGCCTGCCCGTCAGGCAGATGATGGCGATGTTGGCCTCGGCGCGCCACTTGCGCGCCAGGTCTATGCCGTCGCCGTCGGGCAGGTTCAGGTCCAGCAGCACCAGGCTGTAGTCCTGCCTGGCGACGGCCTGCACCGCTTCCGTCGCCGTGCCCACGCCCGTCACCGAAAGGCCGTGGCCTGTCAGGTAGTCGATCAGGAGCTTGCGCAAGGCGTCGTCATCGTCGACGACCAGGATGGCCAGGGGTTGTTTGGGCTGCGTCATGGCTGGAGCTTGCCTTCTTCTTCATCAACATCGCCGTCACGCCGGGCAGGCGGGGCATCGGAGCGTCCGGTCGCCATTTTGACGGCCTGGCGCAGGGCCGCGCCGTCAAAGGGCCCGCTTATGGTAACCACGCCGGCTTCCTGCGTGATGACGGCTTCCCCGCCCGTGCCCTCTGCGCTGCTGCAGCGCAGCAGCGGCAGGCCGGTGGAGGAGCGCAGCGCGACCAGCAGGTTTTCAGTCGCGGCGTCCGGGTCCAGCCACACCAGCAGCTCGGCTTGTTCGCCCAGGCCTTGCAGGGCTTGTGGCCCGCCGGCCAGGGCGGCCGGGTCGTAGCCGGCCGGCTCAAAGCCCAGCGCGGCCAGCGCGTCTTCGGTGCGCTCGCGCGCCTGGGCATCCTGTGCGACGACCAGCACCGTCTCGCCCTGGCCCAGCGGCGGTGGCGGCGCGACCAGGGGCAGTTGCAAGGTTTCCTGTCCGGCCAGCAGCGGCAGCATCAGGCAAAAGCGCGTGCGCTCGCCGCGGCCGGTCCAGACCGCCACGCCGCCGGCGTGGTCGGCGGCCACGCCGGCGACGATGGCCAGGCCCAGCCCGGTGCCGTGGCCTTTGCCATGGCCCTTGCCGCCCTGTGAGGAGCGCGAGGAAAAGAAGGGATCGAACAGCTGGTGCACGTGGGCCGGCGCGACGCCGCTGCCGTCGTCCAGCACGTCCAGCCAGGCGCAAGCGCGCTCCAGCGTGTCACCGACGCCGGTGTCCGCCTCGCGCGCATAGCCGGCCGGCAACTGGCTGGCCGAGGCCGTCAGGCGCAGCTCGACCCGGCCCGCCGCGGCCTGCGAGGCGTTGCGCAGCAGGTTCAGGATGGCGCGGGTCAGCTGCCCCCGGTGCACTCGCACCGGCACCGGCGCCACCGGCACCCGGACCGTCAACCGCACGCCGGGCGGCAGCAAGGGGGTGGCCAGCGCCACCGCTTCCGAGACCAGGTCGCGCAGGTCGCTGGCCTGGCGTGTGCGCGCGCCGCGCCGGCCGGCCAGCAGGATCTGCTCAGTCAGGTCCTTGCCGCGCGCCACGGCCGCCGCTACCTCGCCCAGCGGGGCGCGCACCGGCAGGCCGGCCTGTTCGCGCTCCACCGCGAGCTCGGCGTAGCCGCCGACCGCCCCCAGGATGTTGTTGAAATCGTGCGCGATGCCGCCGGTGAGAAAGCCCATGGTTTCAAAGCGCCGGGCGCGCTCCAGGCGCAGGTTGAGTTTTTGCCGCTCGTTGACCGCGATGCCCACGAAGAAGGACAGCACCGCCATGCCCGCCAGGTCCACCTGCAGCTCCCAGGTGCCTTCCTCGCCGCCGTGGGCCGGGCTGTAGGGCCCGTAGCCCGCCACGGCCAGGCCTATGCCCACGGTGGCCGCCGCCAGCACGCCCAGCGAGGCCGCGCGCAGGCCGCCGGCGATGGCCGCCCAGACCAGCACCAGCGACAGCAGGGCGCGCAGCACTTCCTGCGGAAAGCCCGGCAGCAGGGCCGCGGCGGCCATCAAGGCGGCGGCGAGCACGGCGGCCGCGACGGCCGCAGCCGGCTTGTCGCCGGGCGAGGCGGTGGCCCTGGCCTGGCGCGAGCACCAGGCCAGCAGGGCCGGCAGCAGCACCAGCACGGCCAGGCCGTTGCCCACCAGCATGACGCGCCATTCCTCCAGCCACTCGGTGTGCTTGGTCACCGCGCCTATGGTGGCGCCCAGGGCCGCCACCACGCTGGTGGCCAGCAGCGGCAGCAGGAGCGTGAAGCGCGCGAGCTTGCGGGTGCTGTCGATGTCGCCTTTTTCGCAAACCAGGCGCCGCCCCAGGAAGGCATACAGCGCCACCTCGAACACATTGAGCAGCGCGAAGGCCGCGTCGGCGCCCACGGACAGCGGGTCGGCGTCGCCGACCAGCATCATGGACAGGAATATCGCGACCAGGAACACCGGCCAGCGCCGGTAGGGCAGGCTCCACAGCAGGGCCGCGCCCACTGCCGGCGCGGGCCAGATGATGGCGGCCAGCGTGTCGGGGCGCGAGGTGTAGGCGGCCGGCGTGGACAGGATGGCGTAGACAAAGGCCAGCAGCACGGCCAGCAGCGCCAGGCGGAAGGGATTGGCCGGGTCGTCCAGGGCCGGCATGGCGAGCATGCCACCCGGGCCTGCCGTCGCTTTCGCCGGGCTCGCGGGGGCGAGCTCGGCGTGTCCATTGCGTTGCATCTGCGGGTCCTGCATTTTTTTGGTGCCTGTGCATGGATGCCGCCGCGGGCCGGCAGGCGGCTGCGCGGGTGTCCGGTGTCCATGCACGGGTGTCGCCCTCCGGGGAAGCGTCCAGTGTACGCAATTGGAGGTACCCGGGCACCCGATTTCGTCAGCCCCGCGCAACATTCGCGCCATGGCCCAAGGGCGCGCGCCTGCGGCGGCCACCGGGGTGTGTTAACTGGCCCTAAACTCGGCTCCATGGACTCCCCCCCAACGACACGGCCGGCCCGCAGCGTCGCCGACCTCTCGCGCGAGGAGTGGGTGGAGATGCGGCTGATCCACACCTTCATGCGTTATGCCCGACCGGCATTGCATTCCGCGCTGGTGCTGATCGTGGTCATGGTGGCCATTCTTTACCACCGCGTCGACATGCTGTCCCTGGGCCTGTGGACGGCGGCCGCGGTGGCCGTGACCGTGGTGCGCTACGGCATCATCGGCATCTACCAGCGCAGCCTGGCGGGCGTCAGCGGCCCGCCCCTGCGCGCCTTCATGGCCAAATACGGCTGGACCTGGTCGGCCAGCGCCCTGGTCTGGGGGGCGTCCATGTTCGTCTACTTCCTGCGCGCGCCGGTGTACGACCAGTTCCTCTGCATGGTCGTGCTGGTGGGCATGGCCGGTTTCGCGGTGGGCACGTTTTCGTCCTGGCTGCCCTGCTTCAAGAATTATGTGAACGGCCTGGGGGTTTCGGTCGTGGCCGCGCTGCTCTACGAACTGGTCGTGGAGCGCGGGCTGCCCTCCACCTTCAACACCTACGGCATGCTGGCGCTGGTACTGATTTATTGGGCCGTGATCCGCATCTCGGGCCAGCGCTTTCACGAGGTGCAGCGCATCAACCTCGAGCTGCAGTACGACAACTCCATGCTGATCAAGTCCCTGACCGAGCAGAGCCGGGCGGCCCTGGAGGCGGTGGAAATCAAGAACCGCTTCATCGCCAGCGCCGCCCACGACCTGCGCCAGCCGGTGCATGCCCTGGACCTTTACGCCGGCTGGCTGGCCGCCGAGCCCGAGTTCGTCGAACAGATCACGCCCAAGATCGTGCGCTCCACCAAGGCCGTCAACGATTTGTTCAACTCCCTGTTCGACCTGGCCGGGCTGGAAACCGACCCGCTCAGGGTCAACCTGCAGGACGTGGAACTGGCCGGGCTGCTGCAGGACCTGGAGGCGCAGTACGCGCCCTTTGCCCGCGAGCGCGGCCTGCGGCTCAGGATGCGCGCGGCGCCCGGCAAGGTCAGGTCCGATCCGGTGCTGCTGCAGCGCCTGGTCGGCAACCTGCTGTCCAATGCGCTGCGCAACACCCACCGCGGCGGCGTGCTGATGGCCGTGCGTCGGCGCGGCGGCGTGCCCCGCATCGAGATCTGGGACACCGGCGTGGGCATCGCCAGGGAGCACCAGCAGGCGATCTTCCAGGAGTTCTACCGGATCCCGCTGCAGGGCACCGAAGAGGGCTTTGGCCTGGGGCTGGCCATCGTGTCCCGCCTCAGCGCGGCGCTGGGGCATCCGGTGGGCTTGGCTTCCCGGGCGGGGCGGGGGAGTGTTTTTTGGGTTGAGCTGAAAAGCTAGGGCCTGCTAACGCCAGCCTGACATCCGAATACACCTGCCCTGAAACAAAAAGGACACGTCATGCGTGTCCTTTTTGTTTACAGCAGGCCCTGCGTGCGGGCCAGGTGGCTGGCTTGGGATCGGCTCTTGACGTTGAGCCGGCGGAACAGCCGCCACAGGTGCACTTTCACCGTGTGCTCGCTGATCTGCAGTTCTTCGGCGATGTCGCGGTTGCTCATGCCCTTGTCCAGCATCACCAGCAGCTGCTTTTGCCGCTTGGAGAGTTTTTCGGTCGGGGTGCTTGGTTCCGGATCCAGGTCTTCGCTGAGGAAGACACGCAGCACGTTGGAAATCTCGGTGGCACCGGCGGATTTCTGGATGTAGGCATCCGCGCCCGCCTCGATCGAGAGGTCCTCGTAGTCCTGGGCCGGCGCAGCCGACAGCACCACCAGGGGCACGCTGGGGAATTGCTGCTTGAGCTCGCGCACGCCGGAGACACCGTTGGTGTCGGGCAGGCGCAAGTCCAGGCAGATGAGTTCGGGAACGCCTTGCTCCTGCACGGCGGGCATCACGGCGGCGAGCCGGTCCAGCTCGGTCACGGTGGCCTTGCTGCTCAGGCGGCGGATCAACATGACAACCGCTTCCCGCATGAGCGGATGGTCATCTATTACGAAAATACTCATTAAGTCAAATGTGAAGAATTGTTCCTATTAGCCAGTGAGCATAACTGCTGTATGTCAACTTTGGGGCATAAATAAACAGGCAATTGCGGTATTTTTTCAGAACGCTGCTCCAAAAAAACAACAACAAGCTCAATCGGCGAAAAACCGCAAAACCGCCGTCAACTCGTCTTCGGTGACGCCTGGCAAGGCCTGGGCCTGCCCCGGCAGCGCCTCCAGGCCGTCTTTTTGCAGTGCGGCAATGGCTAGCGCGGCCTCGCGGGGCGACTCGAAACCCCGGCTTTGCAGCAGCAGCCGGGCGTCGGCGTCCTGCAGCTTGAAATAAAAGAGGCCGTCTTTTTCACGGTACTGCTTGAAAGCCGGCGTGGCGCTTTTGGCCGCCTTGGCCTTGCCGGCGGCGGCCGGGTGGCTGTCCAGCTTGCGCAGGCCCACGGCGCGCCGCAGCTCGGCCATAAAGGGCGTGGCCTCGGCGCGGGCCTTGCGCGCGCCGGCCTGCAGGATGGCCTCTATCCGGCCCGGGTCGGCCATCAGCGCGTGGTAGCGCTCGCGCATGGGGGCGATCTCGCGGTCTATGCGCTCGAACAGCATCTGCTTGGCGTCGCCCCAGGCGATACCCGCGGCGTAAGCCTTGCGTAATGCCTCGGTTTCCTCGGCGCTGGCAAAAGCCTGGTAGATCTGGAACAGGGCCGAGCCCTCGACCTCCTTGGGCTCGCCCGGGGCGCGCGAGTCGGTGACGATGCCGGCGATCAGCTTGCGCATCTGCTCGCGCGGCGTGAACAGCGGGATGGTGTTGTCGTAGCTCTTGCTCATCTTGCGCCCGTCCAGGCCGGGCAGCAGGGCGACCGATTCCTCGATCACCGCTTCGGGCAGCACCAGGTGCTCACCGTAGAGATGGTTGTAGCGCTGGGCCATGTCGCGTGCCATTTCCAGGTGCTGGGCCTGGTCGCGCCCCACCGGCACCTTGTGGGTCTTGAACAGCAGGATGTCCGCGCCCATGAGCACCGGGTACATGAAGAGCCCGGCGGTCACGTCGGCGTCCGGGTCGTTGCCGGCCGCCTCGTTCTTGTCGACCGCGGCCTTGTAGGCATGGGCGCGGTTGAGCACGCCCTTGCCCGTCACGCAGGTCAGCAGCCAGGTCAGCTCGGGGATCTCGGGGATGTCGGACTGGCGGTAAAAGGTCACGCGCTCCGGGTCCAGCCCGGCGGCCAGCCAGCTCGCCGCGATCTCCAGCGTGGACTGCTGGATGCGGGCGGGCTCGTCGCACTTGATCAGCGCATGGTAATCGGCCAGGAAATAAAAGCTGCGCACGTCGTCGCGAAAGCTGGCCTGCACCGAGGGCCGGATGGAACCGACAAAATTGCCCAGGTGGGGCGTGCCGGTGGTGGTGATGCCGGTCAGGAAACGGGTGGGGGAGGCGGGGTTCATAGCAGTCTTGGAGGCAGGGAGATGGTGAGGTTGAACAGGTCCAGCAGGCCGTAGCCCAGCACGAGCAGAGGCCAGAGCCAGTAGGCGCTGACGACGCCGAGGATGACAAGCCCCATGACGATGAAAAAGCCCCAAGGTTCGAGGCGTGCGACAAACTGCGCCTGCTTCCAGGGCAGCAGGCCCACCAGGATGCGCCCGCCGTCAAGGGGTGGCAACGGAAACAGGTTGAAGGCCCACATCACGAGGTTGACGAGCACGCCGGCCTGGCACATCACGAGGAAGAAGGGCTCCTGGACACCGGCCGCGACCAGCGCCGCGTACAGCACGGCCCACAGGATCACCTGGATGAAATTGGCGGCGGGGCCCGCCAGGGCGACCCAGATCATGTCGCGTTTGGGCTTGCGCAGGTTGCCGAAATTGACGGGAACCGGCTTGGCATACCCGAACAGGAAAGTGCCCGAGGTCGCGAAGTACAGCAGCAAGGGCATCAGGATGGTGCCCACGGGGTCTATGTGCTTGATGGGGTTGAGCGTCACGCGGCCCATCATCCAGGCCGTGTTGTCGCCAAGGTGACGCGCGACATAACCATGCGCGGCCTCATGCACCGTGATGGCGAACAGCACCGGCAGCGCGTAGATGGCGACGGTTTGAATCAGGTTGGCGATATCCATTTCGGGATTGTCTCATTGGAAGATGTGCCCCCACGCTTTTCACTTTGCCTTCGGCTCCGTGTAATGCGCGAGGCCTTGCAGGCCGCGGCTTGCGAGACGCTTCGCCTCTGTCGCCCGTCCAAGCCTGCGCAGGCAGGCTCGGAGCTGCGGGCTCCAGCCCCTCAGGGCCGCTGCGCCTGCGGCCCGGCAAAGCCGGTTCCGCGGCCCCTGCTTGAAGGACAGGGAAGCGGCACTTGACCGGATTCCCGTTTTGCCCGCTAAAGCCCCAGCGCGGCCAGCTCGCCGCGGCCCTGCCGCACCACCACGGGCTCGCCGCCTTCGCCCATGGGCGTCAGGTCTATCACCGTGGTGGCTTCCTGGTGGCAGGCGCCGGCGTCTATCACGGCGGCCAGCTCGTGCTCGAGGAGGCCGCGTATCTCGTGCGCGTCGTTGAGCGGCTCGCCGCCGCCGCGCGGGATCAGGGTGGTGGCCAGCAGCGGCGCGCCGTGCAGCTCCAGCAGGGCCTGCAGCACCTTGTGCTCGGGCACGCGCAGGCCTATGGTCTTGCGCGAAGGATGGCTCACGCGGCGCGGCACTTCCTTGCTGGCTTCGAGGATGAAGGTGTAGGGCCCGGGCGTCGCGGCTTTCAGCAGGCGGAACTGCTTGTTGTCCACACGCGCATAGTTGGCCAGCTCGCTCAGGTCGCGGCACAGCAGGGTCAGGTGGTGCTTGTCGTCCACCCCGCGTATGCGGCGCAGGCTGTCGGCCGCGGCCTTGTCGTCGAGGTGGCAGACCAGGGCATAACTCGAATCGGTGGGCACGGCCGCGATGCCGCCGCGCTCCAGCAGCGCCACCGCCTGCTTGAGCAACCGGGTATGCGGGTTCTCGGGGTGGACTTCAAAAAACTGGGCCATGGCGAGTCGTTCGGGTTCAGGATTCGACGGGCTCTATCAGCACGCGGCTCTGGCGCACCGCGAGCCAGGCGCCCGTCGCGCCGCAGACGGCGATCATCACCATGCCCAGCATGGACCAGCGGTCCGGCACATGCGAGAACGCGATCCAGCCGCCCAGCATCGCAAAGCCGATCTGCCCATACAGAAAAGGCGTGAGCGTGGATACCGGCGCGCGGCCATAGGCCAGGATCATCATGAAATGGCCCACCGTGCCCATCAGGCCCATGAGGGCCAGGCTGGCCCACAGCGTCCAGGAGTCCAGTGCGGCCCAGACAAAGGGCAGGGCCAGCGAGGCGGCCAGCGTGCCCACCCAGCCGGTGTAGAAATGCATGGTGAGCGGGTCTTCGGTGCGCGCCAGCCGGCTGGTCAGGATCTGGAACCAGGCATTGCAGATCACCAGGCCCAGCGGCAGCAGCATGGCCCAGTTGAAGTCGTCGCCGTCGGGCCGGATGATGATGAGGGTGCCGGCAAAGCCGCCCACCACCAGCGCCCAGCGCAGCCAGGACACGCGCTCGCCCAGGGTCAGCGAGGCCAGCAGGGTGATGACCAGCGGCGTGATCATCACGATGGCGGTGAACTCGCCCACCGGCATGTGCCTCAGGCTGTAGAACGCAAAAAGGCTGGTGAACAGCAGCAGCAGGCCGCGCAGCAACTGGTATTTTGGGTGCGCCGTGCGTAGCACCGAAAGGCCCCGCGAAGGGAGCACTGCCACGGTGGTAGCCACCGCCTGGAAGGCATAGCGGAACCACAGCGCCATCAGCAGCGGCACGCTGTTGGAAATGACTTTGGTGGTGGTGTCCAGCACCGCGAAGCAGGCGACGGCGCCTACCAGGAGTGCGATGCCGGCCGGGGCGCGGGAGGTGTTGCTCGCGGGGCCGGCCATCACTGGATGCGGTCCGCCAGCAGTTCCCACACCGGCGTCAGCTCGCCCGGCAGGAAGGGCAGCGTGCCCAGGTCGGTATGGCTTTCGTCGGGGCTGTGGAAGTCGCTGCCGCGCGAGGCGGCCAGGCCGAACTCCTTGGCTGTCTCGGCGTACTTGAGGTATTCCTGGGGCGTGTGGCTGCCGGTGACGACCTCCACGCCGCGCCCGCCGTGGGACTTGAACTCGGTGAACAAGGCATATTCCTCGTTGGGGGTGAACTTGTAGCGGCCCGGGTGGGCGATCACCGCGACGCCCTGGGCCTGGGTGATCCAGGTCACGGCGTCGCGCAGCGTGGCCCAGCGGTGCGGCACATAGCCGGGCTTGCCTTCGGTCAGGTATTTGCGGAAAACTTCATTGGTTTCGCGGCACACGCCGCTTTCAACCAGGAAGCGCGCGAAGTGCGTGCGCGAGATCAACTCGGGGTTGCCGACGAACTTCAGCGCGCCCTCGTAAGCGCCCTTGATGCCGACCTTGGCCAGCGAGTCCGACATTTCCATGGCGCGCTGCTCGCGCCCGCCGCGCGTGTTGCGCAGGCCTTGCATGATCTCGGGGTTGCCGGCGTCAAAACCCAGGCCCACGATGTGCACCGTCTGCCCGGCGAAGGTGACGGAGACCTCGGTGCCCGTCAGGTAGTGCATGCCCTGGGCCTTGGCGGCCGCCGCGGCGCGCTGCTGGCCGCCGATTTCGTCGTGGTCGGTCAGGGCCCAGAGTTCCACCCCGTTGGCCTTGGCCCGTTCCGCCAGCGCCTCCGGCGTCAGCGTGCCGTCCGACACCACAGAGTGGCAATGCAGGTCGGCATTCAGGATGTTTTGGGGACTCACCAGGCCATTTTAGGCCTTATGCCTTTGCACTGCAGTGCGCGCTCACATATCCCTGATGGTGCCTTCGGCCACCGGGCTACCGCAGGCCCAGGGCCGTCAGCTCCGGCGAAAGGTTTTCCCAGGGCAGGTCAAAGCCCGGCGTGGCGCGCTGTGGCGGCGGCGCGTGGCTGCGCAAGGCCCAGTGCGCGCCGGCCAGCACGCTGTCGATGAGCGGCACGCCCAGCCCGGGCTGCAGCGCCGCGGCCATGCCGGCCAGGCCCGCGCCGCCCAGGATCACCGCCTGCGCGCCCAGCTGGCGCACCGCGTCGCGGCAGGCCTGGGCCAGCAGGGTGCGCGCGGCGGCCGGGTCGGCGGCCAGCTGCGCGCCGGTCGGCGCGACGGTATGGATGGCGGCC
>NZ_AKIV01000018.1 GCF_000282655.1 Polaromonas sp. CF318
GGCCCCCTTCCACTGGTGGCGCGCCGACATGGCCCGGCGGCTGGAACACCAGCGCAAGGCGGAGCAGACCAGCCACCAGCGCTTCCTCAACAGCGGCCGCGAAAGGGCCGACATCGAGCGCCTGCTGCCGCTGCTGCAAAGCTTGCAGTCGCAAGGCCTTTACGGCGAAGAAAAACGGCTCGAATGGATAGAACGCCTGCGCGGCATGGAAAGGCGCTGGCCCGGCCTCAAACTGCAGTACGCGATTGAGGCCCAGGTGATGCAGCCGGCCGCCGGCGCGGCTGCGGCCCCCATGGCCGGTGCCGTGGCCCTGCCAGCGCCCGGCGCGGCGGGAGGCGCCCGGCGCATAGAACTGTTCGCCACCCGCATGCGCCTGACCATGACGCTGGTGCATGAGGAAGACATGCTGCGCGTGCTGGAAGAACTGGCACAGGCGCAACTGGGCCGCGTCAGCGTGGAACGCTGCGAGATGAACCGCGCCGGCGGCGCGGCCATCAAGGCCGAATGCACCCTGATCTGGAACACCCTGCGCGCCTACGAGCCGCCGGCGCGAGCGGCGGGAGCCAAGGTATGAAGACGGCCACCAAGGCACTCCTGCTGGCCGGCTGCGTGTTGCCGCTGTACGCCGTCGCCGCGCCGGACGGTTTGGGGCGGCTCTTCTACACCGCGGCCGAGCGGGCTGAAATGGAGGCCAGGCGCTTCGGCCAGCCCCCGCCGCAGGAAGCGGCCGCGCGCGCCCTGGCCTCCATGCTGCGCATAGACGGCATCGCGCTTCGCCCCCAGGGCAAGACCACCGTCTGGATCAACGGCACACCCTATCTGGAGCGCGACCTGCCCTACGGGGTGCGCGTGCGCCGCGACCCCAAGGGCCGTGTGCTGGGGGTGGAGATGCCGCTGCAAGACGGCGAGATTGAACGCGCGGCGATTGGCGAGACCTTGATGCGGCCGCTCAGCAGCGCGGCCGCTGCGGCATCAGCACCACCGGGGACGGTGAAACCGGAGGCCGCGAGATGAAAGCGCAAAGGGGTTTTGTCGCGCTGCTGATGATCGTGCTGATCGCAGTTGGCGTCTTTGGCGCCATGGCAGCGTGGGTGGCGAGTGAACCGCCGCCTTCGAAACAGGCTATCAATCGGGTGGTTTTGGCACAAGCCAAAGAGGCCTTGCTGGCGTATGTGGTGGGAACTGCTTTGAGCGGCCAGAACACGCGATTGCCGTGCCCCAGCATTACTGGCGATGGCAAGGCCGACGCAGATCCAATTCCTGGAGGCGCGGCCAAGCCCTGTGGTCTCGCGGGCAATATCCAGTTGGGCCTGCTGCCCTGGAACGCACTGAGCTTACCGCCCCTGCGAGACGCTTACGGCGAATGTCTTTGGTATGCCGTTGATGGCCAGTTCAAGAACGCCACGGGATTGGATGCCACCCTCGGTGTCAACGCCGATACCGATGGGAAGATCACCATCAAGGATGAAGCGGGGAAGTCGCTGGCCGACAATGTGGTGGCGGTGGTGTTCGCCCGGTCGGCCGAGGCTGGTTTGCAGGCGCGTAGCGCTAGCGCCGATGGCGCTCCGCCTTGTGCAACAACGCCATCAGGAAATGCAGCTCAGGATGCGTCGATCTACCTGGGTTCGGCCAACGCCGCACCCGCTACTGGCCCCGTTACCTCGGTAGATCTCTTCAACGCGACACAACTCGCTCCGGACAAAGTCTCGTTGACCCATCAGCTGATCTGGATCACCGCTGACGAGTTTGCGTCGGTTGCCATGCGCGCAAATGCAGAGCCTTTGGCCACCGCCTTCAGGACCGCCGTTGCGAACTCAGTGGGAACGAATGGCCAGTATCCTTTCGCGGCGGCTACACCGGGCGGTACCTGCCAGCATGGACTATATAGAGGCTTTCTTCCGGCCAGTTGCAAATACCCTGACCCTGTCGTAGGCCCACTCTCTTTCGGTCTCGATGCATCATCCAAACTGGCGAAAGATCGATGGCACGAATTGGCCTTCTATGCCGTCGCCCCAAGCTGCGCATTCGATCAACCGGAATGCCTGTCAGACGCAGCGCTGATTCCATCGAAAGGATTGGTGAAGGGGGCCTTGCTTGCACGCGGCAGGAAACTATCCGGTCAGGACTGTGGTGCCAGCACCGGCAGTGTGGCGACGCAGCCGCTGAAATGCATCGAAGCCAACAACGAGGTATTTGACACAAGCAAACCCGGATGGCAATCCAAGATGTTGGTCGAGCCCGATCCGGCCCTCCCTTCCAACGACATTCTGAAAGCACTGCCATGATTCCGCATACACGTCTGCGCCCACGGGAGCGCGGCTTTACCCTCGTGGAGCTGGCCCTCGTGATGGGCATTGTGGCCCTGTTGCTAGGCGGGCTGATGGTTCCGGTGGCGCGAATGCTTGAGCAGAAGGCAACAGCCACCACCCAGGCTGCGTTGGAAACCGCGCAACAGGCTCTTTTGGGCTTCGCATTGCTGAATCAACGCCTGCCTTGTCCTGCTGTCGGAAGTGATGGCGTGGCAGGCACGTACGACCCAGTGAACGGATGTGTTTCTCCCCCTGCCCCAACATTTTCTGATCTCACAGACGCCAGCTGGGGCTACCTGCCCTGGGCGACCTTGGGTGTCTCTGGTGCGGATGCGTGGGGCAACAGGTTGCGTTACGCGGTCTCAACACCACTGACCAATACCGGGGGCTTGACGGCTACCCAGCTCCGCAATAGCAACCTGATCACCATCACGTGCACTATGCAGGTGATCGGTAACATTCCCAGCTGTTTTTCCGGCACCACCTCGATACAACCGGCAACCAGTGCAACATTCGTGGTGTATTCGCACGGAAAAAACGGACGGGGAGCTGTCTCCATGGACGGCGAAACCAACGTTGCCTCGCCTCCTGCGCTCAGCGACGAAATCCAGAACCTTCCGAGTGCATCAGCTGGCACCGCGGCCACACGCCGCAACTTCGTGTTCCGATTCCGCACCGACGCGACACACCCTGCGGGCGAGTTCGACGACCTCATGGTCTGGATGCCCGCCAACCTGCTGGCCGCCAAACTCCTCGCCGCCGAAAAGTGGACGCCATGACCATGCAAACCTTTCTACCCAAACTCCCCACCCTAGCCGCCCTCACCCGCCTCACCCTCATCGAAGCCTGGCGCGGCCGCAGCGCGCGGCTGCTGCTGCTCTTCCTTGCCGCGGTCTACGCGCTCGGCGCCTTCGCCGCTTCGATGGCGGTGACCGAAGGCCAGGAAACCCGGCTCGCGCTGGCCGCGCATCTTTACCGCCTGGGCCTGGTGCTGGCGCTCGCGTTGATCGTGGTGTCCAGCACGGTGCGCGACATGGAGGGCGGCTTCTTTCAGGTTCTGCTCGCCTTTCCCTTGTCGCGCGCGCAGTTTGTGGTCGGTCGCCAAGCCGGCTACATGCTGCTGGCCGTGCTTGCGGCGGCCGGGGCTACGGGCGCGATGCTGAGCATGGCCGTACCCGGCGGGCGCGCCGCCGTGCTGGCCTGGGGCGTCTCGCTGGCGCTGGAGTTATGCATCGTGGTGGCGGCCGCGCTGTTTTTTGCCCTGGGCTTGCGCCGCGTGCTGCCGGCTTATGCGGGCTGCTGCGCGTTTTACCTGTGGGCGCGACTGCTGGACGTGGCGCGCTTCATGGCGGCGCACCCGGTGGGGCAGGACACCGCCTCGTGGGATGTGGTGGCGGGCCGCGCCACCTTTGACCTGCTGGGCTGGCTCTTGCCGCCGCTGGCGGGTTTTGCGCCTTCGCCCTGGGCGCTGGGCGGGCCTGTGCAAGGCAGCCTGCTCGCGCTGCAGTTTGGCTGGGCGTTCTGGTATGCGGCGCTGTGCGCGGGCGCCTCACTCATGGACCTGTACCGCCGTGAGGTTTAAATTACGCCGCCCCAACACCACACGCCGCGCGCCCACGCGTGTGGTGGCCGTGTTTGCGCTGCTACTGGCCGGCCAGGTCGCGCTGGCGCTGTGGCGCGGCGTGCCCGAAGCCGGCGCGCAGCCGCTGGGCCGGCCTCCCAGCATCACCGCCTCGCGCCTCGCCTCGCTCGACGATCCCGTGCCGCTGGCCAAGATGCTGGACCTCTACCTGCAGGCCCACGACGTGCAGCCCGGCCTCAGCCTGCCCTGGCGCGAACTCGACTACGGTCAGGTGGTCGGCTGGCTGGAACACATCCTGCAACTCGACCCACAGGGGCAGTACCCGCTGCTGGCCGCCGCGCGGCTCTATACCCAGGTGCCCGATCCGCAGCGCCAGCGCCTCATGACCGACTTCGTCGCCGCCCAGTACCCGCAAGATCCGCTGCAGCGCTGGCGCTGGATGGCACACGTGGCCTATGTGGCCAAGGTGCAGATGAAGGACCCGGAACTGGCCGTGCGCTACGCCGCCGAACTCCGGCAGTACGCGGAGGGCTTGCCGCAGGTGCCGGCCTGGGCGCGCCAGATGGAAATCTTCCTGCGCATGGGCCAGAACGACCTGGACACCGCCAGGGCGCTGCTGGGCGCGCTGCTGGCCAGTGGCCAAATCCACGACGACAACGAACTGCGCTTCCTGACGCAGACCCTGAAAGAGCTGGAGCAGAAATGAGCGACTCCCCACAGCCGGCGCTGCAGGCCGGCGAGGTGCACAAAAATTACGGTGCTTCGAAAGGGCGCGCGGCATTGGCCGGCGTGTCGCTCGAAGTCCATCCCGGCGAATGCCTGGCCTTGCTGGGCATGAACGGCGCGGGCAAGACCACCTTGATCAAATGCCTGCTGGACCTGGCCGCGCCGACCTCGGGCACCTTGTCCATCTTCGGGCAGGACCACAGCCGGCCGCTTTCACGCGAGCAGCTCGCCTATGTGCCCGAACGTTTCTCGCCGCCGGGCTGGTTGCACGCGCGCGACTACTTCCGGCTGGCGGCCCGGCTGCACGGCCTGCCGTTTCCGCAGCTGGGGCTCCCCGGCATGTTGACCGAACTGGACCTGGAACAAAGCATCCTCGACAGGCCGATCCGCGAATGTTCCAAAGGCATGGCGCAAAAAATCGGCCTGGCCGCGGCCTTCCTGGCGCGGCGCCGCCTGCTGGTGCTGGATGAGCCCATGAGCGGCCTGGACCCGCTCTCGCGCATACGCGTGCGCGAACAACTGCGCCTGCAGCGCGATACCGGCTGCGCGGTGCTCATGAGCACACATTCGCTCGCCGACGTGCAAGACCTGGCCGACCGCGTCGCCATCCTGCACGCGGGCAGCCTGCGGTTTATCGGCCCCGTAGACGAATGGCTGGCGCGGTATGACGCCAGCAGCATGGAAGAGGCCTACCTGGCAGTGGTCGACGCGGCCAAGCTGACGAACTGATACCGCCAGGCGGCGGATGCAACAAGGCCCGCGCACAGCCATGCCGCGCGCGGGCCCCAAAGCCTTGCTTTTTTACTTGGGCAGCAGCACCTTGTCGACCACGTGGATCACGCCGTTGGACTGGTAGACGTCGGCGATGCTCACGGTCGCCACGCCGCCTTTCTCATCAGTCACCGTGACCTTGCCGCCGGCCGACCTGGCCACCAGCGTTCCGCCGGCCACCGTCTTGATGGAAGCCATGCCCTTGCCGTCGGCAATCATCTTGCTGATGGCCGCGGCGTCCCATTTGCCGGACACCACGTGGTAGGTCAAAACGCCGGTCAGCATGCCCTTGTTCTCGGGTTTGAGCAGGGTGTCCACCGTGCCGGCGGGCAGCATCGCGAAAGCCGAGTTGGTGGGCGCGAACACCGTGAAGGGGCCCGGGCCCTTGAGCGTGTCGACCAGGCCCGCGGCCTTGACCGCCGCGACCAGCGTGGTGTGGTCTTTGGAGTTGACCGCGTTGTCGATGATGTCCTTGCTGGCCAGCATGGGCGCGCCGCCCACCATGACTTGCGCGAACGAAGGAAGGGCCGCGAACGACAGGGCCAGCGCGACGCCCAGGGAAGCGAGTTTGTGTTGAGTCTGCATGTGAAGTCCTTTGAAAGAAGTTGAACCAAGAGCCGAAATCACCATGATTCAAGCGGCTGTGATGAATACGGGGCGCGCGGCCCGCCGGATTCAAAACAGATTCGGTTTCAACACTTTCAAGGCCATCACGGCCGCAAAGAAAAACGCCAGGCTTCAGCCGCCGCGTTCAAAAAACCCGCGCACGGCGCGCGGAAAAATCAGGTGCTCCTGAGTCAGCACGCGCGCGGCCAGGCTCTGGGCCGTGTCGCCCGGTAGCACCGGCACCACGGCCTGGGCCAGGGTGGCGCCATGGTCGAGCTCGGCCGTCACCTGATGCACCGTGGCGCCCGCCACCGTGCAGCCGGCGTCTATGGCGCGCTGGTGGGTGTTCAGGCCGGTAAAAGCCGGCAACAGCGAGGGGTGGATATTGATAAGCCGCCCCGCGTAGTGCTGCACAAAGCCCGGCGTCAGGATGCGCATGAAACCGGCCAGCACCACCAGCGCCGGCGCATGGCCGTCTATGCGGGCCATCAGCTCCGCATCAAAGGCCTCGCGTGAGGCAAACTCCTTGTGCGGCACCACGGCGGTGGCGATGCCCAGGCTTTGGGCCAGTTCCAGCCCCGCGGCATCGGCCCGGTTGCTGATGACGGCCGCCACCTGGGCGCCGAAAAGCCCGCGCCAGCCTTCCTTGTCCGCGGCCCGGGCGATGGCGGCCATGTTGGAGCCGCTGCCGGAAATCAGGATGACGATGTTTTTGTTCGGTTTGTTCGCGCTGGACATAACCCGCTAGTTTAGAGGGCTCGCGCCACCGAACTGGGCATTCCAGGCCCCATGTCCCAACTGAGACATAAAATTGCGAACGACCGTGCTAAAAATAAGAAATTCACCGCAGGCAAGCCGCTGCGGCAGCCCGACAACCCCGGAGACATCCCGCCATGGATTTAGCTTTCACCCCTGAAGAACAGGCATTCCGCGAAGAGATTCGCGCCTGGGTCCGCGCCAACCTGCCGGCCGACATTTCGCACAAGGTGCACAACGCCCTGCGGCTGACGCGTGACGATATGCAGCGCTGGGCCAAGATACTCGGCAAAAAAGGCTGGCTGGGCCATGGCTGGCCCAAGGAGTTCGGCGGCCCGGGCTGGAATGCGGTGCAAAAGCACTTGTTTGAAGAAGAATGCGCCCTGGCCGGCGCACCGCGCGTCGTGCCCTTCGGCCCGGTGATGGTAGCGCCCGTGATCATGGCTTTCGGCAGCCCCGAGCAGCAAAAGCGCTTCCTGCCCGGCATCGCCAGCGGCGAGGTCTGGTGGAGCCAGGGTTATAGCGAGCCCGGCTCGGGCTCGGACCTCGCGTCGGTCAAATGCCGGGCCGAGCGCCGGGGCGACAAATAC
Organism: Polaromonas sp. CF318; assembly: GCF_000282655.1. GTDB lineage: Bacteria > Pseudomonadota > Gammaproteobacteria > Burkholderiales > Burkholderiaceae_C > Polaromonas. Next base: position 7,341 of record NZ_AKIV01000018.1, read on the forward strand.
ATCGTCAACGGCCAGAAGACCTGGACCACCCTGGGCCAGTACGGCGAATGGATTTTCTGCCTGGTGCGCACCAGCAACGAAGGCAAGCCGCAGACCGGCATTTCCTTTTTGCTGGTCGACATGAAGTCGCCCGGCGTGACGGTGCGCCCCATCGTGCTGCTGGACGGCGAGGCCGAGGTCAATGAGGTCTGGTTCGACAACGTCGAGGTGCCGGCCGAGAACCTGATCGGCGAAGAGAACAAGGGCTGGACCTACGCCAAGCACCTGCTGAGCCACGAGCGCACCAACATCGCCGACGTGAACCGCGCCAAGCGCGAACTCGAACGCTTGAAGCGCATCGCCAAGGCCGAAGGCGTCTACGACGACCCGCGTTTCCGCGACGAGATCGCCAAGCTCGAAGTCGACGTGGTCGCGCTCGAAATGCTGGTGCTGCGCGTGCTCTCGGCCGAAAAATCGGGCAAGAACTCGCTGGACATCGCCGGCCTGCTCAAGATACGCGGCAGCGAGATCCAGCAGCGCTACAGCGAGCTCATGATGCTGGCCGCCGGCCCCTTCAGCCTGCCCCTGATCGAGGAAGCCATGGAAGCCGGCTGGCAGGGCGACTTCCCCGGCGGCCTGGCCGGCGACGCACCGCTGGCGTCCACTTACTTCAATATGCGCAAGACCACGATTTACGGCGGCTCCAACGAAGTGCAACGAAATATCGTCTCGCAGGTCGTTCTCGGCTGACACCGGTCGCACAAGAAAACAGGAAACACATCATGGATTTCGATTTCACCGACGACCAGGAACAACTGCGCGACGCCGTGCGCAAATGGGTGGACAAGGGCTACGGCTTCGAGCGCCGCCGCGGCATCGCCAAAGCCGGCGGCTTCTCGCGCGAGGCCTACGGCCAGATCGCCGAACTGGGCCTGCCCGGCCTTTACATCCCCGAGGCCGACGGCGGGCTGGGCATGGGCCCCGTCGAGGGCATGGTGGTGATGGAAGAACTGGGCCGCGGCATCGTGCTGGAGCCTTTTGCCCAGGCGCTGATCGCCGGTGCGGTGCTCGCCGGCTACGCGCCGGCCGCCCTCAAGGCCGCCTGGCTGCCGAAAATCGCTTCGGGCGAGGCCCTGGTGGTGCTGGCCCACCAGGAACGCGCGGCGCGCTACGACTTCGAAAAATGTGAAGCCACCGCAACGGCGGCCGGCGACGCCTGGACGCTGGACGGCGGCAAGAGCATAGTCCCGGCCGGCGACCAGGCTGAGGCTTTTATCGTGCCCGCGATGGCCAAGGGCAAGCTTGCGCTGTTCCTGGTCGAACGCACGGTAGCCGGCGTGGCGACGCGCGGCTACGGCACGCAGGACGGCGGCCGTGCCGCCGAGGTCACGCTCAAGAATGCGCCCGCCGCGCTGCTCACGCTGGACGGCCTCACCGCCCTGGCCCATGCCGTCGACATCGGCATTGCCGCCACCTGCGCCGAAGCCGTGGGCGTGATGGACAAGACCCTGGCCATCACCGTCGAGTACATGAACACCCGCAAGCAGTTCGGCGTGGCCATCAGCAGCTTCCAGGCCCTGCGCCACCGCGTGGCCGACATGAAGATGCAGCTGGAGCTGGCCCGCTCCATGAGTTATTACGCCTCGCTCAAGCTCAACGCCCCGGCCGACGAGCGCCGCCGGGCCCTGGCCCGCGCCAAGTACCAGCTCGGCGTGTCCATGCGTTTTGTCGGCCAGCAGGCCGTGCAGCTACACGGCGGCATAGGCGTGACCGACGAATACATCGTGAGCCACTACTTCAAGAAGCTGACCCAGCTCGAAATGACCTTTGGCGACACGCTGCACCACCTGGGCGAGGTCTCCAGCCGCATGCAGGACACGGCCGGCGTGTTTGCCTGAAATCGCGGCCTACGGCCTGCGGCGTACGATAGCTCGACTCAAGCCGTCGGGGGTGTTTTGCCGGCGTGCACCCTGGCGATTTGGGCAAAGCAGCCGAATGCCAGACCGAAGGGCACGCCGACATACAGGAAACCCAGGAAAAAAAGCGCTACCGCTACGCCGTAAAACACAAGAAGCCGGTCGCGCGTGTGCCAGGAGCGAAAGACCAGCCAGACGGCGGCAAGGACAACGGCAGCCACTTGCAGCATGCGCGCGGGCGCGTCGGCTCCAGCCAGCTTTTGGAGCCCAGGCAGGGGAAATGGGTGGCTCGACATATGGGCCCACAAGCCGGCAAGGGCAAAGGTGACGGCCCATACAGCGACGAGTGCCACCTCCAGCGCGCGAGACATGGTGCGTGACATCGTGCTTCTCCCGCCGCCTAGCCTGCGCGATGAGCGGCAGCCCCAGGCTGGCGAAGGCCGCGTGCGGCTGCCCGCCCCACGGGCGGCTTAACCGCGTTCCTGCTCATGGGCACCCGGTATTGAGCCGCGGAAAAAGAGCGCCCCAAGGCCAACGCCAAGAAGAACCGCCCCGACATACTGGAGATTGACCGCCAGCTTCTCCGCTCCAGTGGCGCCCCCCTGGATGAGCGCCAGCAGCATGGCGTGGGCCACCAGGGCCGTCACACCGGCGGCCAGCCACCACCGCGTGGGAAGGCGCAAGGCCGCACCATGGCAAAGCTGCAACTCGATCAGCGGAATGGCCGCTGCCGCCAGAAAGACAGGCGAGACACCGATAAATACGGCGCAACCGCCCAGCAAACCCGCGCCGGCCAGGAGGCAAAACCCGGGCCGGGCAAGGAACGCCCTTGCTTGCTGCTGATGGCTGGCGATCAGGAACACTCAACGCTCTCCTTGCGATGGGTTCACTGGCCGCCTGGCCTTGCCCAAGCACTCAGGCATGCAGCCGTGAGGTTTTGGGAATATGCGCCATCAAAAACTCCATCTGGTCCGCCAGGATGCGGCGGTTGCGCAGGATGAAGTCTTCCCAAAGGCTGGGCACATAAGGTGTGTACAGCAGCGGCATGTGGGCCTGCTCGGGCGTGCGGCTGCTCTTGCGGTGGTTGCAGGCGCGGCAGGCGGTCACCACGTTCATCCAGGTGTCCACCCCGTTCTGGGCGAAGGGGATGATGTGCTCGCGCGTCAGGTCTTCCTCGTGGAAATGCCCGCCGCAGTAGGCGCACACATTGCGGTCGCGGGCGAAGAGCTTGCCGTTGGTCAGGCCCGGCTTGAGGTCGAAGGGGTTGATGTTGGGCACGCCCTTGGTGCCTATGATGCTGTTGACCGTGATGATGGACTGCTGGCCCGTGATCGCGTTGTGGCCGCCGTGGAAGACCACCACCCGCGCGCCCATCTCCCAGCGCACCTCGTCGGCCGCGTAATGCAGCACGGCTTGTTCAAGGCTGATCCACGACTGTGGCAATCCCTGGGCTGAGAGCTTCAAGACCTTCAAAACGAACCTCCATCAAGGTGGACGACGCATGAGACACGGTACTGTGTATCAATATACAGTGAAATTGTGAAAAACGCCCCCAAATCCCCCATTAACCACGTTCAAGCCCCGCTTGACCGGGCTCCGGCGCTACAAAAACGATAATTGTCCCCATGAAAGTTTTCCGTGGCTACCACCATCCCCAACTGGCCGAACACTGCGCCCTGACCATAGGCAACTTCGACGGCGTGCACCGCGGCCACCAGGCCATGCTGGCGCTGCTGAAAAACGAAGCCCAGCACCGCGGGGTACCCAGTTGCGTCATGAGCTTCGAACCCCACCCGCGCGACTATTTCGCGGCCGTGGCGCGCAAGCCCGAACTCGCGCCGGCCCGCATCGCCACCCTGCGCGACAAGCTCACCGAACTGGCGCGCTGCGGCATAGACCAGTGCGTGGTGCTGCCCTTCAACGCCGCGCTGGCCTCCCAGCCGGCCGAAGCCTTTATCCAGGACGTGCTGGTGCGCGGCCTGGGGGTCAAATACGTGCTGGTGGGCGACGACTTCCGCTTCGGCGCCAAACGCGTGGGCGACTACGCCATGCTGGACGCCGCCGGCGAGCGCCTGGGCTTTGACGTGGCCCGCATGAACAGCTACGAGGTGCACGGCACCCGGGTCTCCAGCTCCGCCGTGCGTGAGGCCCTGGCCCAGGGCCGCATGGACCGCGTCGCCGGCCTGCTGGGCCGGCCCTACAGCGTCTCCGGCCATGTGGTGCACGGCCGCAAACTCGGGCGCGACCTCGGTTTTCGCACCCTCAACCTGCGTTTTTCCCACTGGAAACCGGCCGCCGGCGGGATTTTTGCGGTACAGGTGCACGGCCTGGCCGACAAAGCCGTCCCGGGCGTGGCCAACCTGGGCATACGGCCCTCGCTGGACCCGGCCGACGTCAACGGCGGGCGGGTGCTACTGGAGACGCATTGCCTCGAATGGCCCGCCGGCCTGGGCCCCGAGGGGGCATACGGTAAAATCATCCGCGTGGAACTGCTGCACAAACTGCACGACGAACTGAAATATGACAGCCTGGAGAGCCTGAAAACAGGCATCGCCAGGGACTGCGACGAGGCGCGGGCGTTTTTTGCCCTGCCCCGGTCGTTTTCAGCCGCCATGCACACGGAAACCAGCCGCCAGACCACGCGCGACCGAATTTAGACGATCTCGTCGCCTCTGGCCCCGCCCTGCTTTCACGGCGGATGGCTTTCCTTCCCACCGTATGGCCGGCGCCCCGCTTTCCCGGGCCGCCCTAACAAAAGCATCCCATGTCCGAGACCAAAACCGATTACCGCAGCACCCTGAACCTGCCTGACACCCCGTTTCCCATGCGCGGCGACCTGCCCAAGCGCGAAGCCGGCTGGGCCAAGGAATGGGAGGACAAAGGCATTTACAAAAAACTGCGCGACGTGCGGGCCGGCAAGCCCAAGTTCGTGCTGCACGACGGCCCGCCCTATGCCAACGGCAAGATCCACATCGGCCACGCCGTCAACAAGGTCCTGAAAGACATGATCGTCAAGGCGCGCCAGCTCAAGGGCCTGGACGCGATCTATGTGCCCGGCTGGGACTGCCACGGCCTGCCTATCGAAAACGCGATCGAAAAACTGCACGGCCGCAACCTGCCACGCGACGAGGTGCAGGCCAAGAGCCGCGCCTTCGCCACCGAGCAGATCGAGGGCCAGCGCGCCGACTTCAAGCGCCTGGGCGTGCTCGGCGAGTGGGACAATCCCTACCGCACCATGGATTTCGCCAACGAGGCCAATGAAATCCGCGCGCTCAAACGCATCATGGAGCGCGGTTTTGTCTACCGCGGCCTGAAACCCGTGTACTGGTGTTTCGACTGCGGCTCCTCGCTGGCCGAGTTTGAAATCGAGTACGCCGACAAGAAATCCAGCACGCTGGACGTCGGCTTCAAATGCGCCGAGCCGCAAAAGCTGGCGCTGGCCTTCGGCCAGGCCGCGCTAAGCAAGGATGCCTTCGCCGTCATCTGGACCACGACCGCATGGACCATCCCCGCCAACCAGGCGCTGAACCTGAACCCCGATCTCGAGTATTCGCTGGTGGACACCGAGCGCGGCCTGCTGGTGCTGGCCTCGGTGCTGGTCGACAAATGCCTGGAACGCTTTCAGCTGGAAGGGCGCGTCATCGCGGTCACCAAGGGTGAAAACCTCGCGAAGATCAACTTCCAGCACCCGTTTTACGACGCCGACCCGGGCTATCGCCGCTTCAGCCCGGTGTTCCTGGCCGACTACGCCACCGCCGACGACGGCACGGGTATCGTGCACTCCTCGCCCGCCTATGGCGTGGAAGACTTTAACTCCTGCGTGGCCAACGGCATCGCCCACGAGGACATCCTCAACCCGGTGCAGGGCAACGGCCGCTACGTCGATGATCTGCCGTTTTTCGGCGGTCTCAACATCTGGAAGGCCGCGCCGCTGGTCATCGAGAAGCTGCGCGAGCACGGCCGCCTCTTCGCCACGCAGGACATCCAGCACAGCTACCCGCACTGCTGGCGCCACAAGACGCCGGTGATCTACCGCGCGGCGGCCCAGTGGTTCATCCGCATGGACGGCGAAACCGCCGGCACCCAGGGCGTGTTCGCCAGCGACAAGGCCGGCAAGACCCTGCGCGAGCTGGCCCTGGCCGCCATCGAGGAAACCAGCTTCTACCCCGAAAACGGCAAGGCCCGGCTGCGCGACATGATCGCCGGGCGGCCCGACTGGTGCATCAGCCGCCAGCGCAACTGGGGCGTGCCCCTGCCCTTTTTCATCCACACCGCCACCGGCGAGCTGCACCCGCGCACCATGGAGATCATGGACCAGGCCGCCCGCATGGTGGAGGCCGGTGGCATCGAGGCCTGGAGCAAGGCCAGCGCCGAATCCATCCTGGGCGCCGAAGCGGCCGACTACATCAAGAGCACCGACATCCTCGACGTCTGGTTCGACTCCGGCACCACGCACGACCACGTGCTGCGCCACAGCCACGCCGCGCAGTCGACCTGGCCGGCCGACCTCTACCTCGAGGGCCACGACCAGCACCGCGGCTGGTTCCATTCCTCGCTGCTCACCGCCTGCGCGATGTACGACCGCGCGCCCTACAAGGGCCTGCTCACGCACGGCTTCACCGTGGACGGCAAGGGCCGCAAGATGAGCAAGAGCGAAGGCAACGTCGTGGTGCCGCAGGAGGTCAGCGACAAGCTGGGCGCCGAGATCATCCGCCTCTGGTGCGCCTCGACCGACTATTCGGGCGACCTGGGCATTGACGACAAGATCCTGGCCCGCGTGGTCGATGCCTACCGCCGCATCCGCAACACGCTGCGCTTCCTGATGGCCAACGTCAGCGACTTCGACCCGGCCAAGGACGCCGTGCCGTTTGACCAGATGCTGGAGATAGACCGCTACGCGCTGAGCCGCGCTTCGCAGCTGCAGGCCGACATCCTGGCGCATTACGAGGTCTATGAATTCCACCCGGTGGTCTCCAAGCTGCAGATCTACTGCAGCGAAGACCTGGGCTCCTTCTACCTCGACATCCTCAAGGACCGGCTCTACACCACCGGCCCCAAATCGCTGGCCCGCCGCAGCGCGCAGACCGCGCTCTGGCAGATCACGCACGCCATGCTGCGCTGGATGGCGCCTTTCCTGAGCTTCACGGCCGAAGAGGCCTGGAAGGTGTTCGGCTCGTCCGAGTCCATCTTCATGGAAACGTACTCCGAGTTTCCCGCGCCCGACGCGGCGCTGCTGGCCAAGTGGTCGCGCATCCGCGAGCTGCGCGATGACGCCAATAAGTTCATTGAAAATCTCAGATCAGAAGGGAAAGTCGGTTCGTCACTCCAAGCGAATCTGACCCTGCGTTTAAACAAAAAAGACCTTGCGTTGCTGTCGTCCTTGGGCGAAGACCTGAAGTTCGTATTCATAACCTCAGCAGTACTTATCGACCCTGTTCCCATGCCAGATGACGTAAGTTCTGTCGGAGTCGAGGCTTCTACGGCTCAAAAATGCGAGCGCTGCTGGCACTACCGCGCCGATGTGGGCCACGACCCGGCCCACCCGACGATTTGCGGCCGCTGCACCAGCAACCTGTTCGGCGCCGGTGAAGCGCGGAAGTTCGCGTAATGGCCAAAACCACCTTCACGCGCTCCCCAAGTTCGCTGCTTCCCTGGCTGGGCCTGGCGCTCATCATCCTGATCGCCGACCAGTTCACCAAGGTGCTGATCCTGGGCTACTACCACCTGGGCGACTCCACCTACGTGACCAGCTTCTTCAACGTGGTGCGGGTGCACAACACCGGCGCGGCCTTTTCCTTCCTGGCCGAAGCCTCGGGCTGGCAGCGCTGGTTCTTCACCGCCATCGGCATCGCGGCGGCGCTGTTCATCCTGTGGATGCTGCGCTCGCACGCCGGGCAAAAGCTGTTCTGCTTCGCGCTGGCCTGCATCCTGGGCGGCGCCCTGGGCAACGTGATCGACCGCGCGCTGCACGGCTATGTGGTGGACTTCCTGCAGTTCCACTGGGGCGGCTGGTACTTCCCGTCCTTCAACATCGCCGACAGCGCCATCACCGTGGGCGCAGTCTGCCTGATCCTGGACGAGCTGCTGCGGGTGCGCAAAACCAGTTAGGTCGTCGGCGGCCTGTGCCGGGGTTTCCGCGGCTTGGGGCAAGGCATCGCCCGATTCCGGGAAAAACACCGATTTGGAGTGCAAAATCAGGTTCTGGCCGCGCCGCGGCCACCTGATGAACAACAACTCACGCCAAACCCGTTTTTGCCACGCTTGATGCCCTCAGAGTCCTTCCCTGCTTTTCTTGCCGACACGGGCCGGCACGCCAGGCACTGGCTGTTCGAGTCCGCCCTGCCCCTGTGGTGGGAGCGCGGCGCGGACCACGCAGGCGGCGGTTTCCATGAAAAGCTGGGCCAGGACGGCCTGCCCATCGGCAAGCCGGTGCGCGTGCGGGTGCAGGCGCGGCAGACCTATGTGTATGCCCGGGCCGGCGCCCTGGGCTGGAGCGGCCCCTGGCGGGCAGCCATGCGGCATGGCCTGTCCTTCATGCTCTCGCGCTACCCCCGGCCCGACGGCCTGTTCCGCAGCACGCTGGACACCGGCGACGAAAGCATAGACCTCTACGACCAGGCCTTTGTGCTGTTCGCGCTGGCGCATGCCTATGAAGCCGAGGGCCGGCCGCGCGAACTGCTGGACACCGCCCAGGCCCTGCTGCGGCAAATCGAAACCGCGCTGGCGCTGGACGAAGGCGGCTATTACGACGGCCTGCCGCGGCAGCCCATCCTCAAGTCCAACCCGCTCATGCATTTGCTCGAAGCCCTGCTGGCCTGGGTGGCCATGGGGGTGCAGGGCCGCTTCCGCACGGCGGCCCTGGCACTGTGCGAGCTGGCGACCGCACGCCTGATCCATCCGGCCAATGGCGCCATCGGCGAACTCTTCACCACCGGCTGGGCGCCGCTGGGCGAGCCCCAGGAGCGCCTGTATGAACCCGGCCACCAGTTTGAATGGGCGTACCTGCTGCTGCAGGCCGAGGGCCTGCTGGGCATCAACGCACGCAGCGAAGCCATCGCGCTCGAAAACTTCGGCCGCACCTTCGGCATCGCCCGCGAACGCCAGGTCGCGCTGTTTGCCGTCGATGAAGCGGGCAAGCCCACGGACCGCAGGGCGCGGCTCTGGGCGCAGACCGAAAGGCTCAGGACCTCGCTGCTGTTCGCCACGCAAGGCCTGGGCGATACGGCCTCCTGCCAGGCCGCCGCGGCCGGCAGTTTTACAGGCTTGATGCGTTTCCTGGCCACCGACATTCCCGGCCTGTGGCATGAATGGCAGCGCGAGGACGGCGGCTTTGATCCCGCGCCCTCGCCGGCCTCCTCGCTTTACCATTTGATGACCGGCCTCGAAAGCCTGTTGGCCTTTGCTCCCCTGACGCCTGCGGCACATCGCCCCGGCATTGTTGAACGGACAATCACCGCATGAAGCATTTGTTGAATCTCCTGGCGGCCATCGCCCTGCTGGTCTGGGGCACTCATCTGGTACGCACCGGCATACTGCGCGTCTTCGGCGCCAACCTTCGCCACGTGCTGGCCGTCAGCATCAGCAACCGGCTCGCCGCCGCGGTCTCGGGCATAGGCGTCACGGCGCTGGTGCAGTCCAGCACCGCCACCTCGCTCATCGTCTCTTCCTTTGTCGGCCAGGGCCTGGTCACCCTGCCGCTGGCGCTGGCCGTGATGCTGGGCGCGGACATAGGCACCAGCCTGATGGCCGTGGTGTTTTCGTTCGACCTGTCCTGGCTGTCACCGCTCTTTATCTTCGCCGGCGTGGTGCTGTTCATCTCGCGCCAGGACACCAATGTCGGCCGCGTGGGCCGCGTGTTCATCGGCCTGGGCCTGATGCTGCTGGCGCTGCGCCTGGTCACGGCCTCCACCGAGGTGCTGACCCAGGCGCCCGCCGTCAAGGCCTTGCTGGCCTCGCTGAGCAGCGACCTGCTGCTCGAAATCACCGCCGGCGCCTTCCTGGCCGTGGTCTCGTATTCCAGCCTGGCCATCGTGCTGCTCACGGCCACGCTGGCCGCCTCGGGCGTGATCCCCCTCGACGTGGCCCTGGGCCTGGTGCTGGGCGCCAACCTGGGCAGCGGTCTGCTGGCCGTGCTGACCACGCTGCGCTCGCCTGTGCAAGTGCGGCAGGTGCCGCTGGGCAACCTGATGTTCAAGCTGCTGGGCATCGTGATCGCCGCGCCGCTCATAGGCCTGTGGCTGCGCCATGTGCGGCCCTACCTGGACGAGCCGACCACCGTGGTGGTGCTGTTCCACCTGGCCTTCAACCTGCTGGTGGGCGCGGTCTTCATAGGCTGGACGCAGGTGATCGCGCGCTGGGTGGAAAAGCTGCTGCCCAAGCCCGACAAGAGCAAGGCCGGCGGACGCCCCCATCACCTGGACCCTTCGGCCCTGGCCACACCCTCGCTGGCGATCTCCTGCGCCGCGCGCGAAGCGCTGCACCAGGCCGACGTGGTGGAGAGCATGCTGCTGGGCGTGCTGCAGGTCATACGCAACAACGACCTCAGGCTGGCCGAGGACCTGCGCAAGATGGACGACATCGTCGACGAGCTGTATTCCTCGATCAAGTACTACCTGACCAAGATCTCGCGCGAGGCCCTGGCCGAGGAGGAAAGCCGCCGCTGGACCGACATCATCAGCTTCACCATCAACATGGAGCAGATAGGCGACATCATCGAGCGCGTGCTGATCGACATCGAGGACAAAAAAATCAAACCAGGCCGCAATTTCTCGGAAGCCGGCATGGCCGAGATCGTCGAGCTGCACGAGCGCCTGGTCGACAACCTGCGCCTGGGCATGAGCGTGTTCCTCAACGGCACGGTGCGCGACGCGCAAAAACTGCTGGAAGAAAAGGCGCGCTTTCGCGACCTGGAACGGGCCTACGCCACCACCCACCTGGGCCGGCTCTCGGCCAACACGGTGCAAAGCCTGGAAACCAGCTCGCTGCACATCGATTTGATCAGCGAACTCAAGCGCATCAACTCGCACATCTGCTCTATCGCCTACCCGATTCTCGATTCGGCCGGCGCGCTGGCACCCAACCGCTTGCGCGCCTCCGCGCTGACCGACCAGAGCTAAGCCTGTGGGGCCGCGCTCAGGCCAGGCCCATCACATCGGCAAAAATCAGCGCCGCCTCGGTCGTAAACTCGCCGCGCTGCATGGCATCCAGCAGCTGCGCGGCCTCCATCAGGCGGAACTGCTCGACTTCGCCGTCCTGGTTGTCCGGTGCCAGACCTTCGGGCACGGTGCAGACATACCAGTCGATGTCTTCCACCACATAACCCGCGCCCTTGCCATCCGTGGACGGGCGCCGCGTCGCCAGCCGGCCGCCGTATCGCATGGCCGGCAACTGCTTCACATGCAGGCCGGCCTCCTCCCAGGTCTCGCGCGCGAGCGCGGTTTCCACCGTGTCGGCCGCGGAGACCATGCCGCCCATCAGCGTGTCCCACAGGCCCGGGTCGTTGGATTTGTTGAAGGCGCGCTGCTGCACCCAGAAGCGCCCGTCGGGCGACTGCCCCACCAGGTGCACCGCCAGCGTGGTGATGCCCAGCGGCCGCACCGCCGCGCGCTCCACCGTGCCCTTGCGATGGCCGAACTGGTCGGGCACCGCGAGCTGCTCATCACGCCAGGCACCGGCCAGGCCCGCCTCGTGCAACGCGACCGCAATCTTGTTCAAGCTGGTCGTGACATCACCCATCAGCCGCCAGCCCAGGCCGCCGGGGTGCTCTTCCTTGAGCAGGGGATGGTGGCCGTCCGTCATGGCGTGCAGGGCGAGCTTGTGGAAGAAGCCCGGCTCCACCGAACCGATCACGGATTCGCCGGCCCAGAGGGGGACGCGTGGGCGCAATGGTGGAACGATTGCTCCCGCGCGAAGGGTGCGCAGCCATTGCGGGTCGTACGTGGGCGGTGTGATCATGCGTTGTGGGACTCAGAGCTATCCCCGGCTCGTGTGGACATCAGTTTACATTCGGTGCGCTTGCTGTGGGGGGCGCCTGAACACATCTGCGGATGCATGCAGGTGAACACGGATTGAAAACAAGATGTTTCAAGGCCGAAATTGATCTTCATCGCTATCTCTACACGCTGAGCGCAGGACTTTGCATCATGATTTCTCTATCTGCGTAAATCTGCGTAATCTGCGGACGAATTATTTATCCACAGATTACGCAGATTTACGCAGATTGAAAACAGAATGTCCGGGCCCCTGGAACCGGAAGCGCCCCGGCGCCCGAAACAACAAAGAGGTTTGGATCAAGCCTTGCTGAACAACCCATCCAACCGCTTGTCCCACCTAGCCCCCGGCAACACGTCGGCCAATTGAGAATCCCCAAACGCAAAAGCCCCCCGCAGCACCTGAGCCAGCACCGCCCGATAGTCGTGGTGGGCCGGCAGGTCGCGGCCTTCATTAAGCTGCGAAAGACCACTCCATTGCCCATGCCAGCGCCCACCGGCAACGCGATTGCCCATCAGCCACATCGCATTCCCGAACCCGTGGTCGGTACCACGGGTACCGTTCTCCGCGCTGGTGCGGCCGAACTCGCTCATCACCACGACCACGTCGCCGGGCTCCGAAAAATCCTGGCGCAGCTGCGCGATGCCGCGCGCGAGGTTGCCTAAGTTGTTGGCCAACTGGCCTGTGGCCGCCCCCTGGTTGGCGTGGGTGTCCCAGCCGCCGGCCGATAAAAAGCCCAGCCGCAGTTTTCGGTCGTTGCGCATCAGCGTGCCCAGGTGCTGGGCGTCCAGCTGCAGGCCCACCGGGTCGGCCGCGCCGTTGCTGGCGGCCAGCATTTGCGCGTTCAGGGCCTGCAGGTTGGCGGGCGTGCCGTCGCGGTCCAGGTTTCTGTCGGCCATGCGTTTGGCGTCCTGCGCCATCTTTTCGGCCCTGGCGCTTCTTTGCTCGGTCAGTTCCTGCGCGCTCTGCATGCGGCTGCCCGCGCCCTGGCGAAAGGCTTCGCTGAGTTTGTCGTCGCCGCCATACAAGTCCATCAGCGCCTGCCGGGTCTTGTCGTTGGCCAGCACGCCGGTGCGCTCGGCCGACTGGCCGCGCGGAATCAGGCGCACGGCGGCGGCGGCCTGGCCGGCCAGGATGGCGGGGTTGGCCTCGCCCACGCCAAGCGCGACCGCGCCGCCCGCTCCGGCCCGGCCTATGCTCGCCGTGGTGTTGAGCCAGCCGGGCGCGCTGCTGGTCTTGCCGCTTTGCGCGATTTCCATCTGGTACTGCGCATCGAAGTGCGAACGGTTGGGCGCGGGCAGGCCGGCCGCGGGCACAAAACCGAGCACGCCTTGCTGCCACAGCGGCAGCAGCGGGGCGAGGGCGGGATGCAGGGCAAACGTCTTGTCGAGCTTGATGGCGGTTTGTGCCGTGCCGTCGGGCGCGGCAATCGCGATATTGGGGCGCAGCGCGTAGTAGTCCTTGTCCGCATAAGGCACAAAGGCCGACAGGCCGTCATAGGCGCCGCGCAGGAAAACCACGACCAGGCGCCCGTTGTCCAAGCCGGGCACCGCTTGCGCCCACACGCCGGGCACCGCCAGCGACAGGGCGGACAAGGCGCCCATGCCCAGCAGGCTTCGGCGTTGCAGCAGATGGGCCGATGAAGAAAGAATGGGGTCCATGGGTGTCCTCGCGCGGTTTATTGATTGGCTTACTTACGCATGAAGTCGGGGCTGGCCAGCATCAGGCCGGTGCGCATCTGCGCTGGCTCCTGGGCGATGCGCTCGCGCGTCGCGACGCTGAAAAAAACGTTGAGGTAGGCCGGCTCGGCCGTGCGCTGGGCCAGGCCCATGGCGTAGTCAGCGCGCCGCGTCAGCGCCTCGGGCGCGAGCCAGGTGTTGGCGTCGGTCTTGTAGCCGTCGGGCGTCTGCCAGCCGTGCATGGGCTGGCCGGCCTGCGCGAGAAAGCCCAGGGTCTGGCCTATGTCGCGCCTGTCCCTGACGCCGCCGGCCGCGGCGAGCGCCGAGCAGGCAAAGTCCAGCGGGGTCTTGAACAGCTGGTTGTCCTTGGCCCAGAATTCCGGCGATTCGATCAGGCTGCGCATCACCGCGCGCAGGTCGCCCTGGGTGTCGGTAAAAACGGCGGCCAGCCGGGCCACCAGCGCGGGCGGCGGTTTGTCGGCTACAAAAAAAGTTGCCAGCCGGGTGGCGACGCGCCGTGCCGTCTCGGGCCGGCGCGCCAGGTAGCGTATGGCCTCCTCGCCCTCGGCCACGCTCCCGTTGCCGAAGGTGCGGCCCAGCAGGACCTTGCCTTCCTTGTCGTGCAGGCGCTCGGCAAAACGAAAGCCTTCGCCGTCCTTGAGGTTGACCGTCCAGCCGGTCAGGATGCGGGCCAGCTCGCGCACGTCTTTTTGCGTATAGCCGCTGTTCACGCCCAGGGTGTGCAGCTCCATGAGCTCGCGCGCGTAGTTTTCATTGAGGCCGCGGCTGTTGCTTTGCGCCTGGTCCAGGTAGAACAGCATGGCCGGGTGTTTGGCGCTGGCCAGCAGCAGGTCTTCAAAACGGCCCAGGGCATTAGCCCGGATCACGTTGATCTCATAGTGGCCGACAAAGGGGCGCACCGGGCCCTTGCCGACAAACACATTGAGGTGGTTGAACCAGAACTCGGTCATGCGCGCGAGCAGCGGGTTTTCCAGCGCGGGATCGCTGCAGGACATCAGCCGCCAGGCGGCCGCGCCCTGGGCCATCTCGCGGCTGAATTTTTCATCGCCCGCTGCCGCATTCGGGGCGGCTGCCATGCCGGGTTTGGGCGCCTGGCGCGCGCTGCGGCGCGTCTCCCGCTCGGCCTGGAAGTTGCGCGCGATGTCGCCCAGCGACGCGTTGATGCCCGCGAGTTCGGCGGGAAGGGTGGGCGGGCGTTTGCTCGCGGCATAGGCGGCATCGAGCTGCTGCAGCGCCCAGGCGCGGGGCGAGGCCGTGGCGGCCTGCGGCCAGGCCGGCGTGGGCGCATAGCCCAGGCGCGAGGCGGCGCGCCAGGTGGCCGAAAGATTGGCCGTGGGAGGTAGGGCTTCGGTCTGCCCTTCGGCCTGCGCCGCGGGACCGGCCAGGCCGGCCAGCAAGGCCGCGAACAGGCCGGCCTGGGTGATTGTCGCTGTGGGCATGTTTTTCTCCTGCGACTCTCTGTAACGCAAGCACAGCGCCTTGCGTTGAATGCCGCCCGCAGCTTTACACAGGGTTACGCCAAGGGCGCCGCGCCCCTGTCCCGGTTTACAAAGTCAGTATGGTGCAGCCCGTGGTCTTGCGGGCTTCCAGGGCGCGATGCGCCTCAGCCACATCGGCCAGGGCAAAGCGCTGGTCGATAGGGATATTGACCTTGCCGCTGGTCACCATGGCAAACAGCTCGTCGGCCATTTCCTGCGTGACTTCGCGCGTGGCGATGTGGGTGAACAGCGTGGGCCTTGAAACATAGAGCGAACCCTTGGCCGCCAGCACGCCGATGTCCAGCGGCGGCGTCTTGCCCGAGGCATTGCCGAAGTTGGCCAGCAGGCCGAAGGGGCGCAGGCAGTCCAGCGACTTCATGAAGGTGTCCTTGCCCACCGAGTCGTACACCACCTTCACGCCCTTGCCGCCGGTGATCTCCTTGACGCGGGCCACGAAGTCTTCTTTCGCGTAGTTGATGGCGAAGGCCGCGCCCTGCGACAGGGCCAGCGCGCATTTTTCGTCGGAGCCCGCCGTGCCTATGAGCTGCAGGCCCATGGCCCTGGCCCACTGGCAGGCGATGAGGCCCACACCGCCGGCCGCCGCGTGGAACAGCACGTAGTCGCCGGCCTGCAGGCCGCCCTGCGGCTGGGTGCGGCGCAGCAGGTACTGCGTGGTCAGGCCCTTGAGCATCATGGCCGCGCCGGTCTCGAACGAGATCGCGTCGGGCAGCTTGCACACGCACTTGGCCGGCATCACGCGCAGTTCGCAATAGCTGCCGGGCGGCTGGCTGGCATAGGCCGCACGGTCGCCGGCCTTGAGGTGGGTGACGCCCTCGCCCACGGCCTCGACGACACCCGAGGCCTCCATGCCCAGCTGCAGCGGCATGGCAAAGGGGTAGGCGCCGCTGCGCTGGTAAACGTCGATGTAGTTGAGGCCCACGGCCTTGTGGCGTATGCGTATCTCGCCCGGGCCGGGTTCGCCTACCTCCACATCCACCAGCTTAAGTTCTTCGGGGCCGCCATGCTGGTTGATGTGGACGGCTTTGGAGGGGTATGAGGCCATGGGGTGTTCCTTGCAGAGGGGAAAAATAAAGACAAAAAGCGTGGCCGCCATGGTGCCACGAATCAAAACAAGCTGCATGAATCCAGACCCACAGATAAATCTCTCTCGTTTTCAATCTGCGTCAATCTGCGAAATCTGCGGATGAATTCTTATATCCACAGATTACGCAGATTTACGCAG
Source organism: Polaromonas sp. CF318 (assembly GCF_000282655.1). Lineage (GTDB taxonomy): Bacteria > Pseudomonadota > Gammaproteobacteria > Burkholderiales > Burkholderiaceae_C > Polaromonas. The sequence goes on from NZ_AKIV01000018.1 coordinate 23,647, forward strand.
ATAAGAAAAAACGGGATCTGCGGAGAAGGTTAAAGCGCAGGCCTCGGAGAGAAAACGGCCGCGCTTGGTAAAGTCGCCGCCATGACCCAACGCCTCACGCCCGCCACCGCCTCGCTGCTGGTGCTTCCCCCCATGCTCTGGGCCGGCAATGCCGTGGTGGGCCGCCTGGTCACCGGCCTGGTGCCGCCCATGACGCTCAACTTCCTGCGCTGGGCCCTGGCCTTCATGATCCTGCTGCCCTTGGCCTGGCGCCTGCTCAAACCCGGCAGCGGCCTGTGGCCGCACTGGAAGCGCTTCGCCGTGCTGGGCCTGCTGGGCGTGGGCTGCTACAACGCGCTGCAATACCTGGCGCTCAAGACCTCAACGCCGCTCAACGTCACGCTGGTGGCTTCCAGCGTGCCCATCTGGATGCTGGTGGTGGGTGCCTTGTGCTTCGGCCAGGCCGTGTCGCGGCGGCAAGTGCTGGGCGCCGTGCTGTCGATTGCCGGCGTGCTGGTGGTGCTGTCACGCGGCCAATGGGAGCTCTTGATGCAGGTGCAACTGGTGCCCGGCGACCTCTATGTGCTGCTGGCCACGCTGGCCTGGGCGTTTTACAGCTGGCTGTTGTCGCAACCCAGGGAGCCCGCGGAGATTCGCGGCGACTGGGCGGCCTTCCTGCTGGCGCAAATCGTGTTCGGCCTGGGCTGGTCGGGGGCTTTCGCCGCCGGCGAATGGGCGCTGACCGACGCCCACATCGCCTGGGGCTGGCCGCTGGCCGCGGCCCTGCTCTATGTGGCTGTCGGGCCCGCGGTGATCGCCTATCGCTGCTGGGGCATGGGCGTGCAGCGCGTGGGCCCGGCCATCGCGGGCTTTTTCTCCAACCTCACGCCGCTGTTCGCCGCCCTGCTTTCAGCCGCCTTCCTCGGCGAGCTGCCGCACCTCTACCACGCGCTGGCTTTTGTGCTGATCGTGGGCGGCATTGTGGTGTCGTCGCGGCGTTGAGGTGAGCGCAAGAAGCCGGATTCGCGCAGGTGTTCATCCGTTTATCATTCGGCGATCACTTCCACGCCAAATGAATACCGATAAACCTCAAGCCAACGGTTCAGGCGAATTTAGCTTGCTGGGTTTCGCGGCGTTCCTTGTGATTGTTTCGCTATTCATGTTCGTGAGCACAAAGGCCGGAACACGTGGAGTCGGCGTCTGCGTGATAGTGGGCGCGTTGATCCAGCAAATTTCCGGCCGAATCGAATACGGATGGGAAGACCGCCCGCCTTCCGGCTACATCACCGGATGGGCAGCTGCGGTATTGAACCTTGTCTTCGGGATACTCGGCTTGGCGATGGTTATCTGGCCGGACATTGCCATGGGTATTTTGGGCTGGGACAAAAAGTGATGCCGTCCAACAGGTCAATCGACACAGCCTCACACACACCACCAATCCACCGCCGGCATTCATCGCTGATGGTTTGATTTTCACAACACTTTGCGAAAAACCATCGCGCAAAACTTGCCAAGCCCGCGCGGCCTCTTCAGAATCCCTTCCTTGCTTTGAGCCGCTGCACAACGAGCAACCTTGCGCAGCCAACCCCTTGAAGCCACCAAGACTATGACTTTGTTCACTCACACCTGACGCACCCTCCACCGCCCCCGGCTGGATGTGGTGCCAACCACACCCAGCCCTGCGGGCGGTCGGTGCCGTGCCTTCACGTGTGAAGCGCGCTCCGCAAACCCCAGGCTGATTTTTTTCGCCGGGGTTTTTTGCTTTCTGGAGCGCGCACATGAGTGCCAAAACTTTTTCCCGTGACTTTGCCGCCGGCAAGGTCAAGCATTTGCGGCGCATGAAGCAGCCGCTTGCCCTGACGCTGCAGCTGCCCGCCCCGCGCAACCCCGTGGTGCGGGCGCTCGCCCAGCGTGCCGCCACGTCCGCCGCGGGCAAACACATTCGCAGCAACGGCGCCAACCGCCGGGCTGAAACCGTGGCTTTGCAAAAAGCCCTCAAAAGATGGATTGACTGACATGAAGAACGACATGACAACCGAGACGGCAGCCGCGGCCCGCGTGCCGCCTGAACTGATGCGGGAACGCAGCGCCCACCTGGCCCAGGTCGCCGCCGAGCTGAAGACCGAGCTCTTCGGCATCGACGACATCATCGACCGGGTGATCGAATCCCTGCGCGCCTGGTATGTGCTACCCCACATCATCCGCCGCCCGGTGATCGTCTGCCTCTGGGGCCTGACCGGCACCGGCAAGACCCAGCTCACGCGCAGCCTGGCGCAAAAGCTGGGCTTTTACGACCGTTTTGTTGAAGTGCAGATGGATGGCTTCAGCAACGGCAGCAGCTGGCGCAGCGCCGACTCCATCAGCGCCATGCTGGCGGAGTCCGGCATCGCCGAGGGCGAGCCCGGCATGCTGGTGCTCGACGAGTTCCAGCGTTTTCGCACCATCGACGAAAAAGGCAAGGACTTCGCCGTCAAGCGCTACCAGGACGTGTGGCAGCTGCTGTCCGACGGTCGCCTGCCGCCATCGCTGTCCTTTCTGCAGGAGCTTGAATCGTCGCTGGCCTACTCGCTGTACGAGCATGAGCGCGAAGAGCAGGCAGATGACAAGCCCGCGAAGGACGGCACTCCGCCCAAAAAAATGAAGTTTGCCCTCTCGCCCTACCAGGCCCAGGAGTTCAAGCAAAGCCTCAAGCTCAAGGAGCCGCTGCAGGAGATCATGACCTGGGCGCCCCAACAGCTGCAGGAGCGCATGCTGGCCTTCAGGGCGTCCACCGAGTCCTGGGAGACCGACTACAGCCGTCTGCTCATCATCGTCTCGGGCAACCTCGACGAGATGTACGAAGGCATGGCCCAGCGCGTGGAAGACTGCGACACCGATGCCGACATCTTTCACACGATGACCAAAAAGCTGTCGATGATCGACGTCAAGAAGGCGCTGGGCGAACGCTTCAAGCCCGAGCAGATCGCGCGGCTGGGCAACAACCACGTGATCTACCCCTCGCTGAGCCAAGCCACCTATGAACGGCTGATCCGCGGCACCTGCGCGCGCTATGCCGATGAAATGCGGGCCGGCGCGGGCCTGTGCTTTGAGCTGCATGAATCGGTCTACCAGGGCATTTATGCCAATGCGGTGTTTCCGGCCCAGGGCACGCGCCCGCTGTTCTCGTCCATCCACGCCATCCTGAGCGCGCCGCTGGTCAATGCCGCGTTGTGGGCCCTGGAGCAAGGCGTGCCGGAGGACGCCACACTGTACGTCACCCTGGACACGGCCGCGCAATCCCTGCGCGTTAGCCTGGGCAAGGACGGCGGGCCCGGCATCGCCTACCCCGTGCCGCTGGAGCTCAACCAGCTCAAGCAGCGCGCCAGCCCGGACTTCCGGGCCCTGCTGGCCGTGCACGAGGCGGGCCACGGCCTGGCCTACGCGCGGCTGTTCGGCCACGCGCCACAGGAACTCAAGATCAATGTGGCTTCTTTCGAGGGCGGCTACAACAGCTATGTGCGCATGAAGGCCGAGTCGCGGCAAAGCTGCCTGGACCGCCTCTGCGTGGGCCTGGCGGGCCGCGCCGCCGAGGCCCTGGTGTTCGGCGAGGACGCTTGCACCACCGGCAGCGAAAGCGACTTCAAGAACGCCACCGCGCTGGCCGCCCGTTTTGTGCGCCACTTCGGTTTCGGCAGCCGGCTCAGCCGCACCGACGTGGCCGACAGCATCGATGACAACCTCAACACCGACGTGGCGCCGACCAATGCCGAGATAGAAGCCCTGCTCGCGCAGGCCTACGCGCGCGCCCGCGAACTGCTCGCGGCCGACTCGGCGCTGCTGCTGCAAATCGTGGACGAGCTGCTGGCGCAAGGCCAGGTCAGCAAGGAAAAAATGGCCGGCCTGCTGGGCGTGGGCATCGCGAGCGAGGAGCGCATGCTCATGCCCTATGCCGAGCAGCTCCAGGTGTTCAGCCTGCAGCACGAGCTGATGCGGCGGGTGCGTGGCGAGGCGGCGTCCCTGGAGGCGTCGCTTGAATGACGCGCCTGGGCAAAAAAAAGCACGGGGGGCCGCCCGTGCGGCCCTCCGTGCCCAATTTCCACCAACGGAAACCTTTAACGGTCGTGCTCAACCCTTGGCCGGATGCTCCTTGACGCGGCTGACCAGCTGCGTCGGGTTCACAAAGCGCAGCGCGATCAGCAGCCACAGCACCGTGATCGCCATGTAGATCATGGCCATGGCGTCCACCGACTGCCCGGCGCGCACACCCGCGGCGAAGACCGCGTAGTAGAGCGCGACCACCAGGGTCTGGGTGTCGGGCCCCGCCACCAGGAAAGTCAGCTCGAACATGGCTACCGTGCGCACCAGCACCAGCAGGCCGGCCGCCAGCACGCCGGGCGCCAGCAGCGGCACCAGGGTGTAGAGGAACATCTGCCGCGTGTTGGCGCCGAAGACGCGCGCGGCCGATTCGATGTTGGTGTCCACCTGCTCGACGAAGGGCGTCATCACCAGGATCACGAACGGCAGGGCCGGGATCATGTTGGCGATGATCACGCCCGGCAAGGTGCCGGCCAGGTGCAGCTGGTACATCACCGTGGCCAGCGGAATGCCGTAGGTGATGGGCGGCACCATGAGCGGCAGCAGGAACAGCAGCGTGAGCAGCTTCTTGCCGCGAAAGTCCTTGCGCGCCAGCGTGTAGGCCGCCGGCACGCCGATCAGCAGCGACAAAAAGACCACCGAGAACACCACCACCACGGTGACCACCAGCACATGGCTGAGCTGGAACTCCTTCCAGGCCGACACATACCAGGCCGTGGTGTAGGCCTCGGGCAGCCAGGTGCCCAGCCAGCGCGTGGCCACCGAGTTGGTGGCGACCGCGAGGATCAGCAGGCCGACGTTGACCAGGAAGAAGGCGATGAGGCCCCAGACCAGCGCGCGCCAGGCGCGGTCGCGCAGCGGATGGGGATCGTGTTGTGCTGCGGCGCTCATCCCTTGCCTCCGGTGACGGGGCCGCGGTAAAACAGCCGGCGCAGGCCCAGCGCGGCGGCGACGATGGCCAGTTGGGCCAGGCCCATGATCATGGCGACGGCCGAGGCCAGCGAGTAGTCGTACTGCTCAAAAGCCGCTTCGTAGGCCGCGATGGCGATGACGCGCGTGGTGCCGGCCGGCGAACCCAGCAGCACCGCGGACGGGAAGACCGAAAAGGCCTGCACAAAACTCAGGCAGAAGGCCATGACCAGGCCCGGCGTCAGCAGCGGCAGGTAGATGTAGCGAAAACGGTTCCAGCCGTCTGCGCCCAGCGTGGCCGCGGCGCGCGGCAGCGCCGGGTCTATGCCGGTGATGTAGGACAGGATCAACAGGTAGGCAAACGGGAAACCGGTGATGACCAGCGAAATCAGCACGCCCCAGTAGTTGTGCGTCAGGCGTATCGAGCCCTCATACAGGTTCAGCCACTGCAACGCCTGCGCCAGCCAGCCGCGCGGGCCGAAGTAGGTCAGCATGCCCTCGGCAATCAGCACCGTGCCCAGCGTGAGTGGCACCACCAGCAAGGTGGACAGCAGGCGCTGGTAAGGGCTTTTGACCCGTGTGGCATAGGCGATGGCGAGTGCGAAGCCGACATTGATCAGCGTGGCCGGCAGCGCCAGCTGCATGGTGTTGCCAATGGTTTTCCACAAGTCCTGCGTCTGGAAGAAGTGGATGTAGTTCTCAAACACCCCGCCCTGCGCCGGCTGGAAGGACAGCAGCAGGCCGTAGGCGAAGGGGTAGACAAAAAACATGATCATCACCGCGGCCGCCGGCGCGACCAGCATCACGGCCGGGTCCAGCGGCGGTCGCGCGTGGGCAGCCGGCGAAGGCGTGGCGGGTGTGGCCATCTCAGGACTCCCCCGCATAGACCAGCACACGCTCGGGCGGGGCCGACAGCATGATCGGGTCTCCCGGCGTGACGGCGCGCGACGTGCGCACGTAGAGCAGGTCGTCAAATGCCGTCTTGACCTGTAGCAGCCATTCACGGCCGCCGTATTCGGCGGTTTCCACCGTGCCGGCGAAGGCGAGCGGGCCGTCGCCGATCACAATTTCGTCGGGCCTGATCGCCGCCACGGCCTGGCCGGCCTGGAACAGCGGCTCCGCCTGCATCCCCGTGCCGGCAAACCGGATACCGCCCGGCCCTTGCAGCGTGAGGCCAAGGCCGTTGGCCTGCGCCACCTGAACGGGCAACACATTGCGGTAGCCCATGAAACGCGCCACGTCCAGCGTGGCCGGCCGCGCAAACACCTCCTGGGGCGTGCCGACCTGCTGCACCACACCGAGCTTCATCACCACCACGCGGTCGGCCATGGCCAACGCCTCGTCCTGGTCGTGCGTCACATAGACGGTGGAGCAGCCCTGGGCGCGGTGGATGCGGCGTATCTCCGAACGCATTTCAATGCGCAGCTTGGCGTCCAGGTTGGACAGCGGCTCGTCCATCAGGATCAGCGGTGGCTCGATGACGATGGCGCGCGCGATCGCCACGCGCTGCTGCTGGCCGCCCGAGAGCTGGCCTGGCAGCTTGTCCGCATGGCCTTGCAGCTGCACGGTGTCCAGCGCCGCGGCCACACGTTTGTCGATCTCGGCCGCCGGCACACCGCGCATCTTCAGGCCGAAGCCCACATTGCGGCTGACCGTGAGGTGGGGGAACAGCGCGTAGTTCTGGAACACCATGCCAAAGCCGCGCTTTTCCGGCGGCAGCGTGTCTATGCGCTGCTGGTCCAGCCAGATGCTGCCGCCCGACAGCGGCAGCAGGCCCGCCATGCAGTTGAGTGCGGTGGATTTTCCGCAGCCCGAGGGCCCCAGCAGCGCGATGAACTCACCGCGCTCTATGGTCAGCGACAGCTGATCCAGCGCGTTGGCCCCGCCGAACTGGCGGCTCACCCCCTCCAGGCGCAGCTGCTTGAACTCGTTTTTTTCCACGGGCCGTCCCGTGGTGTTTGGCATCACCATGTCAAAAACCTTTTGTTCTATCTACTCCCTCTCCCCCCGGGAGAGGGAGCAAGACCCTGCAGGGTCTCGCCTTACTTCCCTTTGCCGGAGCCGATCTCCTGGTCCCACTTCTTGAACGCCGCCACCATGGCCTTGTCATCCAGCGGCTGGGTGTGTGGCTGCTTGGCGATCCAGTCGGCGTATTCGGGGCGGCCGTATTCCTTGATGATGTCCTGGCTCTTTTGCGGCGCCGCGCTCAGCGGCACGTTTTTCACGGCCGGGCCGGGGTAGAAGTAGCCGGCGTCATAGGTCAGCGCCTGCTGTTCCGGCTTGAGCAAATAAGCCATCAGCTCCATCACGGCCGCCTGGCGCGCGGGCGGCAGGCCTTTGGGCACGGCCATGTAGTGAGCGTCGTTGACCCAGGTGAAGCCATTGAGCGCCGCCACCTTGAACTGCTTGGGCACCACGCCCAGCGCGCGCGGGTTGATGTCCCAGCCGGTCACGGTGACCGTCATGTCGCGCGAACCTTCGCCAAGCTCCTTCATCACGGCGCCGGTGCCTGTGGGGTAGTACTCGATGCAGCTGTTGAGTTCCTTGAGGTAAGCCCAGGTCTTGTCCCAGCCGGCCAGCGGTTCCTTGGGGTCCTTGTCGCCCAGCAGGTAGGGCAGGCCCATCAGGAAGGTGCGTCCCGGGCCCGAGTTGGCGGGGCGCGCGTAAATCAGTTTGTTGGGGTTGGCCTTGCACCAGGCCAGCAGTTCGGCCGGCGTCTTGGGCGGCGCCTTGACCTTGTCGGGGTTGTACTCGAGCAGCGGGCCCGCGGGCATATAGGTCACCATGACGGCCTGGCCGTTGGCCAGGTCCTGCATCTTGCGGGCGCTGGGCAGGTAGTTGTCCATCAGGTTGGGAAACTTGGCGGCATGCGCGGGCAGCATGGGCTCCCAGAGGTTGAGCGCCATGCCGGCGGCCAGCGCGTCGGTGCCGGTCAGCACCAGGTCGATGTCGGTGCGGCCTGCCGCCTGCATGGCGCGGATTTTTCCGGGCAGCTCGGGCGCGGGCGCCTTGGTGAAGGTGATGCGCGAGACCAGGTTGGGGTTTTTCGCCGCGAAACTTTCCAGCGCCTCCTGCGTGAGCGCCAGGTTGCCGGCCACGTCAACGACGTTGAGCGTCACGGGCTGCGCATGGGCCGCGCCCGCGAGCGCTGCCAGGATACCGCCGGCCCGCAGGCCCCCTCCCAGGCGGGACATCAAATGTTTGAACTTCGTCATGGTCTTGTCTCCTTCGTTGTTGCTGTGGACTGAAAACACGAGGCTCGTGGCGGCCTCTTAAAAACGCGGGCTGGTGCCGGAAAACCCCGGCTGGTACTTGCGCATCTGCGCCAGGTCGTTGCGATTGCGTATGCCGCAATCGAGGTACTGCTGGTGCAGTTCGACCAGTTTGGCCGGGTCGAGTTCCACGCCCAGGCCCGGGGCTGTCGGCACCCTGACAGCGCCCTGCTCAAATTGGATGCGGCCGCCCTTGATGACTTCTTCCTCCTGCCACGGATAGTGCGTGTCGCAGGCATAGGTCAGGTTGGGAATGGCGGCCGCCGCATGCGTCATGGCCATCAGGCTGATGCCCAGGTGCGAGTTCGAGTGCATGGACATGCCCATGCCGAAGACCTCGCACATGCGGGCCAGCGAGGCCGTGGCGCGCAGGCCGCCCCAGTAGTGGTGGTCCGACAGGAGGATCTTCACCGCGCCCAGCGAAGCATTGCGGCGGAATTCGTCCATGGTGGTGACCACCATATTGGTGGCCAGCGGGCTGCGGCAATGTTTGCCGAGTTCAGCCATGCCTTCCAGGCCCGGGGTCGGGTCTTCGTAGTATTCGAGCAGTTCGTCAAGCTCGGGCGCGGCGTCTATGCTCGTCTGCAGCGACCAGTTGGCGTTCGGGTCCAGGCGCAGCGGATGCGTCGGGAAGGCTTTGCGCAAGGCCTTGATGCCGGCAATCTCCTCAGCCGGCGTGAACACGCCGCCCTTGAGCTTGATGCTTTTAAAACCGTACTGGCCCACCATGGCCTGGGCCTGCTTCACCAGTTGCTCCGGCGTCAGCGCCTCGCCCCAGGCGTCGGGCGCATAGGGCTTCTCCACGTGCTCGGCATATTTGTAGAACAGGTAGGCGCTGTAGGGCACGGTATCGCGCACCGCGCCGCCCAGCAGGTCGCAGATCGGCAGCTTCAGCAGCTGGCCCTGCAGGTCCAGCATCGCGACTTCGAGCGCGCTGATCACCTTCTCGGCATTCTTGGCGGTGTGCGAGCCCGGGGCGAGCTCAAACTGCACACCACCGCCCTGCCCCGGCTTGATGCTGGCGCGCACGCGCTGCTCCATCAGGTTGAGGTCAAAAGGCGACAGGCCCACGGCCAGCGCGCGCGCCTGCTCCAGCGCCAGCAGCATGGGCGCATCGCCATAGGTTTCGGCAATGCCGAGGCGGCCGTCGGAGGTTTCCAGTTCAATGATGCTGCGCAGGGCCCAGGGTTCGTGGATGCCGCTGGCGTTGAGCAGCGGCCCGTCGCGAAAGGCGATGGGCGTGACGCGGGCGTGCGTGATGCGGATGTCTTTGTTTCTCATGTGTCAGCTTGCCGTGGCTCCGGATTTCTTGACCAGTTCGGCCCAGCGCGCGATTTCGCTCTTCATGTGGGCGGCCAGCTCGTCGGGCGAGCTTGCGACGATTTCCATGCCCAGCTGGTCGTGCAGCTTGGCGACCACGTCGGGTGTCTTCAGGATTTTGGTGATCTCGGCGTTGAGGCGCTGCACGATGGGCCGCGGCGTGCCCTTGGGCGCATAGACCGCCTGCCAGGAGGACATCTCGAACTTCGCGATGCCCGACTCCATCATGGTGGGCAACTCGGGCGCCAGCGCGATGCGTTTGGCCGTGGTGACGGCCAGCAGCTTGAGCTTGCCGGCCTGCACGAGCGAGACGGCGGCCGTCATCTGGTCGAACATGAAGGGCACCTGGCCGGCCACCACATCCATCATCGCGGGCGGCGTGCCCTTGTAGGCCACGTGCGAGAGCGGCACGCCTATCAGCTCGGCGAACATCTCGCCGGCCAGGTGGGTGGAGGTGCCCGCGCCCGAGGAGGCGAAGTAGCGCTTGCTCGGGTCGCGCTTGAGCAGCGCCACCAGGTCGGCCACCGAGTTCAGCCCCAGCGCCGGGTTGACGATGAGCACATTGGGCAGCATGGCCACCAGCGAGACCGGCTCGAAATCCTTCACCGGGTCGTAAGGCAGGTTTTTATAGAGGCTGGCATTGATGGCGTGGGTGCTGATGGTGCCGCCCAGCAGCGTGTAGCCGTCGGCCTTGGCCTTGGCGACATAGCCCGCGCCCACGGCACCGGCCGCGCCGGGTTTGTTGTCGACCACCACCGGCTGGCCCAGGCTGTCCGAGAGTTTTTGCGACAGGGTGCGGCCTATGACGTCGGTGGAACCGCCCGGCGTGAAAGGCACGACATAAGAAATCGGCTTGGTGGGCCAGCCCGGCGTGGCGATGTCGGCGGCCAGCGCGCGCAACGGCGAGGCGGAAAGTGCCGTAAGGCCCAGGCCGCCGAGGTTGCCCAGCGCCTTGCGGCGCGTGAAGTGAGTGCTCATCCTGATGTCTCCTGGTATTTATGCTTCGATCGCGCCCTTGATTGTCATTATGTTAGCGCTAACAAATCAGGATGTTAAAGAGCAAAACCAGGCCCGTCAAGTCAGGCGCTGGCTCTTTCGACTATGGAAAACCCGAGGTCCCTGACCTTGGGGCCGGGGTCCAGGCCCTCGACGCGGTCCAGGATGAAACGCGCGGCCTGCCGGCCTATGGAGGTGCCGTCTATGCGCACCGTGCTGAGCGCCGGGTGGGTGTGGGCCGCAAACGGCATGTCGCCAAAACCCATGACCGCCACGTCGCCCGGAACACTCATGCCCATGGCCTGCATTTCGGTGATCACGCCCTGCGCGATCACGTCCGAGCCGCAGAACACCACGTCGGTTTCGGGATGCTCGGCCCACAGCTGCGCAAAGCCGGATCGGCCGTTGGCCAGCGAGGAAGGCGCCGGCACCATGCAGGCCGGGATCGCGGCCACGCCCAGGGCCGCGAAGCGCTGCTCGAAACCCGAGCGCCGCAGCATGGCGCGCTGGTCGTCGGCGGTGATCAGCGCCGGCCTGCGATAGCCCTTGCGATAGAGGTAGTCGGCCACCTCGGCGCCGGCTTTTTCCTGGGAAAAGCCCACGATCATGTCGATGGGCGTGGGCGTGATGTCCCAGGTCTCGACGATGGGAATGCCCGAGGCCAGCAGGCGCTTGCGCCCTTCGGGTGAATGCATGATGCCGGTCAGCACGATGCCGTCGGGCCGCCGGCCGACGATGGCGTCGATCAGCGCGTCCTCGCGCGCGCCGCTGTAGCCGCTTTGCCCCAGGATCAGCTGGCAGCCGGCCTCGGCCAGCGCGTCGGTCAGCGCCTGTATGGTTTCCAGGAACACCGGGCCGGCGATGGTGGGCACCAGGGCCGCCACCAGCCGGCTGCGGTTGGAGGCCAGGCCGCCGGCCACCAGGTTGGGCACATAGCCGCTGCGCGCAATCGCACTGCGCACGCGCTCCAGGGTTTCGGGCGACACCGCCGCCGGCGTATTGAGCGCGCGCGACACCGTGATGGCCGACACGCCGGCCAGGCTGGCCACGTCGCTCAGGGTGATGCCGCCGGTTCCGGGGCGCGGGGCGCGCTTGGCCTTGCGCAGCGTCTCAGAGGGTGATTTCATGCCCGGATGTTAACGCTAACTTGAAGGGGATCGCGCTCAGTCCAGGCCGAACTGTTGCCGGAAGGCCTCGCAAAAGCCGGCGTTGCCGCTCAGCGTCAAGGTCAGCGTGTGCCGGGCCTTGCCGGGCAGGCCGGGCTGCACCGCCAGGCGCCCCGCCGCCTCGTCGTACAGCAGCGCCTCGGGCGCGGTCAGCTCGCGCATGCCGTGCAGGTTGTAGTCCCAGTCAAAGCCTTCCTCGAGCGGGCCGCGCCGGCCGGGGAATTCCGCATGGGCCCAGGCCAGCACCCGCACAACTTCGGCATGGACAGCTGGCACCTGCTCGGGCCAGGTGGAGGCCATGGCCTCCAACACGCCCGTGCCGTCGCTGCCTTCCGCGCAATCGAAGTGAAGGTAATCCAGGCTCAAAACGCAAAACTCAGTAGGTACCCGTCAGTAAGTGCCCGGATAGGCCCCGCCGTCGGCCAGCACGTTCTGCCCCGTCATGTAGGCGGCATGTGTGCTGCACAGGAAGGCGCAGATGCCGCCGAACTCCTCGGGCGTGCCGAAGCGCTGGGCCGGGATGTTCTTGCGGCGCGCGTCCATGACGGCTTCCAGCGGCTGGCCGCTTTTTTGCGCGGCGCCGCTCATGGTGCCGCGCAGGCGGTCGGTGTCGAAAGCGCCGGGCAGCAGGTTGTTGATGGTCACGCCCTGCGCCGCGAGCTTGCTGCGCGCCACGCCGGCCACAAAACCCGTCAGGCCGCTGCGCGCGCCGTTGGACAACCCCAAAACGTCGATGGGCGACTTGACCGAACTGGAGGTGATGTTGACGATGCGGCCGAAGCCACGCGCCGCCATGCCGTCGACCGTGGCCTTGATGAGCTCGATGGGGGTCAGCATGTTGGCGTCCACCGCCTTGATCCAGGCGTCCCGGTCCCAGTCGCGGAAGTCGCCGGGCGGCGGGCCGCCGGCATTGGTCACCACGATGTCGAAATCCTTGCGCACGGCGAACACGGCGGCGCGGCCTTGCACGGTGGTGATATCGGCCGCCACGTATTGAACATGGGTGCCGGCGGGCCTAGCCTTGTCCGCCGTGAGTTTTTCAGCGGCGGCCTTCAGCGTGTCCTCGCCGCGCGCCACGATCAGCACATGCACGCCTTCGCGCACCAGCGCCTGTGCGCAGCCCAGGCCCAGACCCTTGCTGGCGCCGCACACCAGCGCCCATTTGCCTGCAATACCTAAATCCATAATAATTCCTCATTACAACCACGGGGGAGAGCGGCTCATGATACTGAGTAAATACAAAATACAGGCGGGGATGGTTATCGCTCCCCTGCTCACATCGCTGCTGGTTTTCAGTGCTCCGGCACAGGCCCAGCCCCAGGGCGAGGCAGTGATCATCAAGCGCGAGTCGCAATTGCGCGACGCCCCCGGCGACTCGGCCCGCAGCCTCGCGCCGCTGCCGGTCCAGACCTCGGTCACACGGCTCAGCGAACGCCAGGGCGCCTGGATCAAGGTGCGCATGGCCGACGGCACCAGCGGCTGGGTCCACATGTTCGACATCACCTCGGCCAGCGCCCCCTCGGGCGGCGCCGCGGGCGGCGCGCTGCGCAGCCTCTCGAGCTTTTTCAACAAGGGCAGCGCACAAGCACCTTCCAGCACGGTGTCCACCTCCACCGTCGGCATACGCGGCCTGGGCGCCGAAGACCTGGCCAATGCGCAGCCCAACCTCGCGGCCGTGGCGCAGGCCGACGCCAACCGCGTGAATGCCGCGCAGGCCCGGCAGTTCGCCGGCAGCGCCTCGCTCAGCAGCCGCCAGGTCGACCCCCTGCCCACGCCGGCCCCACCGGCACCGGCCACCTCGCCCGGCGGCGCCGCACCCGAACAGTACGGCAAGTAAAACAAAAAACACACAAGAGACAAAAGGCATCGCCATGAATCTTCACCACCTTCCCAAACCGGCGCGCCAGGCGGCCCTTGCACTGGCCCTGCTGGCCGGCCTGCTGCCCTTGGGCGCCCAGGCCCAGGATGCCGGCAAGGCGCTGGGCGGCCTGTTCCAGTCGCTGATACGCCCCAACCAGCCCGCGCAGCCGGCGCCCGCACAACCCAACACCGCCTCCGGCCTGGCCGGCGCGCTGCTGGGTGCCAGCCTCACGCCGGGCGGCCAGCAGGCCGCCCAGGGCGGCGACCTGTTCAAGCTGCTGTCGCAATCGCTGGACCAGATCGACGAGCCGCGCGAGATCCAGATCGGCCAGCAGCTGGCCGCCGTGCTGCTGGGCAGCAAGCCGCTTTACCCCGACGTGGCCCTGCAGCGCTATGTCAACCAGTTGGGCCGCTGGATCAGCCTGCAGTCCTCGCGCCCCGACCTGCCCTGGACCTTCGCCATCCTCGACGACCCCGGCTTCAACGCCTTCGCCACGCCGGGCGGTTATGTCTTCGTCACCAAGGGCCTGATAGACCGCGTGGCCGATGAGGGCGAGCTGGCCGGCATCCTGGCCCATGAAATCACCCACGTCACCGCCAAGCACCACCTGATTGCCTTGAACAAAAGCGCGCGCGCCGGCTTGCTGACCCAGGTGATCAGCTCGCAGCTGAAAAACGACCTGGGTGGCATGGTGTCAGCGCAGTTGCTGGCACTGGGCAAAAACATGTATACCAAGGGCCTGGACCAGCAGGACGAATTCGACGCCGATCGCACCGGCGTGGCCCTGGCCACGCGCGCCGGCTTCGACCCCTACGGCCTGGTCGCGGTGCTGCAGCAATTGCGCACCGCCGCGCCCGACGACGCGCTGTTCGCCCTGTCGCTGAGCACGCACCCGCCGGCACAAACCCGCTTGAACCAGCTCGAGCTGGCCATGGGCACCCGGCTTGACGCCTACGCCGGCCAGCCGGCGGTCACGGTGGCGCAACGCATCAGCGGCTCGAACCGCCGGCCCAGTGCGCAAGCGCCGGCACGTCCACCGGCCAAAAAGACGAACTGAGAAAACCGGCAACCCCGCCTTGTGCAAAAAACCCGCGTGAGGCCGGCGCGCAAGCCAGGGCAGGGATCACGTCGCTGAAAATTGTTCGAGCAGCTCGATTCCGAAGGGCCAGTCCCCAAGACCGCTTTCCGAATTCAGATGCCCGCGCGGGCCGACCTCGACATAGCCGGCTCCCCAAACCTGCGAACAGGCGCGGGCATAGGACGCACTCCCGTAGGGATCGTCCGTGCTGGCGACTACCGTGCAGGGGAACTCCAGCTTTTTCAATGGCACTGGCGAGAAGGCGATCGCTGAGGCAGTTGGAAATGCCGCCGAGGCGGGGTCAGGTACAGCGACCAACATGGCGCCCCTGATTTTCTTTCCTTCTCTGGCCGCCCAGTGAATGACCGCCAGACAACCCAGGCTGTGCGCCACTATAAGGGTGTCAGGTCCAAGCGACGCGACATGCCGGCTAATGGCCGATACCCAGTCATCGCAAACCACGTGATCCCAATTCGTGACTTGCAGCCGATGCCACTCAGGACTCCGCGCCTGCCAGAGGCTCTGCCAGTGTGAAGGACCGGAATTCCCAATGCCGGGCACGATCAGAACGGGAGACGTCATTTCTTAATCACCTATAAAAAAGGTTTAGTCTAGAAATGAATCAGAATCCGCACCATGGATGGTTCAAGGAATTGAGCGCATCCATTCTTTAAATCATTTGAATTTTCAATCCCATGCAAATGAAATCAAAGCAGGCCGATCTTGACAAGCTCGACTGGAAAATTCTCGAGGCATTGCAGCTCAATGCGCGCATCACGAATACCGATCTCGGGATGCAGGTCGGGTTGTCACAGCCGGCCGTCACCGCACGCATTCGGCGCCTTGAAGAAGCGGGCGTGATCGAAGGATATGCGGCGAGGATCAACCTTCGCCTGGCGGGATACCCGACCTCGGCCGTCATCCGCATACGTAGCACGCATTCTCAAATTCCACTGTGCCTGCAGGCTTTTTCGACCATGCCGGAGGTCATTGACGCACACCGGATCACTGGGGAAGACTGCTTCGTCGTGCGCGTGGTGGCCTCGGAAATGCCTCAGCTGGAACATACGATTGATGCACTCGCGAAGCTTGGCGCTGTGTCAACAGCCGTCGTGCTTGCGAGCTACCCGGCGAAAATAGTCCGTGCGCCTGAAGTTTGACCGGACGGAAAATTGAATGATTGAATGCATGCGGCACGGATTGAAGACAAGACAGCGCGGCTAACGTCCTCTTGTGAAGACAAAGATACCGGCGATCACCAGCACCGTTCCCGCCGCCACCCACGCGGTAAACGGTTCACCCAAAATCAGCACACCCATCAGGATGGTGGACATGGGGCCCACCATGCCGGTCTGCGCGGCCATGCCCGCGCCTATGCGCTCAATCGCCATCATCACCATGAGCACAGGCGCGGCGGTGCACAGCGTGGCATTGAGCACCGACAGCCAGATCACCTCGGGCGCCACGGCGGCGGCGCTCAAAGGCCGCAGCAGCACGAACTGCAGCAGGCAGCACAGGCAGGCCACCGTCGTGGCCAGCCCCACCAGGCGCAGCGAACCCAGGCGCCTGACCATCTCGCCGCTGTAGACCAGGTAGAGCGCATAACTCACCGCGCTCAGGAACACCAGCAGCGTGCCCCAGGCCGCGTCCGCGCCCTGCAGCGTGATCTCGTGGCCGAACACCAGCACCACGCCGCAATAGCTGATGGCCATGCCTATGAGCTGCGGCGCGCTGACGCGGCGCTTGTACATCACCAGGCCCAGCAGCAGCACCAGCGTCGGGTTGAGGTACAGGATCAGCCGCTCCAGCGAGGCGCTGATATAGGCCAGCCCGGCGAAGTCCAGGAAGCTCGCGAGGTAATAGCCGGTGAAACCCAGCCACAGCACGCCCAGCCAGTCCTTGCGCGTAAGCGGCGCCTTGCCGCGGCTGGCCCACCAGGCCATCAGCGCAAAGATGGGCAGCGCGAACAGCATGCGGTACATGATCAGCGTGACCGCGTCCACGCCGTAGCGGTAGGCCAGCTTGACGATGATGGCCTTGCCGCTGAAGGCAATGGCGCCCAGGGTGGCCAGCAGCAGGCCGGGGGCGAGGCTTTTGGGGGCGGTGTCGGACGGGCTGCTCAAAATCGCTGCTTAAAAACCCACGGCCTGGCCGTCGCGCCGCGCATCGCTGGCCGCCACATACCCTTCGGTCTTGGGATTGCCGGCGCGCCAGATGAACTGGCCGGCGCCGAAGTCCTGGTAAGAGTCGTTGATGACTTCCACGCGGTGGCCGCGCTCCGTCAGGCCCTGCACGGTGCGCGCGTCCATCGCCGCCTCGACGTTGATTTCCATGCCCGCGTTGTAGCGCCAGCGCGGCGCGTCGCAGGCGGCCTGCGGGTTCTGGCCGTAGTCCAGCATGCGCACCAGCGTCTGCATATGGCCCTGTGGCTGCATGTTCGCGCCCATCACGCCGTAGCTCATCACCGGCTGGCCCTCCTTGCTCAGGAAGGCCGGAATGATGGTGTGGAAGGGCCGCTTGCCCGGCGCGACCTGGTTGGCGCCCGGCTGCAGGCTGAAGCCGTGGCCGCGGTTTTGCAGGCTGATGCCGAACTCCGGCTCCACGCAACCCGAACCGAAGCCCATGTAGTTGCTCTGGATGAAGCTCACCATCATGCCGTCCTCGTCGGCCGCCGTGAGGTAGATCGTGCCGCCCTTGACGGGGTTGCCCGCGCCAAAGTCCTGTGCCTTTTTCATGTCGATGAGTTTGGCACGGGATGCGAGGTAGGCGTCATCGAGCATTTGCTCGGCCGTCACCGCCATTGACGAAGGCTCGGCCACGTACTTGTAAGTGTCGGCAAAGGCCAGCTTCATGGCCTCGATCTGCAGGTGCTGGGAATCCACGCCGTCGACCGGCAGGCCCGCCACGTCGAATTCGTCCAGGATGCCCAGCGCGATCAGCGCGGCGATGCCCTGGCCGTTGGGCGGGATCTCGTGCAGGGTGTAACCCCGGTAGTCCCTGGCGATGGGCTTGACCCATTCGGGCTTGTAGCTCTCAAAATCTTTTGCCGTGATGCTGCCGCCGTTCTGCGCGGAAAACTTTTCAATCGCGCTTGCAATGGCGCCGCCGTAGTAGGCCGCGCCCCTGGTCTCGGCGATGGCGCGCAGCGCCCTGGCCGCGGCCTTGAACTGGAACAGCTCGCCGATATTCGGCGCGCGCCCCCAGGGCAGGAAGGACTGCGCAAAACCGGGCTGTGACTTCAGCTCGGCGGTCGCGGCCGCCCACTTCTGCTGCACCACGGTCGGCAGCAGGTAGCCGCGTTCGGCGATCTCCACGGCCGGCTCCATCAGGTCGGCAAAAGGCAGCTTGCCGAAACGCTCGCTCATGGCCACCCAGCTCGCGACCGCGCCCGGCACGGTCACGGCATCCAGGCCGCGCTTGGGCGGCGTGGCCGCGTCCGCGCCGTATTTGCGGCGGAAGTAGTCGGGCGTCCAGCTTTGCGGCGCGCGGCCGGAGCCGTTGAGGCCGTGCAGTTCCTTGCCGTCCCACAGGAGGCAAAAGGCGTCGCTGCCCAGGCCGTTGCTCACGGGCTCGACGATGGTCATGGCGGCCGCGGCCGCGATCGCCGCGTCCACCGCATTGCCGCCCTTGAGCATCATGCGCAGGCCGGCCTGCGCGCCCAGCGGGTGCGAGGTCGAAACGACGTTGCGCGCAAACAGCGGCAGGCGGGTGGAGGTGTAGGGGTTGCTGTAGTTGAAGTTCATGGGGTGGATCCACTGTTGAAGGCAGGGCAAACATGGAGGCGGACGTCTGCGCCATCCGCAGATTTGATTCATCCGCAGAAGAATTCATATCCGCAGATTTCGCAGATTTCGCAGATTTACGCAGATTAAAGACAAATGCAATTCCTGGAATCCATATCCGGAATGCAAGGGGTCCGTTTTCAATCTGCGTAAATCTGCGAAATCTGCGGATGAATCAATCTCTGCGAATGAATCAATCTGCGGATGATCTGACTCAATCAGCCGTGATTTTCCGCTCCGCGATGATTTTTTTCCACTTCGCGGTATCGGCCCTGACCATGGCCGCGAAAGCCGCCGGACTGCCGCCCGTGGGCTCCGCGCCCAGCCGGGCGAAACGGTCTTTCACGTCGGCATCGGCCAGCGCCGCATTGACGGCCTGGTTGACCTTGCCGGCCAGGTCCGGCGGCATGCCCTTGGGGCCGTACAGGCCGAACCAGGTGACCGACTCGAAGCCCGGCAGGGTTTCCGCCACCGTCGGCAGCTCGGGTGCCAGCGAGGTCCGCTTCAGCGTGGTGACCGCGAGCACGCGCAGCTTGCCGTCCCGCACGTGGGGCATGCCGGTCACAAACGAGTCAAAGAGAACGTCGACCTTGCCGCTGATCAGGTCCGGCATGGCCAGCGCCGTGCCGCGGTAGGGAATGTGCAGGATGAAGGTGCCCGACTGCGCCTTGAAGTACTCGCTCGTCAGGTGAATGATGGTGCCGTTGCCGCTGGACGCATAGTTCAGCCGCCCCGGATTCTTGCGCGCGTGGTCGATGAACTCCCGCATGTTTCTGGACGGCGAGGAATTGGGCACCAGCACCACGTTGGGCGAGCTCGCCACATAAGCGATGGGGGTGAAGTCGGTCTCGGCGTTGTAGGGAATTTTCGGGTTGATGGCCGGGCCTATGCTGTGCGTGCTCGAGGTGGCCAGCAGCAGCGTGTAGCCGTCCGCCGGCGACTTCGAGGCGGTGTCGGCGCCTATGGTGCCGCCCGCGCCCGGCCGGTTGTCGACGACCACCGTCTGGCCTATCTTTTCGCCGAGTTTTTGCGACAGCGCGCGCGCCAGGATGTCGGTCGCGCCGCCCGCCGGGAAAGGCACGATCATGCGGATCGGCTTGGAGGGATAGTTCTGGGCCGCGGCGGGGCCCGTGAAAGCGACGGCAAAAACCGGGGCCAGGGCCATCGCCAGGCGAATGATATGTTTACGTTTCATTTCACCATTGTGCAACGATTTTCCAGGCCGACTATGTTCCAAACAGGCAAAACAAAAGGCACTCAAGGTGCCTTTTGTACCGAATGGGGCCAAGGCCCCTGGGCTTGCGATCAGTCGGCCTCGACGAAGGCCTCTTCGCGTTTGTTCTTGACCGAGGGCAGCAGCACGATGATCAGCAGCAGCAGGGCGGCGCCCAGCAGGCCGGCCGACAGCGGACGCGTGACGAACACGCTCCAGTCGCCGCGCGACAGCAGCAGGGCCCGGCGCAGGTTTTCTTCCATCATCGGGCCCAGGATGAAGCCCAGCAGCAGGGGTGCGGGTTCGCAGCCCAGCTTGACGAAGAGGTAGCCGATCACACCGAAGATGCCGACCATCCAGATGTCGAAGGTGTTGTTGTTGGTCGAGTACACGCCGATCGCGCAGAACAGCACGATGGCCGGGAACAGGTAGCGGTAAGGCACGGTCAGCAGCTTGATCCACATGCCGATCAGCGGCAGGTTCAGGATGATCAGCATGGCGTTGCCGATCCACATCGAGGCGATCAGGCCCCAGAACAGTTCGGGGTTGCTGGTCATGACCTGTGGGCCGGGCTGGATGTTGTGGATCGTCATCGCGCCCACCATCAGGGCCATCACGGCGTTGGGCGGAATGCCCAGCGTCAGCAGGGGGATGAAGGAAGTCTGCGCGCCGGCGTTGTTGGCCGACTCGGGCGCGGCCACGCCGCGGATATTGCCCTGGCCGAAAGGCACTTCGCCCTTCTTCATCTTGATCTTCTTTTCCAGCGCGTAGGCCGCGAAGGCCGCCAGCAAGGCGCCGCCGCCGGGCAGGATGCCGAGCGCCGAACCCAGGGTGGTGCCGCGCAGCACGGCGGGCAGCATGTCCTTGAAGTCCTGCTTGGTGGGGAACAGGCCCGACACCTTGGCGGTGAACACTTCGCGCTCATGCTCGGGCTGCGCCAGGTTGCTGATGATTTCGCCGTAGCCGAACACGCCCATGGCGATGGTCACAAAGCCGATGCCGTCGGTCAGTTCGGGAACGTCGAAGCTGAAACGCGCGACGCCGGAGTTCACGTCGGTGCCGACCAGGCCCAGCAGCAGGCCCATCACGATCATCGCGATGGCCTTGAGCAGCGAGCCCGAGGCCAGCACCACGGCGCCGATCAGGCCCAGCACCATCAGCGCGAAATATTCAGCGGGGCCGAACTTGAAGGCCAGTTCGGTCAGCGGCGGCGCGAAGGCCGCCAGGATCAGCGTGCCCACGCAGCCGGCGAAGAAGGACCCCAGGCCGGCCGCGGCCAGCGCGGGCCCGGCCCGCCCCTTTCGCGCCATCTGGTAGCCGTCGATACAGGTCACCACCGACGAGGACTCACCCGGCAGGTTCACCAGGATGGCGGTGGTGGAACCGCCGTACTGGGCGCCGTAATAAATGCCGGCCAGCATGATCAGTGCCGACACCGGAGGCAAGGCATAGGTGGCGGGCAGCAGCATGGCGATGGTGGCCACGGGGCCGATGCCGGGCAGCACGCCGATCAGGGTGCCCAGCAGGCAGCCGATAAAGGCATACACCAGGTTGATGGGCGTGAACGCCACGCCAAAACCCAGCGAGAGATTGGTAATCAGATCCATTTTTTGTATCTCCTTAGCCGATGAAGAAAGGCCACACCGGGAACTGCAGCTTGAGCAGGACGACAAAGGCGAGGTAGCTGCCGATGGCCAACACGGTCGCAAGGATGAAGGTGTTTTTCACTTTCCAGCCGTCTTCGGCCATGCTGGAAATAAAGGTCAGCGCGTAGATGGCCACGATCATGCCCATCGGAGGCAGCTTGATGCTGGGCAGGCCGCCCAGCAGCACGCCGAAGATCAGGTTGGCCAGGATGATGAAGGCCAGCGGCTTCCAGGCCCACTTGCCGATCTTGTCGCCGCCCACGGCCTCCACGACCAGCGCCTTGAAGGTGATGGCCGCGCCCAGGATGGCCATCAGCACGCCCAGCATCAGCGGGAAGTAGCCGGGGCCCATGCGGGCGCCCTCGCCCACGTTGTAAGTGGTCGCCCCCCATGCGAACGCCACGCCGACGCCCATGAACATGAGGCCGGAGAAAAAGTCTTTTTGACTCTTGATATTCACGGCTGTCTCCTCAATACATACATAAAAGTAAAAGAAAGAATCGCTGGATTGTGCATTCAATCCCTCTGCCCCGACATGTGGCTTTCACTTACCTTTCGTTTATCTTTGGCTTACCCCTCACTTACATGAAGGCCTGGCGCCGTGAAAAGCCGTGAAAACCCTCAGTATCGCCATCTCCAGAACGGGTTTACGGCCGAAACAGGGGCCGCATAAAGGCCGCGAGCGAGTCCTCAGGACAAGGGCGGGGTGGAGGCCAGGATTTCCTCGACGGTGGTCAGGCCTTCGGCCACCTTCAGCGCGCCGGCCAGCCGAAGCGGGCGCATACCTTCGCTGACCGCCTGGCGCCGTAGCGCGTCGATACTCGGCTCCTTGGAAACCTTTTCCTTGAAGCCCTCCGTGACCGTGAGCAATTCATACAGTCCCATGCGCCCGCGGAAACCCGTCATGCGGCAGTCCACGCAGCCTACCGGTTTGTAGGGCCGGTAGCCGCCGCTGATCTGCCAGGGTTTGACCAGGTCGGCCAGGGTTTCGCGCGCGACACCCTCGTCGGGCTCGCGGCAGCTGGGGCACAGGGTGCGCACCAGCCGCTGGGCCAGCACGCCCAGCATGGTGGCATTGATCAGGTAGGACGGCACGCCCAGCTCCATCATGCGCGAGACCGCCGAGGGTGCGTCGTTGGTGTGCAGCGTGCTGAAGACCAGGTGGCCCGTGAGCGCCGCCTGCACCGCCATCTCGGCGGTCTGCAGGTCGCGGATTTCGCCCACCATGATGATGTCCGGGTCCTGCCGCATCAGCGCGCGCAGGCCCTCGGGAAAATCAAAGTCCAGGTGCGCCTGCACCTGCGTCTGGTTGAAGGAGGCCTCTATCATTTCGATCGGGTCTTCGATCGTGCTGACGTTGACCTCCTCGGTGGCCAGGCGCTTGAGCGTGGAATACAGCGTGGTGGTCTTGCCGGATCCGGTCGGCCCGGTAACCAGGATGATGCCGTGGGGCCGCTTGACCAGGGACTCCCAGCGGTCGGCGTCGTGCTGCGAAAAACCCAGGGCGTCGAGGTTTTTGACCGTGGTGTCCGGGTCGAAAATCCGCATCACCATTTTTTCGCCGAAGGCCGTGGGCAGCGTCGACAGGCGCATTTCGATTTCATCGCCGCGCGGGTTGCGCGTCTTGATGCGGCCGTCCTGCGGGCGGCGCTTTTCCACCACGTCCATGCGGCCCAGCAGCTTGATGCGCGCCGTCATCGCGTTATGCACGCCCATGGGCAACTGGTACACCGGGTGCAGCACGCCGTCGATGCGAAAGCGGATCACGCCCTGCTCGCGGCGCGGCTCCAGGTGGATGTCGCTGGCGCGCTGGTCGAAGGCGTATTGCCAGAGCCAGTCCACCACCTGCACCACGCCCTGGTCATTGGCGTCCAGCTGCTTGTTGCTCTTGTTGAGCTCCACCAGCTGCTCGAAACTCGCCGAGCCCGAGGCGCCGCCCGACTTGACCGCGGCCTTGACCGATTTGGCCAGGGCGAAAAACTCGGCCGTGAACTTGGTGATGTCCATGGGGCTGGACACCACCAGGCGCACGCTGCGCTTGGCCTGGCGCTCGACTTCCTGCACCCAGTCGGTGATGAAGGGCTCGGAGGTGGCGATCACCACCTCGCTGGGCGTGACCTGCACCGGCAGCACCTTGTGGCGCTCGGCATACATGGCCGACATGGTGTCGGCCACCTTGCCCACGTCGACCTTGAGCGGGTCTATGCGCAGGTAGGCCAGGCCCGCCCGGCCCGCCAGCCACTGCGACATGGTTTCGATATCGAGCGGTTTGCCGTCGGCCAGCCGCGTCATGCCCACGCTGGCCAGCCGCATCAGCGGCGGCTGCGCGCTCTGCACCTGCGAGCAGCGCGCGATGGTGCGCTGTGCCTCGGTGGCGCTGATCACGCCGTCTTCACCGAGCCACTCCACCAGGATGCGCCAGTCCAGCGGGCCGATGTGGTTCTTTTTCGCGTGTTCCCGATGGGGCTTGGTATGAGTGACAGCGGTGGCGGCGTTCATGGGGGCACTGTACCCCATCCACCCCGGCTTTTGCTATCTGCCAGGCGTGGGGTTTCTTCCACAGAATCCCGGCAGGTATGGGGATAACGCCGACAGGCACGGGGATAAAGAATTCATCCGCAGATTACGCAGATTTCCGCAGATTGGAAGAAAAATCGCAATGCGAAGGCGTGTATTTGGCTCTAGCGCATGGAGACAAAGGTGAAGATTAATTCCAACCCTGAGTACAAATGTCTTGTCTTTCTTGTCTTCAATCTGTGTAAATCTGCGTAATCTGCGGATACAAACCTCACCCGCATCTGCGGATAAAACCAGGACTCAGGCCACCGGCTTGAACAGCCGCAGCCACTTTTTGGCCGGCAAATCCCAGCGCGATTCAATCACGCCGGCCTGCTGCAAGAGCGCGGCGCGCTCGGGCCGCGTGGGCTCCTGTTGGGCCAGCACCACGGTATTGCCCTCGCGCGTCGGGGTGAAGGCCCACACCGCCTCGGGGCCGAAGGCCTCGGCGATCTTCGTCAGCGACTGCAGGTAGCTGGAATCGCGGCCGAACAGGTTCACCGTCATCACGCCGTTCTCGGCCAGCAGGCCGCGGCAATCCTCATAAAAATCGGCACTGTCCAGCACCGGCGCGGCCGCTTCATGGTCGTAGAGGTCCACGTGCAGCAAATCCACCGTGCCCTGGTGCGCCGGTTTTCTGATTTCGGCCGCGGCATCGGCCTCGATCACATGCAGCCGCAGGTCGTCGCGCGGCAGCTTGAACCAGACCCGGCAGGCCGTGACCACCTGCGGGTTGATTTCAATCGCCGTGGTCTTCATGCGCAGTTTTTTGTAGCAGAACTTGGTCAGCGCGGCCGAGCCCAGGCCCAGTTGCATGGCGTGCTTTTTGGGCATGGCCGCCGCGTCCATGAAGAGCAGGCCGGCCATCATGCGCTGCACATACTCGAGCTCGATGTCATAGGGCGCATCGCGCAGCATGGAGCCCTGCACCCATTCGGTGCCCAGGTGCAGAAAACGCACATCGCCATAGTCCGAGAAATTGACCTCGGGTAACTCAAGTTCCGTGTTCTCTTTGGCCGTTTCTTTTCTTTGCATCAAACCAGTCCGTGTTTTTCAAAAACTTCCCGCCAGGCCGCGAGTTTGCGCTCAAAACTCCAGGAGGCATTCGCCGGGCTGGTCGAGGGCAGCTTGTAGACCGGCAATCCCAGCGCCAGCGTGTGCCTTGAATGTTTAAAGCTTTCCCCGCCGTTGTGGGCAATCGCTTCCAGCGCCGGGCACAGCCGCCGCAGGCCGGCCAGGTCGTTGACCTCGGCGTTGCGGATCGCGCTGTCCAGGCTGCCCTCGCGCTCGCAGGCCGCGTACACATCCCACAGGCCCAGGCCCTTGGAAAGCAGCCACTCGCTGCGCGCCCGGTACGCATCCGGGCCCGTGTCCGCCGGGCCGGGCGGCCACAGCGCCTTGAGGATTTTCCAGAAATGGTTTTGCGGGTGGCCGTAATACTGCTGCGCCGCCAGCGAGGCCGCGCCCGGGAAGCTGCCCAGCACCAGCAGTCGCGTGCGGTCCGACACCAGCGGCGCCAGGCCGGTCAATGCTGTCGATACCGGTGTTGCCTTCATGCGAGCAGCGCCTTGAGGCCGGGCAGGGCCTGCAGCGCATTGGCCGTGGTGGCGGCCGCCAGTGCGTCCACGCTGATGCCGCGCAACTGCGCCACCTGCTGCGCGATGCGCGGCAGCTCGCCCGGCTCGTTGCGACCCTGCGGCTTGCCGGCCTCGCGCTCGGCCGCCGTGGTGTACACCCAGTGCGGCGGGATGTCGGGCGAATCGGTTTCCATCACCAGCGAATCCAGCGGCAGTTGCGCCGCCAGGCGCCTGAGCTGGCGCGCCGGCTCAAAGGTCACGGCGCCGCCGAAACCCAGCTTGAAGCCCAGCTTGAGGAATTCACCGGCCTGCTGCTCGCTGCCGTTAAAGGCATGGCCTATGCCGTTCCAGCCGCCCTCGGGCGCCAGCTCGCGCAGGTGCTTGAGCAGCTTGTCGGCCGAGCGCCGCACATGCAGGATCACCGGCAGGCCGTGCTTGCGCGCCAGCTTGAGCTGCTCGCGGTAAAAAAATTCCTGGCGCTCGCGCATCGGGCTTTCCGTGAGCGCCGGCACAAAATAATCCAGGCCGATTTCCCCGACCGCGACCAGCCGCGGGTCGCCGCGCCTGAGGGCCAGTTCCGCGTCCAGCGCCCGCAGGTCCTCGTCACGCGCCTGCGGCACGCATAGCGGGTGTATGCCCAGCGCATAGCTGTCGGCAAACCGGTGCGCCAGCAGCCGCACCGCCTCGAAGTTGAACACCCCGACGGCCGGGATCACGCAGTGCCCCACCCCGTTCGCGGCGGCGCGCGCGCGCACCGCGTCCACGTCGGCGGCCAGTTCCCCGGCGTCCAGGTGGCAATGCGTGTCTATCCAGAAAGTCATGCGCTAAAAGGGGGCGAAGGGAGTGCGATCAAGAGGGGAGGAGCTACGGAAAAAAGAGCAAGGCCCCTGATGAAGATGTTGACACAGAAATGAAATCGGGACACCCTATGCTTTTTTTCAGGCGGAACAGCCCTCTTTCGGCATTGTCTTCGCCCCGGTTTCTTTCAGCTGATATCCCTTCGTCAACCCGTCCCACTCGACATAACAAAGGAAAGCCAAATGAAATTATCCCGCCTGATGAGCCAGATTTTCGGCGCCGGCCTGCTCGCCTCCAGCCTCAGCGGCGCCGCATGGGCCCAAGACCAGAAGCTGCGCTTGATCACCTGGGCCGACTATGTGCCGGCCGACGTCGTGGCGCAGTTCAAGAAGGAAACCGGCATAGACGTCGAACTGACCCTCTCGAACAACGAGGAAATGATTTCCAAGCTGCGCGCCACCGGCGGCGCCGGCTTTGACTTGGCCCAGCCCTCGCAGGACCGCATCACCGGCCCGCAGCAGGAGTTCGGCATCTACAAGCCCATGGACCTCAGCAAGATCAAGTCCGAGCTTTTCATCCCCTCCATGCTGGAGGCCACCAAAAAGAACACCACGCTGGACGGCAAGGTCTACGGCCTGCCGCATATCTGGGGCACCGACGGCCTGGTCGTCAACACCAAGCTGGCCAAGATGACGGACTACCCCGACCTCTGCAAGGCCGACGTCAAGGGCAAGACCGCCGTGCGCCTGAAGCGCCCCACCCTGCTGGCCTTCGCCTTCGCTTCCGGCAAAGACCCCTTCGCGCTCTACAAGGATCCCAAGGCCTACGGCGCGCTGATGGACGAGGTCGGCAAGACCATGGTCGCCTGCAAGAGCAACATCAAGTTCTACTGGGACAACAAGGACCAGTTGCTCAACGGCATGCGCGCCGGCGAAGTCGTGGGCGCCATGATGTGGGACACCGGCGGCTGGAAGCTCAATGCCGAGAAGCCCGAAATCCAGTACATCGCGCCCAAGTCCGGCGCGCTCGGCTGGATAGACACCTTCGCCATCCCCGCCAAGGGCCGCAACGATGCCGCCGCCTACGCCTGGATCAACTTCAACATGCGCCCTGAAATCGCCGCCAAGGTCGCGGGCTCGGCCGGCAACTTCACCGCCTCCAAGGGCGCCGACCAGCTGGCCGACCCCAAGCTCAAGGCCCAGTTCGCCGCCAGCTTCCCTGAGGCTGCATTGAAGAACGTCAAGTGGTACCCGGCCGTTCCTGCAGGCATCGAAGACATCGAGGGCCGCGTACTCGACCGCATAAAAGCTGCCCAGTAAACGGCAAGCGGCCCACCAGCGGTGCACGCAGACCTGCAAGCCGAGCACGTCGGTAAAACCTACGCCGGCCAGCCTGCCGTGAAGGACTTGTCCTTCACGGTGGAGCGCGGCAGCTTTTTCTCCATCCTCGGCCCCTCGGGCTGCGGCAAGACCACGCTGCTGCGCATGATCGCCGGCTTTCTCTCGCCCGACGCGGGCCAGATCCACATAGGCGGCAAGCCCATGAACGGCGTGCCGCCCAACCAGCGGCCCGTCAACATGGTGTTCCAGCACCTGGCGCTGTTCCCCATGATGTCGGTCGGCGAGAACGTCGGCTACGGCCTGGCGCGGCGCGGCCTGTCGCGCGTCGATATCGCGGCCAAAGTGGGCGCCATGCTGGAGCGCGTGAGCCTGCCCGGCATGCAGGACAAACGCGTCGACCAGCTCTCCGGCGGGCAGCGCCAGCGCGTGGCCATCGCGCGCAGCCTGGTGCTCGAGCCCACGCTGCTGCTGCTCGACGAACCGCTGGGCGCACTGGACCTGAAGCTGCGCGAACACATGAAGGTCGAGCTCAAGCAGCTGCAGGCCGCCTTCGGAACCACCTTTGTCTACATCACCCACGACCAGTCCGAGGCCCTGGTGCTGTCCGACCACGTGGCCGTGATGAACGCCGGCAGCTTTGAGCAGCTCGGCACGCCGCAGCAGCTGTATTACCAGCCGCAGACCCCGTTTGTGGCGGGTTTTGTGGGTGCCAACAACAAGCTCGCGGGCAACGCGGGCGCCGCGGGCGCGGAAGCCGGCGCCGTGGTCGCACTCACCACCGCTGATGGCCTGGCCTTGCGCGCGCGCGCCGCCGGCCGGCTGCAAGCCGGCCAGGCGGTGCAGGCCTTTGTGCGGCCCGAGGCCATCAACCTGGCGCGCGACGCCACCGAGCTGCCTTCCAACCACACGGTCTATGCCGGCCAGGTGGAAAGCCTGTTGTTCGACGGCGCCAACTCGGCCGTGCTGCTGCGCGAAACCGCCAGCCGCACCGAGTTCCGCATCGCCCTGCCGCAGACCGGGCGCTTCGCCGACCTGCGCATCGGCGAGACCGTCGCCTTCAGCTTCGACCCCGGGCAGGCCGTCTGCTTCGGCAACGCCTGAGGCCGCCATGCAAGCCACGGCCGTCCTGCCCTCCGCGCCTGGTTCAGGCGGCCGGGCCCAGGCCAGGCTGGTGCTGTTCCTGCTGCTGGCGCCGGCCCTGGTCTGGCTGCTGGGCCTGATCGTGCTGCCGCACATCGACCTCGCCGTGCTCTCGCTGCGCGTGCGCGTGGCCCCGCGCGAGTACGCGCCCAGCCTGGCGCAATACCGCACCTTTGTCGAGGAGCCGCTGTACTGGCACACCTTTGTGCGCACGGCGCTGATGTCCATCCTGGCCACGGGCATCACCTTGCTGCTGGCCTTCCCGATCGCCTGGACCATTGCCAAGCTGGTGCGCGGGCGCGCCAAGTCGCTGCTGCTGGTGATGTGTTTGATTCCCTTTTGGGTCAGCGAAACCGTGCGCACCCTGGGCTGGATGATTTTGCTACGCGAATCCGGCGTGCTGCCGGCCGTGCTGGTGCAACTGGGCATCACCGCCGCGCCCGTGGAACTGCTCTACCGCGATGCCACCATCCTGGTCGGCCTGGTCTACACCTCCATGCTGTTCATGGTGGTGCCGCTGATCAGCGCCCTCGAAAGCCTGGACGACTCGCTGGTGGAAGCCGCCTACGACCTGGGCGGCAACGGCCCCTCCATCCTGTGGCAAATCGTCATCCCGCATGCCGCGCCCGGCATCCTGGCCGGCTGCATCGTGGTCTTTATGCTGACCCTGGGCAACTACCTCACACCCACCCTGCTGGGCGGCAAGAATTCGCTGTGGTTCACCGAGCAGATCTACACCCAGTTCATCACACGGTTTAACTGGGAACAGGGCGCGGCCTTTGGCTTTTTGCTGCTGGGGCTGTCCACGGCCATCGTCTGGCTGGGACTCAAGTTAACTGGCCAGAAGTTCGGCGAAGTGATGCGGAAAACATGACACACCCCCGTTGGATCTCACTGCGTGTAGCTCCCTCCCCCCTCGCAGGGGGCGACCGCTGCGGCCCGGCGAAGCCGGTTCCGCGCGGTCACTGGCGAAGACTCGGGGAGAGTTTTCGATGATCGCCTCCCTGCCCCGCCCGGCCTGGCTGCGCGCCGGCACGGTGGCTTATGCCCTGGCGTTTTTTGCGTTTTTGTTTTTGCCGCTGCTGGTGGTGGCGGTGTTCGCCTTTAACGACGCGCCCTACCCGGCGCCGCCCTGGCGCGGTTTCACGCTGGACTGGTTTTTCGGCGGCAAGCCCGGCCGCACCGGGCTGTTTGCCGACGGCCCGCTGCTGGCCAGCCTCTGGACCAGCGTGGTGGTGGCCGCCTGGGTCACCGTGCTGGCCGTGCTGGTCGGCACCACCAATGCCTTTTTGATAGAACGCGCCCGCTTCCCGGGCAAGCAGGCCCTGTCCTTCCTGATGCTGGCGCCGCTGGTGATCCCGGGCGTGATTCTGGGCATTTCCATCCTGGCCTTCGCCAGCCGCCTGGCGCAGCTGGCCGACAGCTGGTGGGGCCTGGAACTGGACTTTCTGCGCCCCGGCCTGCCGCTGGTGGTGATAGGCCAGTTTTCTTATATCGTCTCCATCGCCACGCTCATCATCACCGCGCGCCTGAAACGTTTTGACATCACTTTGGAAGAAGCCGCCTACAACCTGGGCGCCTCGCGCGCCGCCGTCTTCACCACCATCACCCTGCCCTACCTGAAACCCGCGCTGGTCGGCGCCGGCGCGATCTCGTTTTTGATGTCGTTTGAGAACTTCAACACCACGCTGATGCTGGTTGGCTCCGACGCGCCGCTGACCGTCATGATGTACGGCCGCATGCGCGAAGGCGCCACGCCGGTGCTCAATGCCGTGAGCCTGTTCCTGATGCTGGCTTCCGCCGCCCTGGCGCTGACGCTACTCCGCAGACCCGCCGACGGTGCCGGACGCTGAACTCCTTCGCCCCAAAACGGGGATTTATCCGCAGATTACGCAGATTTCCGCAGATTGAAGAGAAGGCATTTACGCGGGGCCTCGCCCCCATCCCGTACCCCGGCCAAGCCACCTCTCATCACGATTGCCTTTAATCTGTGTAAATCTGCGTCATCTGCGGATAGAAATTCTCTGCAAAGCCCCGCCAGCCCATACCTAAATCCCGTGCATGGATGAAGGAATCGTGATACGGTGCACCTGTAAATACGGGGCCTGAAAACCGGTTTCAGCCCCCGTATCAGCCCGGTTTTGACACTTTGACCCCAGAGGTGAACGGATGCGCAGGCCAGCCCTTTACAGCAGTTCAAACCGTCCGGCAAAGGGCGCGGGTGACGGGGGCGCGCAAGTACCCGACGAAGCCACCACCGCGACGGCCGGGACCATGGAGCCGGCCACCCCTTCCCGCTTCCCCCGTCTTGCCCGGCTCGCCCAACACGCCGCGCGCCACCAGCTTTACCTGCTCTGGTCCGTGGTCGGCCTGCTGGCCC
This sequence comes from Polaromonas sp. CF318, assembly GCF_000282655.1. GTDB lineage: Bacteria > Pseudomonadota > Gammaproteobacteria > Burkholderiales > Burkholderiaceae_C > Polaromonas. Next base: position 54,734 of record NZ_AKIV01000018.1, read on the forward strand.
TGCTGCTGGCGATCAGCTTTTCCTCGCCGCTGCGCCACCCGGCGCGCAAGCTGACCCAGGAAGACATCAACGCGGCCGTGCTCAAGACCCTGGAGACCACGGTGCTGCCCTCGCCCGGCACCAAGGCGTACGACACCATCATCCCCTCGGTGGTGCGCATCACCGGCCTGGGCAAGGACAAGGACGGCAAGGAAGACACCGAGCAGCGCAGCGTGGGCACCGGCGTGGTGATTGTCGACAAGGGCATCATCCTGACCAACCTGCACGTGGTGCAGAACGCCCAGATCATCAAAGTCACCTTTGCCGACGGGCTGGAGTCCACCGCCAGCATCACCGGCGTGCAGCCCGAGAACGACCTCGCCGTGCTGCAGGCCCACAAAATCCCCGACGACCTGATTGCCGCCACCATGCGCTCCACCGCCGACCTGGCCCCCGGCGACCAGGTCATGGCCGTGGGTTACCCCTTCGGCATAGGTCCCTCGGCATCGCAGGGCGTCATTTCCGGGCTCAAGCGCAACTTCCGCTCACCCGAAGGCAAGCAGATGATGAGCAACCTGATCCAGTTCGACGCCGCCGCCAACCCCGGCAACTCCGGCGGCCCGCTGGTCACCATGGACGGCGAGGTGGTCGGCATCGTCACCGCCATCTTCAATCCCAACCAGCAGCGCACCTTTGTCGGCATAGGCTTTGCGGTGCCGATTGAAAACGCCGCCTCGGCCGCCGGCATGCCGCCGTTCTGAACACCTTCCAACATCCCTGACCTCCCAAGGACCCCGCCGCATGGAACAGACCACTCCGCAAAACGCCAACCACGACACCGCCCAGCTCATGGAGCAGATTCTTTACGAGGTCAAGCGTGTGGTCGTCGGCCAGGACCGCTTCCTCGAACGCGTCATGGTCGCCATCCTGGCCCAGGGCCACCTGCTGGTCGAAGGCGTGCCGGGCCTCGCCAAGACCCTGACCATCAAGACCCTGGCCAACACCGTGCAGGGCCAGTTCAAGCGCATCCAGTTCACGCCCGACCTGGTGCCGGCCGACCTGGTGGGCACCCGCATCTACAACCAGAAAACCGGCGAGTTCAGCACCTCCCTGGGCCCGGTCTTCACCAACCTGCTGCTGGCCGACGAAATCAACCGCGCGCCCGCCAAGGTGCAAAGCGCGCTGCTCGAGGTCATGCAGGAGCGCCAGGTCACCATCGCCGGCACCACCCACAAGGTGCCCGAGCCCTTCCTGGTCATGGCCACGCAAAACCCGATAGAAACCGAAGGCACCTACCCGCTGCCCGAGGCGCAGGTGGACCGCTTCATGATGAAGGTGCTGGTCGACTACCCCACCGACGAGGAAGAGTTCGTCATCGTCCAGCGCGTCACCGGCCCGACCGTCGCCGTGAGCGCCGTCGCCACCACCGAGCAGCTCGCCGCCCTGCAGGCCGAATGCCGGCGCATCTACGTCGACCCTTCACTGGTGCAGTACGCGGTGCGCCTGGTGTCGGCCACACGCACGCCCGTCAAGCATGGGCTCAAGGATTTGCAGCGCTTCATCACCTTCGGCGCCAGCCCGCGCGCCACCATCAACCTGACCGAAGGCGCGCGCGCCCTGGCCCTGCTGCGCGGCCGCAGCTATGCGCTGCCCGAGGACATGACGGACCTGGTGCCCGATGTGCTGCGGCACCGGTTGGTGCTGTCGTATGAGGCCTTGTCTGAAGGCCTCTCGGCCGACGGCCTGATCGCAAAAATCATGGCAAAAATCCCGCCTCCAGCAAAACCGTTGGAACATGAAAAACTCGCCGCCTGAATCCGCCAAACCAGCCGCCACCGCCGAGCAGCTGCTGCGCCGGCTGGAGTGGACCGTGCTGCGCCGCCTCGACGGCCTGCTGCAGGGCGACTACCGCACGCTGCTGCGCGGCACCGGCATGGACCTGGCCGACCTGCGCGAATACCAGCACCATGACGACGTGCGCCACATCGACTGGAACGTCACCGCGCGGCTGGAGCAACCCCATGTGCGCGTCTTCACCGAAGACCGCGAGATGAGTGCCTGGTTCTTGCTGGACCTGAGCCCGTCAATGGACTTCGGCTCCAGCGAGCAGCGCAAGCGCAATGTCTCCGCCGAATTTGTCGCCGTGCTGGCCCGCATGCTGACCCGCCACGGCAACCGCGTGGGCGCCATGCTCTACGGCTCCGGCGTCGACGCCGTGCTCCCCGCGCGCGGCGGCCGCCACCATGTGCTCCATTTGCTGCACACCCTGCAGGCCCGGCCGGAAATCACCGAGCTGGGCACCACCCGCCTGCACGAGCTCCTGGAGTCCGCCGCCAACCTGCTGCGCCGGCGCTCCACCGTGTTCGTCGTGTCCGACTTCATCAGCGAACCCGGCTGGGAGAAACCCCTGAGCCAGCTGGCCCGCCGCCACGAAGTCGTCGCCGTGCGCCTGCTGGACCCGCTGGAGCTGGACCTGCCCGACCTGGGCCTGATCCCGATACGCGACGCCGAAACCGGCGAGCAATTGCTGGTCGACACCCATGACGCGGGTTTCCGCAAACGTTTTGCGCGCATCGCCGCCCAGCGCGAGGCCGAGCTGCGGCAAGCACTGGCACGCGCCGGCGTGGATACGCTGGAGCTGTCCACCGACGACGATCTCGTCGACGCCATCATGCGCTTCACCGAACTGCGCAAGCGCCGCAGCCGGGCATCCGGCGCGGGCGGCGCCGCATTGCCGGCCCACCTCCAGCGCGCTGCCTGAGCCGCCCCAAGGACCTCCCATCATGAACTTCAGCGGGTTCACCTCCTTTTTGGCCAAACTGCCTTTGCCGACCTTTTTGTGGCCGGAATTCCTGTGGCTGCTGCTGGCCATTCCGGTGCTGGTGCTCATCTACATCTGGCTGCTGCGCCGCAAGAAAAAAATGGCGCTGCGCTACGCCAGCCTCTCCATCGTGCGCGAAGCCATGGGCCGCGGCCAGGGCTTCAGGCGCCATGTGCCGCCGCTGTTGTTTCTGCTGTCCATCGCCGCCATGCTGGTCGCCGCTTCGCGCCCCTTCGCCGTCATCAGCCTGCCCTCGCAGCGCGAAACCATCATTCTGGCCATGGACGTCTCCGGCAGCATGCGCGCCGCCGACGTGTTGCCCAACCGACTGGTCGCCGCGCAAAACGCCGCCAAGGCCTTCCTCGCCGATTTGCCGCGCAATGTGCGTGTGGGCATCGTCGCTTTTGCCGGCACCGCCTCCGTCGTGCAGCAACCCACGCTCAGCCGCGAAGACCTGGTCGTCGCCATCGACAAATTTCAATTGCAGCGCGGCACCGCCATCGGCAACGGCATCGTCGTCTCGCTGGCCGAGCTGTTCCCCGATGCCGGCATTGATTTAGCGTCGATGCAATACGGCCGCGAAAAACCCCGCGGCACCTCGATCGACCAGGCCCTCAACCCCGACAAAAACGCGGCAGCCAAAAAAGAGTTTGTCCCCGTCGCCCCCGGCTCCTACACCTCGGGCGCCATCATTTTGTTGACCGACGGCCAGCGCACCACAGGCGTGGATTCTTTAGACGCCGCCAAAGCTGCCGCCGACCGCGGCGTGCGCGTCTACACCGTGGGCGTGGGCACGGTAGATGGCGAAACGATTGGCTTTGAAGGCTGGTCCATGCGCGTCAAGCTGGATGAGGAGACCTTGAAGGGGATTGCCCGCACCACGCAGGCTGAGTACTTCTACGCCGGCACTGCGGCGGATTTGAAGAAGGTCTATGAGACGCTGAGTTCGCGGCTGGCGATTGAGAAGAAGGAGACGGAGGTTTCCGGCTTGCTCGCGCTGGTGGCGGCTGCGCTGGCGCTGGTGTCGGCTAGCTTGTCGCTGCTTTGGTTTAATCGGATTCTTTAAGCAAGAATACAAGCGCCTTCTGCAAGTCGAAGCACGCATCTAGTTTCAGGCGTTGCGCAGCTTGGACAGTCACGTGCCAAAGAAAATTACGTTCGATCAATATTAGTTACGTTGCCCTTAGTCAATTGAAAGCCATATCGGCGAATCCAGGGCAACCGCCGTGGCCTCCACAATCATGCAGGAGAAGGGAATACAAGCTTTGGTATTCCAGCCTTTAGAGGACATCCAGGGCACTGCGTGCTGATGTCACTGCGCAAAATATCATCTTTATCGTCAAATCAGTCGCAACGCGAGCATCCCGTTCTGATCTTGGCAGAGCCATCATTTACTAAACGGTAGTTGGTGTTGGCAAACTGCGCCCCCGATAGCACCACAGCGGAGTGGAGCCGATTAGCCGACTTAAAAAGGAAATATTCCCATATACAGGAAGCAAGGCGAATGTTACAAAAGGTTTCCACAGGAGAGATCATGCAAGAAGAAGCCCGCGTAATGTTCTACGACATAAAGGAGTTCGGTTTTTTTAAAAGATCCGAGGAGACTCCTGCGTTTGGCGACATTGGCCAAATTCTTCGGGATCTTGAGCGGTGGGGCGCCGGAAAACAAATTGGGCTAACAAAGACGTTTGATGTAGACGGTTCGGTACTTCCCGCCTATCTCGTAGACGTGCGCCGACGCGGACAAGCATGGTTGCTCACTCTCTGGAATGAGACAGCGAACACAGATGGCGCGGTTGCATCAATGAGTGCTTACGCTGACGTTGGAAACAGTGAAGTGACCATGAATGAACTTGCAGAAGGGGACATACCTGGTTTTGCAAGCTACTTCTGGTTTCTACCTGATCACCAAGCCGTCGCAACGGTGAGGTTTCAGCATCCCGGTGCTGGTCGGTTACAGATGCGAAGTTACGTGCAAAAATTTATGGCTTATTTCTGCGCCAACGCCGTGACGTCGGTTGACGACGAAACCGACGGGATCCGCGTACATGGTTACAGAGCATCAGCAACAGATCCAGTTATCAAGGCTCGTCCTCGATTTTCTATGGAACTGCATAAGAAACACGCAGAACAACAATTCCTATTAGAGTCGGCCCACAGGATAAGGAAAATCAAGAAAAAATCCACCCTGATTCTTACCGAAAGACCGGACAGGGCGTTGTGGCAGAAACTATTAGACAGTGCTCATTTGACCGAACCTCAAGTGCGGCCCCACGACGTCAAAATTGTTTACGAGGTGGAGGTAGAGACCTTTACTCAGGAAGACGTCGCAGCGGTGATTGAAGGATGGGAAGATGAAGATCAGGCGGGCGACTATGGCTTTGTCATGCAAGGGGAACAGGAAACCTATTGGCTAGGTCGTGCCATAGCTAAAGAAACTCTGATGCTCGATATCGTGCGAGTCAATCCAGAAATAGTAGACCCCCAGACATTAATCGAAGCACTGGCGCACAATAGAACTCGTTTGTTAAGCCTTCTGGAATGACACAATTTTTTTTAAGGCTTCTTGGATGGGCTGTAGCCCTAGCCGCTGTTACTGCGGGGGCGTGGTACGGCCGCGCAGTTCCATTCGCTGAACAGTGGCCTATATTTGAAGCTCTTAGAACAACGGCAGCAATTATTTTCGCTGTGATTGGGGCATGGATGGCCATCATCTACCCGGATCGTCTCAAGCTATCGCTACGTGATCCGGGTGCAAAGGTGAAGGGAGAATTATCGGGAATGGGGAAATTGTTCACGCCCGTAGTTAATTCAACAGTAATACTGTGCATCATCCTCATTGTGGGAGCTCTTGCACCAATTCTTAAACGTCACACCCTCCCATTGGATCCCTCGATGCTTCGTGGAATCTCATACGGCCTGCTTGTCTCACTTACGTTGTGGCAGCTGTGGACTGTCGTACTTACGCTAGTCCCAGCAAGCGCAATTAAGACATATGTTGATCATGAAGACGGGCGTGTTCGACTCATAAAAAATTTGACTAAGTTAAACGTTGGCGATCCGCCTAGCAAGTCGACTTAGCATCGCCACTGGTACTGAGTGATAAGGCAGCAGGAACGACGGAGTTCTCCATGAGTTATCTGGTTTTCTGTACTTTCGATCTTAAGAATGCTGGCAGCGGTGATTACGAGAATGCATACGCTGACCTTCAATATCTGGGTCTGAGTCGCGTCCACAAAAACAGCCTGGACGGTGAAACCGTTATTCCCACGACATCGGTCATGGGCACCTACACCGGAACGAGTGCTCAAGCCGTAAGAGATCACATTCGAGCGAAGATTGCAGAAGCATTTAAGACTCGACGACTCACGTCTGAGATATTCGTCGTCGTTGGAGCAGATGGAACGTGGGGAGCGACGACAACGTGACACATCTGACATATCAGCGAGCACAGCCCCTATAAACATCGGTGCTTTGCAATTCAATTTGGAATTTTTGTATGAAATACTTCATTCCAGCCGCAGAAAATCCAGAACAGGCGGAGCGCGTCTATGAGGCTATAGCAAAGTTCAACAGCGCACCCCTCTCAGGCGCCAGAATCTGCGCGTTGACTTGGCCGCACAACGGAATCATGATGTCGTGCGAGATTGGAAGTCAAGCTCCCTCGTACTATGGCACTGGATCCGAATCCGTTGTTGCCATTTTTGACTGTGGCAATCTCTACAAGATTTGCACGGAGAACCGAGGGGTACTGCGGGGAGAAGCCATTCTTGCAGGCAAAGGCGATGAAACACCTCCAACCTACTTTGTTGAAGGTGGGGCTTAACCTTATATCGAGATACTCTGCATCGATGAACTGCGTCGCACGCTCACATGAGCTGACGTAGAAATCGGCGACTATCAGCGAAACACTAGCGGTTGTCGAGGAATTTCAGAAATGGCATTGCGATCGTCAGACGTCTCCCTTGGAACTATCGCATTCTTCGACGATAAGTTACTACTCGCGGAGCACGACATTGATGCCGGTGATACAAGTCTTGATCGCCCAGGGCCATTCGTTTGCGTTCAAGTAATGGGGGCAAAGAGTGTGTGGTGCGCTATCACTAGCGAATACCGTCCGGAGCGGCTATTCATAGAACCGAAATGGCGACAGCACGGCTCAGACAAATGGAAGGAGGATAACCAATATCTCAATGATGGGCTCAATACGTTTCTTGGCCCAAACGTTGCATTCCTCAGGGCCGCAGCGAAAGAGTCTCCTTTCAATATGTATCGCCGCCCAAAGATTAATGCAGAGGGTGTGGCGGCTATCCTTTTTGAAGTAGACAAGCAGGGCGGACCGCTCTTCTAAGTAGCGGGCTTAATGCGGTGATGAGTATTTCTCCAATTTAAGTGGATTCGCAGAAGAATCTCAGACCTCGCCCTCCACCCCAGCCTCAATCACAAAAGCCCGCAACCCAGCCATCCTCCCATCCCGAAATCGCCAGACATCGCAGTAGGCATGACGCACAGCCTTCCCCGCGTCGTCCTTCAAAGTAATCTCGCCAAGCGCCGCAACAAAGTCGCCCTCGGCAATCATGTGATGGACCTCAAACTTCGGCGGCTCCTTGTACGTGGCCGCCATCCACTGGCGAACGGCTTCCTTGCCCCTGAGCGTTCTGTCGCCGACAAAGGTCCATTGCGTGTCCTCAGTGCAGAAGTTCAGGAACCCTTCGTAGTCGCCTTTCACGATGGCCGCGCTGGCCTTCTGCAAAGTCTCTTTGTGGCTTTCTGGCATCGGGAAGTCTCCTCTGTTTGATCAGTGCTTCCAAGTCTGCCCGCGCAAACACAGAGGCTTGTCGGCCTCGGGCCGCTCGGTATGTAGGCAACAAACTTCGTTCGAGCGTCAGGCCCTGGGCATCCGCTGAATCCGGAGGAATTTCGCGCCATCCGCCGCCTGCTGGCGCGCTTCATCATGCTGCTGGGCATGTTCAAAAACGATTATTTGAATCTGCGTCCATCTGCGGGATACCGATTCATCCACAGATTTCGCAGATTTACGCAGATTAAAACCAATCCCGGTACAAGCTCGTGTGGCCAGCGTACGAGGATGGGATGAGCCCCGACGTAAATGCCCTCTCTTCAATCTGCGGAAATCTGCGAAATCTGCGGATAAATTTCTTTTAATGTATGATGCACATCATGCGAAACGCAAAACACCCCAAAATCAATACCCGGTCAGCCGCCAAGGAGGCCTCGCACGAACGCATCGTGTCGGTGGCCGCGCGGGCCATACGCCGCAGCGGCTACGACGGCACGGGCGTGGCCGACATCATGAAAGAGGCCGGCCTGACGCATGGGGCGTTTTATGCCCATTTCGCCTCGCGTGAGGCCATGCTGGCGGAAGCTGCGACCCGGGCCTGCGCCGAGTCTGCCGCCGTGGTGGCGGGTGTAGCGGCCGGCTCGCCGCCGGACCAAGCCATGGCGGCCATGCTGCGCGCCTACCTCTCACCGGAGCACCGGGAGCAGGTAGAGGTGGGTTGCCCGCTGGCCGCGCTGGGCTCGGAGACGCCGCGCCAGGCGCCCGAAGTGCGCCGTGCGACCACCCGGCACGTCAAGGAAATGGTGGATTTTGTGGCCCGCCAGTCACCGGACTGGGGGCAGCCCGGCGCGCATGAGCGCGCGCTGGCGACGGTCGCCACCATGGTCGGCACCTTGCTGCTGGCGCGTGTGGTCGACGAACCCGCGCTGGCGGACAGCTTTTGCGAAGCCGCGCTGAAGCAGCTGGTCCCGGTCTCCCACTGAACTCCCGCCTCCTCACACACCGGCTTTTTTCTTCGCCCTCACATATGACAATCATCATGCCAATCTCAATCTTCGACTGCCAACCAGGAAAAAAACCATGAAAGCACTGACCTTCAAACGCTACGGCAAATCTCCCGACATCGGCTTTGCCGAAGTTCCCCGCCCGACGCTGAAGCCCGACGAGATGCTGGTCCAGGTCCACGCCGCGAGCGTGAACCCGATCGACAACATGATCCCGACCGGGCTTTTCAAAGCCGTGGTGAAGTTTGAGCTGCCCGCCACGATGGGCAGCGACCTGGCCGGTGTGGTGATGGAGGTCGGCAGCCGCGTGACCCGCTTCAAGCCGGGTGATGCCGTTTTTGCGAGCATCTTCGACACGGGCGGGGGCGCCATCGCCGAGTTTGCGGTGGTGCCGGAAAGTATGGCCGCGCTGAAGCCGGACAACCTGGACTTCGTGCAGGCGGCATCGATCCCGATGGTCGGGCTGACCTCGTGGCAGGCGCTGAAAGAGCGCGCCAAGCTTCAGGCCGGCCAAAAAGTCTTCATCCCTGCGGGCTCCGGCGGCATCGGCACCTTCGCGATCCAGCTGGCCAGGCACCTGGGTGCCAAAGTGGCAACGACCACCAGCACGGGCAATGTCGAACTGGTGCGCAGGCTGGGCGCGGACGAGGTGGTCGACTACAAGAAGCAGGAATTCGAGACCGTGCTGCGCGGCTACGACGCGGTGCTGGGCACTGTCAGGGGTGATGCGCTGGAGAAGGCCGTCGGCATCCTTAAGCCGCGGGGCACCATGATCTCCCTGGTCGGACCACTGGACGCGGCATTCGCCCGCGCCCGGGGGCTGAACTTCTTCCTGACCTTTGTGTTCGGGATGATGAGCCGCAAGATCAAGCGCCTCGCAAAAAAGCAGGACGTGAGCTATTCGTTTCTTTTTGCCTACCCCGATGGCGGCCAGCTGGCCCACCTCGGCGAGCTCCTCAAAACGGAGCGCATCCAGCCGGTCATCGACAAGGTGTTTCCGTTCGAGCAGGCCAAGGAAGCGCTGGCCTACCTCGCCCAGGGACGCGCCAAAGGCAAGGTGGTGATCAAGCTTCGTTGAGTTTTCCTGGTGCCGGTTCAGGTGGAAAGCCGGCAGCCGAATTTTTTGCCCCCCCACTGTTTATTTTTTGGAGATGTTTATGAAGATCAAAGATTCCGTTGTCCTGGTCACCGGCGCCAATCGCGGCATAGGCCTGGCTTTTGCGCGCGAGCTGCTGGCCCGCGGTGCGCGCAAGGTGTATGCCGGCGCGCGCGACCCTGCCAGCGTCACCCTGCCCGGCGTGCAGGCCCTGAAGCTGGACGTCAACAAGCCCGAAGAGGTGGCGGCCGCCGCGGCGCAGGCCTCGGACGTCACGCTGGTGATCAACAACGCCGGCATTGCCCAGCCGGGCGGTTTCCTGGCAGCCGACAGCGAGGAGCTTGCGCGGCGCATTTTTGAGACCAACTTTTTTGCGGTGCTGCGCATGAGCAAGGCTTTTGCACCCGTGCTCAAAGGCAACGGCGGTGGTGCCCTGCTCAATGTGCTGTCGGTGGCCTCCTGGGTCAACGGCGGCGAACTGGCGGCCTATTCGGCCAGCAAGTCGGCGGCCTGGTCGCTCACCAATGCGCTGCGCAGCGAGCTGCTGGCGCAGAAAACCCAGGTGCTGGGCCTGCACATGGCCTATGTGGATACCGACCTCACGCGCGGCTTCGAGGTGCCCAAGACCAGCCCTGAAGACATCGTGAAACGCGCGCTCGACGGGCTGGAGGCCGGCCAGGATGAGGTGCTGGCCGATGAGCTGACGAAGCAGGTCAAACAAGGCATGACGGCGGCGCGGCCCAGCTACCTGCCGCAAGCGGCCTGACGCTGAAATCTGACGCGGGCCGCCCGGCAGGCGCCAGCCGACCCGTTCGAAGTTTTCAGCTTATTTTTTCGGGCTGACTTCGTGGCCGATCACGCCGCCGACCGCGGCGCCGCCCACAACGCCCAGGGTACTGCCACCGGTCAACACCCCGCCGGCCACGCCGCCCACGCCGGCGCCTATGGCGGTGTTCCTGTCCTGCGTGGTCATGCCGCTGCAGCCCGTCAGGGCGGCCAGTGAAATCGCCGCCGCGCAAACCGCGCTGTATTTGATGCTGTTCATTTTCGGTCTCCTTCAGAAAGTGGATGAAAGTTTGAAGAGCGATAAATGCGCTTGACTGATCACGCCATCAATCCGCCTTCACCGGAAATGATGGGTCCATCGTTCATGCTTGCAGCAAGCTGGGGCGATGGGCTTTTCATTGCTGGTTTATTCATGCTAGGCCGCTGCCTGTTTGCGGGTGTAGGACGAAGTGCCGTATCGCTGAGTACTGCGTCCGATCTGGGCGGGAGGATTTCGGAAGCTGGCCATAGACCACGGCTCTCCACGCACGCTCCGATGGGCAAAAGCAGGCACTAGCATCGAAGGGGTCTGCTCAGCCTAGAATTGGCTGAAGGGTCGTCTCGTTATCTGGAGACTACCCAGGCACAGAACAATTCCAATACCCAGGCCATCGAGGGAAAAGACATGAAACTTTGGGTTCTTTGCATTCTGTCCGGGTTCAGCGCCGGCAGCCTATCGGCGCAAACTGTTCTCAGTGAACGCGACATTACACGGAGCATTGTTAAAGCAGCCACAGCCTACGCCGATGCCGTTTCTTGTGAGCATTCAAAGATAAGCGCAAAAAACATTGCCACCCTGCGCCCCTACAAGGCGGAACTGCGCGGAGACGCTAGATATGCGGTTGTCTGGTCGGGAGACATCGGATGCGATGGTGGTACGGGAACAGTGAATCCAGCCATTACCATGGTGGTCACGGGTGCGGGATACAGTTTTGTCGTTGACCCTCTGCGGTCATCGCCATCCATTAAACATGAGATTCCCGTTCGATATGTCGAACGTCTCGTGGGAAACACAGCAGACTCGTTGACGCTTGAAGGCAAAGCATATGGGCCGAATGATGCCAACTGCTGTCCCTCCGTCAATGTCAGTGCAACCTTAAAAGTGGATGCCAAAGGCAATTGGAAACTGGTTGATCGCAAAATCATTCCGGCCACAAAATGAGTTTCCGGCTTGCCGTTCCGTCCCCATGCACATCGCACTCGAATCACCGGACCAGCCGGAAGTCATACGCCTGATTGCCGAGCTGGACGCCTACCAGGACACGCTGTACCCGCCCGAGAGCCGGCATGCGCTGGACCTCGCGTCGCTGAAGCAGCCCGAGGTGGTGTTCGCCGTCGCCAGAAATGCCGGTGGCCAGGCCATTGGCTGCGGCGCCGTCGTCGTCAACCGGGCGTACGGCGAACTCAAGCGCATGTATGTGCACCCGCAGAGCCGGGGCGCCGGCGCCGCCAGGAAAATTCTGGCCTTGCTCGAATCCACCGCTGCGTCACTCGGCTGCAAACTGCTCACACTCGAAACCGGGCCCCGTCAACCCGAAGCGCTGCACCTGTATGCGAGCTGCGGCTATGAGCGCCGGGGACCGTTTGGACACTACAGTGACGACCCGCTCAGTGTGTTTATGCAGAAGTCCATCCAGGGCTAAACTTTCAGCCTACCGAACAACACAAGCACCGAGGAGGAAGATCGAATGGACAACAACCAGACAGCGCTGCTATCGGAGATCCGCGATCTGCTGAAAGAGCAGAACGCGCTCATCACGGACATCAAGGCCATGAATGCCGAGGCTGCGGGCCGGACCCTGCTGGCCATGGACCAGGCCGGTGAGCTGCAGGCCTCGAATGCCGACGCCTTGAAGTACGCCCGTCGTGAGAACCGGAAAACCTTTATCGTCTTTGTGCTGTTCCTGCTGTTGATGGCCGGCTTTGCCTTCTACCGATTCGGCTCATTCAGCAGGATGCTTGGGGCATAAGCCGCACCCAAAAGGCACTCTACACATGGCACGCATCATCCCCCCGCTGGTCCTCGAGATGGTCGAGGAAGCCTCCGACTCAGCCGGCTCCGACGTTTCCCCCTTCTGGCAATCAGACAGCGAGGGCACGCCGGAAGAAGGCATGTACCAGCTGGCGTCGAAGCTGGACGTCGAGAACGCTGAGCAGTTGCTGGCCCAGCTCCCGCCCGGCTACACGATGGTGTACTCAATCTTCCTGTGGGAAGCTAGCCGCGCCGGCGAGGGATTCAAGACGGGTACGGACAACTCGGGGCCGGCACTGGTGCAGGCCGCGGCGAACGCCTATGCCGAAGCGGGCATGCCCGAAGAAGCCGCGGCGCTGGAGCGCATGCTGGCGCAGTATGTCCAGACACCGCAGGACTACCAGTTGATCGAAGCCGCGTACGAGGCTTTGGACAACCCTTACAAGGATGACTGGGAGCGTATTCCTCCGCTGGTCAGGCATCTTTGCGAGAACGCGGACCGGTATTTTTATGTTGAGGCTTGAGCGTTGGCTCGAGTCACGAACAGTCCCCTCCTACAAGCCCCTCCATTGAGCGAACCTTTCGAAAACTCACACACCCTCCGGCATCAAACCTTATGGCACGTTCACGCAACGACTACGTCAAAAAGCGGGCCATCCGCTTTCAGAAATTGCGCGCCAGGCTGCTTGCCTGCTACCTTGTGCCCGGCATGGCTGCCTTGCTTGCGGCAATTGTTTCCGTTGTGATGGCCGCCTCTGCATGGCTGCAGCTTGCGATATTCGGTATTGCCTTCACGCTTTTAGCCATTGGTGAAACAAAGTACCGGTGCCCCGTCTGCAACCGCACTCCGCCGGGAAATTTCAATCCGAAGTCTTGTGGCTATTGCAAAACCGTCCTGCGGTGGCGGAGATGATATTGAGTGGTACAGGTCCCTCGCGGCCCTACTGTGTAAGCCTCGTCCTACACTACATCCAAGATGACATCCATGGATGTCTTTTGACATAGCGCCGAATATGCTTATCTGCTCGTCATTGCCAGCCAGGCTTTACCGCTCATGGTCGCCGTAGTCAACAGCAGGCATTGCACCAGGTTAGGCGTCAACAAAGGGAGCTTTGAGCATGCATGAACTGTCCGACGAGACTCACAGGGAGATTCAGCGCTTGTCCGCCGCCGGCGACATGCGGGCCGACGCCTCTGAGTTTGCGGAGGCGCTGACCCTCTATTGGGCAGCATGGGATCTTCTGCCGGAACCTAAAACTGAATGGGAAGCCGCCACATGGATTCTCGCGGCCATTGGTGATGCAAACTTCCTTGCCGGCAACTATGAAGCCGGGCGGGATAACCTGAGCAATGCGATGCATTGCCCCGGCGCTGTTGGCAATCCCTTTCTGCACCTGAGGCTGGGCCAATGCCAGTTTGAACTAGGCACGCCAGACCGCGCGGCAGATGAACTCATGCGGGCCTACATGGGCGACGGCGGCAAGGTGTTTGAAGGACAGGACCCGAAATACCTTCGCTTCCTCCAGACAAGGGCCAAAGGCGTGAGTCCGCCGAAAAAGCCCTGGCAGATCTGGAAGTGACAGCACGCCCTTCCACCGACTGGATACCCACAAGCGGGCATGGTCCACGGAAGATTGAAACATGGCGGATAACATGACACTTCCTATGCAAAAACAAGAGGAACTTCAACGAGTGCTCTCTGAATTTGTCGGCGCCTTTGAAGTGGTTTTCCGGTACGACTGGGAGTACACCAAAACCATGATCGGAGACGAGGAGGACGGCGCCACCTTCATCGAGCCCGGCCTCGAGGACGAAACCAACGATTGGGGAGCGCGAGGCGCCTTGCTGGAGAAATACCGGCGGCTTGTCGAGGCCATGAAAAAGAACGGCCTTTCTCCGGCATTCCCGTTTCCTTTGGAAAACCTTCCCGGCGCACCAAAACGCGTCTGGTAAATCGAGCCGCCATGTTTCGCACCCGAAAGTCGGAGTTCGCAGTCGCTTGGGAACAAGCTTCGTGGGACAAATGTGAATCCCAAGCGCTGGTTCACAGTGCATACTTCGGGCATGAACGGAATGACACCGTCGTCTCTGACCACCCATTCAGAACGAGTTTTCACGATTGAGCATTTTCTTGCCGCGGCGGACTGCGCTGACCTGATGGGTTTGGCTGACGAGCACGGATTCGAATCGGCGGGTGTGCGCACTGCCGAGGGCCAGCGATCCATGCCCACGGTGCGGAACAATGAGCGCACATTGTTTGAGTCGCCTCGCTGGGTACAGCGCTTATGGGAAGGTCTCGCGGCGGCCGCGCTACCGACCTTGCAAGCGGAAAAGGCTGTGGGCCTGCCCAAGGACCTTCGGTTCTACAAGTATTCGCCGGGGCAGCGCTTCAAGATGCACAAGGACGGCCCGTGGATGGAAGGCGGGTTCACCAGCCGACTGACTTTCCTGGTCTATCTCAACGAAAACTTCGTCGGTGGGGAAACAGATTTCCGGGACTTCAAAATCCTGCCCCGGACCGGCCGCGCCCTGCTTTTTATCCATGACACCTGGCACGAGGGTGCAACTGTCACGGAAGGAACAAAGTATGTTCTGCGTTCTGATGTGCTTTACGGAGTGGCGCCTTAGTGTGGAAAATCACCGGCACGGCCTGACGCCCCGACCCTCAACACCAGCTTGCACATGCAGATTTTCATCTTTCAAATTTTGGCCTGCTTCGCGCTCGCGCTTTCCGCGCCGGCCAAAGCGCAAAGCCTCTCCGCACCCTTCACCGGGACATGGTCAATAGACCTCAGGACGCCAAGCGAAAGAAAGGAAAAAGTCGAGTGCGGCACAGCGGCTTTTAAACTGTTGCAGACAGGCAACAGGATCATTGGCAGCCACTCCATGGCAACCGCCCGATGCGGACGCTTGAACGACGGTGGCGAAGGTTCAGTCAAAGGCACTGTGGTTGGTAGCACCGCTGTACTCACGGTGACAAGTGCAAGAAACGGCCAGATCGTACTCGGGTCGGCAAAAATTGTTGGTGGCTCCCTGCATTGGCAAGTAAGTGAGGAAATCAAGGCAGGCGAGCAGGAGGGGGACTCCGGCTTGATTCTTCAGAGCGGGGTTTTGCGCAGGGAGCGACGGTGAAAACATCCTGGAATTTCACGGATCAGCCACCACGAACAGGCCAAAAAGGCCGAATCGTTGAAGGCGAGGATGCTGGCAGCTATGTCAAAGTCATTGACGATTCCGAGGCGACAGGCGGTTTGCTGATTCTGATTTCAAAATCAACGGACATGAGCTCCGCGCACGACAGCTGGGTGGCAGACGCGACTGCACTTGTCGAATATTTCAATGAGTCTGCTTGGATGATCGAGTGGCTTCCTGGGCCATCTGGTCATTGACCATGTTTGGCAGCCGAAAATCGGAGTTCGCAGTCGCCTGGGAACAGCCGCCCTGGTGGTGGGTCCTGTCATTGACGGGCTGGGGTGTACTCTTTCTCGCAGTCTTTTCAACAGCCAGTTTCCTCGTGGGCCTTGTGTCGGGCGAGGTCCTGTTCCTCTTGAGCTTCAAGCAAAAGAGCGGCCCTCTTGCCGTGTCTTACCAAGTGTCGCCTATAGGGTTCGCCGTCTGCATGGCGCTCAATCTGGCCATCGCCTTGGGGTTGTGGTGGCTGTTCGTGTCCTGGCTGCAAAGCCGCCGGAAAGCCATTGCCAAACCTCCGGCCGCGTGACCATGAGTCGAATTGCACAACAATCACTGGCGGCTTCCTTGCTCCTTGTCATTGCCTGCGCCGGTGCACAGCAAGCACCTGTTCAAACCGATGAGGCTATTGTTCGCTCGGCGCTTCCAGTCAAAGACCTCACAGAGGAGCAATCCAGGACTGCGGCTCGCATCTACTGCGCGCGGCACGTGCCGGACTGCAGGACGGTGACGGAAGGGATTCGCATCCACTACGCCTGGATGTTCACTCCCCTGGTCGGTGACTCACCAAAACCGGAGAAGGGATCTGCATTGTTCGGAAACAAGAGCATCCAAATCAATGCAGCGACAGGCGGGATTGGACGGGAAGATGGTCCTTCTTATGAGTCGCTGGAAGCGCTTCTTGCCGGCAAGCCATGATGCCAGGCCCGGTATGAAACTCAATGCCTGGAATGAAATCGTGTCAGGGCTCAGCAACCCTGATGTGACTACCTGCGTGGAGGCCGCGTCAAGGCTGCATGCCAGCGCAGCACCGGAAGACATTCCGCGCTTGCTCTCACTTCTGGACAGTGACGATTTTTTTGTGCGGGAAGCTGCCGCCTGGCCTCTCGCGGAACTGGCAGGGCCAGTCGCTTTGCCTCAACTTCTGAAAGCGTACCAGCGCGGCTTTGAGGAAGGGCATGACAATGATGGCTTCTCCGCGGCCTTGCTGGAGATCCCGGCACTGTTTGGCCCGGAGGCCACACGCGCGATTGCCTCATTCGCTGCAACGGTTGAAGGAAAAATAAAGGGCCATGCGCTATGGCTGCTGGAGTTTTGCGACAAAGACGGCGAGGCGGGCAGTAGCGGTGGCTGATTCTTCTAGCTTGAGCTCGCCTTTTCAGCTCTTTTGATAGAGGGCCCGACGAACAGCAGCAACAAGACGGGCGGAAACATGCACACGGCCAGAATCCGCACAAACCTCACATCGCTGCCCCAACAGCGCCACGCGATGGCCACCCAAGCCATCACGCCCAGGAAGGAAAACACAATCGTGATCTTGAAGAAGAATAACGCGAAAAGCAGCCCTAGCCCCAGCGTCAGCACCGCCGCACCAACATACACATCGGTGTCCTGACGTTCAACAAGTCCGCGCCGTTCAAGCACGGATCAACCCCACTCCGACAAGCGCCCCGACACCAGCCTGAACCGCCGCCCGCAGCGCGAAGCCAGCGTTTCATCATGTGTGACCAGCACAAAGGCCGTGCCGAAATCGCGTGAGAGTTTCAGCATGAGTTCAAACACGCCGTCGGCCGTGCTCCGGTCCAAGTTACCGGTGGGTTCATCGGCCAGCACGCAGGCCGGCTGGGTGACCAGGGCTCGCGCGATGGCGACGCGTTGGCGTTCACCGCCTGAGAGTTCGGCGGGCCTGTGGTGTATGCGATCCTTGAGGCCGACGGCGGCCAGCATCTCGGTGGCGATGCGTGAGGATTCGGCGGGTGCCTGGCGGCGTATCCACAGCGGCATGGCGACGTTGTCGAGCGCGCTGAACTCGGGCAGCAGGTGGTGGAACTGGTAGACAAAGCCCAGGTGCTGGTTGCGCAGGTCGCCTTGCTGCTGGGGCGACAAGGCCGACAGCGCTTTGCCCTTGAGCTCCACCTGGCCGCTGGTGGGCGCGTCCAGGCCGCCCATCAAATGCAGCAGCGTGCTTTTGCCGGAGCCCGAGGCGCCGACGATGGCCAGGGTTTCGCCGGCGTGGACTTGCAGGTCCACGCCGTGCAGCACCGTCAGGTCTATGCGGCCTTCGTGGAAGCGTTTGGTGAGGGCTGTGGCTTTGAGGACCACTTCGCCGCCGGCCTTGCCGGTTTGCAACGTGGCGGTCATGTCGTTCTTGAGTTCACTCATAGCGCAGGGCCTCCGCGGGATTCACGCGGCTGGCGCGCCAGCTCGGGTAGATGGTGGCCAGGAAGGACAGCAGCAGGGAGATGACGACGATGGGCATGATGTCGGCGTATTGCGGTTCGCTGGGCATGCGGCTGATCAGGTAGATGTCTTTGGGCAAAAAGCTGGCGTTGAGCGCGCGCTCAATCGCCGGCACGATGACGTCGATGTTGAAGGCGATGCCCAGGCCCAGCAGCAGGCCCGAGAGCGTGCCAATCACGCCGACCAGCGCGCCCTGCACCATGAAGATTTTCATGATGCTTTGCGGGCTGGAGCCCAGGGTGCGCAGGATCGCGATGTCGGCGCGCTTGTCGGTCACCGTCATGACCAGCGTGCTGACCAGGTTGAAGGCGGCCACCGCGACGATGAGCGTGAGGATGATGAACATCATGCGTTTTTCGAGCTGCACGGCGGCGAACCAGGTCTTGTTCTGGCGCGTCCAGTCGCGGATCAAGAGGTCGCCGCTTAGCGTTCGCGACAGCTCCAGCGCCACTTCGCGCGCCTGGTGCAAGTCCTTCAGGCGTATGCGTATGCCGGTGGGGCCTTCGAGGCGGAAGATTTTCGCGGCGTCGTCCTGGTGCATCATGACCAGGGCCGAGTCGTATTCATAGTGGCCGGAATCAAAAGTGCCGACCACCGTCATCTGCTTCAAGCGCGGCACCACGCCGGCCGGGGTGACCTGGCCGCTGGGCGCGATCAGGGTGACGGTGTCGCCCTCGCGCACGCCCATGGCACGGGCCAGCTCGCCGCCCAGCACCACGCCGAAATTGCCGGGCACCAGCTTCTGGAGCGTGGGCGCGGAGGTCGCGGCGAGATCGGTGACCTGGCCTTCGAGCGCCGGGTCTATGCCGCGCACGATGGTGCCTTTCATGTCTTCACCGCGCGCGAGCAGGGCCTGGGCCGCGACAAAGGTGGCGGCGCCCGTGACCTGCGGGTTGGCCTTGATTTCAGCGAGTGTCTTCGCCGGGTCGGGCAGCGCGACGCCGCCCGGGGCAAAGACCTCGATGTGGGAGATCACGCCCAGCATGCGGTCGCGCACTTCCTTCTGGAAGCCGTTCATCACACTGAGCACGATGATGAGGGCGGCGACGCCGAGCGCGATGCCCAGCATGGACACACCGGAGATAAAAGAGATAAAACCGTTGCGCCGGGTGGCGCGGCCGGCGCGGGTGTAGCGCCAGCCCAGGATCAGCTCATAGGGGATTTGCATACTCATCAAGCGGGTGCCCGCGCGGCGGCGGCTGCGTTTTTTTGGAGGACCCATTGTGGCATCCCGGACAATAGCCCCATGTCAGCCAATTCCCCCACCCCTTTCACCGGGCCGCAGCTCTTGCTGCCCTTCGCGGCCTGCGGCGCGGAGGCCTGGCTGCCGGCGATGAAGGCCTTGCCGGCTGACGCCACACGCAACCTGGCCCAGTTGCTCAAGGGCATGAAGTCAGTGCACACTGATGAAGCCGATGCCCACACGCTGTCACCGCCGCATGAACGGGCTTTGGCCCGGGCGCTGGGCATCGCGGATTCAGGTACGCCTGACGGCCTGATTCCCTGGGCGGCGCGTGATGCGGCGCTGCACCTGCCGGGCAGCACGGGCAAGGCCTGGGCCTGGATCACGCCCTGCCACTGGGCCATGGGCCGCGAGCATGCGACGCTGACCGACCCGGCCGCGCTGGGCCTGCAGGAGGACGAATCGCGCGCCCTGCTGGCGGCCATGCAGCCTTATTTCGACGGCGACGGCATCACGCTGCACTATGTGCCGGCCCTGGGGCCGGCGCGCTGGCTGGCCGAAGGCGAGCTGTTTCGCAGCCTGCCGACCGCCTCGCTGGACCGGGTGCTGGGCCGCAATGTGGATCCCTGGCTGCCCAAGCAGGACAAAAGCGATGCCGGCGGCACAGCGCGCAAGGTCAAGCTGTTGCAGAACGAGATGCAGATGCTGCTTTACACCCATGCGCTCAATGACGAGCGCGCGGCGCGCCGCCAGCTGCCGGTCAATTCTTTCTGGCCCAGCGGCACGGGCGCGCTGGCGGCGGGCTACACGGCCGGGGAAGCGTCTTCAATGCCGGCCATGCCGCGCAGCCTCGCGCAGGCGGTCTTCGCCGACGACTGGGCGGCTTATGCCCAGGCCTGGGCGACATTGGATGCGAATGAAATTTCCACCCTGCTGGCGCGCCAGCGCGCGGGCGAAACCGTGCGGCTGACGCTGTGCGGTGAGCGCGGCGCAAGCACCTTTGAGACGGCGCACCAGGGCCTCTTTGCCAAAATCGCGAGCCGCCTGGCCCCCATGCCTTTACTGGCGGTGCTGGAGCGGCTGTAAACCCCAGCGCCCCGGCATCTCCTCATAGATATAGAGAGTTTTAAACCCCCTCATGAAAATCCAGGTACGAGAAGTCCCGCCGCGCAGCGTCTGGGCGCTGCAGCAGGCCGGCATACACCCCTTGCTGGCGCAGCTTTATGCGGCGCGGGGCGTGCATTCGGCCGACGAGCTTGACGACGGGCTGGGCCGGTTGCTGCCGCCTTCCTCGCTGCGCGGCGCGCTCGAAGCCGCGAAGCTGCTGGCCGACGTGATGGCCGCCGGCAAAAAGATTTGCGTGGTGGCCGATTACGACTGCGACGGCGCGACGGCCTGCGCCGTGGCACTGCGCGGCCTCAAGCTGCTGGGCGCGCGGGATGTGGGCTACCTGGTGCCCGACCGCGTGAGCGACGGCTACGGCCTGACGCCGCCGATTGCCGAACGCGTGAAAGCGAACGGCGCCGACCTGCTGGTGACGGTGGACAACGGCATCGCGAGCATGGAGGGCGTGGCGCGCGCCCGCGCGCTGGGCATGCAGGTGCTGGTGACCGATCACCACCTGCCGGCGCTCAAGGACGGGCAGGTGGTGCTGCCCGAGGCCGATGTGATCGTGAACCCGAATCAACCGGACTGCACGTTTGAAAGCAAGTCGATTGCCGGCGTGGGCGTGATGTTTTACGTGCTGCTGGCGCTGCGCGCCGAGCTGCGCGCGCGCGGCGCTTTTGATGCGGCCAGCCAACCCAAGCTTGATGCATTGCTGCCGCTGGTGGCACTGGGCACGGTGGCCGACGTGGTGAAGCTGGACGCCAACAACCGCCGCCTGGTGGCGCAAGGCCTGAAGCGCATACGCGCGGGCCATTTGCCGGCCGGCCTGGCCGGGTTGTTCAGCGCCGCGGGCCGCCAGGCGAGCGCGGCCACCACGTTTGACTTTGCCTTCGCGCTGGGCCCGCGCATC
The DNA here is from genome assembly GCF_000282655.1 of Polaromonas sp. CF318. Taxonomy (GTDB): domain Bacteria; phylum Pseudomonadota; class Gammaproteobacteria; order Burkholderiales; family Burkholderiaceae_C; genus Polaromonas. The sequence goes on from NZ_AKIV01000018.1 coordinate 76,081, forward strand.
AATGCGGCGGGCCGGCTCAGCGACATGACGCTGGGCATTGAATGCCTGCTGACCGACGACGCGGCGCGCGGCGAGGAACTGGCGAAAACGCTGGACGGCATCAACCGCGAACGCCGCGACATCGAGGCCGGCATGCGCGAGCAGGCGCAGCTGGCGGCCGACGCGATGATCGACGAGGACGAGGAGCCGCCGCCGGCGATCGCGATCTTCGACCCGGAGTTCCACGAGGGCGTGGTCGGCATCGTCGCCTCGCGCGTGAAGGACAAGCTGCACAGGCCGACCTTTGTGTTTGCCGCCAGCCAGGCACCGGGCAAGGAGCATGAGCTCAAGGGCTCGGGCCGCTCGATTCCGGGGTTCCATCTGCGCGATGCGCTGGACCTGGTGACCAAGCGCCACCCGGGCGTGCTGCTGCGCTTTGGCGGCCATGCGATGGCGGCCGGCTGCACCATCGCCGAGGAAAATTTCGAGCTCTTCGAGCAGGCGCTGCAGCAGGTGGCGCATGAATGGCTGGACGCGGCCACGCTGACGCGCCGCATGGACACCGACGGCCCGCTGGCGCCCGAATACCGGCGCGCCGACCTGGTCGACACGCTGCACAAGGAAGTCTGGGGCCAGGGTTTTGCCGCGCCCACCTTCAGCGAAGTGGTGGAAGTGGTGTCGCAGCGCCTGGTCGGTGAAAAACACCTGGCGCTCAAGCTCAAGCACCAGGGCCAGCCGGTGGACGGCATCTGGTTCGGCCATACCGAGGCGCTGCCGGCCCGGGTCAAGCTGGCCTTCCGGCTGGACGCCGACGAGTGGCAGGGCGTGAAGCGCGTGCGCTTTCTGGTCGAGGGCGCGGAAATCTGAGTTTTTCCGGTGAGGCACCCCTTCCCCTCCCTCCCTTGGCGAGGGAAGGCGCAGGAGGACATCACTGCAGTTCGAACTCGCCGCCGCGCTCTATCGCGCGCTGGTAGGCGGGCCGGGCGTGTATGCGCGCGAGGAAGTCCATCAGGCGCGGCCGGCTTTCGTTGAGCCCGCCGCGCGCGGCGGCGGCTTCCAGCGGGAAGCTCATCTGGATGTCGGCGCCGCTGAACTCCTTGCCGGCAAACCAGCCGCCCTGGGGCAGCGACATCTCAAGAAAATCCAGGTGCTGCCTGAGCTGCGGTTCGATAAAGGTCTTTTTGACCTTGCCGGCGATGCCGCGCGCAATCGGCTTCACAAAAAACGGCATGGGTGAGTTCTCGATCTTGTCGAAGATCAGCTTGAGCAAAAGCGGCGGCATCGCCGAACCTTCAGCGTAGTGAAGCCAGTAGGTGTAGCGCAGGTGCTCAGGCGTGCCGGCCGAGGGCGCCAGGCGCCCGGCGCCGTAGCGCCCCACCAGGTAGTCGATGATGGCGCCCGATTCGGCCAGCGTGAGTTCGCCGTCGGTGATCACCGGCGATTTGCCTAAGGGATGCACCGCGCGCAGCGAGGGCGGGGCCAGCATGGTCTTGGGGTCGCGCTGGTAGCGCTGGATTTCATAGGGCAGGCCCAGCTCCTCCATGAGCCAGAGGATGCGTTGCGAGCGGGAGTTGTTGAGGTGGTGCAGGGTGATCATGGTGAGGGTGATGGTAGGCCATTGACCGCCGGGCTGAAGCCGCCGCCGTGACAGCCGCGGCGCGCACCGCGGCCGGCCGCTTTTGCACCCCGCAGGGGCGGCCGGGCACCAGAAACAGGCATTTTGTACACAATCTTCTGAAAAATCGCATACAAAGCTGGCACAAGCCTTGCACACAAGGCCGGCATGAACGCCCTTGCCAGCCCTGTGCCCGCCGCCATTGAAGCCATCGCGCTGACCAAACGCTATGCGCAGCAGGACAGGCCGGCGGTGGACGGCATCCACCTGCGCATTGCCGGCGGCAGCTACTGCTGCCTGCTGGGGCCTTCGGGCTGCGGCAAAAGCACGACGCTGCGCATGATGGCGGGCCATGAGTCGGTCACCAGCGGCGACATCCTGCTGGAAAACCGCAACATCACCGACCTGCCAGCGGCCGGGCGCGGCACGGCCATGATGTTCCAGAGCTTCGCGCTGTTCCCGCACCTGTCGGCGCTGGACAACGTGGCCTTCAGCCTCAAGATGAAAGGCGTGGACAAAACCGCGCGGCGCAAGCAGGCCGGCGACCTGCTGGAGCGGGTGGCCATGGGCCACCTGGCCGGGCGCAAGCCGGCCGAGCTCTCGGGCGGGCAGCAGCAACGCGTGGCGCTGGCGCGCGCGCTGATCACGCAGCCGCGCGTGCTGCTGCTGGACGAGCCGCTGTCGGCACTGGACCCGTTCCTGCGCATCCAGATGCGCGCCGAGCTGCGCCGCTGGCAGAAGGAGCTGGGCCTGACCTTTATCCACGTCACCCATTCGCAGGAAGAGGCCATGGCGCTGGCCGACACCATGGTGGTGATGAACCATGGTCGCATCGAGCAGCAGGGCTCGCCCCATGAGATCTACAACCGCCCGGCCAGCGAATTCGTGGCACGCTTCATGGGCGGGCACAACGTGCTGGACACGCCGGCGGGCCGCATAGGCGTGCGCACCGACCAGATGCGGATCACGCCGGCCGGCGATGCCGCGCCCGACGCGCCGCACAACCGGCGCGCCGTGGTCACCGACGTCGAATACCAGGGCACCTACGTGCTGCTGGGCCTGCAAAACCCCGGCGTGTCGCTGAGCGCCAGCAGCACGGCCGAGCTGTCGGTGATGCTGCCCGAGGCGGCCTTCGCGGCCCGGCCCTATGCGCCCGGCGACGCGGTGCAGCTGTCGTGGGCGCCCGAGGCGGCGCATGCGCTGCGCACCGCGGCACCGGCCTGACACCGCTTTTGTTTTTGTACCTCCGTTTCCAACCGCCCCTTCGCAAGAAGATTTCCACCCCAGCACAGGAGTTTCACCATGTCCGACGCCCTTCCTGAACCCAAAGACACCCACGGCATCGCCGCCGACACCACCGCGGGCAGCATGCCGCGCCGCGCCCTGCTCAAGGGCACGGCGGGCATATTGGCCACGGGCATGTTCCCGGCCGTGCATGCGCAGGAAAAAATCGTGTTGCGCTACCTGGGCACCGCGGTGAACCAGGACAAGGCGATCGCCGAAAAATTCAAGGCTGACACCGGCATCACCATCCAGTACGTGGCCGTCACCACCGACGACGTGACCAAACGCGCGGTGACCGCGCCCAACAGCTTCGACCTGATAGACACCGAGTACTTCTCGCTCAAGAAGATCGTGCCCACCGGCAACTTGAAGGGCATAGACACCAGGAAGATCAAGAACGCCGACAAGATCACCACGCTGTTCACCACCGGCACCGTGGCCGGCAAGGCCGTGGGCGACCAGGGCACGGCGCCCAAGAAGGTGATTTACCTGGAGGGCGAAAAGAGCAAGGTCTTCGCCAAGAGCCCGACGCAGTTCATGTCGCTGATCCCCACGGTCTACAACGCCGACACGCTGGGCATACGCCCCGACCTGATCAAGCGCCCCATCAATTCCTGGGCCGAGCTGCTGAACCCCGAGTTCAAGGGCAAGGCCGCGATCCTGAACATCCCGTCCATCGGCATCATGGACGCGGCCATGGTGGTGGAGGCCAAGGGCATCTACAAATACCCGGACAAGGGCAACATGACCAAGAAGGAGATCGACCTGACGATCGCCACGCTGATCGAGGCCAAGAAGGCCGGCCAGTTCCGCGCGCTGTGGAAGGACTTCAACGAGTCGGTCAACCTGATGGCCTCGGGCGAGGTGGTGATCCAGTCCATGTGGAGCCCCGCCGTGACGGCCGTGCGCACCAAGGGCATCGCCTGCAACTTCCAGCCGCTCAAGGAAGGCTACCGCGCCTGGGCCGCCGGCTTCGGCCTGCCCGCCACGCTCTCGGGCAAAAAGCTGGACGGCGCCTATGAATTCATCAACTGGTTCCTCGACGGCTGGGCCGGCGCCTACCTGAACCGCCAGGGTTACTACAGCGCCGTGCTGGAAACCGCCAAGGCCAAGATGGAAGCCTATGAGTGGGCTTACTGGATGGAAGGCAAGCCCGCCTCGCAGGACATCAAGAGCCCCACCGGCGACGTGCTGGCCAAGGCCGGCGCGGTGCGCGACGGCGGCAGCTACGAGGCGCGCATGGGCGGCATCGCCTGCTGGAATGCGGTGATGGATGAGAACAACTATATGGTCCAGAAGTGGAACGAATTTGTGGCTGCATAAGCACCCCCCTGTGGTCGCTCACTTCGTGTAGCGGCCTCTCCCCTACAGGGGACGACACTGCGGCCCGGCAAAGCCGGTTCCGCGTGTCCTGGAACAGGCTTCGCTTCGCTTGCCCTCGGCTTTTTACTTGGATATTTATGAGTGCTCCTGCTGTCACTGCGCATTCCGCTCCGGCCAAGGCGCCTGGGCGGGCGCTGGCCGCCTGGTGGCAGGCGCTGCCGCTGGCGTCGGTGTTTGTGCTGTTCTTCCTGATTCCCTTGGCGCTGGTGCTGACGGTGAGCTTCTGGGACTTCAATGAGTACGAGTTGCTGCCGGGCTTCACGCTGAAGAATTACTTCGCCATTTTTGAAGGATGCGGCAGCGGCGCGGACCTGTGCGTGACCTTCAAGACCTATCTGTCGACCTTCAAGTTCAGCTTGCTGGTCTGGCTGATCACGCTGGTGACCGGTTTCACGGTGTCCTACTTCCTGGCCTTCCACGTGCGTTCGCAGGGCGCGCAGACGCTGCTCTTCGTGCTGTGCACCATCCCGTTCTGGACTTCCAACGTGATCCGCATGATCTCCTGGGTGCCGCTGCTGGGCCGCAACGGCCTGGTCAACCAGAGCCTGCTGGGCATGGGGGTGGTGAGCCAGCCGGTGGAGTGGCTGCTGTTCTCGGATTTTTCGGTGGTTCTGGCCTTTGTGCACCTGTACACCATGTTCATGATCGTGCCCATCTTCAACTCCATGATGCGCATAGACCGCAGCCTGATCGAGGCGGCCAACGACAGCGGCGCCTCGGCCTGGCAGACGCTGTGGAACGTCATCGTGCCGCTGTCGCGCACGGGCATCATCATCGGCTCCATCTTCGTCATCACCATCGTGATGGGCGACTTCGTGACCATAGGCGTGATGGGCGGCCAGCAGATCGCCTCCATCGGCAAGGTCATCCAGGTGCAGACCTCCTACCTGCAGTTCCCGCTGGCGGCGGCCAATGCGGTGATCCTGCTGGCCGTGGTGCTGATGATCATCTGGGCCTTGACGCGGCTGGTCGATATCCGCAAGGAGCTCTGAATGCGCAATGACAGGCACAGCCCCGGTTTCTGGCTCCTCGCCGCGTTCTTCGCGCTGTTCGTGCTGTTTCTCTACGGGCCGATGTTCATCATCGTGCTGCTGAGCTTCCAGGGCCCGGAAGGCGGGCTCACCTTTCCGCTGCGCGGCGTTTCGCTGCACTGGTTCCACAAGCTGGCCGAGGGGCTGGGCGTGGTGGACATAGGCGCGGCGCTCAAGCGCTCGCTGGGCCTGGGCCTGGCGGTGACGGCGTTCACGGTGCTGTTCTCGGTGCTCGCGGGCCTGGCTTTCCGCAAAAAGCTCGCGGGCGGCAACACCCTGTTCTTCGTGGTGGTGGCCAGCCTGATCATGCCGTCCATCATCGTGTCGCTGGGCATAGGCCTGGAGTTCCGCCTGCTGGACGGCGGCATCAAGAAGCTGCTGGAGCTGCTGGGCATGGCCGGCGCGCTGGAGGACTACGGCACGGCGCTGGGCCTCTTTACCTCGGCGCTGGGCGCGCACCTGACCTGGACGCTGCCCTTCGGCCTGCTCATCATGTTCGCGGTGTTCAACCGCTTCAACCCGGCCTACGAGGAAGCCGCGCGCGACCTGGGCGCCACGCCGTGGCAGGGCTTTCGCCATGTGGTGCTGCCGCTGATCGCGCCCTCGGTGGTGGGCATAGGCATGTTCGGTTTCACCCTGAGCTGGGATGAAATCGCCCGCACCTCGCAGGCCATAGGCGACGTGAATACACTTCCGCTGGAACTGCAGGGCCTGACGACCACCGTCACCACGCCGGCCATCTATGCGCTGGGCACCGTCACCACCGTGGTGTCGCTGGGGGTGGTGGCCCTGGCCATGGGCCTGGCCTGGTGGCTGGGCAAGCGCCAGAAAAAAGGACAGCGATGACAGCGACGAACACGGCTACGCCCGCCGCGCCCCCGACCGACACCGAGATGTATGAGCGCGTGGTCTCGGCCATCCTGGACCATCGCCTGCCGCCGGGCACCAAGCTGGGGGAAGACAAACTGGCCGGCGCCTTCGGCGTGTCGCGCACACGCATACGGCCGGTGCTGCAGCGCCTGGCCAACGAGCAGGTGGTGACGCTGGTGCCCAACCGCGGCGCCACCGTGGCCCAGCCCACCGAACAGGAGGCGCGCGAGGTCTTCGAGGTGCGCCGGCTGATAGAACCCACGCTGGTGGAGCTGTTCATCGCCAAGGCCGACGAGGCCGACATGCGCCAGCTCAAGCGCTGCATCGACGACGAGGAGGCCGCGCGGCTGGCCGGCGACAGGCACCGGGCAATCCGGCTGTCGGGCGACTTCCACCTGCAGATCGCCGAGCGCGCCGGCCACCAGACGCTGGGGCGCATCCTGCGCGAGCTCACCTCGCGCACCTCGCTGATCCTGATGACTTACAGCACGGCCCGCGGGGATATCCGCGAGGACCGTGACGGTGCCGCGGCCTGCCGCTGCCGCGAGCACCGCGTGCTGCTGGACGCCATACGCCTGCGCGACGCGCGGGAAGCGGCGCGCCACATGCGAGAGCACCTGACGCGCCTGGAGTCGCAGCTGCAGTTCACGCCGCCGGCGGGCGAGGCGCCCGACCTGTCGGCGCTGTTCTCCTGAGCCTGGACGGGGGTGCCATGCGCAAGCTTTTGGTGATCAACCCGAATACCTCGGCGTCAGTCAGCGCGCTGCTGCAAACCCATGTGCAGGCGGCCGCCGGGCTGCATGTGCAGGTCAGCACCGTCACCGCGCGTTTCGGCGCGCCCTACATTTCGGACGAGGCCAGCTACGCGGTGGCCGCGCATGCCGCGCTGGACGCCTGGGCGGCGGCGCTCGCGGCGCCCGGCGCGGCGCCCGACGCGGTGCTGATCGGCTGTTTTGGCGACCCCGGCCTGCTGGCACTGCGCGAGAGCAGCCCGGTGCCGGTCACCGGCCTGGCCGAGGCGGCCTTTATCGAGGCGGCGCGCCACGGCCGCTTCGCCATCGTCACCGGGGGCGAGCGCTGGGGGCCCATGCTGCAGCGGCTGGCCCAGGCGCTGGGCCATGCGCCTTCGCTGGCCGGCATCGCATGGAAGAAGCGGTTGAACGACGGCCCGT
>NZ_AKIV01000019.1 GCF_000282655.1 Polaromonas sp. CF318
GGGCGCCGGCCAGTGGCTGGAGGCCATGGCGCAGCTCGATTGCGAGGTGCTGGGCCTGGACTGGACGGTCAACCTGGCCAGGGCGCGCGCCCTGGTCGGCGAGCACGGGCCCCAGGCCAAGGCGCTGCAGGGCAACCTGGACCCGAACGTGCTGTTCGCCAACCCGGCCCAGATCGAGGCCGAGGCGGCCGCCGTGCTGGACAGCTTTGGCGCCCCCCATACCGATACCAGCCGGCCCGGGCCCACCCATATTTTTAACCTGGGCCACGGCATCAGCCAGCACACGCCGCCCGAAAGTGTGGAAGTGCTGGTGAACGCAGTGCACGCTCACTCTCGCAGCATGCGCACCGCGCGTAGCTGAATCCTTTCGCCTACCCCTTATTCCAGCCGGCCCGGGGCGTATTTCCACCATGGCTAGCACAAAACCGGGCCCCGCCGGCTGGACTTATGCACAAAAATCTTGTTGCGCCGCCGCAATGCAAGCACCCCGGTTCACCTCGCGCTATCAAAGCAATAGCGCGCGTAAGTTGTTGATTTATATAGAGACTTTAAATTGCTTTTTTTACGGGCAATTTAAGAAAAGCCTTGATTTACAAGGCTTCGCGACCTTCGCCGACAAGCTGTCAACAAAGTTATCCACAGAAAATCTGGAAATCTGTAAAGTGGCGCCAAATCAAGGACTTAGCGCATTGTCTGGATGTATTTCTCAAGAATTAAACACATTTAGTTACTCTGAATGAGCTATTGGCTGCAAGTCGTCGTCGCGGCGCCCGCGCACAGTTCCATCGCCGGGCCGCTGACTTACCAGAGTGAGTCGCCACTGCCGGTGGGCACGCTGGTGCGCGTGCCGCTGGGCCGGCGCGAGGTGCTGGGTGTGGTCTGGGAGCTGCAGGCCGACAGCGGCGCGCTGCTGGAAATGCAGACGCGCCACGTGGCCGGCGCGCTGGAAGGCCTGCCGCCCCTGTCCGCCACCTGGCGCAAGCTGGTGCAGTTCACCGCCACTTATTACCAGCGCTCGCTGGGCGAGGTGGCGCTGGCGGCGCTGCCGCCCCAGTTGCGCGACCTCAGCAATGTGCAACTGGCGCGGCGGCTCAAGCGCCCGGTGGCCGACACCAGCCGCGCGCCCGACGGCCGGGCCCTGTGGGCGCTGAGCGCGCAACAGGCCGCCGTGCTGGCCGAATTCCATGCCGACAGCCGGCCCGCGCTGCTGTTCGGCGCCACCGGCAGCGGCAAGACCGAGGTTTACCTGCGCGCCGCGGCCCGTGTGCTGGAGCTGGACCCGGCCGCCCAGGTGCTGGTGATGGTGCCCGAGATCAACCTCACGCCGCAGCTGCAGTCGCGCTTTGAAGCGCGTTTTGCCCACCTGGGCAAGGAACGCGTGGTGGCCCTGCACAGCGGCCTGACCCCGGCCCAACGCCTCAAAAGCTGGCTGGCGGCCCACGCCGGCCATGCCCGCCTGGTGCTGGGCACACGCATGGCGGTGTTCGCCTCCATGCCCAATCTGCGGCTGATCGTGGTCGACGAGGAACACGACCCCAGCTACAAGCAGCAGGAAGGCGCGCGTTATTCGGCGCGTGATCTGGCGATTTACCGCGCCAAGATCGAAACCGAAGACGCCGTGCATGCGCATGGCCCCTGCCGCGTGCTGCTGGGCTCGGCCACGCCCTCCCTGGAAAGCTGGCAGGCCACGCTGGCCGGACGCTACCAGCGCCTCATCATGGATGAGCGCATTGGCACAGGCATAACGCTCTCAACCGGCGAGGAGGTCGCCGCCTATCCCGCCGGGCCGCAACCGGAGCCCTACACGCCGCCCAAAGCCAGCGAACCCGGCCCCCCGGGCGACGCCGGCAGCCTGCCCACCGTGCGGCGCGTGGACATGAACCACCAGCCCAAGCACTGCATCATCGCGCCGCCGCTGCTGGACGCGATCGCCCAGCGCGTGGCGCGCGGCGAGCAGTCGCTGATCTTTTTGAACCGGCGCGGCTATGCGCCCGTCCTCGCCTGCCACGACTGCGGCTGGAAAAGCGAGTGCCCGCATTGCAGCGCGTTTCGCGTCTTCCACAAGATAGACCGCACCCTGCGCTGCCACCACTGCGGCTTCACCGAGCGCGTGCCGCGCGCCTGCCCGAGCTGCGGCAACATCGACATCGCCCCCGTGGGCCGCGGCACCGAGCGGCTCGAAGAGCACCTGGCCGAACTGCTGGCCGGCGTGAAGCGGCCCGACGGCGAGGCCGTGCGCATCGCCCGCATCGACGCCGACAGCACACGGCTCAAGGGCGCGCTCGAATCCCAGCTGGCCAGCGTGCACGCGGGCGAGGTCGACGTGCTGGTGGGCACGCAGATGATCGCCAAGGGCCACGACTTCCGCCACATCACGCTGGTCGCCGCCATCAACCCCGACGGCGCGCTGTTTTCCAGCGACTTCCGCGCGCCCGAGCGCCTGTTCAGCCTGCTGATGCAGGCCGGCGGCCGGGCCGGCCGCGACGCGCGCCACAGCGGCGCCAGCGAGATGTGGGTGCAGACCTTCCACCCCGAGCACCCGCTGTTCGCCGCGCTCAAGCGGCACGACTACGCGGGTTTTGCCGCGCAGCAGCTGGCCGAACGCGAAGCCGCCGGCATGTCGCCCTTCGGTTTTTCGGCCCTGGTGCGCGCCGAGGCGCGCACGCAGGAGGTGGCGCAAGGTTTCCTCAACGCGGCGGCGGCGCAAGCCGAAGCCCAACAACTTACCGGCAACGGCCAGGTCACGGCCTACCCGGCCGTGCCCATGACGATACAGCGCGTGGCGAATATCGAGCGCGCGCAGATGCTGGTGGAGAGCCCCTCGCGCGCGGCGCTGCAGCGTTTCCTCGCGGCCTGGCAACCGGTGCTGTTCGAGACGCGCCAGCAGGTGGAATTCAAGAGCCTGATTCGCTGGGCGATTGATGTGGATCCGATTGCGATTTGATGGAGTGGTGGACGGCTCGCGATAGCTTCAAAGCAACCGCCATGACAAATGATATGAAGGACCAGACGGCGTGTAGCGGCGATCGCTTTCAGTAAACGTCATTTCCGCCTTGGCGCGCCTTGCGCCGCTTGGTATTGACTCTCGGCTGGTCTTGAGGACGGAGTTGATTTCATCCCAGCGCTCGTTTGTACCGGGATTGCCCGGGTGTTTCTCGACACCCACTCTTCCCGCCTCGTAATCGTCGTTCCAGCTCACAAAGATTTTCCACTGCTCTTGCTCAAGCGAAAGCTCTGCCGCCGGGATGGGCCATACGAGGAACGTCGCCCCATATTCGTCTTCCTGTTCATCGAACTGGGACACGAAGCGATGAGGCTTGCCGTCAATGCTGGCGACCCCAGCGCGTGGCCCGTCGTACCACTCATTTTCAACATAGACCTGTTCTGGTGGACCAAACTCTGTCATAGGGTTAGAGGGCTGGGGGCCGGTTGACCTGGGCATGTCCTCGATTGAAAGGTTTAGGCGCTTGCTTCAATTGGGGACGGCGATTGAGCGACTGCATCGATGAACCCTGTACAGCCAGATTGCGTGCATGCGTACCAGCGATTTTCAGTGAAATGGCAGTCTCCGCCCAGGTTGCTTTTGGCGAACACGCAGTCGATGAATTGGCATTCAGTGAAGCTGCAGCCTGCAAATGAGGTCCCGCGAAAGATGCATCTTTTGAATTTGACGTTCACAAATGTTGCGGTGTTGAACAGGCCCCAATACCACTCCGATTCTTCAATGACACAGCCAACGAGAACACCGCCGAAACCGCTACCTTCAATATCAAGCTTGCTGAAGTTGCAGTATTTGAACGACCCTTCATCCCAGCCTTTTGGCAGTGAGCCTTGGTCAAAATCAGTGCTCTCAACGTAGATGTTCATGGGGAATCTGACATAAGTGGTTTGAGTAAAGCGCCTGACGTAATGTATGCCGCAAAATGCCGCGGCATGAGTTGGCGGCTTCAACCACAAAAAAAGGTTGCGGGTGCGGTGCTCACACGGCCACGGTCCGCCGCTCCTGCCGCGCAGGAAACGCATTCCCTTCAGTGACCTGCCGCCAGCTCTCCTGCCCCATCCAACCACGCAGCGCCATCACACCCTTGGGCGTGATCTCCAGCGCCCGCATGCCCTGGCGGCGCAACAACCAGCCGCGCTCCAAGCTGTGCGTGCAAATCAGCGTGCCCAGTTGCCCGGCCACGTGGAAGCGCCGCTCGCTCCAGTCCAGGCACGGCCGGCAATAAGGACGCCGGGTGCCGGTGCCGGGCAGCGAAGCCGCCAGGTCAATGCCCAGGCGAGCCAGCACGGCGCCGGCCTTGTCCGTTGCGTGGCCGGCCTCGCCGTCAAACACAACCGCGCCGTCGGCGACCAGGTGCTGGGCAATGGCCACGCCGAGCCGCCCGGCGATGTGGTCGTAGCAGCTGCGCGCCATGCGCATGGCGGCGTCCTTGGGGCCGGGCACCACGGCGCGGCGCAGCGGGGGCGCGTTCTGCGCCGCGAGCTGGGTGATGCCTTCGAGCACGCGGGCCACCTCGGCCGAGGCCAGGCGGTGGTAGCGGTGCCGGCCGTGCTGCTCCACGCGCAGCAGGCCGCCTTCGACCAACAGCGCCAAGTGGCGGCTGGCGGTTTGCGGCGACACATTGCCGGCGCCGGCCAGTTCGTGGGCGGTGAGGGATCGGCCGTCCAGCAGTTCCATCAGCATGGCGGTGCGGGCCGGTTCGCCGACCAGCGAGGCGATGTGGGCGATCTGGTTGGTGTTCATAAATAAGGTCTCTTTAGCCCCCACCTTAGCAGCATCAGGGAGCCCATGCTTCGCTCCAGGGCGAAGCATGTCGGGCCCTCTTCACCGCACCATGGGCGCCATGCCCTACAAGGAGAAACCCATGGAACTGCCCATCACCCCCACCCTCCAGCCGCCCGCGCCACGCGCCTTTTTTGGCGCCACCGTGGTGCGTGCCGCTTTTGTGCTGGCCATCTTCGGCTGGGGCATAGGTTTTTACAGCCCGGCGATTTTTCTGCATGCGGTGCTGGCGCGCACCGGCTGGGCGCTGCCGCTGGTATCCAGCGCGGTGACCTTTCATTTTTTGTTCGGCGCGGGGGTGGTGGCCTGCCTGCCGCGCATACACGCGCGTCTCGGCGTGGCCGCCACCACGGCCGCCGGCGCCGCCGCGCTGGCGCTGGGCCTGATGGGCTGGGCGCTGGCCGCGCAGCCCTGGCAATTGTTGATGGCCGCGCTGCTGACGGGCGGCGGCTGGGTCACCATGGGCGCGGCGGGCATCAACGCCATCATCTCGCCCTGGTTTGCGCGCGGCCGGCCCATGGCATTGGCCAAGGCCTATAACGGCGCCAGCCTGGGCGGGGTGATTTTTTCGCCGCTGTGGGGTGCGCTGATTGCCGCGCTGGGCTTTACCGCCGCCACCGTGCTGGTGGGCGCGGCCATGCTGGCCGTCGTGGGCTGCCTGAGTTTCTGGGTGGTAGCGCAGACGCCCGAGCGCCTGGGCCAGCGGCCCGACGGTGATGCGCCGGGCACACCCTCGCCCAGTCTCACCTCGATGCACGCCAGGCCGCTGCCGGGCCGGCTGCTGTGGCGCGACCGCGGCTTTCGCACGCTGGCCGCCGCCATGGCGCTGAGCCTGTTCGCGCAGGCCGGGCTGATCACGCACCTCTATTCGCTGCTGGTCTCGGCGCTGGGCGCCCAGGGTGCGGGCCTGGCGATGGCGCTGGCGACGGCCTGCGCCATTGGCGGGCGCACCGTGGTCGCCAAATGCATGCCGGCTGGCGCCGAGCGCCGGCTGGTCGCGAGTGTGAGCTATGCGGTGCAGATTGCCGGCTCGCTGGCCCTGGCCTGTGCGGCGGAACACCAGACCGCGCTGATCCTGCTGGGCGTGGTGCTGTTCGGTGTCGGCATCGGCAACGCGACTTCGCTGCCGCCGCTGGTGGCGCAGGTGGAGTTCGTCAAGGAGGACGTGGCGCGCGTGGTGGCGCTGATCGTCGCCATGTCGCAAGGCCTGTGGGCGCTGGCGCCGGCCACGTTTGCGCTGCTGCTGGTGACGGGCAACGGAGGCCCGGCGCACCTGGGTGCGGGCACAGGCCTGTACTTCGGCGCGACGGTGCTGCTGCAACTGGCAGCGATTGCCTGCATGCTGGGCGGCCGCAAGCCCGCGGGCTGAACGCCCGTCAACCCAGGCGCGGCGTGGCGTCCGGCAAACAGGCCGCGGCGCGCGCCAGCAGCAGCTCGCGTTCACGCAGGTTGCGCGTGAGCGAGGCGGCGCGTTCGAACTCGGCATGGGCTTCGTCAAAGCGGCCCAGCTTGAACAAAAAGTCGCCGCGCACGCTGGGCAGCAGGTGGTAGTTTTTCATCAAGGGCTCGGCCAGCAGCGCATCGGCCACCTCCAGCCCGGTGGCCGGGCCGAAAGCCATGGCCAGCGCCACGGCGCGGTTGAGTTCCACCACCGGCGAGGGCGCGAGCTGCGCCAGCGCGTCATACAGCGCGGCGATGCGCTGCCAGTCGGTATCGGCGCCGGTAGGCGCGCGCGCATGACAGGCGGCGATGGCGGCCTGCAGCGCATACGGCCCCAGCGCGCCGCCCAGGGCCTCGGCGCGTGCCAATGCGGCCAGGCCGCGGCGTATCAGGATATGGTCCCAGCGCGCACGGTTCTGGTCCAGCAACAGAATCGGCTCGCCCGAAGGCCCGGTGCGCGCCTTGGCGCGCGAGGCCTGGATTTCCATGAGGGCGACCAGGCCGTGGACTTCGGGTTCCTGCGTCGCGAGTTCGGCCAGCACGCGCCCCAGCCGCAAGGCTTCGTCGCAGAGCGCGGGCCGCATCCAGTTGCCGCCCGAGGTGGCCGAGTAACCCTCGTTGAAGATCAGGTAGATGACCTCCAGCACCGAGGCCAGCCTTGTGTTGCGCTCTTCGGGGCCGGGCACCTCAAAAGGCACGCGCGCCTCGGCCAGGGTGCGCTTGGCGCGCACGATGCGCTGGGCCACCGTGGGCTCGGGCACCAGGAAGGCGCGCGCGATCTCGTCGGTGCTCAGGCCGCCCAGCAGCCGCAGCGTGAGGGCGATGCGCGCCTCGGTGGACAGCACCGGGTGGCAGGCGGTGAAGATCAGGCGCAGCAGGTCGTCGCCGTAGTCGTCCGCGCCGTCGTCGCCGGAGCCGGGCTCGTCTACATCGGCAAAAGCCATGTCCTGCTCCATCTCGAGTTCGCGGCCCAGCTCTTCATGCTTGAGCGCGAGCAGCTTGCGCCGCCGCAGGTAATCGATGGCGCGGTGCTTGGCGACGGCCATGAGCCAGGCGCCCGGGTTGTCCGGCACGCCTGTCTTGGGCCAGCGCTCAAGCGCCGTGACCAGCGCGTCCTGCGCGATCTCCTCGGCCAGGCCCACCTCCTGCACCATGCGCGCGACCTTGGCGATGACCTTGGCCGACTCGATGCGCCAGACGGCGTCGATGGCGCGGTGGGTTTCATGCGACGCCATGCGGCCTCAGGCGCCCTTGCCCTGGTTCTTTCCGCTGGGCGCCTGCTGCATCTCGGTGAAGCCGGCGGCCGCTTGCTGCACGTCGGGCGGGAAGTCCGACATCTCCTGCACCTGGCGCACCTCGATGACCTCGTTTTCACCGCCGGGGCAACGCGAGGCCCAGCGTATGGCCTCCTCGCGTGAGGCCACGTTGATCATCCAGAAGCCGCCCAGCACCTCACGCGCTTCGGCAAACGGGCCGTCGACCACGCGCGGCTTGCCGCCGGGAAAACTCACGCGCGCGCCCATGGAGGGCGGGTGCAGGCCTTCGAGCGAAAGCAGCACGCCGGCTTTTTGCAGTTCTTCGTTGTATTTCATCATCGCGGCCACGGCGTCGGCGCTGGGCAGGGTGCCGGCGGCGGCGCTTTCGTAGCCTTTGGGGATCATCAGCATCATGAATCGCATTTGAATACTCCTTGGGTGTGGGGTGGGTGGGTCAGCCTTGCTTTTCCGCGGCGGCCTTCATGGCGGCCAGGCCGTCCTCAAAGTCCTTGCCCACCATCTTGTCCATATTGAAGAACACCTGCATGACCCTGGACAGCAGCGGTGCCGGGCCGGCCATCTCCCAGCTCACGGTGGTGCTGCCGCCGGCCTGCGGCTGGATGCTGAACACCACCTTGTTGTGGGCCTCGAAGGGCTTGCTGAAGTTGAGGTCAATCCTGACCACGGAGGACGGCACGGACTCGGTGATCAGCATGTCGCCGACGCCGACCTCCTTGCTGTCCCAGGCGTAGGCCGCGCCCTTGCCGGCGGCCGGGCCGCTGAAGCTGCGCTTCATGGCCGGGTCTTTCTTTTCGTAAGGCGACCAGGCGCCCCAGTTTTTGTAGTCGTTGATCAGCGGAAAGATTTTTTCGGGCGGCGCCTGGATGCTGGCCTGGCGCTGGACGCGGAAGGTGTCGGGCTTGCCGGAGGCAAGCACCAGCACGGTCACGATAAAAAGGACTATCGCGACGGCGGCAATGATGGCTATGGTCTTGAACATGTAAATCCCCTTGTTGGTGTTCGTTCACTTCATGAATGGCGAGCGCCGGGTTTAGGGGCCCCACGCTGTGCGGCCCGCAAAAAAACGTCTGCTCACCACCACGACGAACGGAAAACGCGAAATCGACATGCCCGGCCAAAAAATTTCAAAAAATTTTTGGCCGGGGCCCTGAGGCTCAGGCCATGCCGAAGTCAGCCATTTCATAGAGCAGCCGGATTTCGACCTCGACCTCTTCCGTATCGCGGAACGGGAAGGGATAGTCCAGCGCCCAGTCCACCGCCGCCTGCAGCGAGCGCGCCTGGATGATCCAGAAACCCGCCAGCAATTCCTTGGCCTCGGCAAATGGCCCATCCATCACGCTCGGTTTACCCCGGGTGAATTTGAGGCGGGATGCGCTGGCGCTGGGCTTGAGGCCCTCGCCCATCAGCAGCACGCCGGCCTTGACCGCTTCGTCGTTGTGCCGGGCCATGCGCCCCAGCCACTGGCTGTCGGGCACGATGCCGGCTTCGGCCCTGTCATTGGCCTTGAGCAGAATCATGAAACGGCGAAAGCCCTGAGGCAGGGCCGGCGCGCCCTCACCGGCCACACCGCGCAGGCCGCCGGGGCAGCCGCCCTCGCGGATTTCCAGCGCGCTGTTGCCATCGGCATCCTCCTGCGGCCAGCGTTTGAGCCATTCAATGACCTCCTCGCGCGAGGCGGCTTCCACCATGGTGAAGCCGGCGATCAGTTCCTTGGATTCGGTGAAGGGGCCGTCTATCACCGTGGGCTTGCCGCCAGAAAAGCGAATGCGCGCGCCCTTGGCGCTGGGCTGCAGGCCAACGCCTCCCAGCAACATGCCGGCTTTCGCCAGCTCCTCGTTGTAGGCGCCCATGGCGGCCAGCAGCGCGGGGCTGGGCAGTTCGCCGGCTTCGGTCGCGGCATCGGCTTTGCGCAGGATCATGAATTGCATGCGTGCTGTCTCCTAAAGACGGCGACCCCAATGCCGCCGTCCCCCGGTTTTTACCTCAAACGCAAGACCCGCGCGTTTCAGCGCTGCGCCTCGACCTGCCGGCGCAGGCGCTCCTCGGCCTCGCGCAGTTCGGGCGTGAACTCGGCGCCGAAGTCTTCGGCCGAAAACACCTGGCGGATCTCGATTTCAGCTTCGCTCTCCAGCGGAAAGGGGGCGCGCTTGACCCATTCAATCGCTTCCTCTTTCGACGAGACCTGCAGCATCCAGAAACCGGCCACCAGCTCCTTGGTTTCGGGGAAAGGCCCGTCGGTCACGGTGCGTTTGCCGCCGGAAAACTTGACGCGCGCGCCTTTGGCGCTGGGGTGCAGCCCCTCGCCCGCGAGCATGACGCCGGCCTTGACCAGCGATTCGTTGAACTTGCCCATATCGGCCAGCAGCTGTTCGCTGGGCATTTCGCCGGCTTCGCTGTGTTTGTCGGCTTTGACGAGGACCATGAATTTCATATCGGACTCCTTAGGGGTTGTGTAGGGAGCGGAGAGCCCGGACCACCCGGGCAGAAACATCCTGCTCTCAGGGGTACGACGAATGGTTTGAGCGAAATCGACAGTGTGGATACGCTTTTTTCACAATATCCGACAAATAAATGGAAGCAGTCCTGGCCGGAAATTGAGTCTGAATTTATCCGCAGATTTCGCAGATTTACGCAGATTGAAAACAGCATCGTCGTCGTCAAAACGACACTTTTATCTTCCTGTGCCACTCGCCCGACTTTTCACATGAAGGTCTTTGTGTGCGTAAATCTGCGTAATCTGTGGATATGGATTCTTCCGCAGTTTCTGCGGATAAATGCAAAGGGTTTGTGTGCGGGTTCTCAGGCCAGCAAGGCCACGGCCGCCGAGAAGCTGAAGAAGGCGAGCACGGTGGACAGCAGGATGATGCGCGCGATGCGGCCGTTGTCGGCGCCGAAGCGCTCGGCCAGCATCGCGACATTGCTGGCGCTGGGCAGGGCCGCCACCAGCACGATCACGACGAGCGCGGAGCGCTGCAAAGGCACGCCCAGCGCGATGGCGCCCAGCCCCACCGCGCCCACCAGCAACGGGTGCAGCACCAGCTTGACCAGGACAACCGGCACATAGTCCCTGAGCGGCGTGGCCTGCGTGCTGTTCATCTGGGAGCGGGCCAGCACCGCGCCTATGGTGAACAGCGCCACCGGCGAGGCCGCGTCGGCCAGCAGCCCCACGGTCTGCATCACCGGCCCGGGCAAGGCCAGGCCCAGGCCGGAGGACAGCGCGCCCAGCACAATGGCCCAGGGCATGGGATTGAGCGCCACGCCCTTGAGCGCGTTCTGCGCGGCGACCTCGGCGCCGTGGATGTCGGCCGAGTCCAGCCGAGACAGCGCGATGCACAGCGAACTCGTGACCAGCAGGTCGACCAGGATGGTGACGATGGCCGGGCCGGCGGCCTGCGCGCCCAGCAGCGCCACCAGCAGCGGCACGCCCATGAAACCGGTGTTGGGAAAGGCCGCGACCAGCGCGCCGAAGGAGGCGTCGTTCCAGGCGATGCGGCCTTTGCGCGTGAGCACCACGGTGAAGGCCACGATCAGCAGCGCGCACAGCAGGTAGACGGCGACCAGGCTGGCATCCAGCAGCTGCGCAATCGGCGTGCCGGCGCCGAAGCGGTAGAGCATGCAGGGCAGCGCGAAATACAGCACAAAGGTGTTGAGGCCGGGAATGGCCAGCTGCGGAAGCAGGCCGCGGCGCGCGGCAAGGTAGCCGCACAGCACCAGGGCGAAAAAAGGGAAAGTGACAAAAAGAATGCTGAGCACGGCGCTGATTGTCGCCCACGCCTGGCGCAGGGGCGCGCGGCAAGGCTACGCCTGCCTGTCGAGGGAGAAAAAATGGCGGCAGCGCAGGAAGCTCCTGCGCTGCCGCTACTTATGACAGGGCAAATGATGGCGGGACAGCTGGCAAGCGGCGTGAACCAGACAGGAATCCCGCCGACCTGTCGCCGAACGCCTGGCATTCGCCCGGCGCCGCCGCTTTAAAAGCTGTGCGCAATGCCCGCATAAATGGTTCTTTGCGACTGGTTGACCGCCGGATTGCCCGAGACCCCGTCCACCCCGAAGTTGGCGCCATTGGAGTTGCTGACGTTGCCGAATGTCGCGTACAGCAGCGTGCGCTTGGACATGCTGTAGTCCGCGCCCACCATGCCCAGGGTGGCCTTGCCGGCGACGCGATCGGACTTGACGTGGAAGACCGAACCGATCAGCGTCAGCGCGGGCGTCACGTCGTAGCGAACGCCGACCCAGGCATGCTTGAGCTTGGACGCGGCGGCGAGGGTCGCCTCGGGTGCGGTGATGTAGTCGTAGGCCGCATACAGCTTGGCCGGGCCGAACTTGTAGGTGCCGCCGATGATGGTTTCCTTGGAGGTGCTGAAAACATCCGTGAAGGTGCCGGCGGCATTGTGGCGCTGGGAATAGATGGCGCGCAGCATCAGGTCCTGGTTCGCGTAGGTCAGCGAAATACCTTCACCGCGGTTGGCCTTGCTGTTGCCCGCCTGTTCGCCCAGCGAGATCTGCGCGGTGGCGTTGAAGCCGCCCATGTTCGGCGTTGAATATTCGACCACGTTGTTGGCCCCGGGCCAGTTGCGGCCCCTGACCAAGGTGGCGCTGCCCACCCACTGCTGGCCGGTCGGGTCCAGGTCCCACACATCATTGCTGATGAACAGGTTCTTGCCGAGGCGGAAGCTGCCCCAGCTGTCGTTGGACAGACCGACATAGGCGCGGCGGTTGAACAGCGCCCCGCCGGTCGAGCCGTTTTTAAGTTCGAAACCGCTTTCGAGAAGGAAGTTGGCCGCCAGGCCGCCCCCCAGGTCTTCTTTGCCTTTCATGCCCCACATGCTGGTGCCCCACTGGTTGCTGGCCACCATGGATTTGGAGAAGCTGGCATTGGCCACCGGGTCAAACACATGGTCGATATAGGCCAGGCCTGAAACGACCCGCCCATACAAGGTGACGGTGGACTGGGCAGAGGCTATTTGTGGCGCCAGCACGGCCGCGCAGGCAACACCCAGGGAGATAGTACGTAAAGCAGCTTTCATGGTTTGTCTCTTTTCTATGGTTGGATTGAGTCGGTTGAAGAAGTCCGGATATGCCCATTCGCCGGCATGGCTGCCCAGAGCGAACCCGGTTCGGGCGGGGAAACTTGGTCATTGCGGTCAGCGGGCAGGCAAAGCCCGGTCCAGGTGCACATAACCGCCATCGGGATGAATCCACTGGCCGGTGGTGTGTGAAGCGCGGTCGGACAGCAGGAACACCACCGTGTCGGCAATTTCGCGGTCGCTTGTCATGCGCTGGCCCAGGGGAATGCGGGCCGTGATGTCGGCGAGCGCCGCCGCCGGGTCTGCGAAGGTCTTGAGCCAGCTTTCATAGAGCGGCGTCATGACTTCGGCCGGCAGCACCGCATTGACGCGCACGCCATGCGGCGCCAGGGCGGCGGCCCATTCGCGCGTCAAGCCCAGTTGCGCCGCCTTGGCCGCGACGTAGCCGCTGGTGTTGCCCTGACCGGTGAGCGCCGTCTTGGAGGAAATATTGACGATGGCGCCGCGCCTGGCCTTGAGCTGGTCCAGGCACAGGTGGGCCATCAGGTAGCAGTGCGTCAGGTTGGACTCCAGCGAGCGCACAAAGGCCTCACGGCCCGCCTCCAGGCCGACGCTGTCGTTGACGCCGGCATTGTTGACCAGCGCATCAATGCCGCCGAATTCAGCCACGGTGCCCTGCACCGCGGCCCGGCAGGCGGCTTCATCCTCAAGGTTCAGCTGGAAAAATCCGTGGCGGCCGCCGATCTCGCGCAAGGCCGCGGAAAACGCCGGCAGCAAGGGACTGCGGCCGAGGATCACCGGCACGGCGCCCTCCCGCGCCAGCTGCAGACTGATGGCCCCGCCGATTCCGGCGCCCCCGCCGGTGACGATGACAATTTTGTTGTGAAGGTGCAAATCCATCAACGGGCTCCGGTCCTGGGTGTTGCCTGGGGGTTGGTCAATTAATAAGGGGGGGGGCGGAGGGCATCAGCCCCTGAAGGTGTAGCGGGCCAGCGATTCGGGCTTCATCTCGATCGAATAACCCGGCCGCTGCGGCGGCATGTAGGCGGCGTTGCGAATCACGCAGGGGTCCACGAAATGCTCGTGCAGGTGGTCCACGTATTCAATGACCCGGCCTTCCCTGGTGCCGGCGATGCAGAGGTAGTCGATCATCGACAGGTGCTGCACGTATTCGCACAGGCCGACGCCCCCGGCATGCGGGCACACCTTGAGCCCGTATTTGGCGGCCATCAGCATCACGGCCAGCACCTCGTTGACCCCGCCCAGCCGGCAGGCATCAATTTGCACCACGTCGATCGCGCCGCGCATGATGAGCTGCTTGAACATGACGCGGTTCTGGCACATCTCGCCGGTGGCGACCTGCATGTCGCCCTTGACCGCTTCACGGATGCGGCGATGGCCCTCGATGTCGTCGGGGCTGGTGGGCTCCTCGATGAACCAGGGCTTGGCAAAACCCAGGTGGCCCAGCCACTCGATCGCCTCGTCCACGTCCCATACCTGGTTCGCATCGATCATCAGCGCGCGATCGGGGCCGAGTACCTCGCGGGCAACGCGCAGCCGCCGGATGTCGTCCTGCAGGTCGCGGCCCACCTTGAGCTTGATATGCGAGAAGCCCGCATCCACCGCCTCCTGGGCCAGCCGCCTCAACTTTTCGTCGTCATAGCCCAGCCAGCCGGCGGAAGTGGTGTAGCAGGCGTAGCCTTCCCGCTCTAGCGTGCGCAGCCGCTCGTCCTTGCCGGCGGCTTGCCGCGTCAAGAGCGCCAGCGCCTCGTCCGGCGTGATGCAGTCGGTGATATAGCGAAAGTCGATCAGCCTGACGATCTCTTCAGGGCTCATGCGGGCCACCAGCTTCCACACGGGCAGGCCCTCCTGTTTGGCCCACAGGTCCCACACGGCATTGACCACGGCGGCCGTCGCCAGGTGGATCGCACCCTTGTCCGGGCCTATCCAGCGCAGCTGGCTGTCCGAGGTGATGTGGCGCCAGAAGCGGCCCATATCCTCGGTCACCCAGTCCATGTCCAGGCCGACCACCCGGTGGCGCATGGCTTCGACGGCGGCGCAGCAGATTTCATTGCCGCGGCCTATGGTGAAGGTCAGGCCGTGGCCTTCGAGCCCCGGCCGGCCGGTCTCGAGCACCACATAGGCGGCCGAATAATCCGGGTCCGGATTCATCGCGTCCGAGCCGTCGAGGTGCCGCGACGTGGGAAAACGCACGTCGACGACACGCATGGATTGGATAACGCTCATAGGAAGATTGCCTGTTGGAGGAAGTGCGGCCCGCCTCGGGGCCGCGCCGACCATCAGTCGTACAGGACCGCCGCGATCTTGGGATCGTTGATGGTCGACTTGTCGTAGTAGTAAAAGCCGGTGTCTATGACTTTGGGCAGCTTCTCGCCCTTGAGGGCCTTGACCGCCGCTTCCACGGTCTTGTAGCCGATGCCGACCGGGTTCTGGGTGATGGCGCCGGCCATGGAGCCGTCCAGGATGGCGGCTTTTTGCTGCTTGCCGGAGTCGTAGCCGATGATCACCACCTTGCGCTTCATCTCCCTGGCGCCGTTCAGCGCGCCTATGGCCGAGCCCTCGTTGGCGCCGAAAATCCCCTTGAGGTTGGGGTTGGCCTGCAGGATGGACTTGGTGATCTCGGTGGATTTGAGCTGGTCGCCGCCGCCGTACTGCACGCTGACGATCTTGATGTTCGGGTAGGTCGACTTGATGCGGTTGACAAAGCCTTCGGTGCGGTCAATGCCGGTCCGGCTGGTCTGGTCGTGCACCACCAGGGCCACGTCGCCGCTTTTGCCGATCAGCTCGGCCATCTTGTCGGCGGCCAGGGCGGCGGCGGCCACGTTGTTGGTGGTGGTCGTGGTCACCGGGATATCGCTGTCCACGCCCGAGTCAAATGCGATGACCGGGATCTTGGCGGCCTGGGCTTTTTTCAGCAGCGGGATGGACGCCTTGCTGTCCAGCGCGGCAAAGCCGATGGCCGACGGTTTCTTGGCCAGCGCCGCCGCGAACATGTCGATCTGCTTGTCCACCATGCTCTCGCTCTCGGGGCCTTCGAAGGTCACCTTGACCTTGTAGTCCTTGCCGGCCTGCTCCGCGCCGGATTTGACGGCCTGCCAGAACTGGTGCTGAAAACCCTTGGAGACCATCGGGATGTAAATCTCGTCGGCGGCCAGCGCCGTTGTGCTCAGGGTGGAGGCCAGGCCGAGACCCAGCGCGAGGTTGAGGAATGTGCGTTTCAGAATCATGTTTGTCTCCGTATCGTTATGGGGTGTTGCAAGGGATTTCAGGAATCAAGGCTTGGCGGGGATTGGGATTTCTCCTGGGGTGGAGCTGCAGGCCGGCGGCAGCCGGCTGGAGGCAGGCTTGCTTGCATTTATTTGCGCTTTCGCAGGATGTCGGCGTACACCGCCGCGATGATGATCAGGCCGGTCACCACGGTCTGCCACTCCTGCGCCACCGACATGATGCGCAGCCCGTTGGTCAGCACGCTCATGATGAAAGCGCCGATGATGGTGCCCAGGATGGTGCCGGCCCCGCCGCTGAGCGAGGTGCCCCCGATCACGACGGCGGCAATCGCATCCAGCTCATAGCCCTGGCCCAGCGCCGGCTGCGCGGAATTCAGGCGCGAGGCGATGAGCAGACCGGCGATCCCGCAGATCGCGCCGCTCAGGGTGTAGACGATGATCTTCCAGCGGTCCACATTCACGCCCGACAGGCGCACCGCCTCTTCATTGCTGCCCAGCGCGAAGGTGTAGGTGCCCAGCACCGTCTTGTTCAGGATCAGGCTGGACACCACCGCCACCACGAAGAGGATCAGCACCGCGTTGGGAATGGGCAGCTCGGGCAGGAAGTAGCTGATCAGCGAGTCCTGGGCAATCAGCGGAAACTCGGGCGTGTCGTTGAAGTAGATGGGCTTGGAATGGGTGATGACCAGCGACAGGCCCTTGAGCATGAGCATCATGCCCAACGTGGCGATAAAGGGCGGGATCTTCAACTTGGCGATCAGCACGCCCGAGATGAAGCCCGAGAACGCGCCGAAGAAAATCGCCGCCGCCACCCCCAGGTAGAAGGGCAGGCCCCAATAGGTCAGCACCACCCCGGCCATGACCGCGCAGAAGGTCATCAGGGTGCCCACCGACAGGTCTATGCCCGAGGTGATGATGACAAAGGTGCAGGCGATGGCCAGGACGCCGTTGACAGCGGTGGCCTGCAAGATGCCCACCATGTTGTCGGTCTGCATGAAACTCGGCGAGGCCATGCTGAAGAAAATGAGCAACCCCAGCAAGCTGGCAAACGCCAACAGCTTTTGACGGGTGTTGCTGCTGAAAGCCGCAGTCTTGATACCCTGCAGCAACTTGGAGACGGTCATGTGTGGTCGTTTCGGTGTGGTTTTTAAAACGCGGCGGCAACCGCACCGGAAGCGGCCGCCGGGGCTTCGCGCCGGGTGGCCAGCTGCATGATTTTTTCCTGCGTGGCATCGCGGGCCGAGAGCTCGCCGGTGACGCGGCCCTCGCACATCACCACGATGCGGTGGCTCAGGCGCAGCACCTCGGGCAGTTCCGAGGAGATCATCACGATCGCGCGCCCCTGCGCCGCCAGCGCATTGAGCAGCTTGTAGATTTCGCTCTTGGCGCCCACGTCGATGCCGCGCGTGGGCTCGTCGAAGAACAGGATGTCGCAGTCGCGCACCAGCCATTTGGCGATCACGATTTTTTGCTGGTTGCCGCCCGACAGCAGCGCCACCTTTTGCAGCGCGCTCGGTGTCCTGATGCCCAGCTGCGCGATCAGCTTGGCCGCCGCGCCCTGTATGGCCGCTGGCTTGAGAAGGAAGCCGAAGTCCAGGAAGCGCCGCAGGCTCGTCATCACGATGTTGGTCTGCACGTCCATGCCGGTGGCCAGGCCAAAGTGCTTGCGGTCTTCCGACAGGTAGCCGATGCCGTGCTCGACCGCATCGGCCGGGCTGCGCACGTCAACCCGGCGGCCCTTGACCCATATCTCGCCCGAGTCCCTTTTGTCGGCGCCGAACACGGCGCGCGCCACTTCGGTCCGGCCGGCACCCATCAGGCCGGCAAAGCCCAGGATCTCGCCCCGGTGCACGGTGAAGCTGACGTTCCTGATGGTGCGGCCGCGGTTGAGGCCGCGCACCTCCAGCAGGGTCTCCCCGCCCTGGCCGGTTTGCGGCGGGCGCTCGTCTTCGAGCAGGGCGCGCCCCACCATCATGCCGATGATGGTGTCCATGCTGGTGCTGGCCGTCGGCACGGTGCCGATGTACTGGCCGTCGCGCATCACCGTCACGCGGTCCGAGATGCGCTTGAGCTCGTCCATTTTGTGCGAGATGTACACGATGCCGACGCCCTGGCGCTTGAGCTGGCCGATGATGCGGAACAGGTCGTCGATTTCGGCGTTGTTCAGCGCGGCGGTGGGCTCGTCCATGATCAGCACACGCGAATCGAAGGACAGCGCCTTGGCGATCTCGACCATCTGCTGGCGCGCCACCGTCAGGTCGCAGACCAGCGTGTGCGGCTCCAGGTTCAGGTGTAGGCGCTCGAAGATCGCCGCCGTGTCGCGGGCCATCTTGTCGGTGTCGATGAACAGGCCCAGCCGCCCGCGCGGCTCGCGTCCGATGAAGATGTTCTGCGCCACGCTCAGGTGGCCCATCAGGTTGAGCTCCTGGTGGATGATGCCTATGCCCAGCGCCTGGGCGGCGCGCGGGCTGGCGATCTCGACCGGCCGGCCGTCGATGCTGATTTCGCCCGAATCTTTCTGGTAGACCCCGGCCAGTATTTTCATGAGGGTCGATTTGCCGGCGCCGTTCTCGCCCATCAGCGCATGCACTTCGCCGGCGGCGATTTCAAGCCGGGCGTTGTGCAGCGCCCGCACCCCCGGGAAGGATTTGCACAAGTCGTTGATGGCCACAAGAGCTGTCATGGGTGATTGCGGGCGGTTGGCGTCGCTCAGAAAGTCCGGCCGCCGGCCGGGTGGACGTCAGCCGCGCTCACCCGGGCCTCCTGCCCGGCGCGAACCCGTGCGCCGGCCAGGCCCATGCCTTGGGCGGCGGCGCTGGGCGGCATTGCTTTTTCCTCCAAGCTTGCTGGGCACATGGCAAAGACCTTTTTGAGCTGACAGACCATTCAATGAAGCGAGATGCCGGGAAAAACTTGTTGTTACAAATCATTCATTGATGAACAAACTATTCACTTATGGACTTGATCATAGAAATCGGCGGTCTTTTCGAGCCTCGGACTTTCCCTAGGTCAGAATTTTATTTATTGATGAACATTAGATGCAAAAGTGAATAAATTTCCACCAACTAGAACGAAAATGCTCACAAATGCCCCCTGCCATATCAAGAGCGCTGCGTTACATATCAAAATTGCAATAGCTTCGGCTTCACTCACCCTGCCGCCATGAAACCAAAATACTCATTTCCCGCGATCGACCAGAACCCGGACGGCGCTGATACCATCGCGCCGCCCCCTCCCGCGGAAGACCGCTACCGCGCACCGGCGCTTGACAAGGGACTGGACATCCTGGAATTGCTGGCCCGCCAGCCGCAGGGGCTGACGCGCGCGGAGATCGTCAAGGAAATGGACCGCAACGCCAGCGAGATCTACCGCATGCTGGAGCGCTTGGTCGCCCGGCAATATGTGCTGCGCTCGCTCTCGGGCGACCGCTATTCGCTGAGCCTGAAGCTCTTCACGCTGGCGCACATGCATCCGCCGCTGAACCGGCTGGTGACCCAGGCCATTCCCATCATGGAAGCTTTCGCGCAAAAGGCGGAGCAGGCTTGCCACATGGGTGTTTATGACCAGGGCAATGTGCTGATCACCGCGCAGGTCAACGGCCCCGGCACCTGGAGCATGACGATCCGCGTGGGCGTGCACGTCGGGCTGGTCGATACCGCCTCGGGCCGGGTTTTGCTGGCTTTCGCGGATGCCAGCCGGGCCCAGCAAATGCTGGCCCAGCACACGGCGGTCGAAGGCGAGGTGCCTATCGAGTCCGATGCCTTGGCCGCCGCCCTCGGCGTCATCCGCCAGCAAGGGTATTTCGAGCGCGACAGCCTGCAATCTTTCGGCGTGGCCGATATTTCCTGTCCCATCTTCGGGCCCGACCACAGCGCGCTGGCCGCGCTGACCTGCCCCTATGTGCGGCGCATAGACCGCCACGTCGGGCCGGACCAGAAAACCGTGCGCCTGCTGCTGCAGCAGGCGGCCCAGGCGCTGTCCTTGACGCAGGGCGGCTTCGCCCCGGCGAGCCGGCACACGTAAAGCCGCGCGTGCACGCTGCTATTGATTGAATAGCAAATCTGTTGAGGAAAACATTGCGCCGCGGGCATTGACTGCGCGAATCGGCGCTTCACGGCTTGCGCCCGGCATGCTTTGTGCTCACCCAGCCCGGCCGCGCTGCGGGCCCCAAAGGGCAGCCGCTATGATTTGCCGTTCACCAGCCGCCCCTGAAAGGGCCGGCCTCGCGCATTTTCTTTTTTTCCCCTTGGAATCGATTCATTTTCATGACCCATGGCCTGAACCCCGCCCAGCAAGAAGCCGTCAACTACCTGCATGGCCCTTGCCTGGTGCTGGCGGGAGCCGGCTCGGGCAAGACGCGGGTGATCACGCACAAGATAGGCCGGCTGATCGAGTCGGGGCTCAAGCCCGAGCAGGTCGCCGCGATCACCTTCACCAACAAGGCCGCCGCCGAAATGCGCGAGCGGGCCAAGGCGCTGATCGGCAAAAGCGCCAAGGGCGTGCTGATCTGCACCTTCCATGCGCTGGGCGTGCGCATGCTGCGCCAGGACGGCGAGGCGCTGGGCCTCAAACCGCAGTTCTCCATCCTGGACAGCGACGATGTGACCAGCATCCTGAAGGACGCCGGCGGCAGCACCGACGCGGCCACCGCGCGGCAGTGGCAATGGACCATCAGCCTCTGGAAGAACATGGGCCTCAACGCGGCCGAGGCCATGGCGCAGGCCAATGGCGACGAGGAACGCGCCATCGCCCGCGTGATGGCGCACTATGAGGAGCGGTTGACCGCCTACCAGAGCGTGGACTTCGACGACCTTGTGGGCCTGCCGCTCAAGCTGCTGCGCGAGCATGACAGCGTGCGCAGCAAATGGCAGGAATCCCTGGGCCATGTGCTGGTCGACGAGTACCAGGACACCAACGCCACGCAGTACGAGATGCTCAAGCTGCTGGTGGGCGCGCGCGGCCGCTTCACCGCCGTGGGCGACGACGACCAGTCGATCTACGGCTGGCGCGGCGCCACGCTGGACAACCTGCGCAAGCTGCCGCAGGACTATCCCAACCTCAGGGTGGTCAAGCTCGAGCAAAACTACCGCTCGACCAGCGCCATCCTGCGCGCGGCCAACAACGTCATCGGCCCCAACCCCAAACTCTTCCCCAAGACGCTGTTCAGCGAACTCGGCGAAGGCGAGCCGGTGCGCGTGGTGGATTGCGACAGCGAGGAGCACGAGGCCGAGCGCGTGGTGGCGCGCATCCAGAGCCTGCGCGCCGAAGGCAGCCTGCAGGCCGAGGGCGGGCAGTACAAGGAGTGGAAGGATTTCTGCGTGCTCTACCGCGCCAACCACCTGGCCAAGCCTTTCGAGAAGGCCTTTCGCCGCGCCAACATTCCCTACAAGGTCTCGGGCGGGCAGAGCTTTTTCGACCGCGCCGAGATCAAGGACCTGTGCTGCTGGATGCGGCTGCTGGTCAACAACAACGACGACCCCGCGTTTATGCGCGCGGTGACCACGCCCAAGCGCGGCATAGGCCACACCACGCTGGGCGCGCTGGGCACCTTCGCGAGCCAGTCCAAACAAAGCCTGTTCGAGGCACTGTTCAGCAACTCGCTGGGCTCGGTGCTGCCGGCCAAGGCGGTGGGCTCGCTGCACGAGTTCGGCCGCTACCTCAACGACCTCGAGTACCGCGCCAGGCGCACCGTGGGCGCCGAGGACGCGCGCGCTTTCCTGAACGACTGGCTCAAGGAGATCGACTACGAGAAACACCTCTATGACGGCGAGGACAGCGAAAAGCTCGCGGCCGCGCGCTGGACCAATGTGATGGATTTCTGCGATTGGGTGGCCCAGCGCTGCGGCGGGCAGATCGAGGACGCCTCGGGCGCGGTGGTGGCCGCCGAGACCAAGACCATGCTGGAGGTGGTGCAGACCATCGCGCTGCTGTCCACCATCAGCGAACGCGAGGGCGACCAGAACGTGGTGACCCTGTCCACGCTGCATGCCGCCAAGGGCCTGGAGTGGCCGCACGTGGTGCTGGCCGGCGTGAACGAGGGCCTGCTGCCGTTCAAGCTCGAAGACGACGACGGCAGCAACACCGACAACATCGCCCTGCGCCTGCAGGAAGAGCGCCGCCTGATGTACGTGGGCATCACGCGCGCGCAGCGCACGCTGGCGGTGAACTGGCTGCGCAAGCGCAAGAAAGGCCGCGACATGATTCCCGGCGCGCCCAGCCGCTTCATCGCCGAGATGGCGCTGGACAAGGCCACCGTGAAGGAAGACCCGCGCGAAAAACTCAAGGCCCTGCGCGCGGAGTTCGCGAAAAAATCCGCTGAGGGGATTGCCGCGGCGGCGGCGGCGGAAATCCGCTAGCGCCGCGTTATTCCGTGGCTAATCTCGCACCGAAGTAGCCGCGGAATCACAGCCCCAGCCATTTGCCCAGTTCGAGCAGCTTGGCCTGGTCATACGGGGCAAAGCCCTGCACTGTCAGCGCGTCCAGCCGCTTTTTGCCGTCGGCGGATTGATCCAGCCCCACAAAGTAGGCGGTGAGCTGGGCGCGCTCCGAATCGCTCAGCTTGCCGCTGGCGATCAGGTGCTTGATGGGCACGGGCTTGCTGGTGGCCAGCACTTTGCCGCCTTTGGCCTGCCAGTCTTTGACCACCGCGCGCGATGCGGTGACGCCCGAGGCCACCATGCTGTTTTCCACCATGAAGGGCACCGCGTCCTGCAGTTTCACATAAACGGTTTCCAGCGGCTGGGGGCCCAGCGCATCACGCAAAGCGGCGCGCATGATCACCGAGGTGATGGAGTCCTCACTGGGTGCGCCTATCTTGAGGCCCTTCAGGTCGCCGATGGTCTTGAGCGGGGAATCGCTGCGCACCATGAAGGACGCGCTGTATTCGGTAAAGCCCTTGGTCACCGCAATGAGTTGGTAGCCATTTTTGGACAGCGCACGGATTGAGTGGTGCGCGGGATGCACATAGGCGATGTCGTAACGCTGCTCGGCCAGGCCGGCCGCGAGCTCCTTGTAGTCTGTTACGGGTTGTATCTTGACGGGCCGCTTGAGCAGCTTGCCCAGGTCGTCGGACAGCTCGCGAAAGCGGTCAACGGTAGCGCCCGGGTTGACGCGGTAAGTCACGCCCTCATTCACGGCGAACACCAGTGGAGCGCCTTGGGCCCAGGTTTGGCCGGCCAGCAGAACCAGCACCAACATACTCATATATTGACGGATTTTCATAATGAACACCTCTCGGATAATGGGAAAGTAATACCAGTGTCGCAGTTACAAATAGTTTCAAGTCACGGGTTTACCTGAGTTGTGCGTCATAGAAGATGTATTCGTGAGATAGTGCGCAAGCTCCTGGGCTTGTGCGTTGCGTAAACCCCGCACCGTGCCGCCCTGGGTTTTCCTTCCACCGCTGCGTTGCGGTCCTGGCCGTCCGGCCGGAGCCGCGCAGCGTTCCCGCAGCCCCGTTCCGCAAGGCCCCGAGCCGGCGTTCACCTGTTCATGACTTCGAAGACCTTCCGATTCGCTCTTTTTTTGATAGCGTCCTACGCAATATCCACTGGAGTTGCCGCCCAAACCAAGCCGGATGCAGAATGCCCCGCGGCGGCGGACATGAAGGCCGCGCAGCTCTACGGGCTGTGGGCCGTGCGCTTTGCCAATCCACCCGCCGGTCTACCGGAACGCGCCACCATGCTGCTGGAACGGCACGCCGAATTCGCCGAAAGCCTGGCCGGTATCGTGAGCCGCGACCTGGGCAAGGCCGCCGGCTCCAAGGCCATTGCCGGCCATGCCGCCAAGGCCGCGCTGGCCGGCGACCTCGAGGGCGGCATGCTGCTGCTCGACGAGTCCTCCGACAACATCAGCATCACCGGCACCTGGAACGGCGAGATGGTCGAGGGCTCCTGCGGCAAGGCCTTCAAGGGCAGCTGGAAAGACACCAGCAGCAGCGCGCCCGACAACGCGCCGGATGTGCCCTTCACGCTGACCCGGCTGCCTTGAGCCCAACCCTCACCGTTTAAAAATTCCTTAAACACCACCGGACAGACTGCCCACCCATGCGACCGCCATCTTCCTCATTTGCCGCGTCCCTGTTGTGGGCCGGCCTCCTGGGACTTTCCGCCACGGCCCCGGCACAGGCGCAAACCCCTGCGCGCGCTTCCGCAGCCTCGGGCTGGCAGGCCTGCCAGGCCCTGAAAGCCGACCCCGCCGCGCAACTGGCCTGCTTCCAGCAGTGGGCCGATGCCCAGACACCGGCCAACATGCCCGCGCCCAGCCTCACCACCGCGCCGGCCAATCCGGCGACCGGCCAGCCGGCCACGCCGGTGCTGCTGCTGCCTTCGCTGAACACCGAGGCGCCCGACGGCAAGCCCATAGGCTGCAAGAACACCAAGTACTCCGAACTCTCGCGTTTCTGGGAACTGCAGCGCGGCACCGACTGCGACACCTTCTCGCTGCGCGGCTACCGGCCGATCACGCTGGCGGTGTCCACCTCCGACAGCGTGAACATGCAGCCGTCTTCGCCCTCGGCGGGCCACACCGCGCTGACCTCGCAGCCCTATATGCGGACCGAGAACAAGATCCAGCTTTCCGTGCGCACCAAGATCGCCAAGGGCTTGTTCAAGAATGGCCCGGAGGACGACGACGACCACGACTCGCTGTGGTTCGGCTACACGCAGCAAAGTTACTGGCAGCTGTTCAACGGCAGCATTTCGCGGCCCTTCCGCACCACCGACCATGAGCCCGAGGTTCTCTACATTTACCCGCACCAGATCCCGCTGGCTGGCGGCTGGACCTACCGGCTCTCGGGCCTGGGGCTGGTGCACCAGTCCAACGGTCAGTCGCTGCCGCTGTCGCGCAGCTGGAACCGCGTCTACCTGATGGGCGCGGCCGAAAAGACGCTAGGCCAGGACTCGGGCCTGACCCTGCAGGGGCGCATCTGGGACCGGCTCAAGGAATCCTCCGGCAACGACGACAACCCCGGCATCGAGAACTACATAGGCCGTGCCGAAGTCACCGGCAGCTGGCAGGTCAACAAGGCCAACACCCTGGGCATCACGCTGCGGCATTCGCTGCGCAAGGAAGCCCGCGGCTCGGCGCGCCTTGACTGGATGATGGCGCCGGCCTCCTCGCCCAACTACACCGGCCTGCGCTACCACGTGCAGCTCTTCAGCGGCTACGGCGACAGCCTGGTCGACTACAACCGCAAGCGCACGGTGCTGAGCGTGGGCCTGAGCCTGGTGGACTGGTAAGGCGGCGCCCGCCAGCACGCGGACGGCGTGCCGGCTGATACACAAAAGCGCGGGCCGGCCCCAAGCTGGGCCCATGACCGAGCCCACCACCTTCACCCTGGCCTGTATCGTGGCCGGCGCGCTGCTGATCGCGATGACGCTGGGTGGCTCCTTCATCGCGCGCCTGCCG
The DNA here is from genome assembly GCF_000282655.1 of Polaromonas sp. CF318. Classification (GTDB taxonomy): domain Bacteria; phylum Pseudomonadota; class Gammaproteobacteria; order Burkholderiales; family Burkholderiaceae_C; genus Polaromonas. The sequence continues at coordinate 25,184 of NZ_AKIV01000019.1, forward strand.
CTGAGCGCCGCCATGCTCTACCTCGGCGTGGGCGTGGCCGTCAGCCCGGTGGGGCTGGGGCTGCTCAAGCTCGACGCGATGAAGAACACCGTGCTGCTGGAGCGCCTCACGGAGGTGGCCGTGCTGGTCTCGCTGTTCACCTGCGGCATGAAGCTGGAGTTCCGCCGGGGCGACGGCCGCTGGCGCATTCCGGTGCAGCTGGCGACGGTCTCCATGCTGCTCACGATGGCGGCCGTCGCCGCGCTGGGCGTCTATGCCCTGGACCTGCCGCTGGGCGCGGCCGTGCTGCTGGGCGCCATACTCGCGCCGACGGATCCGGTGCTGGCCTCCGATGTGCAAGTCGCCAACCCCGGCGACCGCGACCGCCTGCGCTTCGGCCTCACGGGCGAAGGCGGGCTCAACGACGGCACGGCCTTTCCTTTTGTCATGCTCGGACTGGGCCTGCTGGGCCTGCACGAACTCGGCGAAGGCGGCTGGCGCTGGTGGGCCGTCGACGTGCTGTGGGCGGTGGCCGGCGGCCTGGCGCTGGGCTGGCTGCTGGGCACACTGGTGGGCCGCCTCATTCTTTACCTGCGCATGCGGCACCGCGAGGCGCTGGGCTCGGACGAGTTCATCGCGCTGGGACTGATAGGGCTGACCTACGGCCTGGCGCTGCTGAGCCACACCTACGGATTCCTCGCGGTGTTCGCGGCCGGGCTGGCGCTGCGCCGCATCGACGAGCCCCATGTGCGCCCGCAGGTGCGGGCGCCCAAGCCCGACGAGGCACTGAGCCCCGCGGAACAGGAAGCCTCGGGCGCCGAGGCGCCGGCCCACATGATGCGCGCGGTGGAGCGCTTCAACAGCCAGCTTGAAAGCTTTGCCGAAGTCGCCATCGTGCTGGCTGTCGGCGTGCTGGTGGCGACGACGCGCTTTCGCGCCGAGGTGCTGTGGTTCATCCCGGTGATGTTCCTGGTGGTGCGGCCGCTGGCGGTCTACATCGGCCTGCTGGGCACGCCGGTCAAGGGCGCGCAGCGCCGGCTCATGGGCTGGTTCGGCATACGCGGCATCGGCTCGCTGTATTACCTGCTCTATGCGATCAACCACCACATCGAACGGGCGCTGGCCCAGCAGCTGCTGTCCATCACGCTGGCCGTCATCGTGGCCTCGGTGGTCGCGCACGGCGTTTCGGTCACGCCGCTGATGAAGCGCTATGAGGCGCGCAAAACCGGCCGGCGGCGCTGAAAGCAGCTCTCGGCGTCGCCCCCCTCTTTCACCCCGCCGAACCGGGGAGAAAAGACCCGGTATTCCGTGTGTCGATGATATTGATAACTATTCTCATTTGTATAATCCTGGTTTTGCCCTTCACAAAACCCAGGAGCCGCCATGACACCCGTGCTGAAACCCGTCTTTCTTGCCACCCTGCTCGCCGTGCTGGCAGCGCCTGCCATGGCCCAGCCCGCAGCCGCCGCAAATGGCACCGTGGCGGCGGCACCGGCCGCGCAGGCAGCGACGGCTCCCGCCGTGGCCAAGCACTATGCCCAGCTGGTGCTGGCCAGCTATGAAGACACGCTGGCCGGCGCGCTCACGCTGCAAAAAGCCGTGCAGTCCCTCACCGCCGCTCCCTCGGACGAAGGCCTCAAAGCCGCGCGCAAGGCCTGGCTGGACGCCCGCGAGTTCTACGGCCAGACCGAGGCCTTCCGTTTCTACGGCGGCCCCATTGACGACAAAAACGGCCCCGAAGGCCGCATCAACGCCTGGCCCATGGACGAGTCTTATGTCGACTACGTCAAAGACGCGCCCAACGCCGGCATCATCAACAACCGCAAGGCCGTCATCGGCAAGAAGCAGCTGGCCAGCCTCAACGAGCGCAACGGCGAGGAGAACATCGCCACCGGCTGGCATGCCATCGAGTTTTTGCTGTGGGGCCAGGACCTGAGCACCACCGGCCCGGGCAACCGTTCGTTTGAAGACTTCGTGGACGGCAAGAAGCCCAACGCCGACCGCCGCCGCCAGTACCTGCAGGTGGCGACCGAGCTGCTGGTCGACGACCTGCGCAGCCTCACCAAGGCCTGGGCTCCCACGGCCAGCTCCTACCGCGCGAAGTTCGAGCGCGGCGGCATGGAGTCGGTACGCAAGATATTCGTCGGCCTGGGCTCGCTCTCGCGCGGCGAACTCGCGGGCGAGCGCCTGGAGGTCGCGCTGGCCAGCCAGGACCAGGAAGACGAGCACTCGTGCTTTTCCGACAACACCCACCGCGACGTGGTGGCCAACGCCAAGGGCATACAGAACGTGTGGCTGGGCCAGTACAAGCGCGCCGACGGCAGCACCCTCACCGGTGCTTCGCTGCGCGAACTGGTGGCGGCCAAAAACCCGGCGCTGGCCGAGCGCACCACCAAACAGATCGCCGCTTCGGTCGCCGCGGCCGAAGGCCTACAGGCGCCGTTTGACCGCGAGATCGTCGGCGCCAAGGACGCGCCCGGCCGCCTGCGCGTGCAAAAAACCATAGACAGCCTGGTGCAGCAAAGCAAGGACCTGGTCGAAGCGGCCAACGCGGCCGGCATCACCAAGCTGACTTTGGTCAAACCTTAAGTGTTGCGCGGCGCTTCCCTCCAACCGGCCACGCGCCGCCTGCGCGCGGGTCTCGCCTGGCTGGCCGTGGCGGGTCTCGCGGGCCTGGCCCTCTGGACCCACGCGGGCGTCGCGCAGGACCGCGCGGCGCCCGATGACGAGAAAACCGGCGGCGACACTACCGTCTTCGCCACCGGCCAGAACGCGTTTTCATTTCCGCTGGCCAACCTGCCCGACGAGGAGCGCACGCGCTTTGTCATCGGCAATTCCTTTTTCAGGCGCAACTGGGTGCAGGCGCCGTCGTCCACCACCGCGCGCGACGGCCTGGGCCCGCACTTCATCGCGCGCTCCTGCGGCGGCTGTCACGTGCAGGACGGCCGCGGCGCGCCGCCTGATTTCACGCGCGGCCTGTCCGACCAGCCCGTGGGCCTCTTGCTGCGCCTGTCGATTCCGGGCAAGGACACGCACGGCGGCCCCATGCCCGACCCGGTCTATGGCGACCAGTTTTCCAACTTCGCCGTGCAGGGCGTGGTGCCCGAAGGGCAGATTTCGCTGCGCTACGAAACCGTGCGCGGCAAGTTCGCCGATGGCACGCCTTACCAGTTGCAAAAGCCCCGCTACGGTTTCAGCAAACTCAATTACGGCCCCATGGCCAAAGACGTGATGCTGAGCCCGCGCATCGCGCCGCAGATGGGCGGCGTGGGCCTGCTCGAAGCGATCCCCGAAGCGGAAATCCTGCGCAATGCGCACGAGCAGGCCGCCCTGGGCGGCCCGGTGCGCGGCGTCGCCAACCAGGTGTGGGACGCGCCTTCGCAACAGATGCGCGTGGGGCGTTTCGGCTGGAAGGCCAATGTCGCCACGCTGGCGCACCAGACCGCGGGCGCTTTCCTCGGCGACATGGGTATCACCTCGCCGCTCTTTCCCAAGGAAACCTGCACCGCCGCGCAGAAAGACTGCCTGGCCGCGCCGCGCGGCGCGCAAGGCAAGGCGACCGAGATCGACGAGAAGACTTTCAACGACGTGGTGTTCTACGAAAGCACGCTGGCACCTGCCGCGCGGCGCAACCCGAAGGATGCCCAGGTGGTGCAGGGCCAGAAGCTCTTTGCCCAGGCGCAATGCGCCGCCTGCCACCGGCCCAGCTATGTCACCGGCGACATCCCCTTCCCGCGCCTGGGCAGCAAGGCCGCGCAGGGCCAGACCATCTGGCCCTATACCGACCTGCTGCTGCACGACATGGGCGAAGGCCTGGCCGACGGCCGGCCCGACTTTCTCGCCAATGGCCGCCAGTGGCGCACGCCGCCGCTGTGGGGCCTGGGCCTGGTACCCGACGTGAACGGCCATAACCGTTTGCTGCATGACGGCCGCGCGCGCGGTGCGCTGGAGGCCGTGCTCTGGCATGACGGCGAAGCCAAGGCCAGCAAGGACAAGGTCTTGCAGATGAGCGCGCAGGAGCGCGCCTCGCTGGTCAAGTTCCTCGAATCGCTGTGAACGGCATGAAGACCCCGCGCTCCCCATGGAAGGCCCTCGCCGGCATCGCCTTGCTGGCCTGCGGCGCCGCCTGCGCGCAAACCGTCGCCCCGAATGTCGCCGTGCCTTTTTACACCGCCGGTGATTTCATGCGCGGCGCCTACCGCTTCTGGTACGCGCCGCAGGCCGCCGCGTTTGCCGAGCAGGCCGGCGACCTTCCCACCGCCGTCTCCGCGGTCTGTGACGCGGACGCTGGCGCAGCCGCAAACAAACTGGAGCAGGCACGCGAACGCTGGAAAAGCAGTGCGCTTGCCTGGGACCGCCTGAGCGGCGTACAGATAGGCCCGCTGGTACAGCGGCGCTCGGCACGCCAGATCGACTTCACGCCGACGCGGCCCGAGCTCATCAAGCGCGCGATCCAGGCCGCGCCGCAGGACGCGACCGCCATGGAAAGCATAGGCACACCGGCCAAGGGCCTGCCTGCGCTCGAGTGGCTGCTCTGGAGCCAGCCCATCGCGCCGGCCACGCCGGCCTGCCGCTATGCGCTGCAGGTGGCCGCCGACATCCAGCGCGAGGCCGACACCCTGGCCAAAGCCTTCGACGAACTGGCGGCGCGCCCGCCCGGCCAGAGCGAAGAAAGCCAAGGCCCGGCGATGAGCGAACTCATCAACCAGTGGACGGGCGCGCTCGAGCGATTGCGCTGGGCCGAGATGGAAAAGCCCCGCCTTGCCGGCAGTGCGCAGGGCGGCCGCAATGCCGTGGCCTATGCGCGCGGCGCCAGCGGCCAGACGGCCGCACGCTGGGCCGCGCAGTGGCAGGCGCTGCGCACGCTGGGCGCCTCGCAGGCCCCTGAAGCGCCGCGTCCCGGTGCCGGCCTGGCGCCGATCGAAACCTATTTGCGCGGCCTGGGCCGCAACGAACCGGCCGACCAGCTGGCGCAGAGCGTGGGCAAGGCCGACAAGGCGCTGCAAAACATCTCGCCCACGAACAAGGCCGGCATGGCTGCCGCCGGGCGTTCGCTGGCTGACCTGAAAAAACTCACCGAAGCCGAGATCGCGCCCGCGCTCGAAGTCAGCATTGGTTTTTCGGACGCCGACGGCGATTGAATCTCTTCACCGCCACGACATGAACGCGCCCTTCGCCTTGCAACGCCGCCAGTGGCTGGCCTATGCCGCCTCGCTGGCCGCGCCGTTCACGGCATCCAGCATGGCCGCGGCGCACACGCCCCGTCTGGTGACAGCCTGGGAGGGCGAAAACGGCTACCGGGTCGGTGTGCTCACGCAGCGCGGCGCGGCGCTGGCCGTGAGCGCCGCGCTGGACGTGCCGACACGCGCGCACGGCGTCTGGGCCGAATCCGGCGGCAGCCTGCTGGCGGTCGCACGCCGGCCGGGCGACTGGCTGCTGCGCTGGAAGCCCGATGCGGCCGGCGGCGGCCAGGCCCTCGTCTGGGGCTGGATAGAGCCCGACCGCGCCTTCAACGGCCATGTGGTCGCCAGCCCCGACGGCAGACTTCTGTACACCACCGAAACCAACCTTGAAACAGGCCAGGGCCTGATAGGCCTGCGCGACGCCGCCACGCTGGAAAAAACCGGCGAATGGCCCACCCATGGCATGGACCCGCACGAGTTGTTGCTGGGCGCCGACGGCAGCCTCATGGTAGCCAACGGCGGCATTCCCGCCTTGCCCGAAACCGGGCGGCTGAAGATCCACATGGACCGCATGGACGCCTCGCTGGTGCGGCTGGACACGCGCAGCGGCGCGCTGCTAGGCCAGTGGCGCCTGGCCGACCAGCGCCTGAGCCTGCGCCACATCGCCTGGGGCGAACCCGTCGCGAGCGGAGCGCCGGGGCAGCGCCAGCTGGGCATCGCCTTGCAGGCCGAGCATGACGATGCGGCCGCCAAAGCCGCGGCGCCCGTGCTGGCCATGTTTGACGGCCAGCGCCTGCAAACCCACGATGCGGGCCCGGGCCAGCAGCTCGCCGGCTACGGCGGCGACATCGCCCCTACGGCCGGCGGCTTTGCGGTGAGCTGCCCGCGCGCCAACGGCGTGGCGCTGTGGCGCGCCGACGGCCGCTGGGCGGGGTTTCTGCCGCTGCAGGAGGCCTGCGCGCTGGCGACCGCGGCGCCCGGCGGCGAGCCCAGCCTGTGGGCCGCCGGCCGCCTGGCCGCGCTCACGCAGGACAGCCGGGGCGCCACCCGCGCGTCGGCGCTCAAGGACCTGCGCCTGGACAACCACTGGGCCGCGCTGGGCTGAGCTTCAGCTCGCGGACGTGGCAAGGCCCCGGAACCCAAAGGGCGCCGGGGCCTTGCGGAATGAAGCGCCGCGCTTACTGGGCGTTGGTCTTCACGAGCTCTGCAGCCGCCTGGGGGGCTGCACCGGCTTTTTCAGCACGGGGAGCGGCCAGGTTTTGCTGGGCGGTCGCGCCGTTGAAGCTGGAAGTGGCATCGGCCTTCTGGGCCTGCAGCACTTCGCTCTTGACTTCAGCGCGGGTCTTGGTGGCGGGTGCCTGCATCTGGTCCAGCAGGAAGGCGTTCAGGGGCTGGGCGGAAGCGGCGACGGAAGTCAGGGCGGCAACAGCAACAACAGCGGCGGCAACAAAGTTCGATTTCATGATGAATATCCTCTCAAAAGTTAAGTGACGTTCCGGGCATGGCGGGCTCATCTCCCCGTCTGTCCAGCCTCGGTGAGTCGCCTTGTAAGGGGCTCCGGCTCATCGATGTATGAACTGTATTCCTGTTAAATCAAACAAAAAATGCCAATTCCAACAATACATTGCTGTTAAATTAGCAACAATAAAGGTGCTATATAAGGGTTAACCATGGATCGACTCCAATCAATGCGGGTGTTCCAGCAAGTCGTGGACGACGGCAGTTTTGCCGCTGCGGCGCGCAAATTCGACATCTCGTCCGCCGTCGTGACCCGCCTGGTCGGCGACCTGGAAGACCACCTGGGTGTGCGCCTGCTGCAACGCACCACGCGCCGCCTGGCGCTGACCGATGCCGGCGAAACCTACCTGGCCCGTGTGCGGCACATCCTGAGCGACATCGACGAAGCCCATGCCGCCGCCCAGGCCCACGCGCAGGAGATGTCGGGAACCATACGCATCATGACGCCGCCGGTCTTCGCCGTGCACGTGCTGGCGCCGCTGGTGGCCGAGTTCGGCCGGCGCTATCCCAAGGTGGTGCTCGACATCCACGTGGACTCGCCGCTGGTGCCGCCGGTCGAAGACTACGACCTCACGCTGCTGGGCGCCGGCGACGCCTTTGACGCCAACATCATCGCGCGGCCCATTGCCTCATCGGACGGTGTGCTCTGCGCCTCGCCCGACTACCTGCGTCGCAACGGCACGCCGGCGCGGCCCGAAGACCTGCCGCAGCACCACAACCTGCGCGTCAAGCAGGCCGCCAACCGCCACCGCACCTGGCGCCTGACCAATCCCGACGAGGGCAAACGCGTCGTCGAAGTGCAGATAGAGCCCAGCATGCTGGTCAACCACAGCGACACGCTGATACGCGCCTGCGTGGACGGCGCCGGCATCATGAGCCAGTCCATAGACCTGGTGGCCAACCACCTCAACAGCGGCGCGCTGCAGCGCATCCTCGCGCCCTGGATCACCGGCACCAACACCTTGTACGCGGCGTTGCCCAGCCGCAAATTCATTCCGGTGCGCACCAGCGTGTTTCTCGAATTCATGACCGAGTACACGCGCAGGGTGATCAAGAGAATGGACACGCGTCAGGAGTGAGCCCCGCGTATTCAACGCGTGGCGTCAACGCCATTTGATTTCGCCATGCGCAACAACGGGCGCATGCGCTTCTTGACGCAAAGCTTTCAAAAGACTTTCGCCAAAAAAGTTCCGTGAATTCGCGCCTTCATTGTTCCGATTTCGGCAATGGAATGTTCTGCAAACACGCACTTGTCTATGGCCCTTGCGGAACAAGCTGGGACGCATCGGTGAGCCACATTGATAACGCGACTCAGCGAGGAAGGCCCCTCGGGCATACAGCCCGTCCGACCGGATATTTCAAAAACTGTTCTAAAGGAAATTCATCATGAAATCGAATCTCGTCTCCGCCTCCGTTCTTGCCGTCTCCGCATTGGCCTTCTTCGGCTCGGCCAGCAGCTTTGCCGAAGGCCGCGATCCTTTCCCGCAAGACCAGGTGAAGTCGGTCAGCACCAAGACCCGCGCCGAAGTCAAAGCCGAACTGGCACAAGCCCAGCGCGAAGGCTATTCCGTGAACGTGCCCCGGAACTACCAGGCCCCCGAAGCCAGTGCACCCGTGAGCACCAAGTCCCGCGCCGAAGTGAAAGCCGAAATCGGCACCACCGTGTCGGCCTCGGCCTTTGACCGCGACTACCCAGTCGTTCAATAAGCGCATTCCGCGCTGTTGAGCGCTATTGACCACCGGTGATGGTTGCGAAGGCAGCCGCCGCCGGCAGTCTCTGGTCCAAACACAAGGCATCCCGCTGCGCCCTGGCGCAGTGGGATGCCTTGCTGTGCGCGCGCCATCAAACGCCTTGCGCGCCGTACAACGGTGCGACGCCGGCGTACAGCGCGGCAAAACGCGCCCCGCGCTCCTTCCATCGTTCCCGTTCGGCGGGCCGGGGCGTGTAGCTGTCCAGCGCCGCGGGCGCCTTCAGCACATCCTGCGCATCCGTCTTGTCCACACAAAGCCAGGCAAGCCGGGCAGCGCCCAGGGCGGGCCCCACGGCGGAGTCCTCGCGCCTGACCACCTCCAGCCCCGTGGCGTCGGCCAGCATCTGGGCCCAGTAAGCGCTGCGCGAGCCGCCGCCTATCAGGCTGACCTGCTCGAGCCCGGCGCCAGTGACTTGCAGTGCCGCAATGCCCTGGGCCAGCCCATGGCACACGCCTTCCAGGGTGGCGTTGACCAGGTCGGCGCGTACGGTGCCGGCATTCAGGCCGAAAAACACGGCCTCGGCCTGGGGATTGTTGTGCGGCGTGCGCTCCCCGTTCAGGTAAGGCAGGAACAGCGGTGTGGACGGCCGCAGGCCGCGCGCCTCGGCCTCGGCCAGCAGCCGCCCCAGGTCGGGCTCGCCGAGCAGCGAGGCGGTGAAATCCAGGCAGGAGGCCGCCGACAACATGACCGACATCAGGTGCCAGGTGCGCGGCAAGGCATGGCAAAAGCTGTGCACGGCCTGCCCGGGATTGCAGGCGAATTCGCGCGTGGCGACGAAGACCACACCCGACGTGCCCAGCGACAGCATCGCGTCGCCGGGGCGGTAAACGCCGGCGCCCAGCGCACCGGCGGCGTTGTCGCTCGCGCCGGCCGCCACCGGAATGCTGCGCAAGCCCCAGCGCAGGGCAAGGTCCGCGCGCAGGCTGCCCGTAGTCTCCGGCCCCTCGTGCAAGACCGGCATGTGCGCGCGCGACAGGTTGCAGGCGGCGAGCAGTTCGTCGCTCCAGTCGCGCCCGGCCACGTCGAGCCACAGCGTGCCCGCGGCGTCCGACATGTCGGTGGCGAACTCGCCGGTCATGCGCCAGCGCAGCCAGTCCTTGGGCAACAACACGCGCCGCACGCGCTCGAACACTTGCGGCTCATGGCGCGCCACCCACAGGAGTTTGGGGGCCGTGAAGCCGGGCATCATCATGTTGCCGGTGATCTCGCGCGAGCGCGGCACCTGGCGCTCGAGCAGGGCGCATTCCTCGGCGCTGCGCCCGTCGTTCCACAGAATGGCGGGCCGCAAGGCCTGGCCTTGCGCGTCGAGCAAGGTCGCACCGTGCATCTGGCCCGTCAAGCCAATACCTGCCACGTCGCCCGGGCTGCGCCCCGCCGCCGCCAGCCCCGCCAGCGCCTGGCGGACGGCGTCATCGCAGGCGCGCCACCAGTCCTGCGGCTCCTGCTCGCGCCACAAGGGGTGCGGCTGGTCGACCGCCAGCGGCGCCCTGCCGCTGGCCACGACCTGGTGCCCGCGGTCCAGGACCACGGCTTTGACGGCGGAGGTACCGAGATCGATGCCGAGGAACATGCGTCAACGCATCGGCGTCCACTTGGCCTGGCTGCCGGCGGACTCCACCACCTTCTCGATGAAGCGCACCCCGCGCACGCCGTCGGCCAGGCGCGGGTAGTCGGCCTCCAGCGGATCCGGGGCCAGTCCCGCCTGCAGCGCACGGATGTGCGCGGCAACGCCGAGGTACACATTGGCAAAGGCCTCGAGGAAGGCCTCGGGATGGCCCGTGGGCAGCCGCGTGGCGCGGCGCGCGGCCTCGCCCAGCCAGGGCGAGCCGCGGGTCAGCACGCGCGCGGGGCCGTCGATGGGCTGGTGCACCAGGCGGTTGGGCTCTTCCTGGTGCCAGGTCAGCGTGCCCTGCGTGCCGAACACCCGCAGGCGCAAATCGTTCTCGCAGCCCACTTCGATCTGCGACGCGATGAGCACACCCCTGGCGCCATTGGTAAAGCGCAGCAACACATTGCCGTCGTCGTCCAGGCGGCGCCCGGGCACAAAAGCGGTCAGGTCCGCGCAAATGCTGTCCAGCTCCAGGCCGGTCACCGTGGCCACCAGGTTTTCGGCGTGCGATCCGATGTCGCCCATGGCGCCGGCCAGGCCGCTGCGCGCGGGGTCGGTGCGCCAGTCAGCCTGCTTCTGGCCCGTGGCTTCCAGGTTGGTGGCAAGCCAGCCCTGGTTGTACTCGACGATGACCTTACGCAACTCGCCGATCAGCCCCTTGGCCACCAGTTCGCGGGCTTCGCGCACCATGGGGTAGCCCGTGTAGTTGTAGGTCACCCCGAACACGCAGCCGCTGCGCTGCGCGGCCTTCTCCAGCGCCAGTGCCTCTTCGGTGCTGTGCACCAGCGGCTTGTCGCAGACCACGTGGATGCCCGCCTCGGCGAAGGCATGCGCCACCGGGAAGTGCACGTGGTTGGGCGTGACGATGGACACGAAGTCGATGCGCTCATGGGCCGGCCGATTCAGCTCATCGGCCAGCAGGTCCTGCCAGCGCCCGTGGTTGCGCGCGTCGGCCAGCCCCAGTTCGGCGCCCGAAGCGCGCGCGCGCTGCGGGTCGGACGACAGCGCGCCGGCCACCAGCGCCATCTGGCCGTCCAGCGCCATCGCCTTGCGATGCACGGCGCCGATGAAAGCGCCCTGCCCGCCGCCGACCATGGCGTAACGCAGCTTTCGCATCATGACCCCGCCATCCCGCCCTGCTTGGCCTTGTCGAAGACGGCGTCGAAGGCGCCCGCCGCCGGCTTGAAGTCCAGCCGCTTGCAGTAGGCCGCGCTCTCGGTGGCGCCGTGCACGCGGTCCATGCGGCTGTCCTCCCACTCCACGCTGAGCGGCCCGGCGTAAGCGATGTCGTTGAGCGCAACGATGATGGACTCGAAGTCGATCATGCCGCGGCCCACGCTGCGGAAGTCCCAGTAGCGGCGCGCATCGCCGAAGCTGGTGTGGCCGCCGAAAACGCCGGCCGTCCCGTCGCCCTTGCCCCACCACACATCCTTCATGTGCACGTTGTAGATGCGGTCGCTGAAGGTGCGCAGGAACTTCACGTAGTCCACACCCTGGTAGCCCAGGTGGCTGGGGTCGAAGTTAAAACCAAAGCGTTTGTGGCCCGCCACCGCCTCGACGGCGCGTTGCGCCGAGGCGGTGTCGAAGGCGATTTCGGTCGGGTGGACCTCCAGGGCGAAGTTCACCCCCGCGGACTCAAAGGTGTCGAGGATGGGTTTCCATCGATTTGCGAAGTCGGCGAAACCCTGGTTCCAGTATTCCTGCGTCGTGGGCGGAAAGGCATACAGCGAATGCCAGACCGACGAGCCGGTAAAACCGGTGACGACCTTCAGGCCCATTTTGGCGGCGGCGCGAGCGGTGTCCTGCATCTCGCGCGCGGCGCGCTGGCGCACGCCCTCGGCCTGCCCGTCGCCCCACACGTGCTCAGGCAGTATGGCTTTGTGGCGTTCGTCAATCAGGTCGCACACAGCCTGGCCCACAAGATGGCTGCCGATGGCGAAACAGCGCAGGCCATGCTGTTCCAGCAGGTCGCGTTTGTCCTGTACATAGCGCTCGCTCGCCAGCGCTTCCTGCACGTTGAAATGGTCGCCCCAGCAGGCCAGCTCGAGCCCGTCGTAGCCCATGCCGCGCGCCAGGGGTGCGAGTTCGGCCAGCGGCAGGTCCGCCCACTGTCCGGTAAAAAGTGTGACGGGTCTGGCCATGATTGCCTCAGAACGGGGAGTCGGGGAAATAGTACTGTTTGGCGTTGTCCTTGGTCACCAGCACCGAGGGAATGATGGTGGAGGCCGGCAGCTTCTCGCCCTTGACGCGCGCGGCCGCGGTGAGTTTCATCGCGTCGGCGATCATGGCGGGCGAGTAGGTCACGTCGGCCGTGACCATCTTGTCGCCGTCCATCACCTTCTTGATGTAGTCCTTGGAGCCGGCACCGCCCAGCACCATCTTGATGTCGCCGCGCTTGGCCTGGTCTATCGCCTTCTGCACGCCCACCGCCATGTCGTCGTCCGAGGCCCACACGGCGTCGATCTGCTTGAAGCGCGTGAGGTAGTCCTGCATCACCTTGAAGGCGTCGTCGCGGTTCCAGTTGCCGTGCTTGGCGTCCAGCACCTTGATGTCGGGGTGGCTCTTCATCACCGCCATGAAGGCGTCGACGCGCTGGTTGTCGATCACGGTCGGGATGCCGCGCAGCACCACGACGTTGCCCTTGCCGCCCATCGCCTTGGCCATGTACTCGCCCGAGACCTTGCCGAAGCCGGGGTTGTCGCCCGCCACGTAGGCGTCCTGCGCGCCGGCATCGGTCAGGCCCCGGTCCACCACGGTGACGTACACACCCTTGCCCTTGACCTGCGCGACGGGCTGCGTGAGCGGCGCGGACTCGAAGGGAAGAATCACCAGCGTGTCGATCTTGTTGGCCGTCTGCAGGTCCTGCACCTGGTTGGCCTGCTCAGCGGCCGAGCCGGCCGTCTTGACGGTGACCTTCAGGCCGGGGTACTGCTTTTCCAGCTCCGTCTTGGTGCGGTTGGCCCAGTACACCACCCCGCCCGTCCAGCCGTGGGTGGCGGCGGGAATGGACACGCCGATGTGCGGCTTGTTCTGCGCCAGCGCCGCCGGCGCGGCGCCGAGCAAGGCCAGGGCCGCGGCACCTGTCGCCAGCAATTGGGTGATCGGTTTCATGGTTTGTCTCCTCTTTGGGTTGGCTGAAAAGACGGCAGTGCCGCCGGTGGAAATCATGATTTACGCCCGCGCTGGAAGAACGCCACCGCGATGATCACAAAGCCCTGCACCGCGGCGTTCAGGTACACGCTGATGATGCTGGTGAGATTCAGGATGTTGCTGATCACCGAGAGCAGCACCGCGCCGATGACGGTGCCGGTGATGCTGCCGGCGCCGCCCTTGAGCGCCGTGCCGCCGACGATCACGGCCGCGATCGCCTCGAGTTCCCAGAGCAGGCCCGTGGACGGCGAAGCCGACCCCAGGCGCGGCACGTACAGCACGGTGGCGATGCCCACGCAAACGCCCAGCAGCACATAGGTCAGCACCTTGACGCGGTCGACCTCCACGGCCGCATAGCGGGCCACCTGCTCGTTGGAGCCTATGGCCTGCACGTAGCGGCCGTAAGCCGTGCGGTTCAGGATCAGGCCGCCCAGCAGCGCGACCACGACAAAGACCCACACCGGCACGGGCACGCCCAGCCAGCTGCCGTAGTACACCGGGCCGTAGGCGCTGGCCAGCGAGCCGTCCAGCGTGATGGCGCCGCCGTTGGAGAAGTAGGTAAGGTAGGCGCGGAAAATACCCAGCGTCCCCAGGGTCACGATGAAGGGTTCTATGCGCCCCTTGCTGATCAGCAGGCCGTGGGCCAGGCCGAACAGCGCGCCCAGGCCGATGGCGCAGGCCATGCCGGCCAGGATGGCGGCCAGCGGCGGCCAGCCGGCGCCCGCGGCGGCGTTCATCAGCAGGATCATGGCGCCCGCGATCAGCGCCGCCATCGACCCCACCGACAGGTCGATGCCGCCGGAGATGATCACAAAACACATGCCCACGGCAATGATGCCGATGAAGGCCGTTCGGGTCAGCACGTTCATGGCATTGTCCAGGCTGGCGAAGTTTTCGTTCAGCATGGCGCCGAGCAGGCACACCAGGACCAGGCCCGCCAGCGGACCGCCGCCGCGCAGGCCGGCCCAGCGGCGCGCGACCAGGGGCGCCGGCGATACACCGGCCATGGGTTTAGTGGGTTCCAGTTGCATGGGCGATCAGCAGTTCTTCAGTGAGCTGGTCCTGCGCCAACTCGGCCGCCATCCGGCCCTGGCGCATGACGATGACGCGGTGGCACAGGCCTATGAGCTCGAGCAGCTCGGACGAGACGATGACGATGGCGCGGCCCTCGTCGGCCAGGCGCCGGATCAGGAAATAGATGTCGCGCTTGGCGCCCACATCGACGCCGCGCGTGGGCTCGTCGAGCACCACGACCTGCGGCTGCGGCTGCAGCACGCGGGCCAGTGCGAGCTTTTGCTGGTTGCCGCCGGACAGCGCCGATGCCGGCACGCCGGCCGCCGCGCGTATGCCGAAGGCTTCGCTCGCCTGCTTCAGGGCCTCGCGCTCCGCCGCGGGGTCCAGCCAGGGCTTGGCGTAGCGCTCCAGCGCCATCAGCGTGAGGTTCTCGGGCACACCCATGCGCAGGTGCAGGCCGCGGCTCTTGCGGTCCTCGCTGAGGTAGGTCAGCCCCAGGCGCGCGGCCGAGCGCGGGCTGCGCCGCGTCCACGGGCGGCCCGCGATGTCCACGGCCGCGCAGCTCGCGGGGCGCAGGCCCAGCAGGCCTTCGAAAAGTTCGGTGCGCCCGGCGCCGACCAGTCCGGCGAAACCCAGGATCTCACCGGCCCGCACCTCAAAGCCCACGTCCTGCGCCCAGCCGGGCACCTGCAGGCCCTGCACCTTCAGCAGCACCTGCGCGCCCTCGGGCACAGGCTGCCGCGGCGGAAACAGGTCGCTCAGCTCACGGCCCACCATGAGGCTGGCCATCTGGTGCCGGGTCACGCTGCCGGTGAGCCGCTGCGCCACCAGGCGGCCGTCGCGCATGACCAGTACTTCGTCGGTGATGCGCTCGACCTCGTCCAGCTTGTGCGAGATGTACAGCACCGTGGCGCCCTGCCCGCGCAGCTGGGCGATCAGGCCGAACAGCCTGTCTGTCTCCGACGGCGTAAGCGTGGCGGTGGGTTCATCCATCACCAGCACGCGGGCATTGCGGCTCAGCGCCTTGGCGATCTCCACCAGTTGCTTCTCGGCCACGATCAGGTCGCGCACACGCCGGCCTGGGCTGCAATCGAGCCCCACCGAACGCATGGCGGCTTCTGCGCGGCGCGCCATTTCGCCTTCGTCCAGAAAACCGTGGCGCGTCAGCTCGTGCCCGAGGAAGATGTTCTGGGCGATGGTCAGGTCGTCGGCCAGGTTGAACTCCTGGTGGATCATCACGATGCCTTCGGCCTCGGCGTCGCGCGGGCCCCTGAAGCTCACGGCCTGCCCGCCTATCTCCACGGAACCCTCGCTGGCGGCTTCATAGCCCGCCAGGATTTTCATCAAGGTGGATTTGCCGGCGCCGTTCTCGCCCAGCACGCCGTAGACGCGGCCGGGCGCAAAAGCGAAGCTCACGCCATGCAGCACCTGCACGGGGCCGAAGCGCTTTGTCACCTGCTGGAAGCCGACGTCCGGGTTCATGGTGTGCGCTCCTGCAGCTGCTTCAGACGACGGGGTCGAAGATCGCGGCGTTCACGCGGTTTTCCAGCCACTCCTGTCGCCCGCTCACGGGCCGGGGCCGGAGGTCCTGGACGAAAGCGTATTCCGCCACCTCGCTGAGCTTCATGTCCCCGCCCAGGATGCCGCGGCCCAGGTCGCCGTCCCAGCGGGCGTAGCGTTCGGCGCGAAAGCGCTCGAGCTCACCGGCCTCCACGAGCCGCGCGGCGCTCTTGAGCGCCAGGGCCAGCGCGTCGATGGCGCCGGCGTGCCCATGCAGGATGTCCACGGGGTCCATGCTCTGGCGGCGCACCTTGGCGTCGAAGTTGAAGCCGCCGCTGCCCACGCCGCCCGCGCGCAGGATCTCGTACATCGCCAGCGTGAGGTCTTCCACGCTGTTGGGGAACTGGTCGGTGTCCCAACCGTTCTGCGGGTCGCCCCGGTTGGCGTCTATGCTGCCGAAGATGCCCAGCGCGGCGGCCGTGGCGATCTCGTGCTGGAAGCTGTGGCCCGCCAGCGTGGCGTGGTTGGCCTCGATGTTCAGCTTGATCTCATGCTCCAGGCCGAAGTCCTTGAGGAAACCGTAGACCGTGGCGCTGTCGTAGTCGTACTGGTGCTTGGTGGGCTCCAGCGGCTTGGGCTCAATCAGCAGCTGGCCCTGAAAGCCTATCCTGTGCTTGTGCTCCACCACCATCTGCATGAAGCGGCCCAGCTGGCGCCGCTCGCGCCGCAGGTCGGTGTTGAGCAGCGTGTCATAGCCTTCACGCCCGCCCCACATCACGTAGTTCGCGCCGCCCAGGCGATGCGTGGCATTGAGCGCGCTGAAGACCTGCGTCGCCGCGTAGGCGAAGACTTCGGGGTCGGGATTGCTCGCGGCGCCGGCGGCGTAGCGCGGATGGCTGAACAGGTTGGCCGTGCCCCACAGCAGCGCTATCCCCGTTTCCTGCTGTTTTTGCGCCAGCACGTCCACCATGGCCGACAGGTTGCTGCGGTAGTCCGCCAGGCTTGCGCCCTCGGGTGCCACGTCGGTGTCGTGAAAGGTGTAAAAGGGCACGCCCAGCCGCGAGATCAGGCCGAAGGCGGCGTCGGCCTTCCTGCGCGCCAGTGTCAGCTCGTCACCGGGCACATGCCAGGGCCTCGCGAAGGTCGCCTGGCCGAACACGTCGTTGCCGGGCCACACAAAGGTATGCCAATAACAGACGGCCAGGCGCAGATGCTGCTCCATGGTCTTGCCCAGTACACGCGCCTTGGCGTCGTAGTGGCGGTAGGCCAGCGGACTCGTGGACTGAGGGCCCTCGTAGCGGACCTGGGGAAGGGATTCGAAGGAAGTCATGTCTGCCCGGATGAAGCAAAGAGGCGATGCTAGTCCTTGCGACGCCGCGAAAGGTTGCGAATTTGGCGAGCGCTGTTTGCGATATTTCTTTCTGCATTGCAGCAATTGGTGCAAATGCCTGCAAGTCGCGATGCAGGAGTCTGTTCGATGTCTACACGGGGCCGTCAGCCGGGCAACAGCGCGTGGAAGCCGGCGCCGGCAATTGCAAGGTAGCATG
The DNA here is from genome assembly GCF_000282655.1 of Polaromonas sp. CF318. GTDB lineage: Bacteria > Pseudomonadota > Gammaproteobacteria > Burkholderiales > Burkholderiaceae_C > Polaromonas. The sequence continues at coordinate 42,436 of NZ_AKIV01000019.1, forward strand.
AATAGAGTGACGTCGTCGCCGTAATGAACAACCTGTTACCTCGGGGGCCGCCAAACTCGAGGTTGGCCACCGGCTCGGGAATCAGGATCTTGCCAAGCAGCTCGCCCTGCGGCGTGAAGCAATGCACTCCGTCGCCGGCGCTGGTCCACACATTGCCGAGAACATCCACGCGCAGCCCGTCCGGTATGCCGGCATCCACCGTTGCGAACACTTCGCCGCCCTGCAACCGGCCATCACTCACCTGGAACGAACGGATATGGCGCGGTCCTTCGGCATCGTGCGAGGCGCCGGAGTCCGCGATGTACAGCCGCTTGCCGTCGGGCGAAAAAGCCAGCCCGTTCGGTTGCACGAAGTCGGTCACGACCGCCTCCACGCGTCCGCTGGCGGGATCAATGCGGAACACATACCTGCCTCCATACTCGGGCTCGGCCGCGTAGCCCTCATAGTCGGAAAGAATGCCGTAGGTCGGATCCGAGAACCACACCGCTCCATCGGGCCCGGCCACCAGGTCGTTGGGCGAGTTGAGCTTCTTGCCTTCGAACGAGGACGCGAGCACCGTGCGCCGCCCATCGTGCCCGGTGCGGCTGACACTGCGCGTGCCGTGCTCGCAGCTGAGCAGGCGGCCCTGCCCGTCGCGTGTGTTGCCGTTGGTGAAGTTGGAGGGCTTGCGAAACTCCAGCACGCACCCGGGCCCGGCGCCGTCGGGCACCCACCTCAGCATGCGGTTGTTGGGGATGTCGCTGAACAGCAGGAAATCGCCGCCGGGAAAATACACCGGCCCTTCGGCCCAGCGGGCGCCGGTATAGAGCTTCTCGACAAAGGCATTCGGGGGCGCCAGGCTGCGAAAGCGTGCGTCGTGCAGGCGGAAGTCACCGCGAATGCCGTAGTGTTCACCCATGCCCATTTCACTTGACCTCACTTCATTCCGTTTCATCTCACCTTGGCCGATCTTCCATACAGTAACAGCATGGCCAGTATGAGAGCACCATAAATGATCTGGCGGCCCGCCTCGGGCAGCTGCAAAACCGCCAGCATGCTTTGCAACAGCACGATGAACACGACGCCGGCGACCGTGCCTAGGTAGCTGCCGCGCCCGCCCAGGATGTTGGTGCCGCCCAGCACCACGGCCGCGATCGCCGGCAGCAGATAAGGGTCGCCCATGGCCTGGTAAGCGTTGCCCGAATACCCGGCCAGCATCACCCCCGCGAACGCCGACAGCATGCCGCAGGCGACGAAACAGGCGATCGTCATCCTGGCGGTGCGCACGCCGCTGAGGTAGGCGGCGCGCTCGCTGTTGCCGATCACGTAGACATAACGGCCGGCTGCCGTGCGCGTCAGCAGCAGGTACACCAGCAGCGAGACGGCCGCCCAGGCCAGCACCGCGTTGGGCAGGCCCAGGGTCCTGCCCACGGCCAGCTCACGCATCAGCGGCGTAGCGGCATCCTGCGGCGCATGGCCGCCGGTGTACAGCACCATCAGCCCCTGCAGCACGGCGTTGGCGCCCAGCGTGAAGATCATCGAGGGGATGCGCAGCAGCGCCACGCCCAAGCCGTTGACCAGGCCGACCAACGCGCCGCAGAGGAGGCCGGCCGGGATGGCCCACCCGGCCCCATAGGCCGACCCCGCGGCGGCGGCCATCATGGCGCCGGTGGTGACGGTCCAGGGCACCGACAGGTCGATGTGGCCCAGCAGGATGACGGCCATCAGCCCCGCCGCGGCAAGCCCGAGGAAAGCGGCGATCTGCAGCTGCTGCAGCAGGTAGACGGGCATCAGGAAGTTGCGGTTCACGGCGCTGCCGGCCAGCAACAGCAAGAGGCAGCACAGCCCCACCACGGCGGGCGGGTTCAGCAGCAGGCGCTGCACGGGGTTCCTGCTGACCCCGGACGAAGGCTGCGCGGTCAGCTCGGTGGCGCTCATCAGAACAGCTCCAGGCGGTTTCTGACGCGCAGCACGCGCGCCGCGCCCATGCACACAGCGGCCAGCAGGATCAGGCCCTCAAAAAGGGGCTGCCAAAGCGCCGGCGCATTGAAGACGAACAGCAGGTCGCCTATGGTGCGCAGCACGAAGGCGCCCAGGATGGAGCCGACCATTCCGCCGGTGCCGCCGTACAGGGATGTGCCGCCTATCACAACCGCCGCGATCGAATTGAGGGTGTACAAGCCGGCCTGCGGGCCGCTGGCCTCGCCCGACAGCGCGATCAGGGACAGCAGCAGCCCGGCCACACCCGACAGCAGGCCGGCGACGGTATAGGCCAGGAACTTGGCGCGCTCCGACGGAACGCCGGAAAGGTAGGCCGCCTGCTCCGAGGACCCGACGGCATAACATGCGCGGCCCGTCACCGTCCGCTTCAAAGGCATCCACCCCAGCACGACAAGCACGGCCAGCAGCACCATGGTGCTGGGGATCACCCCGAACAGCCGGCCGGTCAGCGCGTCCGACAGCCCTTCGCTGACCTCCCCGCCCGGCGCGGGCCGCAGCAGCAGGGCAAAGCCGAAATAGACCGCGCCGGTGGCGAGCGTGACGATGATGGGCTGCAGGCGCCCGAACACCACGATGGCGCCGTTGAGGGCGCCGGCCGCCGCGCCGCAGGCGAGCACCAGCACGATGCCCAGCGCCACCTGCCAGGGCGCCCCGTTCACGACCGTGGAGGCGAGGCAGCCGGTCAGCACCATGACCATGCCGACGGAGAGATCCAGCCCCCGGGTGATGACGGGCAGGGTCTGCGCCATCGCCACGATGGCCAGCAGCACCGCCTTGTTGGATGCGGTGGTCACGATGGCCACGGAAATCGAGCGCGGGTGCTCCACCAGGAACAGCGCGAACATCACGATGAACACCGCCAGCGCGGCCAGCGGCCCGCCGTTGCGCCGCAATGCCATGCGCCATTCGCCGCGCCGGCTCATACGGTGGCGGCCTCCCGGCCGCCGGACGAGACGTTGAGCGAGGAGGCCACGATCGCGTGCTCGCTGATGGCGTCGCCGGCCAGTGTGCGGGCGATCCGGCCCTCGTACATGATGAGCACGCGGTCGGCCAGGCCTATGAGCTCCTCATAGTCGGTGGAATACAGCAGCACGGCCACACCCTGGGCGGCCAGCTCGCGCAGCAGCGCATACAGCTCCTGTTTGGTGGCCACGTCGATGCCGCGGGTCGGGTCGTTGAGCAGCAGCACGCGCGGCTGGGCCATCAGCCATTTGGCGATCACCACCTTCTGCTGGTTGCCGCCCGACAGGGTCTGCACCGGGTCTTGCGCGGAGCCTATCTTGATGCTCAGCTGCTCCACCATGCGCGCCACGGCGGATTCCTCCGCCGCCGCGCTGAGCATGCCCAGGCGCCCGAGCGCCGGCAAGTTGACCAGGCTCATGTTCTCGCGGATGCTCATGGGCAGGATCAGCCCCTCGGTCTTGCGGTCCTCGGGGATCAGCGCGATGCCCAGCTCCGGGCCCTTGCAGACATGCGGCGCCAGGTCGCGGCGCAACTGGCCGAATACCTGCACCTGGCCCTGCACACCCTTGAGCACGCCGAACAGCGCCAGCAGCAACTCCCGCTGCCCCTGCCCGTCCAGCCCTCCCAGCCCGACGATCTCTCCGGCCTTGATCTCCAGCGAGACGTCGTGCAGCGCGGGGGGCCAGCCCAGGCCCTGCACGCTGATGGCGGGCTGGGCCCAGGGCGCGGGGCCGGTTTTCGGCGGATAGGTCTTGGCGACGTCGCGGCCTATCATCAGTTGCACCACCTGCGCATCGGATCGGGTGCCGCCGGCGAAGCTGTCCACGCGCCGGCCGCTGCGAAACACCGAGCAGGTGTCGGCCAGCGCCTTGACTTCGTGCATGCGGTGCGAGATGAACAGGATGCCCGCGCCGCGCGCGCGCAACTCGAACAGCAGCGTGTAGAGCCGTTCCACGTCCTCGCTGCTCAGCGCGGAAGTCGCCTCATCCAGGATCAGCAGGCGTGGCTGCAGGCTCAGCGCCTTGGCGATCTCGATCAGCTGGCGGCGCGAAAGCGGCAGGTCCCGCACGCGCTCCCTGGGGTGGATGTCGCCGCACCCCAGCATGGCCAGCAGCGCGGCGGCCTGCTCCTGCTGCGCCTTCGCGTCGATCAGCCCGCGCCGGCGCGGCGGCCGCGACAGGAAGATGTTCTCGGCCACCGAGAGGTCAGGCACCAGGGACAGCTCCTGGAACACACAGGCGATCCCATGGTCGCGGGCGACGTTGGGTGAAGCCAGGCGCAGCTCCACGCCTTCCATGAGGATGCGCCCGGCGTCGGGCTGCACCACCCCGGCGATGACCTTGATGAGGGTGGACTTGCCCGCGCCGTTTTCTCCCAGAACGGCGTGGATCTCGCCGGCATGGCAAGCGAGATCCGCGCCGTCCAGCGCACGCACGCCCGCGTAGCGCTTGGAGATGTCCTGGAGCTGCAGCAAGGTCTGGGGCACGGCGCGTTCCTTCAGGTCCTTCAGGTCCTTCAGGTGTTGCCCTCGCTCTGCTTCATGATGTCCGGCGCCGTGATGTTGATGTTGCACGGCGGGAACTCATTGGCCACGTAGAAGGTGTCCGGCAGCTCGGGATAGAAGTTTTTGCCCGGTGCCATCTGCGGGTATTCCACGTAGGGAATGGGCACCGAGATGTACTGGGGCAGCTTCTGCCCTTGCAGCGCGGCGACGGCCGCCTTCAGCGCCACGGCCACCAGGCCGGGGGACTGCGCGGCCGAAGCGCCCTTGAGCCCGTCCTTGTGGTGCGCGTAGACCATCTTGCGAAAACCGTTCTCTCCTTCAGCGCCTATCGGCACGAAAGGATGCTTGGCCTCGATGAGCGCGCGAACCGTGCCGTTGGAGCCGGCCTGGGTGTAGATGCCGTTGAACCGTCCGTGCACGGCGATGGCGTCCGCCGCCACTTTCTGGGAAGTGCCGTCATCCCAGTTGCCGACCACCTCGACGATCTGCACGCCCTTGTGCTTTTCCATGATCTCGCGAAAGCCCAGGTGCCGGTCGCGGTCGACCGAGTTTCCCGGCAGCCCGCGGATCTCGAGCACCTTGCCGCTGGTGACCCCGTTCTTCTCCAGCCAGCGTCCCATGAGGCGGCCCATTTCGAACTGGTCCTCGTTGACCTGGATGACCTCGTCGGTGTCCAGCACGTTGTCGAAGGGGATCAGGACCACACCCGCATCCTTGGCGCGTTTGATCACCGGTTTGAAGGAGGTGGGCGACACCGCGATGGTGAGGATGGCGTCGAAGCCCGCATTGATGAAGTTGTCGATGGCGCCCAGCTGCGCGGCGACGTCAGTGCCGGTGGAGACCACCTTCAGCTCCTTGATGTGCGGCTTGATCTCGGGTGTCGCCGCGTAGGCCTTGAGCGACTTGATCATCTGGATGCGCCAGCTGTTTCCCGCATAGCCGTTGGCCAGGGCAATGCGGTAGGGGCCCTTGCGGGCCGGATACTGGATGGTCTTGGTGCTGGCGGAAAAGGGCTTGAAGCAGCCGGGCTCATAGGTCTGCGCCGCCGCCGTTCCCGCGATGCCGGCCAGTGCTGCGCCCGCGCCAGCGGCAAGAAGGTCTCGTCTCGTATGCATGGTTGTCTCCTGATCGTTATTTGCCGGCCTGGCGGCGGCATGGGCGCGATCGCTAAATCGCGCGGCTTGGTCGTAGTGAGCGGCGACTCCCAGGCCAATCGCTTTTGTCACCCTACGAATGGCAAAACCGTTTCGCTGATTCGCTAACCAGTTGGTCAATTTCAATTAGTACTTGCGGTTGGGAAATTCCTTGGCCGCGACTTCGGCGGGAAACACACCCTCTATCGTCTTGATCCAGCGCGGCAGGGTCTGGCCGGCGGCGGCCTTGGCCGCGGCTTCCATCAGCTGCGGGCCCAGGAGCGGGTTGCATTCCACGCTCACGTTCATCTTGCCGGCGATCATGGCTTCGAAGGCGCCCTTGACGGCGGCGACGCCGATGACGAGGATGTCCTTGCCGGGTTTGAGGCCCGCCTCCTCGATCGCCTGGATCGCGCCTATGGCCATGTCGTCGTTGTGCGCGTAGAGGACATTGATCTTTTTGCCCTCGGCCTTCAGGAAGGCCTCCATCACTTCCTTGCCTTTGGCGCGCGTGAAGTCGCCGGTCTGGGAGCGGATGACCTTGTAGCGCGCATTCCCCTTGAGGACTTCGTCGAAGCCTTTCTTGCGGTCTATGGCCGGGTCCGAGCCGACCGTCCCCTGCAGCTCGACGATGTTGACCGTCCCCGTGGTGTTCTTCGTGTTGTCGAGGAGCCACTGCGCCGCGCGGCGGCCTTCCTCCACGAAGTCGGAGCCTATGAAGGTGGTCCAGGTGGACGTGTCCTTCACCACCACGTTGCGGCTTTCCAGGATCACGGGAATCTTCGCGGCCTTGGCTTCCTTGAGCACCGTGTCCCAGCCTGTGGTGACCAGTGGCGCGAGGATGATGACGTCCACCTTCTGGGTGATGAAAGACCGGATGGCCTTGATCTGGTTCTCCTGCTTTTGCTGCGCGTCGGAAAACTTCAGTTCATGGCCGGCCGCTTTGGCCGCGGCCTTGACCGACTCGGTATTGGCCGTCCGCCATTCGCTTTCGGCGCCCGTCTGGGCAAACCCGATCACCAGTTTCTTGCCGGCGGCTTGGGCGCGGGCCAACGGGCTCCATGCCGCCGCCAGGCCGGCGCCGGCCAGAATTACCGTGAAGGTGCGTCGCTGAAGCTGTCTCATGTCCTGTCTCCTCAAGTTGATTTTTCGAATCGCGCCGCCACTCCATGCTTTCAGCTCCTCCCGGTGCGGCGGCGGGAGCAGCGGTGTTGCTATCCGGGATACCAGACGACGCGGGGCTCGTCGGCGGGGCGCTGGTAGGCCCACGCGGCCTCCACGAGCCGCGCCATGTCGTAGCGGGGCCGCCAGTCCAGAAGGAATTTCGCCTTGCTGTTGTCCAGCCATGTCGAGTGGTAGGGCGTGCGCAGCGGAACCAGCGGCACACCGCGGGTGCGCGCCAGGTAGTCGCCCAGGACTCCGTAATCGACGGGCTCGTCCATGCAGATGTTCATCCGCTGGTGCCGGGCCCGCGGCGCATCGAGCGCCAGCAAAAGCGCTTCCACGAGGTCGTCCACATGCACGAAGTTGCGCTTGACCGGCTCGCCTTGTGGATCCAGCATGACCGGAACGGCCCCGGACGCGCGGTATTCGCGCGCCTTGTCCGTCCCCACCAGTTCATGCCAGCGCGGGCCGCCGAAGACGTCGTCGCCGAAAGACAGGGCGTAACGGAAGTCGTCTTTTTCCATGATCCAGGGCGCGCGCAGGCAGCAGCTGCTCAGCCCGTACTGGACCTGGTATTGCTCCAGCATGACTTCCTCCAGCACCTTGGACAGGGCATAACACCCCGGGTAGGCGCTGTGCGGCTGGCTCTCGACGACGGGAACGCTGTGCGGATAGTAGAAATGGCCTACCGCGGCATCACCGCCCACGAGCAGGAACTGCCGGAATGTCTTGCTGGCGCGGCACTCCTCGAGCAGCCAGAACATTCCCTTGACCGCCACATCCATCACCTCGTCGGGCGTCTCCTTGCTGGTGGCAAGGTGCAGCACGTGCGTGGAGCCCTCCAATGCGCGGCGGACGTCGGCGCGATGCTGGATGGAGCCTTTCACCGATTCGACGCGAGGATGCGGCGGCAAGGCCCGGTTATGGCACAGCGCGCGAATTCCGAACCTGTCGTAGCGCGCATCGCCCAGCAGGCGGTCCATGAATGCGCGTCCGACTTTGCCGGTCGCGCCCGTCACCAGGATGAGATCGCGCGCGGCCGGAGCGTTCATGTCCAGCCACCATCGACGACCAGGTCATGCGCAGTGATCATGCTGCTGTCGTCGGAAGCGAGAAAGAGCACGGCGCGCGCGAGGTCCGCGGGTGCAAGTTCGCCGGGCAGGCATTGCGCTTTGGCCAGTTCGACCTTCGCTTGCGGCGTCACCCACAGCCGGATCTGCTTTTCGGTCATCACCCATCCCGGGACAACCGTGTTGACGCGGATGCGATGGGCGCCGAAGTCGCGCGCCAGGCTTCTGGTGAGCCCCTGGACCGCGGACTTGCAGGTGGTGTACACGGGCATGCCGCCCGTCTTGACCATCCAGCTCACGGAGCCGAAATTGATGATCGAGCCCCCGCCCAGGGCTTTCATGTCCTTGAAAACTTCCTGCGCGGCGAAAAAGTAGTGCTTGAGGTTGACCGCCACGCCGCTGTCCCAGGACTCGGGCGTTGTCTCTTCAATGAGATGGCGCTGGTCATTCGCCGCGTTGTTCACCAGCACCTGGATAGGGCCTATGCGCTGGCGCAGCGTGCCGATGGCGCTGCGCAGGCGGGGCGTGTCGGTGACGTCGCATTCCTCGAAATGGACGCCGTGCAGGCCTTCGCGCGCCAGCCGGGCTTGTAAGGCCAGGGCTCCCTCGGTATCGATGTCCACAAACCCCACTTTGGCGCCTTGCGCGGCGAAATGTTCCACCAGGGACGCGCCTATCCCGGTCGCGCCACCAGAGATGAACACGCTCTTGCCCTTGAGACTCGGATAGCGGGTTTGCTCAGTCATCGAGTTCCTCGTTGCTTGCCCGGAAACCGTTGGCATTTCGCGCACACGAAAAAGCGGCGTCTTCGTGCGTCGACGCCCGCGGATCCGGCTCGCGATGCCACGCGATGGGGCCCGGACGGTACCCGCATCACGATCAGCAGAGTGGCGATGCTAGCGGGCGCGCCTGCGCGGCAGCTTGCGAAATTGCCGAGCGCGGCTTATGAAATTTCTTTCTGCATCGCAGCAATCGGCGCAATGTGCCAAGATCGGCCTTCCATGACCAAAAGCCCGACCACGCGCCGGCCCGACCGGACCAGCGGCCCCGCAGTCCTGCGCGTGGCCCTGCTGTTCCACGCCAGCAAGGTCTATGACCGCGAAATCCTCATCGGCATCGGCGACTATGTGAAGCAGACGCGCGTGGCCTGGGACCTGTTCCTGGAGGAGGACTTCCGCTTTCGCCTGGATGGCATCCACGAGTGGGAGGGCGACGGCATCATCGCGGACTACGACGACCCCGCCGTCGCGCGGGCGCTCGCGGGTGCCCATGTGCCGGTCATCGCCATCGGCGGCTCGTACGAGGATCCCGCCTGCTACCCAGGACAGGTCCCCTACGTGGCCACCGACAACCAGCTGCTGGTGGCGCGCGCGCTCGAGCACCTGGTGGAAGCCGGCGTGACGCGCTTCGCCTGCTACAGCCTTCCGGAATCGCCGCTCAACCGCTGGGCGCAGGAACGCGAAAGGGCATTCTCTGCATGGCTGCAGCGCAACGGCGCTTCAGGCGAGATCCACCGCGGACTGGCCACCAGCGCCCCCACCTGGGGGAGCGCCACCAAAAAACTGATCGACTGGCTGGACAGCCTGCCCAAGCCGACAGGCATCGTCGCCGTCACCGACGCGCGCGCGCGCCAGCTGCTGCAGGCCTGCATCGTCGCCAACATCGCGGTGCCCGACGAAGTGGCGATCATCGGCATCGACAACGATACGCTGGGGCAGCACCTCACCCGCATCGAGCTCAGCTCCGTGAGCCAGGGCACGGCCGAGATGGGCCGCCGGGCGGCCCAGCTGCTGCACCAGGCCCTGAGCGGCTCGCCGGTGCGCGGCGCCCGCGTGGTGGTGCCGCCGGCCGAGGTGCACAGCCGGGCGTCGACCGCGCGCGACGTGCAGCACAGCCCGCCGGTGATGCGGGCGCTCTATTACATACGCCAGTACGCCTGCCAGGGCATCAAGACCGAGCAGGTGGCCGAAATGATGGGCATGTCGCGTTCGTCGCTGGAGATGTACTTCCGCCGGGATCTCAAGCGCTCCGTGCACGACCTGATCCTGCAGTGCAAGCTGGAGCACTGCTTTGAACTGTTGGCCCACACGGAAACCGGCATCGCGGAGATAGCGCTGGCCTCAGGCTTTCGCTCGGTGCAATACCTGAACGCCGTGTTCCGGCGCGAGGTCGGGTCAACACCGGCGGTGTGGCGGGAGGCCAGGCAGGCCACGGAAATTCGTTGACCCGTCCATGCTGCACGCCAATACGGGGCCGGGCCTGAACGGTTGCCTGGATAGCCGCGTCAAACCGCACTCACCTTTTAACCAGCGGCCAATCTCAGGCCGCCAAGGCGGTTTCGAGGATAGGCCTTATGTCCCGGCTTCGCATGGCCTCAAATCCGGCTTCTTCTATCGCTTGGCGGCGAGCGTCGTTGAAGATAATGTTGTGGCATTCCTGAACAAGCATTGACGGAGACGCGACGCAGATTCCGGCGCGAATATCCTCTTCAATAATGGTTTCCGGATCAATGTCGGCCACCACGGCTTTGCGATTGGCCAACAGATAAGAAACGCGAACGACTTCAAATATTTTTTTGGCTGTATAGAGATTGATGTTCACGATGACTTTTGATCGCGCAATCAACTCATCCCTCGCCTTCCCATACAGCCCGCACACAAAGACTGACTTGAGCCCGGAATGGCACAGGTGATGGAATGCATCCATACGATCGGGCCCGGGTGCCCCGTACATCAGGACGTCAATGTCCTGGATCGGCGCTTTGGGAATCCGCGTCAGAGGCTCCGCATAACCCACCGGCACGACCCGGCAATCTGCGTTGAGCTTCCTCCACACATCCGCATTCCCTTCGCTGTAATCCCATATTTTGAAGTTCGCCGCGGCGTGCATCAGCGCCGGCTTCAGTAAGGTCGCGCCCCGAATTTGCTCGAAGTTATAAACAATGGTGGAGGGCGGCAGTTTGCTCACCACATCCATCTCAAGCATCTGAGCACCAAAAATGATGTTCGTTGCCGTTTCAGAGAAGGTGTCTACGCCGGACTCCACTGTGTGCCCCAGCTCACGCAGACCCCAAACGACGGACTCAATGACCTCCTGGTAGGCGTGTAAGCCATACGCCCGGCCTTCGCACATGATGTGACTGACGTGGTACTTCAATTGAACTCCTGGTATTGGCGGCTCGGCTGAAATTCATCGCCCCGGCCAAGCCTTCTACCGAAATGCGAGGACGACACTACAGCGGGGCATCTTACAGGCGCTCCATATCCGAAGAGGCGGCGGTACGCCCTGGAATCTGCCAATCCCGCGAACCCCAATGTTGCCGCGGCACATGGGGCCCAGTATCCCAACGCAAGGGAAAGCGGCACACCAAAAGTCAAAAAGCCCTTGATTCCATTAGAAATCAAGGGCTTGCGCATCTGGTGGCCTGGGGCGGAATCGAACCACCGACACAAGGATTTTCAATCCTCTGCTCTACCGACTGAGCTACCGGGCCTGAGCCTTAGATTATATATCACCCGCGAGGGGTGCCCGGCAGGCCGGCCGCAAAAGCTCAGATGCCGCGTTTGCCGCGCGTGAGATCCACGCCCAGCTGCTTCAGTTTGCGGTACAGGTGGGTGCGCTCCAGGCCGGTTTTCTCGGCGACACGGGTCATGGAGCCGCCCTCCTTGGCGAGGTGGAATTCGAAATAGGCTTTCTCGAATTCGTCGCGCGCATCGCGCAGTGGCTTTTCCAGCAGAAAGCTCTGCGTGGCCTGGGGGCCCAGGTCGACGGGGGCCGGCAAGGTGCCGCCGGTCATCACGGCCTCCACCGTGAGGTCGGCCAGGGGCATCGCGGAATTGTTGTTCAGGGCGGCGGGTTTGCGCGGGGAGGCCTTGCTCAGGCCCTGCTCGACGGCCTTGAGCAGTTTTTGCAGCGTGATGGGTTTTTCCAGAAAGGCCATGGCGCCTATCTTGGTGGCCTCGACGGCGGTGTCTATGGTGGCGTGGCCGCTCATCATGATGACGGGCATGCTGAGCAGGCCGCTGGAGGACCACTCCTTGAGCAGGGTCACGCCGTCGGTGTCGGGCATCCAGATGTCCAGCAGCACCAGGTCGGGCCTGGAACGCCCGCGTGCGGCACGGGCCTGGGCCGCGTTTTCTGCGAGCTCGACCTGATGCCCTTCGTCATTGAGAATTTCTGAGAGAAGGTCGCGTATGCCCAGCTCGTCGTCGACCACCAGAATATTTGCCATGATTGAATTGCTGCCTGCCTGTTGTTGCGATGCCGTGCGGATCTTGAAATCGAAGTGTTACTGAATGTGTTGTTAAGCCACAACTGCAAATGATAACGACACTTGCGCCCCCTGCACCGCGCCGTCCACCACACGGTTGGAAATATCGATACGCGCGCCGTGCTCGTCGGCGATTTTTTTGACCACCGCCAGCCCCAGCCCCGTGCCCTTGACCTTGGTGGTGACATAGGGTTCGAAGGCGCGTTTGAGGATGTGCTCGGGGAAACCGGTGCCCTTGTCGCGCACGCTCAGGCGCACGCGTTTGGAGGTTTCGGAGTACTCGGTCTTGAGGGTGACGAGCGCGCCCTCCTTGCCTTCCTGGGCGTCCTGCGCATTTTGCAGCAGGTTGTGGATGACCTGGCGCAGCTGCTGGGCATCACCCTGGATCAGCGGGGCCTTGGGGTCGAGTTCGGTGACGACGGGCACGGCGGCCGCGGCATCGCTGCGCCGCCCGCCATGACCGTCGCTGTGGTTGTCGTGCAGGTAGAGCTGCATGACGTCGGCGACCAGGGCATTGAGGTCCACGGGCTTGAGCTCGGCGGCGGGCAGCCGGGCGTAATCGCGGAACTCGTTGACCAGCCGCTTCATGGCGTCGACCTGGTCCACGATGGTCTTGACGGATTTGGTGAGCAGCTGCTGCTCGGCCTCGCCGACCTTGCCGCTGAGCTTCATTTCCAGGCGCTCGGCCGACAGCTGTATCGGGGTGAGCGGGTTCTTGATCTCATGGGCCAGCCTGCGCGCCACCTCGCCCCAGGCCTGGGCGCGCTGGGCCGAGACCATTTCGGAGATGTCGTCGAACACCAGCAGGAACTCCTCGGTGCCGGGCATCTCGGCGCCGCGCGCGATCAGCGTGATGGCATTGTCGGGCGCGCCGGGCATGGCCGCGTTGAGCTCGAACGACTGCTGCCAGTGCTCCAGCCCGTGCGGCGCGGCGTCGCTGAGGTAGTCGGCGAACTGGGCCAGCACATCCTTGGCGAACACGCCCAGCCCCGGCACCTCGCCAAGCGACTGGCCGTGGTAGGCCGCCAGCGGCGCGCGCAGGATGCGCGTGGCGCCCGGGTTGCTGGACTGGATGCGGCCGCGCACGTCCAGCACGATGACGCCGGCCGTGAGGTTGTCCAGGATGGTCTGCAGGTTGGCGCGCGCCGCGTCGACCTGGCTCATGCTGTGCTGCACCGCCGTGCGGGCGTCGGACAGCTGCTGCGTCATGTCGGCGAAGGAGCGCGTGAGCCCGCCGAGTTCGTCCTTGCCTTGCAGCGCGGCCTTGGGCGTGAGGTCGCCCTGGGCCACCTGGCGCACGCCTTCGGCCAGCACCAGCAGCGGCTTGGCCAGCTGGTTGCCCAGCAGCACCGCCAGCAGCACCGCGCCGAACACAGCGAGGAACAGGCTGAGCGTGAGCGTGCCTATGTACATCTTGCGCAGGCCGCCGCGCGCCAGCGCGCGCTCCTGGTATTCGCGGTTGGCTTCCTGGACGGCGACGGCGTTGGCCACCAGGCCTTCAGGCAGCAGCTGGGTCACCTGCAAAAACCGCGCATCGCCCAGCACATTCACATTCGGGCTGTTGACCACCGCGACGGCCTTGACGCGCGGCGCGTTGCCGGCGTTGACCGGCGGGCCGCTGGCGCCCGCC